>NZ_BMOS01000030.1 GCF_014647195.1 Oceanobacillus indicireducens | reverse complement strand
CCAGAAATACTGGAGTGGAAAGGGTACCGAGAAAATCTTGACACAAACTAGAAGGGGCTAGGTATTCGCAAATAGTGTGATTTATGTTATGATAA
Organism: Oceanobacillus indicireducens; assembly: GCF_014647195.1. Taxonomy (GTDB): domain Bacteria; phylum Bacillota; class Bacilli; order Bacillales; family Amphibacillaceae; genus Oceanobacillus; species Oceanobacillus indicireducens. The sequence continues at coordinate 40,085 of NZ_BMOS01000030.1, read as the reverse complement.
TAGTAATTAGAGGTAACACTGCATATACATATCTAAAAAGGTGTGATGTGTATGTGTGAGAACGGTAACTATAATAAAGGGGATGAGGATATGGCTAATGTAGTAGAAGATGTAAAGGTCGATATTGAACAGTCTATATCTAGATCACTTGATGAAGTACAGCAAATTAGAGAAGGTAAGTTACCTAAACGGTCCTATAAAGATATGATTGCAAGAGTTAGAGAAAAGTTAAGTGAAGAACAATAATTTTTATAGGGTAATGGAAGTCGAAGGATTTGAAAAAGATTTAATTAAAATTGCAAGAAAATATCCGTCTTCCATTGATTTAGTAGCAAGTTTATTCGAAAGGTTTGAGGAAGGAAATATCGAGGGCAATGATATACGGGGACTAAAATTAAAAGGTGATAAAGTATTTAAAACTAGGTTGGAAAACCCCGATGCCAATAAAGGTAAAAGTGGGGGATTTAGAGTTATTTGGTATTTAGTAACTTCTGACAATGAAATATATCCACTTACAATATATTCTAAAAATGAGCAAGATGATATACCAAATAGAGAAATAATATCCTTAATTAGCAAAAGAGTATCCAATTTAGTATAAACCACTTTTTTCACACTAGATGATTTTTGTGACTAGCTTAACCCCCTTATTGTTGGTAGTAAAGACATACCAACATTAAGGGGGTTTAATATTGACTTTAAATAAATATGTAGCAGAAGGGACATCAAGTTGGCTGTTTTTGTCTGATTCATGAATTGCATAAATTCTACACCAGGCGGTAGAAATTCGACTAGAGTCTCTTGTATCTGTCCCTTCAGCCAAAGTTATTAAACCATCTGCAATCGCTGCACGACTGCCACCCGAAGAACCACTTCTATTTATATTAGACTAAAAGCTACCCTTAGTGTTTAAATTATGAAAAAAAGGAAAAACAACACTAAGGATATTTTTATGCCTACTGTTGAGTTAACCTATAAAAATTTGGAGGTGAAGAAAGATGGCAGACAACAGATTCAAAACAGGTGAAAAAGCACCTGAAAGCGGTGAATTTAAGGTTGATAGTCTAGTGAATGGCGGTTCTGGAAATAACGATAACACAACAATTAATATCGAAAAAGGGGAACAATTCCCGCCATCCCCTTCCAGTAATGATGCAGCTTATTGGGTAAAAGTATAGCATTAACAAAAAAGTGAACCCTCTTGGATGTTTCAAGAGGGTTTTGATTATCATGATGGAGATTTTCAAAATAAAATAAGGAAAACTTAGGAGGGAAATGGTGTCACTTCTTCCTAAAATAAAAACAAAGGAAAATGGAGACCGATATGATCTCGAGTTAAGTAATGGCAGATTCAGCTTATATGTCATAAAAAAGTATGAGAGCATTCAATTAATAGGGGATATATTAACTGGCATATCTTTTGTAACGGGAAGTATTTTAAATATAACTGGGGCAGCTTCCATTTATGGTCAAATTCTTTACTTAATTGGAAGTCTGGCACTTACGGTTCGGCCAACGATAAAAATTATTCGAAGATCAAAATTAAATAGGGGTAAGTCGTGATGTTTCTGTACAGTTCATTTATTGCGGATTTTGTAATATTCTTGTCCATATGGATTCCCTTATAATTGGGATAGAACTACCTATCCCAATTATAAGGGGTTTTTTATGAATTGGAAGTATAAATCCCCAAGATTCAGAGTAAGTCCTCATAACCTATGGCATAGCTCCTTTATTTCAATTCCCACTCCCAATACAGGGAGTGGCACGAGATATTGACGGAAATATCTCTAATATACTATATATAGTATCCTGTCATCTTTACAATCACTAAAACAAGTTAAAATCATAAAATAACCATATTAACACAGAATTTTATGTGCGAACCTCCCAGGGAATTCATGGGAGCTTCAGGTTCGCACATTTTATAAACTACTTTCCATTAAATTCATTCAGTTGTTTATCATCTTTTAATCTTCTTTATTTAAATTGACAAAAAGGAAAGTAAATCCCAGCCCTCCCCTAAAATGAAGTTTGCAAGTTATCTAACCGGGTATAGTCTACCGGGAGAATTGTAAATTTTTAGGGGAGGTTTTATTATCAAGCGTTTTTCTTATATTTTCACATTCTTTATTGGTTTTCTATTCTTAGCAGGAACGGCTTCTGCTGAAAAGAATCATATGGTATTGCCGGGAGAAAGTTTATTCCGAATTTCTCAACTCTATCAGGTAGATATCAATACATTAATTGCAGCCAATTCTGCGATTAGTAACCCGTCAGATATTAAATTTGGACAGACGATAAAAATACCGGATAGAGATGGTGTACCATTTCGAGTAACGGCATACACAGCAGGTTATGAATCTACGAAAAAACGCCCGGGAGATCCTGGTTACGGAATTACAGCTTCGGGAGAAATTGTCCAGGAGAACCATACGATGGCGTGTCCGCAAGCTCTGCCATTCGGTACAAAAATACATATTCCAGCACTGGATGAAACGTATGTCTGTGAAGACCGCGGAAGTGCAATTACGAATGGGCGACTGGATATTTATATAGAAGACTTGGATGATGCTTTGGAATTTGGGGTGCAGGATTTGGAGGTTAAGGTTTGGACGTATTAATATCGTGGATGACTTATAAATAAAAAGCTATTATACCATTTAAACGTGCTAGTTTTGGGGGAGTTATCCAAATACCTCCATTTGGGGTGGTGCGCAAGTCATGGGAGAAGGGCAGAATTTACACGTTTACCAGAGAACTGCGCACCACAACTAGCCTATCATTAATTCTATTCAACCTATATAGAAATCCAAGGATCAGTCTCTCTAGCTATATTTTATTTTTTATATTGCGGGGATAGATCCTTTTTTAATAATTTTATTCTCGAATGATGAGCAGTTTTCTCGTCTCTCCCTTTGCACGGCTAAACGTTAAGGAATCGTCGAGAAACTCGTTCCTCGTAAGTACCAGTGTATGAAAACCCTTTTATTTTTTAAAGCCTGGTCGCTCTCCATTATAAACGTCAAAATAAATTGAAATAATTGAATGGAACTGTTATTATTTTCGTTGTGTCTATCATTTTAAGTAGGCTAGAAAAGTGAAGATGTTATTGGAATCTGCCTAAGATAAGGGTCCTGTGGAAAATAATATAGTGTCATAGGTTATTTATTGTAGCTAATATCCATTCAGGAAGAAGATTAATTGAGGGAATTTCTTGGGTAATAAGTTTCACAATATTTTTAGCGTGTAGATGTAAACCCTGAAGTTTCCGTTACTTCTCCTGTTTCCATATCCCTTTCGAAACCACCATGGTAGAGGGCAATAAGGAGATCATAGTCTTCATTAGATTGTATTTCTTTTACGATCTCTTTTAGAGTGGTAAAGGCATCGGCGAACTGAATGCCTTGAATATGCTCCGGTGTTTCCCAGTTTGGAACGTAATGCGTGGTCACGCCGGTAATGGCAACTTTAACCCCATTACTTAATGTTTTGATGATATAGGGGGAGCCAAAATAGGGTTTACCCGTTTTTTCATCTACTATATTAGCGGATAACCATGGATAGTTCGACTGATCGACAGCGTCCTGTAAAATAGCTTTTCCGAAATTAAATTCATGATTGCCGGGGACACCTGCATCGAGACCAATTTGATTCATAATCGCAATCATCGGATTCGGTTTCTCCGCATGATTTTTTACGTAATGGGTCATGAGTGGTGTGCCTTGAATCAAATCACCATTATCGAGGACGATCATATGCTCATTTTCCTGTCGTTTCTTCTGGACAAGTGTAGCGTATGTTCTCCATTTTCCCCAGATGTAGAGCTTTCTTCCTTATGATTGGTTTGACCCAGCTACATTTGCGGCAGGCTCTTTTGGTTCTTCGGAAGATCCGGTTAAAGAACCGGAAATGTCACTCGATTTTGCGTCAGTTTTACCAAATAATGAAGTCTTTACGATTGACGTAGTGGCTGAAGGTCTGGATCCTGGTCAAACGGTTACTGGTTACAATCTAGGTATCTACTTAGAAGGTGGACAACAAGTAGCCAAAGTTCAGAACCTTGACGGAAGCTGGCCTGCTAATTATGGATATAGTGAACATTTTTCACTTACAGCAAATGAAGAAGGAATTGCAAGGCATACGCTAAATGTCCAGCTGAACGAAAATGTGGATGGAAATGCGAATGTTCGCTTACGTCAAGGTTCAACAAACGTTATTACAAATCCTGCGGTTATCGGTGAAGCGGAAGAAGATAATGAGGAAACGGTAACACGTTCGATTCAGGAAGCTCGAAATCTAGCGGATGGTAAGTCTGTTGCAGTCGAAGGTGTGATTACAACAGAACCAGGACTTTTCGGTGGGCAAGGATTTTATGTACAAGATGAAACGGCAGGCATTTATGTGTTTCAACATAATGAGGCGTTTCGTCCTGGAGATAAAGTGAAACCTGAAGGAGTCGTCTCGACACATCAAGGGTTAAAGCAAATTTCAGATCTTGAGCTAATTGAAGTTATAGGAGAAAGTGAACTCCCAGAATTTGTAGCGGTCGACAAAATAGATGATGCCAACCAAGGCGAGCGTGTTACGCTTCAAGGTGAAATTGAAAACATCGTGTCTTACTGGAATGCCTTTGAATTTGATGTAAGAAACGGTGAAAATTTGACGAGAGTGCGCGTCGATGATCGAACGAATATTTCTTATGAAACATTTGTAAGCAATTATGAAGAAGGGGAAAAGGTCTCGGTATCTGGTATTGCTTCGATTTTCCAAGATACGTATCAGTTATTAGTAGTGGATGAAGACCATATCCAAAAGACGGCAGGTGCTGGTTCTGCACCAATCAATCATCCTATATCTGATTTCACGACATTTGATATTACAGGATCCTATCAAATTCCAGTTGATGTGTACGATGAAGATGGGGACTTAGCTGAAGTTATCATTGAGATGGAAGACAATACAATGGAAGATGAAATTTCTACTGGTATTGGAAGATATGTAGAAACATGCTAATAGAAAGATGAAAAAGGAAGCTAGGCACTTCAGCCAAGCTTCCTTTTTCATTTTAATATAGCAAATTACGCTCCCCGAACCATCCTGCATGCTAACCGGGCAAAGCGCACTATCCCTAAACAATCACACACCATAACCATAAAATTAAGCATAAGCCACTATTGCCATTCACTAATTCTCTCCAATTTTTTCACAAAAATAGCTGACATTGATCTTGTTCTCGCTTTGAGCAAATGTTGCCTTCCTTCTTTCGTGCGGGTATCGTCGCTTTATTCAACCGAAGCATGATCTCAAGGCCCAGCACGGTCTTCCCTGAACCAGGAGGTGCCACTAAATGGAGCTTTCCAGTATGTAAATGTTCATGTACCTCATTCAGCGCCTTTGTTGATAAGAACGCCATGGATAGCAGAATTCGATATCATTCCGAAAAGCTTCCATATGGTTATTTTCCTTTTTTGAAAGTGGTTTAAGATTAAACTGTAACGATCTTTTTTGCATCTGATTCATTACATTATGAAGGAATTGAAAAAAAGAAGGTCTCTTTTAAGGTACAAATAATATCGTAGTATATTGTTTAGCGTCAAAATAGGGTATGTGTGCTTGTGCTCTATTTTAAACGTTTTGCTCAAAGTTGGAAAATATCCGATAAATTTAGCTCTAGAGAGGGTACTGTTTTTGATCTTATACTCTCCTCAACATGTAAAACATCATATCTGATTTCATTGTTTTTGTCTCTGTTGTATACCAATATATGTTTCTGGAGTGGATCGATAATCCAGTATTCCTTTACATTGTTTTTCATATAAAGGTTTAGTTTCGTGACAATATCGTGGGATATGTTAGGTGGGCTCAAAATTTCTATGATGAAATCAGGCGCTCCTATGTGTTCGTTCTCTGTTAGATTGTCTGGATTACACGTAACAAATAGATCTGGAACAACTATCTTTTTATCGTCATGATTAACTGCGTCAAATAGAACATCTGTAGGTGCAGAAAACACTTCACATTTTTTATCTTTGAGTGCGTTGTACAATTCACCTTGTAAAAAAGTTGAAATTCGTTGATGTTTTATATTCGGCGAAGGAGACATATACACAACGCCATCAACATATTCAAGAACATCATTTGTTTCTTTTCTCATATTTATGAATTCGTTGTAGCTACTGTGTTTTTCATTTAATAAACCCAATATAAACACCGCCTTTATTACATTATACTTGATTGCCCGGACGAATGAAAGTGGAGGAGACATGGGCTTTATGACTTTAACATTTAAATTCGGTACCTATATGTTTGTTTTGTTATCTTATCCGTTTTGGCATTTTTGTGAAAATGGATATTTCCCCCTTTCGTGACATCCCAATATTAACCCACCATGAATAATATTAACCCCACCTTAATCCCTTGTAACGATTCTGTAAATTTAAACTTTTTCCTAAAAAAATATGGTTTAATAAAACTTGTTCAATAAAAGGAGGGAGACATATGGGCCAAATTGATTTGGTGGATATTTCAAAGTCATACGATAAGCAAAAAAACGTATTAGACGAAATCAATCTATCCATTGAAGAAGGGGAGTTTTTTGTACTGGTTGGTCCGTCTGGATCTGGTAAAAGTACGTTACTTCGCATGATTGCAGGCCTTGAGGATATTACATCCGGCACATTGAAAATTAGTAACGAGGTTGTGAATCACCTGCCACCGAAGGACAGAAATCTGTCGATGGTCTTTCAAAATTATGCGCTATATCCACATTTATCTGTGGAGCAAAATATTCTTTTCGGTTTAAATGCGAAAAAAGTGGATAAAGAGGAGCAACAAAAGAGACTTATCGAAACTGCAGAAATGATGGGGCTAAGTGAGCTGTTAAAACGGAAGCCAAAGGAGCTTTCAGGAGGACAGAGGCAGCGTGTCGCATTAGCGAGATCGGTCGTGAGTGAGGCGCCACTTTGTTTAATGGATGAGCCGCTTTCCAATTTAGACGCTAAACTTCGGGGGCAAATGCGAATGGAGATTCGTCGTTTGCAAAAAAGGCTGGGGATGACGATGGTGTATGTGACCCATGATCAAGTCGAAGCGATGACAATGGGGGACCGAATTATGGTGTTGAATGATGGGAAGATTCAGCAGGTCGGAAAACCGATTACCTTATATAATGAACCTGCAAATTTATTTGTAGCTTCTTTTATCGGCTCACCGAAAATGAATATGGGGAAGGCTGTTTTTCATGCTGACCGGAATCAACTTGTGATTGATGATGCACTTCATCTAGAAATAGATCCCGTTATCAACAATGTACCACGCTACCCGAACGTAACGATTGGTATACGAGCGGAACATCTTTACCCTGGAACTGCAGAAAACACTACACATGTTGTAGAAGTGATAAATGTAGAACAGTTAGGAAATGAAACGTTGCTTGCGTTTGAAGTCGGTGCGGAAGTTTGGACGGCTAAATGGCCGGGACAATGGGACGTGCAAGTAGGGGAGAAGGTTCCAGTACATATTGCAATTGAAAATCTATGCTTCTTTGATTCGGATACAGGATTATTGATCAAGCCGGCAAGAGCGGGCAAACAGCAAGAGGTCGTAACGGCATGAGTATGAATAGTACAGCGATTCAACAAACGCCTAAAAGCCAAATAAATTTTGAACAAGTGAAAAAGAAGCAGCGGATGAAAAACTTTTCTAAAGGCATGTTGTTCTTACTACCGTCAATTATTCTGTTTAGTGTGTTTCTATTCTACCCGCTCGCTCGAACCATTTATTTAAGTTTTTTCCTAACGGATGCCGCAGGGGCAACAACCGTTTTTGTTGGTTGGGAAAATTACGTGACGATGTTCACTTCCCCGATTTTCTTACAGAGTATGAAATCAACTTTTTTATTCGTCCTATATACCGTTCCGATTACGATTATTATCAGTTTGTTTTTGGCGGTGATTGCAAATGAGAAATTAAAGGGAATCGGTTTTTTCCGTACGATTTATTCATCAACCATGGGGATATCGGTTGCGGCCGCGTCTGTCTTCTGGCTTTATTTATTTCACCCGTCCATGGGTCCGTTGAATCTGTTGTTAAACGCCATTGGTGCAGAGGGGATTGGCTGGCTGACAGACACGTCTTGGGCACTGTTTGCGATAGCCATTACAACGATATGGATGAATATCGGTTTTACCTTTCTCATTTTATTAGGCGGACTGCAATCGATTGACTCTTCTTTATATGAAAGTGCGGATATTGATGGTGCCGGTTATTTTTATAAGTTAAGAAGAATTACGATCCCGATGCTTTCGCCAACCTTATTCTTTGTGGTGACCGTAACGATTATCAATGCCTTTCAAACCTTTGGGCAGATTGATATTTTAACACAGGGCGGTCCGGTGAATTCGACGAACCTTGTCGTCTATTCCATATACCGGGAAGCATTTGTAAACTATAAGTTCGGATCGGCAAGTGCTCAGGCGGTATTATTGTTCATCATTATATTACTCATGACTTTCCTGCAATTCAAGTTTGGTGAAAGGAAGGTTCATTACCAATGACAATCCCAACAGGTCGAAAAGTTATATTTTATATCTTACTGATTATTTCAGGATTTCTCGTCTTTGCGCCAACATTAATGGCGTTTGCCATGAGCTTTATGTCGAACAAAGACATTATGACGGGAAGCCTGCCTACATCGTTATCCTTTGATAATTATGTCAGGGCGTTCGGGCAGTTCCCATTACTTAAATATCTGTTGAATAGCTTAATCATTTCCTTAGTGATTATGCTTGGACAATTAATTTTATCAAGTTTAGCCGCTTATGCCTTTGTCTTTTTAGAGTTCAAAGGGAGAGATCTCTTATTCTTTGTTTTCATCGCGACGATGATGGTTCCTTTTGAAGCATCGATTATTCCGAACTTCCATATCATCCGTGATTTGGGGTGGATTGATACCTATCCGGGGCTGACCGTTCCATTCTTTGCGATGGCGTTTGGGACATTTTTACTCCGGCAGAACTTTAAACAAATACCGAAAGAATTAAGAGAAGCGAGTCAGATTGCTGGGATGGGGGATTTTAAATTCTATCTGACAGTCGTTTTACCTGTTGCGAGAACTAGTTTACTAACTTTAGGTGTGTACGGATTTTTAACCTCGTGGAATATGTATTTATGGCCACTCCTCACGACGACGAACGACAATGTTCGTACCGTACAAATCGGCTTAAAGCAATTACAAACACAGGAGCAATTAAATGACTGGGGTGTCATCATGGCAGGTGCTGTTATCGTTGTGATTCCTACTTTAATTCTTTTATTCCTCGGTCAAAGCAAACTGCAAAAAGGATTAACGGAAGGTGCTTTGAAATAAGTTGGAGCTGCTCAAAATGAGCGGATGAACGAAATTTTTTATAAAAAAAGGAGTGTAATGAAAGAATGAAGAAGATACTTGCGATACTTATGTTAGGGTTCGTATTATTCCTTGCAGCATGTGGTTCAGATGGAAACGCGGACGAGGCAGCTGGTAGTGCTACTGCTGGCGCGGAAGGTACAAGTGAGGGATCTGGAGATAACGAAAAACAAGTCGTTACATTCTGGCACTCGATGGGTGGGGCTGGTCAGGAAGCATTAAATGCGATTGTTGACAGCTATAATAGTTCCCAGGATGAAGTTCAAGTGAATGCAGAATACCAAGGTTCATATGATGAAGCATTGACGAAATTTAATAGTGTTGCCGGTACAGACAGTGCACCAACTATTATCCAAACGTTCGAAATTGGCACGATGTCGATGATTAATAGTGGCAGCATTTTACCAATTCAAGAATTGGTTGATGCAGATGGTTATGATATGAGCGGTTTAGAGGAAAATATTATTAACTATTATTCCTTAGATGGAACGTTCTACTCGATGCCATTCAACTCTTCCACACCGGTTATGTATTATAATAAGGATGCTTTTGAAGCAGCGGGGCTAGACCCGGAAGCTCCACCAGAAACATTTGAGGAAGTAGAAGAAGCAAGTAAGGCAATTGTGGAAGCTAATCCAGACATGAAAGGATTTGCACTGCAGGCTTATGGCTGGTTATATGAACAACTGCTGGCCAACCAGGGCGCCTTATTATTAAACAATGATAACGGAAGAACGGACACACCAACTGAAATTGGCTGGACAGAAGAAGAAGGGAAATCAATCTTTGAATGGGTAGAGCGTATGGTTAATGATGAAACATTCGCTAACTATGGAACGAATGGTGACAACATGGTTTCCGGTTTCTTAGCAGGGGATGTCTCGATGTTCTTACAATCTTCAGCTAGTTCAAGAGATGTGATTGATAACGCACCATTTGAAGTAGGTATCGCATTTTTGCCACACCCAGAGGAAAAAGAACGCGCAGGTGTTGTCATCGGCGGGGCAAGTCTTTGGATGATTGACGGGAAGCCGGAAGCAGAAACAAATGCTGCTTGGGACTTCATGAAGTATTTACAAACACCGGAAATTCAAGCAGAGTGGCATGTGGGAACAGGTTATTTTGCAATCAATCCGGCTGCATATGATGAGCAAGTTGCCGTTGATGCACACGAAGAAATGCCACAATTAAACGTGACGGTTGAGCAACTACAAGCAACAACGTCATCGTTCGCAACCCAAGGCGCATTAATGGATATGATTCCAGAAGGCCGTAAAATTATGGAAACAGCACTTGAAACGGTTTATAACGGTGGCGAGGTAGACGACGCGTATAACACAGCAGTCGATCAATTTAATACAGCAATCGAACAAGCAAACGCAGCACGAGGAGAATAATTTTTAATAAAAGAATGAGAGGGAATAAAGTATGATCGGATGCTTTATTCCCTTTCTGATTATCCATGAAAGGGAAGTGTTACGATGACAGAGACGAAGATTTATGGGCATCGCGGGTGTATGGGAACGTTCCCGGAAAATACGTTACTCGGATTTCTTCAAGCGATCCGCCAAGGCGCAGATGGGATTGAACTGGATGTACAACTTACAAAAGATGGGGAGGTTGTCGTTATCCATGATGAGACGTTAGAGCGAACGACAGATGGAACCGGATTTGTAAAAGATCTGACCTTACAAGAAATCAAACAATATAGTGCAGGTGTAAAGTATGCTCATCTTAAGAATTATGATCGAGTGATTTGGTCTGCAGAACGTGTGCCAACCCTTCAGGAAGTGCTGGAGCTGTTAGCACCGTATAAAATCGAATTAAATATTGAATTAAAGACCAGTCTCTTTCAATACGAGGGCATCGAAGAAAAAGTATTAGCCCTCGTAAAGGAATATGGGAATGGTCGCAAAGTCATTTATTCCTCTTTTCATTTACCTAGCCTCTTGCGGATGAAACAGTTGGACCCGGATGCAGAAATTGCTTGGTTACTGGATCAAAGGATAGCGCATCCCGAGGATTATTTACATAGTTTGGAGCTTGAGGCATTACATGTATCCAAACGGATTGCATTTTCCGATACCTTTTATGGGAGAGATATAGTGAAGAAATTGCGGATTTGGACGGTTAACGAGCAGGATGAAATAAAACAATTACTCGATTTGGGTGTGGAAGCGATTATTACGGATTTCCCTGAAGAAGCCCTAAACGATCGAAATAAAAGGAAATCCCTTGCTTAAAAAGGTAATCGGTATCTTATGTGTAAGTTGTGTTGTTTTCGCTGGTGCTTATCTCGTTATGGAACGGGAAGTGGAGCCCGAACCAGCCATCGTTGATTCCCCAAAAGTTATTGCACATCGCGGGGCGAATGATCGCTTTAATGAAAGTACGATTACGGCGTATAAAATAGCTGCTGAAGACGGTGTTGATGCCCTGGAGATTGATTTACGAATGACGGCAGATGGTGCACTCATTGCTATGCATGACGAAACGATCGACCGGACAACGAATGGAACGGGGAATGCAACGGACTATTCATTGCAGGAAATAAAGGAACTTGAAACGTCGGAAGTGTTTGGAGAGCAGCGAACAATGGAAGAAATCCCTACATTAAGAGAGATTCTCGAAACGTTTCGGGACACGGAGCACTATTATATTGAAACGAGATTGGTTCATGGGGAACTTGTCATGGAAGAACCGTTAATCGAGCTGTTACTCGAATATGACTTACTCTCCCAAGATCTCGTCACAATCCAGTCTTTCTCAGAGGAAAGTTTAGAAAAAATCCAAACGTTAGCACCAGAAATTCCGCTCACCCTTCTGTTTGGCAAAGAAAAATTCAATTTAAAGAAAGCAAAGACGTCTGATTATCCGATTATTGGCATAGAAGCAACGGACGTTACAATGAAAAGTGTTAATGAATTACACCGGCAAGGGAAAGAAGTGCATGTGTTTTTCACTGATGAGGTGACAACGAGGAAAGAGCAGGAGCGGGTGTATGAGCTGAATGTAGATGGTTATTTTACTGATGATATTCGGTTTACGAAAGAGTTACTCAAGAAAGATAAGGATTGATGAAGAAGAGGTTAGGACATAACCTTTAGGTGTAGTGTAAAGCCCTATGTCTATTATTATAGATTTATAGTAAACTAAGACTATCGTTATTTAAAGTAGTTTTAGGAGGCTTCCAGTGAAAGAAATAGTTATTATATTGGCGGAAATTGTGAATGATATCCATGATATATTGACCGATATGTTCGGTTTACATATGACAGATAAGCAGCTTCATTTCTGGATCATCGGTATTATTGGAATGGTAACGTTCTTCATGGTGTATTTTTTCTTTAAAATCATTGAAAAAATGAAGTGGAGTACGACGATTCTTTCCTTTGTTTATACATTTACCGTTATGGTTGTCCTCGTCTTTGCAATCGAACTGCAGCAAGCAATCACGAACAGAGGAAATATGGAGTTTGCGGATGCAGTAGCGGGGCTATGGGGATTTATGGTGATGTTTTTGATTTATGCGGTGGTGGCAATACTCATTTATTTCCTATTTAAGACATTTAAAAAGAAAAAGTGAAAATGGCGTTTTCATAATTAATGTCAGAAATTACAAAGCTCGCTATTGAACTTATATACAATAGCGAGTTTTTTGTGGTAAGCTGATTGAATCCAAAACAGTTTAATGAATTTCATTATAGTAATCTTTTACTCTATATTCGTCAACGACACCCCATCACCATCTGATTCTACGGTGTACTTCCAATTATAATCACTAGTTTCCTCTTCACCGCTGTTATAAATTTTCTTAATCGTTTCGTCTGTCGTTACAATCCATGCGTCACCGTCCTCTTCAATATTTGTTACGGTTGCATCGATGACCTCTTGCTTCATGCCACTTTCCGCTAAGCGATCTACTAAATCCACTTGCATGCCATGAAGGGCACTATCATCCTTGATATATGGACGAACGAGCTCATAATCATCCGCATTAATTGCTTCAACAAGGTTATAAATATAATTTAACGTTGCTTCTTCTACTTGCGCATCTACATCATTGCTTGCAGGTTTTGAAGCTGACTTGGCAGCCTGATGCAGTTCCTGTGAACCTTCGAGGGTTTCCGTAGCTTCAAAATCTGTATTGCTAAACATTCCATACGAATTTGCTTCATCAATCAGCCATTTATCTTCCTCCGCATCGAAAATGATACGAAGTGCTACGGTGTCAATTCGTTCTTCTAAATCAGGCTGCTCGTCACTATGAAAAGTGGAGGCTGTAAAATGGAAATTAGCTGGGACGGAAACTTCATTTTTGTCATAGAACGTTAGCTCATCATAATTTATTTCAATTTTGTCTAATTGTCCAGTGAAATTTTTCCCGTACTCGATATTATAGGAAAAGTCGTCTTGGAAATTTTCTCTTACGTTTTCCGTGACAGCTGTAAAGATTGTGGCATCATTTGCTGCATGGGCTTCCACATATTCTTCTCCATACAATAAAATTACTTCTGATAAATGATCCATTAGCTCCTTGCTTACAGTGTTCAAGGTGAGCTCATAGTAATCTTCTTCAATCTTTATCTCATCTAGTGTTACCTTACCCCATTCTGTTTCAATAATTGGGGTTGCCGTGACAGAACCATCCAGGTTTAGCGGACCGAATGCTTCAATATTTAGGCTTTCATCGAAGGGGATCTGCTCTTCATTCACTTCCATATATGCATTTTTAATCGGACTGCCATTCTCATTATATAAGTGGAATGTTGTCGATTCTGCATCCAGTTGAATATCCTGATAAACCGTATCACTAGAGCTGTCTCCGAGGATTACTACATCCTCTGATTCAGCTTCCGTCAATTCCCCGCTGTAAGTGCTATGTATTGTATACTTACCGGGTGCGAGTGGCCCATAAACAATATTTCGTTCATCGTTCTTTTTGGCAGGGAATGTTTCCTCATTAAATGTTGTTTCTATATTTTCAAAAGGCAGATTGAAGTCCGCGTATTGCGGTACTAAAGAAAATAGGTATTTAGGAAAAATAAATAAATGCTTGCCGTTCTCCGTTAGTTTCATCAGGTCATTCTGGTACGAAAAGTCTTCTAAATTCGTCGTTTCGATGTTGATATAATGTGCCTCATCTTTTGCAAGCGCGATAAGTGCTTCTGCCTCTGCTTGTGAGATCGATTCACCTTGCATCCTTGTCATATCCTGAACTTTTTCATAATCTTCATCAATTATTGCTGTGATGAACCGTTCTGCCGTTTTTTCTGGAGAGAAATATGACTTCCCCCATGTATAGCCGCCAATCATGATAACCAAAAGAGCGGCAGCTGCACCTATGATTATTTTTTGTTTCTTCGAGTAAGTTCTTGGCTGCTTTTTAGGAGGGATAAGTGTGCCCTGTGCCGAAGAGGCGTGCAATTTATGCCCACAGTTCTGACAAAAGTTTAAGGATTCATCGATAGCTTCTCCACATTCCTGACAGTACTTTTCCATGTCTGATAGACTCCTTTATATGAAATATTTTTCACGCATTAACGGTCTGTAATACCCCCACCTCAAAACAAGAGGGAAAGCTACTAGGTGAAGGTGGAGATAAACAGTCCGGCAATCCCTGATTCTGTTCAACTAACATTCAGTGGGGGAAGGTAAGGAAACCCCACTGAATGAAGTTTCACTTTATTCATCTATTCAATCATTAGTAGTATAGACTAATATTTCCAGTTTGTTAAGCTGATTTTACTATTTAATGAATATAAAGTGATTAAAAATACTCTAGAAAAATGCATAATTGATTCTAAAGGTCTATAGTTTCCTTTACAAAAGTCCCGGGAATGTGTATTATTATCTCGATGTAGGTGAATCATACTAGAGAAAGAGTGATAATATGCATGAATGTTTTAATTGCCACAAAGAAATCGGGGATGTTACGTTTTGTGGCCATTGCGGGGAGCGCCAAGCTTGTCAGGAATGCGGGGTGCAGTTTGAGCGTAAGAGTGCTTTTTGTCTGAACTGTGGGACGAAGCGAGAGGGCGAAAGTGAGTCCCAAACAATTGCTGATACAGAAGAGCAAACAGGAGGTACGGACCAAGCAGAGGCGTTGGCCCAAGCCAATCAGTCGGAGAAACAAAAGCAAGAGCCCCAACAACAGCCCGCGGTACAACCCATACAAGAAAATAGTTTTGTAGATTCCATGAAACAAAAGGCGCAAAAGTTAGGCAAACGAAATCTTTCTATTATCGGCGGGATTCTTATTGTTTTGATCGCTTTTTTCATCTTCCAGGGATCTAATGACAGTCCGGAAAAAGTGATAGAGAATTTTTTCACAGCACTTAGTGATGGAGATGTGGAGAAAATAGAGCAGTATGTCGATCCGCTTGTTTGGGAGGAAATGCTAGATGAAGATGTGATGGAAGCGATGGAGATGCTTGGAAATCTGGATGTGACGATGGAACTGCTTGATCTTGAACAGATAGACACTGGCGAGGATTACATCGATTTTGAAGCGACTGTGAAGTACAACTCCGTCTTTATCGATGCCGAAGATGCAGAAGAATTAGTGAGTGTAGAAGTGATGCAATACGGTGATAAATGGTATATCTCGGATGTGTACTAATAAAGCAATAATACATAGAATTGAATGAATTTCATAATTACTAAAGTCGGCTTTCCCATCACCATATGTAGTTGGGAACGAACCAACTCAACTACATATGGTGATGGTGAAGCATTAAATACGTATTATGAAATTCATTAAATTAATTTAACGTTTATGCAGTAAACCCATTTCTTATTGTAAATAAAATGTAGATAGCTAGAGGAGACTAAATGATAGTTTCCGATGGCTATCTTTTTTCAGATTTTTTGAAGCAAAATTAAATATTACTGAGCTAGCAATGATTCGCTGCTTATTGTTTCATTATTGCTTCCCATTCCCGAACGCATGAACTTTTAAAACAAGCGCAGAAGTTAGGCTTGACTAAAATATATACAGATAAAAACGGCCGCATAAGAAGGAAAAATGAAAAATTTGTACTACCTAACCATTAGACTGGAAGGACGAGGAGGCAGGTACTTTTTTAATTTAGATAAATCAACGTATTAGTATACTTCTCCGCAAGAAAAGCAAACTGTAAATTGTTGCTCAAATTCCGGAACTTCAACAAATTTACTATCGTTGCAAGCTTTACATTTCATTTTTACCTCTCCCTTCATCACGCATTTACGTTTCTATAATAACCCCACTGAATAAAGTATTTCCTTATTATTTAAATATTTTAACAAATGAATTAATTTCATAATTGCCAAAGTCGGCTTTTCCATCACCATATGTAGTTGGGAACGAACTAACTCAACTACATATGGTGATGGTGAAGCATTACATACGTATTATGAAATTCATTAAAATTAAAACTTGTTTGGAAAGGCTTATTAGTACAATAGAGGCTATACCAAGTACTTAATCTGTTTTTACAGCTACGTTGTCCATGACGGATAGGTAGCGGGGCAATGAACATGTTCTTTTGTTTTTTGTATAAACCCAAGTAATTAGGGTTGAATAGAGATGTTTGTGTGGTACAATAACAATTACTCACCTAATGAAAGGAAGATCCACCGTGAAAGTAGTGAACAATATTGCTGAATTAATCGGAGAAACTCCGTTAGTGAGATTAAATAAAATTGCGGATTCAAATGGTGCAGCTATTTACGTCAAACTCGAATTGTTTAACCCTAGCCGAAGTGTGAAAGACCGGGCTGCTTTTTCTATGCTGGAACGAGCGGAAAAAGAGGGATTAATTAAACCCGGAGCAACGATAATCGAACCGACTTCGGGAAATACGGGAATTGGTTTAGCGATGAATGCCGCTGCTAAAGGATATAGAGCGATTATCGTCTTACCGGATACATCGACAAAAGAAAGGGTCGACATATTACGCGCGTACGGTGCTGAAGTTGTCTTTACACCGGGAGCTGGAAAGATGCCGGCAGCGATTGAAAAGGCGAAGGAAATTGCTGCTGTGACACCAAATAGCTTTATTCCGATGCAATTTGAAAATGAAGCAAATCCAGCTATTCATCGGATTACAACAGCAAAAGAAATTATCGAAGCGGTGGAGCAAGAACAAAAGAAACTTGCGGCATTTGTTTGTACTGCTGGGACCGGTGGGACGATAACCGGAACGGGAGAAGCACTAAAAGCGTATGATTCAGAGATTCAAAATATTGTCGTCGAACCAGCAGGGTCTCCTGTCTTGTCAGGTGGTGAACCCGGAAAACATAAATTAGTTGGAACGAGTCCTGGGTTTATTCCGGATATTTTGAATACGTCAATTTATGATGAAATTATTCAAATTGAAGATCAAGATGCTTATGATACCGTTTATGACCTTGCTCGTCAGGAAGGGATTTTATTAGGACCCTCTGGTGGTGCTTCTGTTTTCGCTGCTTTAAAGGTTGCAAAACGACTGGATCCAAGTCAAACGGTTGTCTGTATTGCCCCGGACAGTGGCGAGCGTTATTTAACGAGTGATTTATTTTCTGTGTAATTTACATATAACAAGCTATTAAAATAGATGGTTGTGGAGGTGAGGACATGTATTTATCCATTAAAGAAATTAAGAAAAGCTTTCCCTTAAAAGACAATGAAAGATTAGAAGTCTTGGACCATATTAATCTGGAAGTGGAAAAAGGGAGTTTCGTTTCGATTGTTGGTCCTTCAGGCTGCGGGAAATCAACATTGCTTTATTTGATTGCCGGCTTAGAAAAAGTAGATGAAGGATTGATTACGGTTGCTGGAAAAGAAGTAAGAAAACCCGGCCCGGACCGTGTTGTTGTATTCCAAGAGGACGGTTTATTCCCATGGCTGACGGTGCTCGATAATGTCACCTATGGCTTGAAAATAAAAGGGCAATCCAAAGATGAGATGGAGAAAAAAGCGAAAGATATCTTGCAAATGGTGCATTTGAGTAATTATGCTGATTCGTACCCTCACCAATTGTCAGGTGGGATGAAGCAGCGCGTATCGATTGCGAGAGCGCTTGTGATGGAACCGGATATTTTATTAATGGATGAACCATTTTCCGCATTGGATGAACAAACCCGAATGGTGTTGCACCGGGAGTTGCTCGAAATATGGAGGAAAACAAATGTCACGATCTTTTTTGTGACCCATAATATTCGAGAAGCGGTGCAATTATCGGAGAAAGTGGTGGTGCTTGCAACAAGACCAGGGAAAATAAAAGAAATTATTCCCGTACCAACGACAAAAGATGGGGTCATGCCTGATTCTGTTACTTTACATACGGAACAAAGAATATTAAGCCTCCTAGAGGGAGAAATAGAAAAAGTGTTAAAGGAGGAAATGGGAGATGACTACAGCTTTAAGGCGAATCCTGTTCATCGCAGTGATAGCGGTGATATGGGAAGTAACATCTAGAGTTTCCGGGCTGCCAGACTTTATGTTCCCAAGCTTACTCCTTGTCCTGGAGACACTTTTTACTGGATTAATCGATGGGCAAATTACAGCAGCCGTGATCAGAAGTATTGGGAGGATTCTCCTTGGATTTTCGATTGCTACCTTAATAGGTCTTATTTTTGGTTATTTAATTTGGCGATATAAGCTGGTGGAAGATACATTAGGTTTTCTCGTCACGGCATTACAATCCATTCCGAGTATTGTTTGGTTTCCGCTCGCGATTATTTGGTTTGGCTTAAATGAGTTCGCAATTCTTTTTATCGTAACCATTGGTGCCACATGGACGATGACAATGAATGCATCGAGTGGATTTAAAAATGTGCCGAGGCTGTATCAACGGGTTGCGAAAACCTATGGATCAAGCGGGTTTCATTTTCTAAGAACAGTTATTGTCCCGGCGTCTGTCCCACAATTATTATCCGGTATGCGTATTGCATGGGCATTCTCTTGGCGCGCCTTGATGGCAGGAGAATTACTGGCGAGCAGTGGTGGTCTTGGACAATTACTCGATGCCGGCCGTTCCTTAGGACAAATGGATCTCGTTATCTCTGTCATGATTATTATTGCAGTGATTGGAACGATTATGGACCAACTTATATTCTTACGGTTGGAGCGTTCCGTTCAACGAAAATGGGGAATCAGTTAGATTACTTGAGGAGGAATAGGATGATGAAAAGGTTTGTTCAATTGTTGTTAGCAATCGCTGTTATCGGAGTAGTGTTGGCAGGGTGTTCGAATGACGAGGATACCGTTACGATTGGATATTTTCCCAATTTGACACATGTTGCATCGATTGTTGCTTTGGAAGAAGGTTATTTTGCAGAAGAATTTGGGGAAGATATCACAATTGAAACACAAACATTTTCAAATGGCGGATTATTTATGGAAGCCATGCAAACAAATGAAATCGATGTCGGTACGGTTGGACCAGGTCCACTATTAAATATTTATCTGCAAAATCCAGAGTTTCATATTATTTCTGGTGCCGTTAATGGCGGGGCAGTACTTGTAACGAGTGAAGAAAGTGGCATCGAGTCACTGGAAGATTTAGATGGAAAGCGAGTCGCCATTCCGGTTATCGGTAGTACGCAAGATGTGATGCTCCGTAAAGCATTACAAGAAGTTGGCTTAGAAGCAACGTCAAGTGGTGGAACTGTAGAAATGCATGCGGCAGCACCAGCAGATACAGCAACTTTATTTGTTCAAAATTCGGTAGACGCTGCAGCAACACAAGAGCCGTGGGGATATATCTTGGAGACGCAGGCTGGCGGTGAGTTGCTGATGGATTATGATGAGTTTGCTTGGGGAGAGGAATCAACCAATACGGTAGTAGCTGCCCGTAGCGATTTCAAAGAAAATACCGAGCTCACGGAGCAGTATTTACAAGCGCATAAACGTGCAGTTGAATTTATCCAAGAAAATCCAGAAGAAGCACAACAAATTGTGATTCAGCATATTCAGGATTTAACTGGGAAAGAAATTGATAAAGAAGAAACAGCAGCAGCCTTTTCCAGACTACGTGTAACGACAGATGTGAATGAACAAGTCATTCAGGAAATGGCGGATATTAGTCTAGAGGCAGAATATGTTGATTCGAATGATATTGAGGGGATGATTGATCTTTCTATTTTAGAGGGGATGGAGTGATTCGTGGGCATCTTTGTTCCAGATTGGAAGGAACAAAGATGCCTTTTTTCTTTCCTAATGAATTGATTCCTTACTGTCCAAAATGTGGGGAAGAAATGAATTTATGGGGCCGCCCATGGAACTTCTTGGAAGGTGAAGAATATCGTGCGAGCTGGCAACGTGCAGTGGATTCTATTTATAACAACAAGGAGGATATGCAAACGGTTAATACGCTAAACAATGGGGCAATTCCAGAGCTACCAGCTGATGCGATCATTGAAGTAAATAGCGTCATTACAAAAGACGGTCCAAAGCCAATTGCAGTAGGAAAATTGCCTAGCGCAGTAAAAGGTATTATTTTACAGATGGAAAACTTTGAAGAATTAGTTGTACAAGCGGCAATTACAGGTAGTTATCATGATGCTTCGTAAACTTGTAGAACCAAAAGGGATTAAAGTAGATATCATTGACTCTATTGCATATGGCATGATCCAAGGTGACAAAGTGCTTGAACAAGCGTTACATGTAGCAAAATAAATCTTACCTTGAATTATTCATAGCTTTAGTAGGAGGCACCTCTTCTATTTGGTCGTTTTTTCTCGATATTTAAACTATACCAAAAGTGGAGGTGTTTTTCTTTTATAATCACATCTTGTCAAGGAGCATAATCAAGTACCGCAAATATTATAACAGGTAACGATTAGACATTATTTTTACTCTGCAAAAGTTGAGTAAGTTAATTAAACAAGTCATTGAAACACTTTGCTTCAATGACTCGTTTTAATTTAATTGATTATATAAGTTGAATTTAATGTTTTTGCCTGAATAGATGCAGATGTATAGAGGGACAGTTCGATTGTTAGCTATTGGATGTGACAGGCACTACTCACCTAACCGATTTTGCCATTCTGCAAGCAGGAGTTCTTTACCTTTTTTAACTCCTGGATGGAATTGAATATAGGCTTTGTCGCGGGCTCTTTCAATAGATTCGATGGAAGTCTGAATGTCCTTTTCAAGTCCAGGAATACCTGCATGATGTGCTATCGTCAGGCCTGCAGTCTTTCCTTGAGCGATGGCTACTTTGGCTCCCTCGATTCCGGTTATATTCCCGGCAACATATAGGCCATCGAGATTTGTTTCCATGCGCTCGCTATGTAATGGAACGTAGCCACCGAGCTCCTCGCTGTAATAAAAGGAACAACCGGCAACTGCCGCTAATTCTGCAAGCGGGTAGAGACCACCGGCAATACAGACGAAATCAGCTTTAATCTTTTCCTCCGATCCTCCAACAACATCACCTTTCGAATCAATTGTCGCAACTATTACACCTTGAACTTCATTATCTCCATAGATCTCTACAACCGCTTTCCGAAGCTGAATCGGAATATCCCAGATTTTCACTCCAGTCTTCGGGAAAAAAGTAACACCCATATTTTTCATAAAATCATTTTTCATGAGTCTGCTGCCAAGCTTAATAAATTTGGACGGGGCCATATGGGAGACATGAAGCAGTGAATTCATTACTTCCTTGGGTTGTGATGACTCATTTGTAACCTGGCTGTTTACAGGAAGTGTCATAGCGACAACTTCTATCCCGGCAAGTTTTAGTTCCATCGCAATCGCCGTAGAGAGCACATTAACCCCAATTATTACTCCGCGGTTTCCGGGCTTTACTCGATGTACATTTGTCATCACCTGAGCCGCTCCAACTGACATCACCCCGGGCAGCGTCCAGCCGGGAACAGGTACCGGTGTTTCCGCAGCCCCGGTTGCAAGCAATAGATGCTTAGCAGTAAAGCTCTCTGTATCCGTGTAAACTGTCCAATGCTCGTTTGTTTGTACAATATTATTTACAGGCGTATTCAGCAGAAAACGGGTACCGAGCTCCAGCGCTTTTTCATAACGAATTTTCGACTCTTCCAGACCATTCCACCAGGTACCGTCCGGCTGTTCATAGAGCTGTCCGAGAAGCCTTCCACCCGCTATCATATACTCATCGAGGACAAGTACATCAAGTCCTTGCTCTCTACACGTGATCGCTGCTTCGAGACCGGATGGTCCTGCACCAATAATAATTACCTTATTCATCTTCCGACCTCCAATCTCTTACCGTAGTTGGCAGCCGTCCGCCACTTTCAATCACCATACCTTCCTGAAGCGGGGTCAGACAAGCGCGTACACCTTGTATACCATTGACTGCCACTCTGCATTCATAACAATGGCCGATGTTACAATAAATACCTCGGGGAGTGCCATTTTCTTCATGATGACGCAGGGTTCGTACTCCATTGGCGAGCAGTGCCGCTGCAATGGACTCCTGTTCAAATCCGCGATATTCTTTATTATTGAACCTAAATGTAATTAACTTTCGTTCCTCTATCTTTCCAAGTACTGGGTGATCGATGATTCGCTGCTTCATTGTTTCACCCCTCCTAAGTCAGTAAAGCTGACCGGACGAATCGGTGGCTGATATTTTAGTGAAACTTCTTTATTATTCTTCGGACTATCCTGAAACATGGCAATTTTATCGATCATGCCACGGCAGGTGCGTCCACCACAGTAGCCCATTCCTGCCCGAGTTCGCAATTTTAGTTCTCGTGCGGAGCAATTATAGGTTTTTTTCGTTTCCATTAATTCTTTATATGTCACTTCTTCACAACGGCAAACAATCATTTTTTCATTTTGCATGCAATCCACTCCTTCTCTCCTTTTCATGAATTACAATGCAAGAATTGTGCCAACTATTTTCTGTCTATAATTCCAGTCCTAATTTATTCATCCGGTTATAAAGAGTTGCACGGGTGATCTGCAGGTTTTTAGCAGCGGTCTGCTTATTCCCTTTCGCTTTATTTAGTTCTTTTAAAATAATATCTCGTTCAGTAAACTGAAGTCTTTCTTTTAGAGAAAGCCCCTCCGAATGCTTCAGCGGAGAGTCATTGTACGGAGCATGGTTATTGGGTTCGAACGGAAGGTACTCTGATTTGATTTCTCCACTTTCAGAAAAAACGACAAGCCGTTCCACGACATTCTTCAATTCACGAATATTTCCAGGCCACTCATGTTTCAGAAGAGCCTGCATGATACCTTGAGAAATACCATGAATTGGCCTGTTATATTTAACGGATGTTTCGTATAAAAAGTAATGTGTAAGTTCAATAATATCCTCTGGACGCTTGCGGAGTGGAGGCACTTCAATACTGACAACATTGAGCCGATAATATAGGTCCTCTCGGAAATTTCCCTTCCGAACCTCTTCCTTCAAGTCGCGATTCGTTGCAGCAACAACCCGGAAATCCACTTCTTTTTCCTTTGTTCCCCCAACAGAGAAAAACTTATGATCCTGAAGGAGACGCAGGATTTTCACTTGCATATCAAGTGGCATTTCTCCAATTTCATCGAGAAAAAGGGTGCCGCCTTTGGCAAGTTCCACTTTCCCCTTTTTTCCTCTTTGATCAGCCCCCGAGAATGCTCCTTTTTCATAGCCGAACATTTCACTCTCGAATAAAGCGGAGGGAATAGCCCCGCAGTTGATTGCAATAAAAGGAGCATCATTTCCTTCCCGGAGCATGTGGATGGCTTTTGCGAATAGTTCCTTCCCGACACCACTTTCCCCGTGAATTAGCACATTAGTGTTGGTCGTTGCTGCCTTTTTTATCATTTTCTTCGTATTTTTTAATAAAGTGCTGTTGCCTTTAATCTCAGCGAATGGTTCTTCGGTAGCTGTTAATTTCTTGACCGTATTCTCCAAATGAAACAGCTTTTCTGTTGTATTGGCCAATTCATTATTAAGCTGGATTTGACTTGTTATATCCACTTCGGACACGACCGCACCAATAATTTTATCCTGAAGATAAACCGGGTTAGAATTAATAAGCACCACCAGGTTTTCTCTTGCATTATGCTGGCTCCTGTAAAGGGTGGTGCCGTCTTTTAATGTTCTTAAAAGCTCAAGTTGTTCCCGATGAAAGAAATCAGTAATCTTCCTGCCGATAATCTCTTCACGCTTAACAGAGAAAATGTCCTCTGCTCCTTTGGTCCAGATCAGCACATTCTCGTTGGCATCAATAACCGTACAGGAGCTGTCAATGGTCTCTAAAATAGTGGTCAAGTAGGCATTCATTCGCTGATAGGATTGAAAGAGCTTGCGTGCAAGTCTCGGTGCATCGATAAACCCTTTGCACCGTTTTCCATCATAAATTAAGAAACGGTCCACATGCTCCACTTCCTCCAGCAGCTTGCTAATATCAGCTGTGGCAGCATTTATTTTTTTACAGGAGAGGAAGAGGAGTTCTCCGGTCTCCTCATCGAATTCCGCAAGATAAGAAGTGCCATCTTTCTCAATAACTACCTTTCCGGGCTGCACTGCTCTCACCTTTTCCAGCAGCTCTTTCCCTCTATCTTTCTCACTTTGTAAAACGCTTACATTGGTATCCATTAGTTCTTCCAATTTTAGAGAAAAAGTCATGTTTGCTACTCCTTTCAAAGTGTCAATTAATATTGACAAGTTTAAAAATATTTTGACATGTATCTATAGAAAAAGCAATAAGACTATTTATTATCTGTTATTTAAGTTGGCACGTTATTTGCATTACTATTTACAGAGTGTCAGGAATGAAAGGAGGGGTGCAATGAACAATAATTCTCATCGGGATATTGTCGTCATTGGAGGAGGTATTATCGGTGCAGCTATTTCTTATTATGGTACCAAGGCAGGACTGGAAATAACCGTTCTGGAAAAAGGAGAGCTTGCAGGCGGCACTTCTTCCCGGTGTGACGGAAATATCCTTGCAATTGATAAAGATCCCGGCTTTGATAGCCAGATGTCTTTTGCCAGCCAAAAGCTGGTACGAGAGTTGAGCAGTGAACTGGAAATACCCTTTGAATACCGTTATCCGGGAAGTATCTTTGTCTGTGAAAATGAAGAAGAAATGGAAGCGGCAGAGAAGTGGGTTGCACGTCAGGTTGAAGCGGGACTTGAATTCCGGATGATTGACAGAGAAGACCTGCTGAATGAATCCAAATACTTCGCTGATGATCTGCTTGGCGGGCTGGAATGTAAAACAGATTCAACAGTAAATCCTTATATGCTGACATATTCTTTGTTTCACAAGGCAGAGAAACTAGGTGCTCGCATTCATACACATACGGAAGTGACCAGCCTCAAAAAAGTAACAAGCGGAGAATTTATAATAGAAACGACCCAGGGTAACTATACGGCGAAAAGAGTAGTGAATGCCGCGGGAATCTGGGCGCCCTTTATCGGCGAAATGGTCGGGGTGAAGATCCCGATTAGCCCGCGGAAAGGACAAATTATCGTTGCTTCAAGGCAACAACCGGTCGGTATCCGTAAAATTCAGGAGTTTGGTTACTTGCTTTCCAAGTTTGGTGGAGAACGGCAGGTAGATGAAGAGACAAAGAAATATGGTGTTGCACTCGTGTTCGAACCGACTGCTGCGCAAAACTTCCTGATTGGGAGCAGCCGGGAATTTGTCGGATACGATACCACCGTAAACTGGGATGTGACAAAGGTGATGGCAAATCGGGCCATGCGCTTTTTCCCGAAAATACGCGATATGACGGTCATCCGTACGTATGCGGGCTTACGACCCTGGACGGAAGATCACTTGCCGATTATTTCTCATATTGATGAAGTGCCTGGTTTTTATGTGGCGGCAGGGCATGAGGGGGATGGCATCAGTCTTGCAGCAATAACTGGAAAAGTCATTCAGGAGATGCTCTCCGGTGAAGAACAAACGATACCAATCGAGCCACTTCGCTATGACAGGTTCAGAGAAAGGGTGAAAGTTTAAATGAAATTTGACATGCTGTTTACCACAATTGATACACATACTGGAGGTAATCCGACACGGACGGTGATCAGCGGTCTGCCGGAACTGAAAGGAGACACGATGTCAGAAAAAATGCTCTATATTCATGAGCATTATGACTGGATCCGTAAATTTTTAATGAACGAGCCACGCGGACATAGCGTTATGTCCGGGGCCCTGCTTGTGGATCCGTGTCATCCGGATGCAGATATTGGTGTGATTTTTATTGAAACGGGAGGATATTTACCGATGTGCGGGCATGATACAATCGGCTGCTGCACTGCACTTATTGAGACAGGCATGATAGAAGTGAAAGAACCTTATACGTTTCTCAAGATCGATACACCAGCCGGACTTGTCGAGACAAAAATTAAAGTAAGTGGAGGGAAAGCGGTGGAAGTGACATTTGCGAATGTTCCTTCTTTCCTTCTGAAGTCCATTGAAATCGACGTCAGTGGCATCGGCAGAGTGGAATGTGATATCGCATACGGCGGGAATTTTTACGGGATTATAGATGCAAGAAAACTCGGGCTTTCCTTAGAGCCGGATAACGCTTCGACTATTATTGAAAAAGGCATCACCATCCGTAATGCGATTAATGAGGCTGAAAATATCGTACATCCGGAGTTCCCATTTATTCAGGGCCTGACACATATCGAGTTCTTCTCTGACCCGGTCCACCCCGATGCAGATGTGAAGAATACGGTGGTTGTTCCGCCAGGCGGGATTGACCGTTCACCATGTGGCACCGGTACATCCGCAAAAATAGCGACCATGTATGTAAGAGGAGAGCTTGGTGTCGGGGAGGAATTTATCCACGAAAGTATTGTCGGATCCTTATTCAGAGCCCGAATCCTCGAAGCAATTAAAATCAAAGACTATGAGGCTGTTATTCCGGAGGTGACCGGATCAGCGTGGATGATGGGGATGCACCGCTTTTACTATGATGAAAGTGATCCGCTCCGTGAAGGCTATCTTCTGATTCCGCCAATGCAAGACCAATCAAGGGAGGGGGTATAGAATGAATCTGTCTAAAATGTTTTCTACAATCGACACCCATGTTGCAGGCGAGCCATTTCGCATTGTAACCCAATCCCCAATTCGGCTGAATGAAAGGGATGTGTATGCAAATAATGAACGTTTGCAGACTTCCTTCGCTAGTGAAAAGGCATTGCTTATCAATGAGCCGCGGGGACACAGAGGGATGACAGGCTGTATCGTTACTTCATCTCGTCATGCAGATTTTTCACTGTTTTTCTTTAGCCATGACGGAGCGACGTTTAAGTATCCGGGGCTTGCGGCTGCACTTACTGCACTGCTCGAAACAGGAAATATTCGTCAAAATGAAAGCGGTGTCTACCGGGTGGAAACGGTACATGGTATTTATGAACTGAACACTTCATTTATAAATGGAGAAGTAAAGGAGGTGCAATTTGAAACAGATGAGGTCGGCCCTATTGAAAAAATGCCGGTCTGCGAGGCAGTGACAGTAGCTGGCCAAAGAAAGTATCTGGTTTTCCCGTTTACGGAAGAAGTTCCTGAGTTAACTACAACTTTTATTTCAGAGGTAACAAGATGGGGCAGAACGACGGTGGAGGAGTGGCATGCAGCAAAGGAGGAGTTTACGGGTTTAATTCTTGCGGATTTTGCCGCCGCACAGCAGGGGCTTGCCCGTTCCGTAACGTTTGAATCAGACGGCAGTATCACACGCTCTGCCGGAGTTGACAGCACGATTGCGTTATTTGCAGTATTGCGCAAGTCGTATCCAGAAATGGGGTGGTTGGAAAACAGAAGTGTTTTTGATGAGCCGA
Source organism: Oceanobacillus indicireducens (assembly GCF_014647195.1). Lineage (GTDB taxonomy): Bacteria > Bacillota > Bacilli > Bacillales > Amphibacillaceae > Oceanobacillus > Oceanobacillus indicireducens. The sequence goes on along the minus strand of NZ_BMOS01000030.1, from coordinate 11,930 downwards.
TTATTGCAGAAACACTTCCGGAAGATGAGAAGCGTTATTCCGTGCTACTCCGGGCAATTGTAACCGGTACGCATGAATTCTTATTTGATGAAACGGATCCGCTGCGGGATGGGTTTATCTTAACGTAAACATGGAGCAGAGACCAGCAGGGTGTACAGGAATTCCATATAAAGAGGAGGAAAAAAATGAAATCTGAGAAGGCATTAAGGCTGCCGAATCGTGGCGAGATATTGTTTGCGCTGATTGGCTTTGGGGCAGTGATGTTTATTTTTATTGTGCTCTTTGAACTGCCAATTCACCTGGCATTGCTGGTGTCATGGTTTCTTATCATTGCGGTCGGACTGAAAATTGGCTATCGCTATAAACAGATGCAGGATGGACTCCTGAGAGGGATTTATGATGGGCTCGAAGCAGTATTGATTCTGATTACCGTTGGTGCCTTAATCGGTACCTGGATTGCCGGTGGTATTGTGCCCTCGATAATTTATTACGGAATGTCAATTATTGATCCAAGCATTCTTCTCTTGGCAGCTTTCTTTATCTGCACAGTGACATCTATCGTAACAGGAACTTCTTTCGGCTCTGCAGGAACAGCGGGGATTGCGATGATGGCGATTGGAGCAAGCTTCGGTTTCCCTCCTCCGCTTGTTGCGGGTGCTGTCATTTCCGGATGTTATGTTGGGGATAAGCTGTCACCTATTTCTGATACTACGGTAATGACTGCGTCTCTTGCAAAAGTAGATATCATTGAACATATTAAATCCATGCTTCGGGTCAGTATTCCGGCCTGGGTAATTGCTGGTGCACTATTTCTGATTGTCGGTTTCTTCTATCAGGGAAGCGGTGATCTGAGTGCTGCAACTTCCATAATGGCTTCCTTGAAGGAACATTTTAATATCGCCTGGTATATGCTACTTCCTGCAGTCGTGGTGGTGGTAATGCTGGCAATGAAAATGCCTTCGATTCCAGTTATCATGTTCGGCGCACTATTAGGCTCCATCTGGGCATTTATTTTCCAAGGTGTACCTTTCCTTGGTGCGATCAATATTATGTATGCAGGCAGTGAAATTACTTCGGGGATAGCGTTCATTGATGAATTGCTAAACCGCGGCGGGATTGTTTTTATGCTGGATGTTATTGCTTTAATTATCCTTGCGCTTGGAGTTGGCGGTCTCATGGCGAAAATCGGCATTATTCGCGCAGTAGGAGATTTCCTTGCGAGATGGGCAATCAATCCGGGCAGACTTACAACATCCACTGTCATAAGTGGATTCATGGGAAATGTGTTTGGGGCAGCTTATGTTTCATTAATTACAGCAACAAAAGTTACAGAAGACAACTACGATAGGATGAAAATTGACCGGCGTGTACTTTCAAGAAACACAGAAGCTGGAGGGACAGTCACCACACCGCTTGTCCCGTGGTCTGACGGTGGGGTATTCATGACAGCAGCGCTCGGTGTGCCGACGCTCAGCTACTTGCCATTTGTCTGGTTTAACTTGCTTGTCGTACTGATTACTCTGATTTATGGCTATACGAATACATTTATCTGGAGAACGGAAGAAGCAAAAGACGAGAAACCAATTGAAAATGTTGTATCAGGAAATTAATGAATATAAGGAGGAAAAAAAGTGAGTAAAATTAAAGGTGTATTTCCAGTTTTAATTACCCCGATGCTTGAGGATGGTGCAATTGACTGGGACGGATTCAGGAAAAACATTGAGCACTTTATTGAGGAAGGTGTTGCTGGAATCGCGATTAACGGCAGTACGGGAGAGTTTGTCAGCTTGACGAAGGAGGAGCGCTTTAAGGCGGTTGAGATAGCGGTCGATCAGGTGAACGGCCGGATTCCGCTCGTTGTAGGGACGGCGGCAGAGACAACAGCTGATGCGGTCGAATATACACAGCAGGCGGAAAAAACAGGTGCAGATGCGGCACTGCTGATTAACTCTTATTACGCTCACCCGAAAGAACATGAAATCTATGAGCATTTCAAAACGGTTGCTGAATCGGTTCAGTTTCCTATTATGATTTATAATAATCCATTTACATCAGGTGTCGATATTAGTACAGAAACGATTTTAAAGGTGGGGAGGGATGTCGCTAATATCACGCACATTAAAGAATCAAGTGGCGACATTACAAAAGCAAGAGATATTGCCAGGCAGGGAGTAGGAGATATTGAAGTGTTCTGTGGTTCTGAGGACCTTGCGTTGGAGTCCTTCTTAGTCGGAGCAGTCGGGTGGATTTCTCCAGCTGGAAATATTGTGCCGGGACTCGTGACTGAGTTGTATGAACATGTAAAAAGCGGTGAGCTAAACAAGGCATGGGGGCTGTATGATCGGCTGCTTCCGCTTTGTAATTACCTGGAGGAGTCTGGAAAGTATGTGCAGCTTTCGAAAAGGGCAATGGAACTGAAAGGCCTTGCTGGAGGACCATGCCGCAAACCGAGATTAGGGCTCACGGAGGAAGAAGACGCGAAGCTGATTGAATTGATGGGAAGTCTTGATGTTGTAAAACAATAAAAAAGGAGGGAAAGAGTATGCAAACTATAGGTTATAATTTGAAGCCTAGAGTACAAGAGTTTTTAGAAGGTGTGAAAGGTCTCTATATTAACGGTGATTACGTGGAATCAGAAAGTGGAAAAACGTTTGAAGTACTCGACCCGTCGACAGAAGAGGTAATTGCCACCGTTAGTGAAGCGCAGGCAGAAGATGTTGATAAAGCTGTTCAGGCAGCAAGAAAAGCTTTTGATGAAGGCGAATGGACCGACCTTGAGGCCGCAGAGCGTTCCCGCATGATATATAAATTTGCAGACCTTTTAGAAGAACACCGGGAAGAATTGGCACAGCTTGAAGCCTTGGATAACGGCAAACTTTATCATATTGCGATTACGGATGATATCGATGGGACGATTGAGCAATTCCGTTACTATGCGGGCTGGGCAACAAAGTTACTCGGAAAAACGACATCAGTTTCTCCAAATTATGTGACCTATACCGTTCATGAGCCAATTGGGGTGGTCGGTCAGATTATCCCGTGGAATTTCCCGTTATTGATGGCTGCATGGAAGCTTGGATCCGCGCTTGCTGTCGGATGCACTGTCGTCATTAAGCCAGCTCAGGAAACACCGCTTTCCCTGCTTTATGTCGGACAGCTTTTTAAAGAAGCAGGCTTCCCGGATGGGACAGTAAATATCATTCCTGGCGACGGACCGGTTGCAGGAAACGCACTTACAACGCATGAGGGAATTGATAAAATTGCATTTACCGGATCTACTGCTACTGGTATAGAAGTCATGCACCGAGCGGCTGATCAGGTGAAGGACATAACGCTGGAACTCGGAGGAAAATCCCCGAGCATTATTCTGGAAGACGCAGACCTGGATGAAGCGATTGAGGGTGCATTTAATGGGACGATGTATAATCATGGACAGAACTGCAGCGCTACCACAAGAATCTTTGTCCACCGCAAGCACTATGATACGGTCTTACGCGCACTGGAAGAGCGGGTGAAGAAAATCCGCCTCGGTTCTGGACTGGATCCGGATACTAACATGGGTCCGCTTGTTTCTGCCAAGCAGCAGAAGCGTGTCTTGGATTATATTGAGCAGGGCAAGAAAGAAGGTGCTCGGCTTGTTACTGGAGGAGGAAAAGGAAAGGACAAAGGTTTCTTTGTAGAACCAACGATATTTGCTGATGTTACGGATGACATGGTAATTGCACGTGAAGAGATCTTCGGGCCAGTCATGTCGGTATTCGTTTTTGATGATGTAGAAGAAGTAATCCGCCGGGCAAACGACAGTGATTACGGCCTTGCCGCAAGTGTCTGGACAGAAAATATTAAGACGGGACATTATATCGCGAAAAAGCTGAAATCCGGGACGGTGTGGATCAATGACTTTGGATTGGAATGGGAAACCATGCCATTTGGTGGCTTTAAGAAGTCAGGAATCGGCCGAGAAATGGGTGGAGAGTATGGACTTGCGAGTTATACAGAAGTGAAGAGTGTGTTTGTGAATATTGAGAGGTAGTATGAAAAACTGATTTTTTCTATCAAATTCCGGAAAAATTCCATCAGCATCTGGGGATAATTCTCCTCCGTCGTCGGACAATTTTACTTTGCGATTGAGATTAAGTGTTATTTACGGTACAACTTAAGAACCCTGTCTATTGGTTATTTTTCGCAATTTGACCTTATTAGAAATGGGTTCTTATTTTATTATGCTTTTTATAACTGCACAGTTGATTGGCGGTTATAGGGTTAAGAGCTAGTTGCATTTTTCTATGAATAATTCAGGATAATTAATATACTTAGCTTTGTCGATGATAAATTATGAACATCCACCAGCATCTCTTATCTTCACCTGGGTAATTAGGAAGGATATATTGAAATAGAGCCACAGTGGAGAAATAAAGCCTCGATTTACAAAATGCATATTATAGTCTGGAAGTGCTGGGGCTTAGTCAGAATGCGTGTCACAATTCTTTCAAAGAGTATATATACTTGATATTTATTATAACCTTTATAATAATATATTAGAGGTGAATAAAATGCTTTTGAATGATAAAGGGGTAAGGAAATTATTAGATAAAGAACTTCAATCTCAGTATCGTGATGATCCAAATACTAGGATAATAAATGAATTAGGTATAAATAATGGGAAATCCAGAGTGGATGTCGCTGTGGTAAACGGAATTATTCATGGCTACGAAATTAAAAGTGATTATGACACACTCGACAGGTTACCAAGACAAATATCATATTATAATAAACTATTTCAACGTATGACAATTGTATCATCAAGGAAATATTATCAACAAATTCTTGAAATGGTTCCCAAATGGTGGGGAATAAAGATAATTAGTTGGGATGCTACAAGACTAATCGAGAAGAGAAAAGGAAGGAAGCAGTCTACCCAAGATAAAGATACACTACTTAGTTTGTTATGGAAGGAAGATCTGGAAGATTTTATTGATGTAATGGGCTACCCTAAGAAAATGAAGAAATTAAAGAAACATCAGCTTCTAGAAATTTTTTCAAGAGAAGCCGATGTTTATACAATTCAACAGCATGTATATAGATCGTTAAAAACCAGGGAAAATTGGAGAGCGGATTTATAATTGTTTAATCATTAATTCAATGTGGTGGTTAATTCCATATTCTATTGGCTTAGAGTGATTATTAATCTCAAGTATTCCTTTGGCACAATCATATATGGCTTTATCACCCAGAGAAAAATCAGGCTTTTTATATACATCGCTATCCACTATTTCTTGGCAGACATTTTTAAAAGTCTCAATACCATTTCTTTCTATTAATGTGGATTTTCCGATGTAGTAATCATCCTCAGAAGAATAAAAAATCTTAAGGTAAGTATTGTAGTAATTTATCCTCGCACTATCTGGAGCAGGTCTTAATCTCACTGTGTAATCTCCAAATTTTAAATCAGGATATTTCTTTTTTAATTTAAAGTACATTTTTATATCATCTCTACTTTGGATAAGGGAAAAGGAGTTGGCTGGTGCAGTATCCGCATTTTCTGGACAGGAGGTAAGGATTAAAACAATTTCGTCTGGATTTAATAATGAAAAGTTTTTAAGTGAAGTAGTTATTCTTTCTTCATTAATTGCAGAATCATAGAAGTCTAGCAAAATAATGAATCTTTTATTTGTAGCTTGTGTGATAATTTTATCTGTAATTCTTTCTACTAATACATCTTCAATTGGGCTACTGAAGTCATGACATCTAACTCTGATAGCAATATCTGACTTATTAGATTCTATAACGGAGCAATAAATGGAAAGATAACGGAATTATTTGCCTTTTGGGATGAAGATAGTGATGAAACCGTGTGGAGTGTTTTTGATATTATTAATTATGGATGCCTAGTCACGACACGAAATTGAAAATGACAAAGCAAGCCTGAATCTGGAAATGCTAAGTAGAATTTAGATGCACTGGATAGTGATGTGTATACTTTTTACGCATAGCAGTGCGGAAGTTTTCGATCAATTTTTGCAGTTTTTTGAATTTTTTGCTTTGGAGTTAGCCCATTGAGTCATTCATTTGAGTTGCGCTTCCAAGATAGAGGGGTTACAGCTTTTGACTCCTCCCTAAGAATAGTAATGTTAAAATTGCATCTCAAAGTAAAGATAAAGTGCCGTGTTTAATCAACTTAAATATTGTCATTATATCTACATCGTTTAAGTATATTAAACATACTGCCATTTATTTAGAGGCAGCAATAAAATCTTAGGGAGGAGTCGTTATGTTTTGTCCTAAATGTGGTGTTCAGATCGATCAAGATGCTAATTACTGTTCTTCCTGTGGATAAAAGCATAATGGAAGATGTGGCACAAAATTCCGCAGTACTCGATAATCAATCGGTAGCTGGTAATGAAACAAAAAGTGATGGTTTAGTATACAAAATATTAGGGTGGTTTTTCTTTGCCGTTTCATTATTATTCATTCCGATAATATTTGGAGCAGGCGCTTTTATAATGGGTTATTTGCTGAGAAAAAGTGATAAACAAAACGAGAACCATGGTACTATCCTTATGGTTATGGGAGTTGCCGGAGCGATATTGGGAATCCTTTTAGGTATGGCTTCAGCGGAATATTAAACGTACAAATTTATCGTGCTAAGGTATTATAACTATAATTTTACCCACCACGCCTCTTAACAAAGCGAACCAAGGTGGGTTTATTTTTCATATATAGAATTTCTCGTTACTCTAATCTTACTGTTAAGAAATCGTTAAAAGAAATAAAAGATAAACTTAGCTAAGAGCATCCCTCGATTGGGATGTTTTTAATTTTGGGCTATCGACTTTTTGAATGAAATCTCCGGACATAGATTGTGCCAACTCCGAACGAACAGAATTAAATTTATCCACCCCTTCACTTGACTTTTTTACAAGTAGCCATTTTTGCAGCCTTTGAAAATTACAATCCATGAAATATGAAGTACCAACAAATATCAAAGGCAATCAATCGGCAAAAACATCAAGTAAAGGACAATGAGATAATTATGCCTAAAACTTCTAAAAAGAAATGTGAAAGGGGCGACAAGTATTTATCATCGTACTCAATGTTCTATCAATCGATAAAGATAACTTCCTCGCTGTTATAGGTTGATTTTAGATCTGAATTAATATTTTCTGTTATGAGATACGTTAATTTGTTCACGGGGCAAACGATATGGTTTGAAGCTGTATCTAATTTATCCGAGGTTACCATACCTAGGATTTCACTTGAAATAGAAACCATTTTTCGTTTTACCGATGCTTCGGATAAAGTGGGTACACTTATTCCAATTTGTGGGTTGATGTTATAAATACCCATTATATATAAATCACATCTCATATTATTTAAATACTCGACAGTGTCTATTCCCAAGTTCACCATCGACTGTTTAAATAATGTTCCACCAATCATAATTACCTCTATATTTTTGTGATTCCTTAGAGCCATAGCTATGGGCGGGCTATTTGTTATGATACTAGCCTTAAAATCTAATGGAATTTGATAGACTAAATGTAAATTTGTTGTTCCTCCATCGATTAGTATTACCATATCCTCTTTTAAAATATCAATTACTTTTTTTCCCAACTTCATTTTAATTTCATTGGATATATTTTCTCTAACTGAAAAGTCAACAATAGGGGGACCTATTCTTAGAGCACCACTGTGGACTCTTTTAATAAGTCCTTGATTGTCCAATTCCTTCAAATCTCTGCGTATAGTATCTTCTGAAACTGATAATCGTTTACTTAAATCACTGGCAATTATTTTGTGTTCTTCATTTATGATTTGTAAAATTTTATCTTGTCGTTCTCTTTTCAACATTGTTATAACCTCCTAACTAATCTCTTCTATTTTAACATAAAAGACAAAAAAAGGCATAAACATGCATAAAAATAAAAAAAGTGAGTAAAATCTCTTTACAAATGCATGAAAGCGCACTAAAATGAATATAACAAGCGCATAAGCGCATTAAAAGGAGGCACAAACGTGCATAAAAAGAATATTACAATAGCACCTTCCCTTATGAGTGCAGACTTGTGCAATTTGGAAAGAAGCATAAGAGAAATTGAAAAGGAAGGGATTGATACACTTCATTTAGATTTAATTGATGGGCATTTTAGTCCAAGTATGCCATTGGGAATTGACACGATTAAGCAACTAAGGAAAATAACTGACATGAATTTTGATGTTCATATCATGTCTCATAACAATGAGTTTTTTATAGAAGAAATGGTCAAGGTAGGTGTTCAGCAAATAACATTTCATATCGAATCGAGCACACATATTGATCGTAACATTCAATTAATAAAGAAAAATGGTATAAAAGCAGGGGTGGCTTTGAATCCATCAACTTCATTGACAGTACTGGATTACGTCTTGCCAGAGTGCGATACTATTTTGCTTATGCTTATAAATCCAGGATTTGCAACTGATAAAAACGAGCAAAAAGTGGCTTATTCAATACAAAAAGTAAAAGATTTATACGAATTAATTCAAACAAAGCAATTAAGTACAAAGATAGAAGTAGATGGTAGGGTTTCGTTAGAAGCTATTCCGGATTTAGTGAGAGCTGGTGCCGATATTTTAGTAGCAGGAAGTACTAGCTTGTTTTTAAAGGGCCAAAGTTTGGCAGAGAATAAAAAACTAGTAGAACAAGCGATTGAAAAAGGGTTTTATAAGGAGGCTAAGTAGATTGATCAGTTATGTTGAAACTGCAAAAAAAATTACCGACGAATTAACAACGACTTTAAATCAGGTAAATGAAGAAGAGATCTATTCGTTATTAGATGAAATAAATAAGGCGGAGAAGGTTTTCTTTGTGGGCGTTGGCCGAGTTTTATTATCCTTGAAGGCGATAGCAAAAAGGCTTGCACATCTTGGCGTAAAAACGTATTTCGTCGGACAAATAACAGAACCGGCAATTACGGAAAAAGATTTACTAATCGTGGGTTCAGGAAGTGGCGAAACTGCCTTCCCATTAATTATTGCCAAGAAAGCAAAGGACAACCATGCAAGAGTAGCTCATATTGGCACAAACCCTGAGAGCTCCATGAAAGAATATACGGATTGTTTTATTAAAATTCCTGTAAGTTCTAAGCTGAGTTTACCCGGTGAAATCCAATCTGTACAGCCTATGACTAGCTTATTTGAACAAAGCTTACTATTACTTGGTGACACACTGGCATTAATGATGATTAAAGAACAAAATATTGATATGAAAGAACTATGGAGATATCACGCAAACCTAGAGTAGTTTGAGGTATTTAAATAGAGAAGTAAAGGAGTTCATATGATGCAAGCATTGCATTTTGGCGCTGGTAATATTGGTAAAGGATTAATTGGCAAATTATTAAATAAGACTGGATATCATGTTTGTTTCGTGGATGTGAATCAACAAGCAGTAGACCAATTTAATGCAAAACACAAGTATCATGTTGAGTTATTGGATGATAACCATACCGTTGAAACCATATCCCCTGTATCTGCTTTAAATAGCAATACCCAAAAAGAAAAAGTGATAGAGGCAATCGTCAATGCAGATATCATCACCACATCTGTTGGCATAAATAATTTATCCGGGATTGCCCCGATTCTGTCAAAGGGGTTGTTAAAGAGAGTAAAGGAAAACAAGCGTAAAATTGATGTGATCGCAAATGAAAACGCAATTAATGCGAGCACTACTTTAAAACAGGAAATGGAAAAACAGCTTTCTGAGAGCGAGATACAAGAAATCAATGGGATTGCAGGTTTTCCAAACTCAGCTATTGACCGTCTATCTTTATCCGAAACAAGGGATGAAGGTGAAAGAACGCTAGTGGAACCTTATTACGAGTGGATCATTAACAAATCTGAAATGATTAATTTTAAAGCACCATCTATAAAAAATGCTATTTACGTGGAAGATTTACAACCATATATAGAAAGAAAATTATATATCGTAAATATGGGACATGCGGCAACAGCCTATATCGGATTTTTTTCTGGAAACTCCACGATTCAAAAAACGTTGGAAAATAAAGATAGGACGAATTTCATTAGTAAAACAATGGATGAAGCATCACAATATGTTGAAACAAAATTTGGTTTTAATCGTGAGGAAATGACTAACTTTATTGAAAAGACTTTAAAGCGATTTAAAAATAAAAACATAAATGATCAAGTGTTTCGAGTTGGCAGAAATCCAATACGTAAATTAAGTTTTGATGAACGGCTAGTCAAACCAACAAGGGAATTATTTGATATGGGACTTCCTGTTGAACGCTTAACTGTTGCTATTGCTGCTGGATTTTTATTTTATAATCCCGTAGATGAGGAATCTGTGACTTTGCAAAAATTCATAGGTGAGTATGGGATTGATAAAGCGATTACCCATTATACAGAACTTGAGAATGAGCATCTTCAGAATAAAATCAAAGAGAATTATAAACAATTAAAGAAGGGTACTTTTCCGTTTTAAACAGAAAGGAAGATGAAAAATCATGCAATTAAGTAATTATTTAAAAGGTAATATTAATTTTATTGATAGTGTTTCCTCTTGGGAGGAATCGATTAAAAAAGCTGCCCAACCATTACTGAATGAAGGTTTGATTACATCTCAATATATCCAGGATATGATTGACAATATTCATAAAAATGGTCCTTATATCGTGATCGTACCTGGAATTGCTATGCCTCACGCACAAAATAATGGAGCAGTCAAAAAAACCGGAGTCTCCATGCTGAAATTAAAAAATCCAGTTCTCTACCCGGAGGATAAAGAAGTTTCAATTCTTATTGTATTAGCAGCAGAAGATAGTGATGGCCATTTGGAGTTGATTTCCAATCTTTCTTCTATGTTGATCGATGATGATATCATGGAAAGCTTTAAAAAAGCCGAAACGGAAAAGGAAATTATCGAACTTATTCAGCGGGCAGAGGAAGAAGAATAGGTTCTTTGGATGTAACGAATAATCATTTGTATTCATATAGGATAGGGGGAAATAGAAATGGCAGGTACAGAGAATTTAGCATATGAAACAAATAATTCAAATGGCACAAATAAGCCATCCTTGCGAGCGAAAATTCAAGCCGTTGGTGGCTTTCTAACTAATATGGTACTTCCTAACATTGGTGCATTTATAGCTTGGGGTTTACTAACCGCTTTGTTCATACCGTCGGGTTGGTTTCCTAACGAAGACCTCGGTTCCATCGTAGACCCAGCGATTAAATATTTACTTCCTCTAATGTTAGCCATTACAGGAGGAAGAATGGTTGCCGGCCAAAGAGGTGCAGTAATGGGTGCTATAGGGGCAATCGGGCTAATTGTTGGTTCTGATATCCCGATGTTCCTTGGGGCTATGATTATTGGTCCTTTAGGTGGCTGGATCATTAAGAAATTTGATAAGCTAATTGAGAATAAAATACCGGCTGGATTTGAAATGATTGTAAATAATTTCTCTATAGGTATTATAGGGTTTATATTAATGGTTATTTCCTTTTATTTCATCGGACCAGTTATTGAATCAGCAAATAACTTTGTAATTGTGGCTATAGAGGCTTTGGTAGCGACTGGTTTCCTACCATTACTCTCTCTTATTAATGAACCGGCAAAAGTGTTATTTTTAAATAATGTCATCGACCAAGGTATCTATTATCCTTTAGGAATGCAAGAAACACTTGAAGCAGGAAAGTCGGTTTATTTCACAGTAGCATCAAACCCCGGAGCAGGACTAGGCTTACTATTAGCATTTAGTGTTTTTGGGAAAAAGGCTGCAAAACGAACAGCACCTGGTGCTATCATAATTCACTTCTTTGGTGGTATCCATGAATTATATTTCCCATATGTACTGATGAAACCGTTGACAATAATTGCCATGATTGCTGGTAGTATGTCAGGAATTGCAGTTTTCAGTTTATTTGAT
>NZ_BMOS01000029.1:7200-42247 GCF_014647195.1 Oceanobacillus indicireducens | reverse complement strand
GAACGCCATAATTAGTGAACGAACCAGACACTTACGCTGAATGAAAGTGTTTGGTAAGTTCCTGTTGGTTGTTAGGGATACAGCAAGAAATCCAGACGTTGGGGCGTCTGGATTGGGTGGGTCGTTTTTGGTTTTGGGAATGATTAGTAATTGACTTCGACTGGAATATCACGGTCGAATTCGTCTCTTACCATTTGCATGATCCGCAAGGCTTCTTCATCGGATAATTCATCTGCTCGGACATGTACATGAACCTTTTCGCCAGCAGTGTTTCTCACTAACACATCTTCATATCCGGCTTCAGCAAGTATTGATTCCTCGAGAATTTCTTCCTTCATCTCCACTGTCTCTATTTCATCAATTCCTTCTAATGCATTATTTTTTTCTTCGATACTTGCTGAACCAGAAGCTACGATCGACTCAAGGCGGGATCTTTCCCTGCTCCGGTCATCTTGCACCTTCATACGAATCGTTGTAAATAATTCATCCTCAGCAACATTTGTAATATCGGTAACCTCTGCTTCAGCCAATTCTTCTGAAGTGGAATCTGTTTCAGCTACGTCTTCTTTTAATTCATCTTCTTGATTAATAAAGGCTAGGTCACCTTCATTCGGCGACATAATATAATACACACTCAACACAATTAATAAACTTAACATCGTCAACAACCAAACCGTCTGTTTTTTTAACATCATTCTCCTCCTTAATCTTTAGGCATAACAGAAATTCGATGGGAAGGAACATCCAGGACACTGGAAATTGCTTCGATGATCCAACTTTTTACACTCGGTTGTTCTGCACCCTTTGCTACAACAAATACTCCTCTTACTTCCGGCCGTTTCGTTTGAACAAGGAGCGGCTTTTCCGTATCTCCTTGACGTACTAAAACGACTTGCGTATCTTCTGTATGATCCTCTACTTGTCTTGTACCACCACTTTGGTCTTCCTCATTAGTCGTTTGCGTTCCTGATATTAAGTTACGCTCGTACACTTTGACATCGGAGGAATCGAGATTAACCATCACTTCTGCTTCAGAAACTCCTTGAATCTTATTAAGCATTGTTTCTAAATCTTGTTGGTACCCATTTGCAAGTTGTTCCATATCTGCTACTGCCTCCGATGATGTTTCCCCCGACTCTGCTTGCTGTTCTGTTATTTCAGGTTCGTAATGAAATTCTGTTTCTTCCGGGTCGTCTTTTTGGAATAAATTACTGATGAGCAGCAGCAGCACACCGACTAAACCAAGAATAATAAAGTATTTTGGCCGTAGTGGCTTTTTCTGTCCTGACTCTGCGGAAAATATTTTATCAATAAGTCGTTTCAAGATGCCCCCCCTTCCCAGTAAACAGTAATTTTTTTATCTTGCAGCTCCCAGCGATCCCTCAGTAGTTCGACAATAGGTTCATCCGCTTCTTCCAGTTCTTGGTCTTCTTCCGCATTGATTACTATTTTCTCGACTGGTTTTATTTGTCCCTCCCTAGCCGTCGATTTTTCCAGATAGACAATTACTTCATCTAGTCCTTCATACGTTTTCTCTGCTTCATCTGCAAAGACAAAGCTAATGTCTGTTATGCGGGCATCGTATTCTGTCTGTAATGCTTCGTCTGTAAGGGATGTGAGTTGGACAGCCATTTCTTCTAAAATATATGCATCATGAGTCGATTCTATTTCACTTTTTTGCAATTCAATGGAATCTTGAACTTCCTCCATTTCACCTCCTGTATCAAAAATGCTTCGGTACGTATCAGCAACAGCTTGCTCGAAGTCCAAATTAAACAAGGAAAATATCGGTGATAGTAAAATGAGAATTAAAATGAGACCTAAGACAAGTTTGATATATTTTCCCATTGATAAATTAGGGATGAGTAAATCAATAATCGTTGCTACCAATATAAAGATAATAATTTGTGTAATCCAATTCGTTAACATTTCCATTCCAATCACACTACCTTAAGAGAAGGGTTAGATTACTTGCCGCAACAATCAAAACGATCGCAAGCAGAAACATAAACGAAACTGCTAACAAACAAGCTAAAACATAGAGTATATAAGTGCTTAACGCCTGTAATGTCGTAATGATCGGTCCTTTCCCAAGCGGTTCTAGAACAGCAGCGGCCACTCTGTAAATAAATGCGATAACTAAGATTTTTATAGCAGGAAACAGACAAATTAATAAAATAATTAGCAACCCAACAATTCCCAAGGAATTTTTAAGTAATAATGTAGCGGTTAATATCGTGTCTGCTGCATCTGTGAACGTTCTTCCAATTACCGGAATGAAGTTCCCTGTAATGAATTTAGCTGTCCGCATGGCGACACCGTCTTGAACAGCACTCGCTGCCCCTTGCACAGACATAACTCCAAGGAAGACGGTCAGCAAGACCCCGAGACTGCTTACTGTGATAGACCGAAGTAAATTCGCCAGATTTGTAACTTTATAGTTTTCTGAAATGCTGCTAATAATGACAAGCAATGCTGCGAAGGATAATAATGGTAAAGCGAAAAATGAAATAAATACACCCGTGAAATGAATGAGAAATATAATTATCGGATGAAAGAAAGATACAGCAAATACATTTCCAAATGTCGCCATTAATCCCAGAATGAGCGGTAGCAAGCCGATCATAAAACTGCTCATCGTATCAATTGTTTGTTTTGCGTAAGTGATTACCGTATAGAAACTAGATAAGGCAATGAAAATCAGGACGAGAAAGACAATGAAATAAGCAATTTTACTAACAGTGCTTTTTTCAAATGCAGCATGCATCGTCTGCAGAATGATAGAAAAAATGGTAAGCAGCAACAGACTACCTAATAATTTTCCGTTATAAATCAATTCATGGAACAAAAAATCAAGAAGTCCGAGTGCGATTTCTTTAAATGAAAGACTGTCCAAATTTTTCACAATATCGATGAAAGATGTCCGCTCTGCATTAGGAATATAACCGCCATATTCACTGGCAAGCGTTTCCCAATAATCCTCAACTGCATCCAAGGATATTTCTTCAAGTAATTGTTCATTCAGCTCAAAATTTTCTTGCCTATCTTCTTCTGCTTGTACCGGGATTCCGATCCAGAAGCTGCATAAGAATACAAATAAGATGAAACCCGTTTTTCTACTCATATGATTGCTCCTTAAACTGTTGGAAGGAAACTAACGATTGCTTCAATAACGGATGTAATAATTGGAATGGCGAGCAGTAAAATAAATATTTTTCCGGCGAGTTCGATATTTTTTGCAACCGACTGTAAACCGGCATCTTGTGTCATACTCGCCCCCAGTTCTGCAATATAAGCAATCCCGATTATTTTTAAAATCGTTTCAAGATACAATCCAGGAACATTTGCTTGATCTCCCAACGATTGGATTACTTGGAATATTAAGCGGATTTGCCCGATGACACTTGCGAATATCATGATGCCAACAACAATAACAATGAAAAAGGCAAAGGTCGGATTCACATCTTTTAATAGGATGAAAAGAATGCTTGCAATAATGGAAACAATAACAATTTGTAATATATCCATATTTTATCTCCTAAGGATTTATTACTTGTCCTTTTTAAAACAGGAATACCGATTTAATCTGATTAAATAAATCACGCAGTCCATTAATGACGATATAAAGAACGATAATAAATCCGATTAAAGTAGCGAATTGGGCAATTTCTTCCTTTCCCATCTGCTTTAATATCGTATGGATAAGCGCTACAATAATGCCTATGCCTGCGATTTGGAAAAGAACAGATATATCGGTGAGCATGGTCATACCCCTTTCTCGCTATAAAAGCAATAACACGATAAATATTCCTGTTAAGACGCCTAAGCTTCTCGCTAAGTTACTATATTTATAAGATTCATCCCGCGCTTCTTCCAATTCCCGGTCCAAATGGGTTAAAGCAAGCCGGATTTGTTTCTGCTGCTGAATGAAATCGTGCTGGCCTAGTGAATTTCCGAATTGTTTCAGAACTTCAATTTCATTTTTCTTTAAACTCGTCATCTTTCTCAATTCTTCCGTTTTTTCATTCCAGATGACATTGAAGTCGATTTCCTGCTTAAGCATTGCTTCACTGAGTGACTGAAAAAAATGACTGATCGGATATGGTAACTGTTGGGAAATCGTTTGGAATGCGAGTTGTAAAGGGGTTTGACTGTACGTAATTTCTGCTTCGAGCAATTGTAGAGCGCTTTCTAACTGCCTGATATGCTTCGGACGTTTCTCAAAGCGAATGCTGAAGTATAAACCTATACAAGTAGTCGCAATAACAAGTATGATTGCTCCTAACCATTTCATCACAAGCCATCTCCAAATGATTGAATACGCTCGCCTGCTTCGTCAAACACTCGAATTTTTTGTCTTTCGGATCTGCGCTTCCCTAAAACGACAAACCGCTTAAATGTGCGCGTCTCGATGAGTTCACGGACAAGGGGCCGTTTCCTTAAATCTTCCAGCGATTGGCCATGGATCGAGCAAACAACAGTTACTCCAGAGTGGATCGCTTCGTTTAAAGCGTTGATGTCGTTACTTCCACCAATCTCATCAACGACTAGCACTTCTGGAGACATCGATCGGATCATCATCATCATTCCTTCAGCTTTTGGACAGCCATCCATTACATCTGTCCTGCTTCCTAAATCATGCTGAGGAATCCCTTGAATTGCTGCTCCAATTTCAGAGCGTTCATCAATCACGGCAACTTTTCTGCCTGATTTATCTTTCCATCCGCTAGATGCAAGCCGGGTGATATCACGAATTAAGGTTGTTTTTCCAGACTGGGGCGGGCCAATTATTAATGTGTTTTCGTACGCTTTGGTGTAGAGTACAGGCATAAGTGATTCGGCCACCCCTAATTTCTGTCGTGCAATACGGATATTGAAGAAAGAAATATGTTGTATTGCTTTTACTGATCCTTCCCGTGTATTCACCTTTCCCGCGATACCAACTCGATGACCGCCTTCTATCGTAATAAAGCCCTCGCGCAATTCATTTTCCATACGATACAAGGAAAATTCACTTAATTGATTTAGCAAAAAAACACCCGTCCTCTTGTCAGGGACAATTGTTGTTATCCATTCCACTTGATCTTCAAAAATCAGTTCTACTGGTTGATAAAGACGGCAGCGTATTTCTTCCAGCCTGTCCCAGCGCTTGCCAACTTTTAAAGCAATATGACTCTTCATTTCTGGTGGGAAAATCCGTAAAATCTCTTCCATCATAATCTCCTACTCCTCTTCTATTGCATTCGAGGCTATATAGAAAATGTATGAATCATAAAACAAAATATGATTACATACAAAAAAACAGGGCTGCATCCTGTGGAATGCTACCCTGTTTTTTTTATAAAGTGAAACTTCATTCAGTGGGGAATTCCCTCCCCCCCACTTAATGTTAGTTAAACAGAATCAGGTATTTACGGACTGTATATCCCCCACCTTCCCATCTCGGGCTTCCCTCATGTTTAAAGATGGGGGGATGGGGGTATTACAGACCGTTAATACGTGATAAATTTTAGTTTGCACGGGAAACGTATTTACCTTCGTCGGTACTAATGACTAGTTTATCCCCTTGATTCACAAATAATGGAACTTGTACGGTTATACCTGTTTCTAATGTAGCTGATTTGGAACCGCCGCTTTGGGTATCGCCTTTAATTCCTGGCTCGGTTTCCGTAACTTCAAGCTCCACGTTTTTAGGAAGGTCGATTCCGAGAATTTCGCCCTCATACGAAATAACTGTAACTTCCATATTTTCCACGATGAATTTTAATTCATGCTCGAGACGGCTTCCTGGAATTTCAATTTGTTCATACGTATTTGTATCCATGAATGCATGGGAATCACCTGAAGCATACAAGTATTGCATTTTATTCGTTTCAATATGAGCACGTTCTACCTTTTCACCGCCGCGGAATGTTTTTTCTTGGATATTACCATTCCTCAAGTTACGTAATTTCGAACGGACAAATGCAGCTCCTTTTCCTGGCTTAACATGCTGGAACTCAATTACTTGCAAAATATCTCCATCTACTTTAATCGTAAGACCTGTTTTAAAATCGTTTACTGAAATCATTAATTTTCCTCCTTATGTGTCATCCTAATTGAATGAATTCTTTTGATGAGGTGGTTAACCGTTTATTTCCTTCTTCTGTAATGACAATATCATCTTCAATTCGGCAGCCGCCAACCCCAGCTACATAGATTCCTGGCTCTACTGTTACGACCATACCCGGTTCTAATTTTTGTTTAGAACGTGTGGAGAGTCCTGGCGCTTCATGAACCTCCATACCGAGACCGTGCCCTGTCGAGTGTCCAAAGTTCTCCCCATAACCCATTTCGGTAATATAATCTCTTGTGATGGCATCCGCTTCAACTCCGGTCATACCCGGTTTAATCTCTCTTACCCCACGCATATTCGCTTCTAACACGATATCATAAATTTTCCGAAGTTCATCACTAACTTCACCAACTGCTACTGTTCGCGTAATATCCGAGCAGTATCCTTTGTACAAGGCGCCGTAATCTAATGTAACAAGTTCCCCTGCTTGGATTACTTTTTCAGAAGCTACCCCATGCGGCATGGCAGAACGGTGTCCAGAAGCAACAATCGTATCGAAGCTTGAGGATGTGGCCCCTTTACCGCGCATGAAAAATTCCAGCTCATTAGCGACCTCAATTTCTTTTACTCCCGGTTTGATATAAGATTGGATATGCACAAACGCATCATCCGCAATCTCGGCTGCTTGCTTCATAATCGCAAGCTCTTCCGGTGTCTTAATCATCCGTAAAGCTTCCACAAGACCGCTGACTGGAACTAGTTCCACATCCAACATTTTTTTATACGTTTCAAATTGCCCATATGTAGTATAATCTTTTTCAAAGCCTACCCGGTTTACATTCATATCGTTTAATTGCTTTTTCACTTCGGCATCCAGACCCTGTTTATGTTCAATCACTTGAAAGCCTTCAGCTTGTGCACTTGCTTGTTCAGTATAACGGAAGTCTGTGATAAACCGAGCGTCCTTATCCGATATAATTGCAACGCCTGCCGTACCGGTAAAACCGCTAATATATCTTCTGTTGATTTGGCTAGCAATAATAATAGCGTCTAATTTGTTTTCTTGTAATTTTTCCCGCAGTTTCTGTAATTTAACCATCGTTCATCTCTTCCCCCATCAAATTTTTCAATATAGTTCATCGTTTTTTTAGTGTATCATAATGTTACCTTGAATGGTAATTTTTAAAGACTAACTTTCCGGCTCTTGTCTGATTTTGCGTATCTTTGTTTCATGATAATCATAGGAAATGGAATAACCGGTGAAGAGACCATATAATATAAATATACACACAGTCGTAACCCATGTTTCCAAGTTGAGATCCGTCATTGGTCTTGTATAGGGAAGGAGCGGTTGCATGAGGAAAAAGGTAATCCCCCAAAGTAAAATACCATACCCAACCCCCATCCAGATTGAATTTACTTTCCGGAATAAGCCAAAATAAATAACCGCCGGGAAAAGAGATAAGATGCTCGCTATAATAATAGCAACAATATGACCAACTAAACGATCAGACCACCCTGCTTGTATCCACGGTTTCAATAAAAATGTTTTTGGGGCAACTTCTGTCAAGTTAAAAAAATAAGAAACTGCGAGAAACAAGCTCCATAGAAATCCGCCAACCGCTCCAATTATAAGTGCTCGACCAAGTGAGTAGTTAGAAGCTGTATCTTGCTTCTTATCTTTATTTTCCGCCATAGTTGATCACCTCAACCAGTAGTATGACCAATCCTAAAGTTTTCTTTCACTCGGAAAACAATATTTCATTATAATAATAAGCTTAACCAATAGTCTTATGTTATTATTTTTAGTACAATTAAAGCAGGGAAACATTAGTGATATCAGACAAATAAGAAACATGAATTATCACGTATAGTTTTATGTTACTGGTCAAAACTGTTAATAGTTTATCACGCATTAACGGTCTGTAACCCCCACTTCTATACATGAGGGAAGCCCAACATGTGAAAGTGGGGGGTATACAGTAAGGAAACCCACTGAATGAAGTTTCACTTTATCAGGTGCAGTTCTTTCCGTAACTTCTAAGTTTCCCGATGCTTAATTGTGGTATATAGCTAGTAGAGTGTATTTTTATGAAGGAAAGGAGGACTTCTTCATGAAGCGTAATAAAATAGCTTATCTTTTTTACATCATTATCGCCCTTGCTGTATTCGGATTGATTACACAGCTGTTCGGAAATACTCGTAATTTTCTAATGGGAATGGCTATGATGCTCGGTTTTGCCGTCGCTATTTTTGCGTTGCTCTATTTTATTGTTAACCGTTCAAGAGGTTCGTCCGATGAAATGAAGAAATATAAACAAGCAGTGAAACAATCCCAATCAAAATACCAACAAGCTGCACCTAAGAAACCAACTCCGACCCCTTTAGCTAATCGAAAAACTAACCGATCACGGAAAGGTAAAAGGCGTCCTACCCATTTACGGGTAATTGAAGGAAATAAATCGAAAACAAAAGGAAAAGACCGAGCCACTTTCTAAGTAACTCGGTCCGGCTTCTTTTATTTTTAAATCCGCTTCTAGCCTGACCAGCCCCTAAGAAACTGATCTGCTGCCTCTTTCCCTATAGCAGCAAGTTCCATTTTTTTCTCTTCTGACAGGTTAAAATCTGTTGCCGCAAGATCATGTACAGGTATAAATAATATTTTATCTTCCTCTGCTTTCGAAATATACCGCATATCATGCGCCTTCTTCATCGTAAGAAATAGAGCGTGAAACATATTAAGCGCATTTGTAATAATTTGTGGCTCGTTCAACATTTCATCTTTCTCTGTCAATTTCACACCAAGAACGGGCCGTAATTGCTTTTTGCGTCCAAAAATCCAAAGTGGAAAATTACTTAACAATCCTCCATCCACAATAATGCTTTTATTATTTGTTTTACCTGGAAGTTTCTTCGGCATGAAGAAATACGGAAAGCCTGCACTCATCCGTACCGCTTTTGCTACTGGGAAAAGGTTCGGATCAAGACCATAGTGCGGCATAAGATCGTCAGGAAAAACAACGAGCCTCCCAAGCGATAAGTCGCTTGCAACGATCTTCAAATAACCCTCATTCAAATCTTTAAACGTCCGAATATTTTTCGCTGCTAATATTTCGGTCAGCCATTCTTCCAATTTGTCCCCTTTGTTTATTCCCATTTGAAAATAGAGAAACCCCCATTTCATAAAAGGAAAGTATTTCGTTAGTATCGGTGGGTCCATAAATAATTTCACATTGAGTTCGCGAATAATTTGTTCAATTTCTGTATACGTATAGCGAGCTGCTATTAATGCTGAAATGATTGCACCTGCCGATGTCCCGGCGACACGTTCAAGCTCTAATTGGTGTTTCTCAATACTTTCCAGTACACCTATATAAGCATATGCTTTTACCCCACCACCCGAAAACACCGCATCTATTCGCATAATCCTCCCCCTGATTTTTGCGTAGTATTAATACTTACGAAAGATGGGGATGTATTTAGAACTTATTTTGAATTTTGTTATCAAAATACAGTAGGGGCTGAACACAATCTACATGCCGGTTTATGCAAAAAAACACGCGGCATTGGTTGGCATGCTCGCGTGTTAGTTACTTAGCTTCGATTGCTGTAGTGCTTTTAAATCCTTGACTCGCTGTTCATCTTCTTTAAAATATCTCACTAAATCATCAATTCGATCGATGGAATTCCAACTTAAATGATGTTCAATACCTTCGACATCATCGTAAATATTTTCCTCTTTTACCCCAATTATCTCAAGGAAATCTTCAAGAAGATCATGGCGATATAGTAGCCTCTCGCCAACTTTTTTTCCCTTGTCTGTCAGCATAAAACCACGGTATCTCTCATAATTAACGAATTCACTTTTATCAAGCTTTTGGATCATTTTCGTTACGGATGACGGATGAACATCTAGCTCTTCAGCGATGTCCGATACACGGGCATATCCTTTGGTTTCGATGAGAATATATATTTGCTCAATATAATCTTCCATACTCGGTGTTGGCATATCTTCACCTCATTTCATCGTGCATCAAAGTTTATCCAACGCAAAATTTTTTCTTTCACTTTTAGAATACCTTAAAAACACGAAGGAGACAAGTAATTATACTAAAAAGAATAAAGATAAGTCAACAAGATTCCTGTTACATGCGAATTATCGATAATCGCCTGGAAAAGTTTTGCCTGCTCCTCATGTTCTTCTATATAAGCCTCCAATTTATTTTCCAAAGCTATATTTTCGCTTACAGAAAGCGTTGATTGAGGATTATATCCTAACAATCAAACAAAATCCAAAAGAGTAGAAAACAAATAAACGTACTAAATCTTATTATTGTGGGTACTCACTCTGTTTCATTCCCCCTCTTTCCATCAATTTTGCTAAACTTCACCCAATTTCTTACCATATTTTTCAAAAGACCCTGAAAACCGGCAATCTATTAAAGAAGGCCGGTTTTCATTTACAACGTTATATGGTCTTTTGTTTTTTCTCTAGCTCTTCAATGCTGCTAAAAAGGGAGTAGTAGGCAATAATGACCGCAATAGATACTCCTGCCACTACAAGTAAGAACCCGTACGGATTTAAAAACATAAATGTAACTTGATAACTTACTAGCCAGTCTCCTGCTAATCCTCCAATGACATAAGCTAACGGAAGTGTTGCCCATGAAAGCATTCTGGAAATTGAAAATACTCGACCTAGGTATACAGGATCTGTATTACGCTGAATAAGCGTAATACTTAATGTATTCGTAATCGGCAATAAAAAACCCATCACAATCCATATGCAGCCGATCAACCCTAAATGCGCTCGGGAGTACAGCAAGTCCCATCCCCAGTGAAGATAAAAGAACATACCTAATCATCTTGTTTTTTACTTTCAAGGTTGACATAACAATACTACCAAGCACCATGCCAACACCAAATAAAGAAGTCACAAGCCCAAACTGCTCTTCTGAACCAAAGTCTAAAATATAAGGTTGGCGAATGACACTATTTACCCCTAGTGCAACATTAAGCCAAGTATGGAACATAATCATTGAAAATAATGCTTTATGACTGTATGTATAGTGAAATCCATTGATTAAATCTAACCAAAAGCTGGTCTGTTGCTTTTTATCGTCGTTCTCAATTTTTTTATCTAGACGTTCCCATAAAATAAGAACAACAATTAATCCTAGCAAGTAGGTGACAAAATTGATTCCTATAATCCAGTCTATTGAACCAAAGGCATAAAGCGCACCGCCAAGTACTGGTCCAACAATATTCGTTGTTGAGGTTGCAGATGCAAGCATTCCATTTGCCTGTGACAAGCGTTCTTCCGAAACTAGCATCGGTGTCAGCGTTTGTAAGGCAGGCGTTTCTAGCGCTCTTACAACAGATAATGTTATTGTCAGAAGAAAAATAAAAAACAACATGAGCCCATCAGCCATCGCAACAACCGTTCCAATCGCGAGTACTCCAGTTCCTAAAATCCCACCGACAGCCAAAGCCAATCTAGGTCCTTTACGATCAATGTAGTTACCAACAAATGGAGAGACCACAACACTCGGTAAATAACTTGCAACCAAAACCATTGCAAAGTTAAGCACTTGGCCTGTAGACTGATAAACCCAAATACCTAACACAAACCGGGTCATTGATGATCCCAATAAAGAAACAAATTGACTTACAATTATCCATAAAAAAACGTAAAAAGTATTCTGTTTTGAAAAATTCAACTTTTATCCTCCGCTCATTGATGCGGAAGCAAATTTTTTTTACACTGTATTAATTAATATAGACAATGCTCCGTTCTACTCCCGCTCTTTTTTTGCTAATATTGGGATTATCGATGCAGACTGTCATCATCTATCACTCTCTTTCTAATATTGGTTCTACATACTATACCATTTTTATTATTTTTTGAAAATACTTGTTACGAAACGCGTTGAAATAAAGTGAAACTTCATTCAGTCGGGGTTTCCTTACCTCCCCCACTGAATGTTAGTTGAACAGAATCAGGTATTTACGGGCTGTATATCCCCCACCTTACCTTTTTGGTTTTCCCTCTTGTTTAAAGGTAGGGGTATTACAGAGCGTTAATACGTGACAAATGCAGAGTTAGCCCATACAATAGCAAAAAACAACCTCTTATGGCTATATACCTAAGAGGTTGTTTTATCAAATTCCATTTCTAGTTTAACTTTTATATACCACATTTTAATTGGGCAGCACAGTTTGTACATGTGTTGCATCCACCAATGTCCTCAATGCTTCCCTGGCGACATACTGGGCATGTATCCCCAATTTCAGAACCGATATTTACATTTGTAGAATCCAGTTCTTGAATTGTGTCCATTAAAACAACTTTCGGCTTATCAGTTTCATCTTCGAACAATTCTGTCTGCTCGCCAACTGTATTTTCTTCGGCTTTCAGTGTCAGTACTTGAGAGTCACGGCTTCCGTCAACATATACGGTTCCGCCTTTTGCTCCTCCCTTGTACAATCTCTGATAGACACTTTCTACTTGTTCAACCGTGTAGCCTTTTGGAGCGTTAACTGTTTTCGAAATAGAGCTGTCTACCCAGCGCTGGATGACACATTGTGTATCCGCATGTTCTTCAGCTGAAAGATCCATCGCAGATACGAACCATTCTGGTAAGTTTTCTTTATCTGCTTCTGGATTGTTCTCCAAATACTCCTCAACAATTGCTGCATTCACTTCAATAAATTTACCTAAGCGACCACTTCTGAAGTAGGAGAAGGAGAAGTATGGCTCAAGCCCAGTCGATACCCCAACCATTGTTCCAGTGCTTCCAGTCGGAGCAACTGTTAGCAAGTGGGAGTTACGAATACCGTGTTTCAAAATACCTTCGCGAATATCTTCCGGCATTGTTTTCATATAACCAGTATTGATAAATGCATGACGCAACCGATTCGTTTCTTCATCTGTTTCACCGATCAAGAACGGGAAACTGCCTTTTTCTTTTGCAAGTTCAATGGAAGCTCGGTAAGCGCTCGTTGCAATTGTTTCAAATACTTTATCAACAAGTGCGTTACCTTCTTCTGAACCATATCTCGTTTCCGTGTAGATGAGCAGGTCGTGCAGCCCCATTACCCCAAGGCCAACCCGACGTTCACCGAGGGCTTGCTTTCTATTTTCTTCAAGGAAATATGGTGTTGCATCAATAACATTATCCTGCATTCTAACTCCGGTGCGGACTGTTTCTTTTAGTTTCTCATAGTCCACTGTTTTGTTTACTTTGTCAGCCATTACCGCTAAGTTTACAGCAGCCAAGTTACATACACTGTAGGGTGCGAGTGGCTGTTCTCCACATGGGTTTGTTGCGACAACTTGCTGTCCGTAGCTTGATGCGTTTGTCATATCATTCGCATTATCGATAAAGAAAATTCCAGGTTCTGCGGAATAGGTCGCACAAACGTTGATTAAGTTCCATAGTTCTTTAGCTCGGATGCGGCGATAAACGCGAACACCATAACCCATTGCTTCCCACTTACGAACGTCGCCAACTTCATGCCACTTTTCGTTATATGCTTTCATTTCTTCCGGTGTATAATTTTCCACATCCGGGAAGCGCAGTTCATACATTTCGTCATTTTCTACAGCTTCCATGAATTCTTTTGTAATACATACGGAAATATTAGCTCCTGTTAGGAAATCTGGATTATGAACACTATAGGAACCGCCATCTCTTAACTTCTGCCCAGCCTCACGCATGGAGGCCTCTGTAAATCCTCCAAGACCTGGGAAACCTTTATAGTTTTGTACACTTGTATATAAATCAATCTCCGTCTCTGTAAGTGGAGTGAAGTTCAGTTTTTCTCTTGCCAGCGTTTTGATTTGTTCATCTTCTGTATTTTCGATTAAATATCTTAAAATACGCGGATTCTGCATTTTTGAGATGATGAACTCAATAATATCCGGGTGAGAATCCACAAGCATAATCATTTGCGCCAATTATGTTGCGTTGATCCGTTACATCAACTCTCCAGGTCACCCTGAAGTTCAGACCATATCTTACATTCCCTTTCGAATGTCCTCGCACTTCGGAGTCACTTGACTCCTACTCTACTCGCTTCCACATTTAAGTGTGCTTTCGATGGTCGTTGAACCTTCACCATTCGAGCAGGTGCTTGGCTGCTGATTGTCTTTAACCACTTGCTGTTTTCAAGCATTCACGCTTACCGTTTCCAGTTACGTTGTAGCCAGCAAGTCATAAAAAGAGTTTCCAGCAATTCACGAGGTTTATTTATAGACGAGGCACTTAAGCAGATTTACCACGTCTCGATCCGCCTTGTTCTACTAAATGAGTCAGTTTGGCAATATCGTCAAGCCAGGATACGGATCCGGATGACTTTCCGTTTACTCCGCGTGCCAATGTGTTTCTCGGACGAAGTGTTGAACCATTTGTCCCTACTCCTCCACCACGGGACATGATTTCCATTACTTGCTTCCGGTGATCGGAAATACCTTCCCGGGAATCTTTTACATATGGCATCACATAGCAATTAAAGTATGTTACATCCGTATTTGCACCTGCACCGTATAACACACGTCCTGCTGGCACGAAATTAAGATCAGCTAGTTCCTTATAAAACATTTCAAATGATTCTTTACGTTTTTCTTCCGTTTCCTCCACTACTGCTAAGCCGGTCGCATTTCGTTTAGCGATTTGCTCATAAAAGACTTCAAGCGGTTTATCAATTACATCAAGCGAACGCGTGATAATACCTGTTTCCATCTCTACTTCGTTATCGAGGGTAGATACAAATTCATCCAGAACTTTAATATCTGCTTCATTTTTCTCCCAATTGATTGCTTGTACAAATCCTAACCCTCTAGCTGGGAATTTAGGATCGGATTTCACTGTTAAAACAACAAAATCACCAGTTTTTAATGTAGCTTTTCCTGTATCTTTAAAAGCGTATCTGTCGAGCATAACTAAGCGTGAGACTCCACTATGTGTGAGCTTCATATCACTAGTAATCGGATGTACTGCATCAAATAATTCAATATCCTTATTCAATGAAACAACATCAATTCCATTCACTTTTTCTAATATCGTCGACACGAAACCACTCCTTTATTCATCTTTTTATGTGTAATGTGTTATAATTATGTAGTACCACGTTTTATAATATTTAAAACAATATATGGTATCAATTAACGAGTGAACACACTATATATTGTGTATTAAACAATATATGTGAGTTTTTGTCAAGAGAATAAGTTTACACAAACCTGCGGAAAAATACCGAAAAGCTTACAGGTATCGACCTTAGTATCGACTTTTATATAAATTATTTTTTTATAAAAAAGGACCGGCTATTCGAAATGCTTTTAAAGCGGTTAAAAGTATTTTATAATATGAGTTGAGATATGAGAAAGACGGGGGAAAAAATATGTCAGTTTTATTAATTGTTTTAGTTGCATTGCTTGTTTTTTCGATATTCCGGTATTACAGACAGAAAATGATTTTGAATGTACTCAATCAGGATCAGTGGATTGAGGGCTACCGAAAAGCCCAATTAATTGATGTACGTGAGCCACAAGAATATGATGCTGGTCATATCCTCGGGGCACGGAATATCCCAGTAACACAACTGAAACAGCGTCTAGTAGAAATCAGAAAGGACAAGCCAGTTTATTTATATTGTCAAAAAAGCAGCCGTTCAGGTCGCGCTGCCCAAATTCTACACAAACAAGGTTATAAAGAACTCTACCAATTAAAAGGCGGATTCAAAAACTGGACTGGAAAAATAAAAGCAAAATAGGTAAGAGAGAAGCCGACAGACTTTTTTACTCATAGTCTGTCGGCTTTTTTATTTTCCCTATCCATTATGAATTGTCTTCACGTGTGTAACGAAGAATTGGTTTTCTTGCTGCGGTCGTTTCGTCCATTCGCTTTACAATTGTGTGATGTGGTGCTTCTTGAACGATTTCAGGATCTTCTTCTGCTTCTTTTGCAATGTTTATCATAGCATCGATGAAACCATCCAGCGTCTCTTTAGACTCTGTTTCCGTCGGTTCAATCATCATCCCTTCCTCAACAATTAACGGGAAATAGATTGTTGGCGGATGATAGTTGAAGTCTAGCAGACGCTTTGCAATATCGAGTGTACGGACACCGAGTTTTTTCTGTTTTTTCCCAGATAGAACAAACTCATGCATACAATGTTGCTTATAAGGTAAATCATATATCTGCTCTAATCTGCGCATCATGTAGTTCGCATTTAAAACCGCGTATTCACTAACTTTCTTTAATCCTTCTGCACCCATTGTACGAATATAAGTATAGGCACGCAAATTGATTCCAAAGTTTCCATAATATGCCTTAATACGGCCGATGGACTGCGGACGGTCATGTTCTAATTTATATTCATCATTCTCTTTCACAATTAATGGCTTAGGTAAAAATGGTGCAAGCTCTTCTGATACCCCAATTGGTCCTGAACCTGGTCCACCGCCACCATGAGGGCCTGTAAATGTTTTATGGAGATTCAAATGAACAGCATCAAAGCCCATATCTCCTGGTCTTGTATAACCCATAATTGCGTTTAGGTTTGCACCATCATAGTAAAGCTTCCCACCGACACCATGAACAATCTCGGCCATCTCCATAATTTCTTTTTCAAAGAGACCAAGTGTGTTCGGATTCGTAAGCATTAAAGCAGCTGTATTTTCATCTACAACCCGCTTTAAATCTTCAATATCAACAAGACCGTCTTCATTGGATTTCACTGTTATAGCATCAAAGCCTGCCACTGCAGCAGATGCTGGATTTGTCCCGTGAGCGGAATCCGGAACGATGACCTTTGTCCGGTGATGCTCCCCGTTCGCCTCATGGAAAGCACGAATCATCATTAACGCGGCCCATTCGCCCTGTGCTCCAGCTGCCGATTGTAAAGATACTTCATGCATTCCAGTAATTTCTTTAAGTGAGGTTTGCAAATCATACATCATTTCAAGTGCACCTTGTACGGTTTTCGGATCTTGATATGGGTGGATATGGGTAAATCCCGGGAGCCGCGCTACATCTTCATTAATTTTCGGGTTATATTTCATGGTACATGAACCAAGCGGATAAAACCCGGAATCCACTCCATAGTTCCGATTCGATAATCCTGTATAATGCCGCATAATTTCGAGTTCACTTACTTCAGGTAATTCCGGAGCAGTCTTCCGAACATACGGCGTTTCAAATTCCGCATCCAAATCGATATCTGGTACATCAAGATCAGGTAAGCTATAACTTGTTCGCTCCTTTTTACTGCGTTCAAAGATTAATGGAAATTCATTCTTAGCCATTGATATCCCTCACTTCCTTAATCAATTGATCAATCTCTTCTTTGGAACGGATTTCCGTTACGGCAACCAACATACAATTTTCTAATTCTGGGTAATCTCGTCCCAAATCATATCCACCGACAATCCCTTTGGTAAGTAATGCCTCGTTCACTTCGCTTACCGTTTTGTTCAGCTGGATGACAAACTCGTTAAAGAATGGTTGATCAAATAAGACAGGAATTCCTATCTCAGCGAATTGTTGCTTGGCATAGCGAGCTTTTTTCATATTTAGTTTTGCCATTTTCTTCAAACCATGCTTTCCAATTGAACTCATTGCAACCGAACTAGCTAGCGCATTCAGTGCTTGGTTCGAGCAAATATTTGACGTTGCTTTATCCCTTCGGATATGCTGCTCCCTTGCCTGAAGTGTAAGTACAAATCCACGGACACCATCTTCGTCTGTTGTCTGTCCGACAAGACGTCCTGGAATTTTTCGCATTAACTTTTTCGTCGTTGCAAAATATCCACAATGCGGGCCGCCAAACTGGGCTGGTATGCCAAACACTTGCGTATCCCCGACGACGATATCTGCTCCGAATTCACCAGGTGGTGTCAAGTATCCGAGCGCAAGTGGATTACTAGAAACGACCATCATTGCTTTTTTATTGGAATTGAGCAATTCACGTACCTTTGCTAAAGGCTCTACTTGACCAAAGAAGTTCGGATATTGGATGACGACACCAGCTACATCATCATCGAGTTCTCTTTCAAGTGCTTCTAGATCCGTTAAACCATCTTTATGATCTATCTCAACAACTTCCACATGTTGGCCGGTAGCATATGTCTTCACTACTCCCCGTGATTCGGGATGAATTGCGTTTGAAACGAGTACTTTTTTTCTTTTTGTATGAGCGGCAGTTAAATTAACTGCTTCACCTAGCGCTGTCGCACCATCATACATAGAGGAATTGGCAATCGGTTGGCCGGTTAATTCAGCAATCATTGTCTGAAACTCAAAAATCGCTTGCAGTTCCCCTTGGGATATCTCCGGCTGGTATGGTGTATATGCAGTATAAAACTCGGAACGACTGATGACATGGTCTACAACAGAAGGTATATAATGATCATAGACTCCTGCTCCCAAATAAGACGTATAATCCTTTAGATTTACATTTTTATTGGACATGGCAGTTAATTCTTTCATTAGTTCATATTCATTTTTAGCAGGTTTTACGTTTAGTTCCCCTTTGAAACGAATTTCCTCTGGAATGTCCGAAAACAGTTCATCTGTTGAATCAATACCGATTACATCAAGCATTTCTAATTTATCTGATTCCGTCATTGGTAAATAGCGAAATCCCATCTCCAATCCCTCCTAATTATCTCTTTTATAAAATGGTGTAGGTACTACTTTCGCTTTCAGTTGCCGTTTCCTTACTTGAATCAACAGTTCTGTTCCAATTTCTGTATAATCCGTGTCGAGTAATGCATGGCCAATATTTTTCTTTAAAGTCGGTGATTGTGTTCCTGTCGTGATATGTCCGATTACTTTTTCTCCGTCTTCAGATAGAACTTCATAATCGGTTCTCGGGATCCCTTTGTCTATCATTTCCAGACCGACAATTTTTCTTTTCGGTCCATTTTCAACCTGTTCTTTTAAGACATCCTTCCCAATGAAATTAGCTTCTTTAGCAACTTTAACCGCAAAAGTCAAACCTGCTTCAATAGGCGTAATTGTTTCGGAAAGTTCCTGCCCATATAACGGCAAATTTGCCTCAAAGCGCAGTGTATCTCGAGCCCCGAGACCAGCTGGTACAATTCCTGCTTCTTTCCCAGTCTCTAAGATAAGATTCCAAAGCTTTCCTGCCTCTTCAGGCGCAACATAAATTTCAAAACCATCTTCACCCGTATAACCTGAACGGGAGACTATCGTCCCTTGTTCAATCCCATGAATTGCAACATGCATTTCAAATCGAAAGGCTTTAATTGCAGCTAGGTTTGTGTCGGTAAGTTCTTGTAAAATAGCTTCTGCTTTCGGTCCCTGAATGGCTAGAAGACTATATCGTTCCGATTCATCAACAATCGCAACTTCATTTGATGCATAATTATTATGTTTCTTTAACCACTTTAAGTCTTTTTCAGTATTAGCAGCGTTAACGACGAGCATGTAATGGTCCTCTCCTAGCATGTAGATGAGTAAATCATCAACTACTCCACCATTCTCGTTACAAAGAAATGTGTATTGTGCTTTCTTCGGTTCCAGCTTACTTATGTCATTCGTCGTCATCGTTTGAAGAAATGCTACCGCCTTACTTCCTTTTACAATAATTTCTCCCATATGGGACACATCAAATAGGCCTGCGCTTGTTCTAGTTGCGTTATGTTCTTCTTTAATCCCCGAAAACTGTACAGGTAAATCCCAACCTCCAAAATCAATCGTTTTCGCCCCATACTTTTCATACTCCGAAAAAATCGACGTACGTTTTAATGGTTCCATCTCCATCACTCCCTCTGAAGTCAATAAAAGATTTTATATTCTGACATTAACAATATAAAAAGACAGAGATTTCCTTATGTGTAAGAAATCTCTGTCCTTCTACCAGAAAGTTGCGCAAGAACATGCCAGGTTTCCCTTCCGTTCCTACTTGCTTCTTGGGTGGTTTACAAGATGTAAACGCTCTCCAGAGTTGTGTCCGATAAGAGTCTTTTTGCCTGAGAGATTCGTCTTAAGCTTGCTCCTTCGGCGTTACATTAAGATCATGTAAGCTCTCCCCTTATCTTCATCCACAGCATATATTTTTTTATAATGGTAAAACTAAGTCTATCATAAGAAATCCTCTACCTTTGCATTGAATATACCATAATATTTAAAAAAGGTATAGTGAAATCCAAATTTTATTTAGATACTCGGGGTGTAACATATGGATTTGGTACATTTGAATCGTAATCAGACTTTTATAAAAGAATTAGAGGAACGGCTTGACAGTGATGGCCCGTTTAGTTCCTTTCAGTTGTTTTCGCTCGGCTATCAGGCAGAACAGGCAAGGATCGTCCCTTCTTTTCACGGGTTAAGAAGTTTGGATTTTTTACCGCATATGTCTTTTCTTGACCATCAGCTGGAAACAGCTCTAGAAGCAATCGAAAAAATGAATGGCAGGGTTATACTTGCTGATGAGGTTGGTTTAGGAAAAACTATTGAAGCAGGGTTGATTTTAAAAGAATATATGCTGCGGGGTCTCGTTAAAAATGCATTAATCCTTGTTCCTGCTTCCCTTGTGAACCAATGGGTGAATGAATTGAATACGAAATTCTATATACCTGCTGTCAGTCACCGGAAACATCATAACTGGGGAGGCAATACTATTCTAGTTTCTTCCCTTGATACTGCTAAACGAACTCCACACCAAGAAGTGATTCTAGCAAATGAGTATGACTTCGTTTTAATTGATGAGGCGCATAAACTTAAAAACCATCAGACGAAAAATTATCAATTTGTACGGCAGATTAAAAAGAAGTATTGCCTGCTGTTGACTGCTACGCCAATTCAAAATGATTTAATGGAGATATTCAACCTTATTTCGATTTTAAAACCGGGTCATCTTGGAGATGTTGCCTCGTTTAAAGAGAAATATTCCGGAAATAAGGGAAAACAAGAAGCTGACGCCTATCTGAAACAACTTATTGAACGGGTCATGATTCGCAATACGAGGGAAAATACAAATTTAAAACCATCGAACCGGATTATCGAAACCATTCTCGTTGATTTTACAAAGGAAGAAACAGAAGTCTATCAACAGTTAAATAATATGCAACGGGGGCAAGATATATTTACAAAGATTACATTACTGCGAGAGATCTGTTCTTCTAGAGAGGCTTGTTTTCTGTCACTTAAGAAATTACAAGAAGCAAACACCCCAGATGAAGAAATCCATTCCATCATTCAAAAAATCAATGAATTGCCAGCCCATTCAAAAGCATTAAAAACAGTTGAATTAATTGAACAAATTGGCAATGAAAAAGTAATTATCTTCACGGAATACCGCGCAACCCAATTGTATTTACAGTGGATTCTGCAGCAGCACGGGATTAGTTCTGTACCATTTCGGGGCGGCTTTAACCGTAGTAAGAAAGATTGGATGCTACAGCTTTTTAAAGGAAAAGCACAAGTATTAATTGCTACCGAAGCAGGAGCCGAGGGGATCAACCTGCAGTTTTGCCACCATATGATTAACTATGATTTACCATGGAATCCAATGAAAATTGAACAACGGATTGGTCGAATCCATCGGTTTGGTCAGGAAAATGATGTGAAGGTATACAATCTTGCTGTTAAGCAAACGATTGAGGAACATATTTTAAATGTACTATATGAGAAGATAAGACTATTTGAAAACGTGATCGGCGAGCTTGATGCAATTCTCTCTGATTTGAATATTCAAGATATGGAACAGGAAATAGAAACCATTTACAGAGAGTCCGACTCATTAGGAGAAGCAGAGATTAAACTTGAGAACTTAGCATCCATCGTCCATAAATTGGCTGATGACATGAATGAAAAAAGTGTAGGTGAATAAAATGGCAATCGTAAACATCGAACAATTTATGATCGACTTTTTCAGTGCATATCAATGTAAGCTTTTGAATAAAGAAAATGGTGTCTTACAAGTAGAGTTAACAGAGGAATTGGATAAAGTATTAATGAATCGTCCATTCTATTGGCATTATATGCAAAACCTTGGGCAAAAAGGAGTACCAATGACGCTCACACTCATTACGAACCCGGAAAAACGAGATCAACAAGGGGAATGGATTGATATAGGCAGTCCCAGGCTGCAACAGATATTCAACCATGTCACACATCACGAAAAGTATACATTGCTCTTCCAAGAAGTGAATACCGATAAAAATACACCTCTTTACCCATGGTTACTCGCGAACTTTAAAGTAAGTTATCGAGGCAGACAAAAGAAGGAAGAGATTATTTCATTAGGAATTCAACTTGTCACCGGAAAAGTTATTGTAAATATGATGGATGAATTAAATAAACTCAATTTGAAACAGCAAATATCTAATTTTTGTTATACGATCTCGCCAATCATTACGCTCGCAAGTGGTTATAAACGGATTGAAAAAATCATCCAACATTATGTTGAAAACCAGCCGAAAGAGTGGATCAATGAAGCGATTGAAACACGGAATGAAGAAATCGCCCTCTTAAAACAATTTTATAAAGACGATTTGGAGAATGATATTGTTAAGAAGGAATTGGAAGAAATTCATAATCGGTATACTCCAGAGATAGCAATTGACGTAACAAGCGGAGGATTAATCTACCTGCTCCAACAATTTCCCGAAGTTTAAGCCCGCCTACCTTTTATAAACAATTTAAATGAGAAAGGAAGGATTCCGAACCAGCGATTCAACACAACGGATTCTTCTTGCTTGTCGGTTTTCCTCCTTTCCTTCCGCTCCTCCCGCGGGCTGTTCATGTATTTAACTATTTCCTCTGTTATAAACTTCAAATAATTATTAGTCGACATTTTGTACCTCCTCCTATTTTTTAATAGCTTTTACGACTAAATTATATTTATACAAAAAAACAAAAAATAAAGCAGGAATATCTTATTACATGTCGAATCATATAATTTAAAGGAGGTGACGACTAGTTGAACCCGGCATTACCTTTGGTTAAACAGATAATGCAACAAGCAATCAAGCAACATGCTACAGACCTTCATTTCTTGCCCTCACAAAAAGAAACGAACATCCATTTCCGTATCCAAGGCAAACGAAAACTTTTTCGTACGATCCCAACGAATCAATATGAGCTTTTACTCACCTTTTTTAAATTCACGGCAGGTATGGATATAGGAGAATCAAAAAAGCCCCAAGACGGCAGTATTGCCAATATTTTCCCGAACCTCGGTAAACATACATTAAGATTGTCAACCTTACCGCTCCTCGATTCGGAAAGTTTGGCGATTAGGATTTTACCACAAGAAGATTCCCTTCCACTCGATGAATTATTTCTATTCCCTTACCAATTGAATAAACTTAAAGAATTAGCGAGCGCACGTTCAGGCTTATTTTTAATTACCGGACCAGCTGGTAGCGGAAAGTCGACAACGCTTTATGCCTTAATCCATTTTCTAATGAAAGAACATTCCTTTCAAGCTGTGACCCTTGAGGATCCTGTTGAAAGACAAATGGATGATGTCATTCAAGTGCAAATCAATGAACAAGCAGGGATTACGTATCAAGCAGGATTGAAGGCTGCATTACGGCATGACCCGGATTTATTGATGGTTGGAGAGTTACGAGATGAATCAACTGCACATTTTGCATTACAGTCATCCCTGACAGGTCACCTTGTTCTTAGTACACTCCATGCACGAAATGCTGTTGGAACAATTTACCGACTGCTTGATATGGGCATTAAACAACAAGACCTGCTTCAATCGCTAATAGCTGTTGCATCTATTCAATTAATTCCAATTCAGCATAAAGGCACTGTTCGCCGGGCAGCGATATTAGAATTGCTTGAAGGCGACAAGTTAAATGACGCAATCCAAACACGTCTTGATATTGGACAACATGGCACTAATTCTTTTGATCATTTAAGGAGGAAAGCATATGCTTATGGCTTCTCCCCTGAAGCTTTTCGTCAAGAAACAACGAAAATTACCTGAAACAATTCAAATCAGATTTTTGAAA
Organism: Oceanobacillus indicireducens; assembly: GCF_014647195.1. Classification (GTDB taxonomy): domain Bacteria; phylum Bacillota; class Bacilli; order Bacillales; family Amphibacillaceae; genus Oceanobacillus; species Oceanobacillus indicireducens. The sequence goes on along the minus strand of NZ_BMOS01000029.1, from coordinate 18,188 downwards.
CGTGTAGAACGTTTTTTAACAAATGGTTATTCCTTACAAGATGCACTCGAAGCGACAGCTTGGGATAAGGACCTGGCACCTATTTCACAATACTTTTTAGTAAAATTAAAAGAAGGTGCACGGCTTGATAATATTTTCGAGAGCGCTGGCTTCCACCCTGCTATCAGCTCCTTTCTTTATTTTGTCCATGCGAATTCTGATTTGAACGAGGCAATAAGAAAATGCTTGGAATTGGTCGAGCATCAATTTCAAAACGTCCGCAAATTTAAGCAGATTATTCGTTACCCTCTATTTTTACTGCTTATATTCTCTGTTGTTTTGTTTTTTATTAATCACCGTGTACTACCCGCATTTCAAACCTTATTTACTTCATCTCCCGAAACGCAAACAACAATCAACATTCTAAAATGGCTGATGGACTTTATTCAGTTTTCCGCTATTTCCATCGTAGTGGTCGGTATCTTGTTTGTAATTATCTGGCGGCACGTGCAGCCAAGAATGGCAATGGAAGAACAATTGAAAGTAGTTCAGCGCATTCCAGGCTATCGCTACTACTTACGTCTGCAAACAAGCCTCCAGCTCGCCACACATTTCAGCTCTTTGCTTAAAGCAGGACTCACTTTAAAGGAAATACTTGCCGAACTTGCAAACCAAAACAGACTTCCTATCCTTTCTTACTATGCAATATTACTAACGAATAACCTAGAACGCGGATACCATATCAGCAGCTTGCTTGAAGAATTGCCCTTAATTGAAAAACAATTAGCTGTTATTTTCCAGAAGAATACAACCGTTCCCGTATTAGAGAAGGATCTGACGTTATACAGTGATATGCTGCTTGAAGAGATAGAGCGGGTGACGATTCGGGTTATTACGTATATTCAACCCGTATTTTATACAGTGCTCGGGGTATTTATAATTTTTATCTATTTAAGTATTATGTGGCCCATGTTTCAACTGATTAATTCATTTTAAAAGGAGCGATTTATTTTGTTCAACAACGAACGCGCGTTTACCCTAATTGAAATGCTGATTGTTATGCTTGTTATCTCCGTCTTATTATTACTGATTATCCCTAACTTGGCAAATCAGTCGGAAAGTGTGAATGATAAAGGTTGCGAAGCACTAAAGGAGATTGTACAAACCCAAGCAGAAGCATATTATTTGGATAACAAAGAGAAGGTGAATAATATACAAACTCTCGTTTCAGCAGGCTATTTAAAAGACAATCAAACAAGTTGCGGGGACACTCCAATCACTATCCGTAATGGAAAAGTAAACGATGACTCGTAACGATGAAGAAAAATGGTTTCACGCTTATCGAAATGCTCGTTACGCTAAGCATACTTTCAATTCTTTTCCTACTCACCGTTCCTGTTCAGTCTGAATTGCTCGGAAAACAGCAGGAGGAACAATTTATTGAGACATTAAAGCAAGATGTGCTTTTCATACAAAATCAATCGAGCAAGCATACGAGAGATGAGATGTACATCCGATTCTATGATAATCATTACAGTATCTTATCTGGAGTAAATAAACCTTTTGCAGAACGGGACTACCCAGCGGACTGGACGTTGGTCGCCAGTAATCAAACACGGTTACTCCGATTTGTGCAATCGGGAACCGTACTCCAGCCCCGTACGCTCGTTATGTATACACCTAGTGAAAAGTTATTTATCGTATTCCCACTCGGTAAAGGGAGGTTTTATATTGAAAAAGAAAAACGGGTACTCGATGATTGAAGTTCTGATCGCGTCAAGTATATTTTTTCAAGCCCTCATTCTATTTATACCGATTTATGCGGATATTCAACTGGCCTACGATACACTTCGTGACAAAAGATGGGCAGCAAACCAATTACAAACGGAATTGCAGCAATATATTTGGGGGAAGCCTCCCCCGCTCCCCGCTGTTCTTGAAACAACAAGAAATGATACATTATTTCATTTTGAATTTAATAAGGAGGATATCTATATGAAAGGATGTGTATCTTGGCAGAATGCAAAAGAGTCCGAAGAAACCATCTGTCTATTCGCATTACGTAAAGAATGAGCAAGGGTTTAATTTTATTTCCTTAATGACAATGGTAACGATTATCTTTCTCACATTACCGTTCTTAGCCTATGCTTTGCAAACGGTCAAGACAACTAATAATTATGAAGAGTTGGCGGTATACGAACTTTTCCGTTTTATCCGAGATGATATCCTGAAGTCTCATGATTACTATATCCGCGATCAGGCACTGTATTTACTTCAAGAAAACGATGAAACGGTCACAATCAGTAAATATGATTCACTAATAAGAAGACAAGTTGATGGTAGAGGCCATGAAATTTACTTGCGTGGGGTGGAGTCTCTTAGATTTAAGGAGGAACCATTTGGGATAAAGTTAACCATCACCACTGAAGAAGGTGCAACATATGAAAAGACTTTCACGTTTTATAATGGGGTCTAGTGGATTTATTTTGCTTCATGTATTATTTATCATCGCCATCCTCTTCCTTATTGTTACCGGCAGTATTTTCTCTTACAGAAATGAAGTGTATATAACAGATACACAAGTAGAACATATTCAAGTTGAAAGTTTATTTCAAATGGCCCGTTTGAAGTATGTGGAAGAACAAATGGAATATAAGGAGATACTACAAGCAGTCACCTATGATTTTCCGAACGGTCATGTAGAAATTACCATTTCCCACTTTACCGAGACTTATCGAAAGTTACAATTCAACATTCAACCGTTTAACCAGGACTACGCTTTTTCAATCAATCACCTTATCCATAACGATATATTTCAGCAATAATTATGTACACTTTTCAACAAAGCTTCAATACTCACCCTTTCTCACGATTTTTCAAATATAATTAAGGTATAAAAGAACTTTATTCATTGGGTTTTTTCTATTTTCCCGGTGAATATTATGTGAGTGAATCAGAGTATTATCGTCTGTTATCATTCGACTCACTAGATTTAATTTTTCTTTCTTTTCAAAGGTAAAAGTTATATGAAGGATGCACCATGATAATCGATTGATAATGATGGGGTGAAGACAATGAAAGACCTGTTAAAAGTTACCAATGTGATGAGCGACCCTACGAGATTTAATATTTATCAGCATTTAGTGGAAAACCATAAAGACGTGAGTGTCACAGATATTTCCCGGGTTTTCGAGATTCACCCGAATGTGGCGAGACTCCATTTATCAAAACTTGAAGAAATTAATCTTGTTACCTCTTTTTTGCAAAAAACAGGTAAAGGCGGCCGTCCTGGTAGACGCTATCAGTTATCGAATGAAGTTGTCGAATTGAACTTCCCTGCGCGGGATTATAAAATCCTTTCATCCATCGCTCTTGAAGCTTTGATGGAACTTGGAGAGCCAGGGAAAAAAGCACTTTACGAAACGGGAAAAAAATATGGAGCAGAAGTAATGCATCAGGATATCAAATATCTTGAGGATGATGCGAATATTTATGAAAAAATTACCGTGCTTGAACGAACAGGCCGCATGCTCGGCATGTACCCTTCTTTCAAGTACAACGAAGAAATGAAATCCATTAGTTTCTCTGTGAATAATTGTCCATTTAAAGAGATAGCGAAAAATAACCACCATCTGGTATGCGAGATGCATCAAATATTTTTAAAAGGAATGTTTGAAGCATTGTTTACCTCAATTGAATTGGTTGAAGAAAAAAATATGTTTACCGACAATTGCAGTAATTGCGCTTATATCGCAAAACTTTCGATCGTTTAATGTCAATCGTTTACAATATTTGCTTCCTCGTTTATAATAATTATGATAGGTTAACTAGAAGGAGGGGGAAAGAGACATGGATCGTGTGTTTCGTATGCTGGGCTTTTGGACAGGGATCTTTACCGTTATGTTCTACGTTGGGGACATGATGGTTCCATCCGTACTATCCTTGATTCAAACAGTATTTTTCCTTACATTAGGCTACTTAAAATTATCAGAACGGATGTATATGTATTTATTCGGAGCTTATTTAACAGTATTCATGGTAGGTTATACATGGTATTCTGAATTTATACTTGTACCGGGGTTCGGCGGTTAACGCGAAAAAACCATGCAAGGGGTATTTGCATGGTTTTTTCTATTGCATCATCCACGGAAAAACGGATTGTTTACTTTTTCGAAACCAATGGTTGTACTCGGGCCATGTCCAGGATATACCCTATACTCATCATCTAATTGATATAGTTTCCTTGTGATAGAGTGTTCAAGTGTCGGCAAGTCTCCTCCGGGTAAATCCGTTCTACCTATCCCTTGATTGAAAAGGGCATCTCCACTGAATACTTGCTTCGAGTCTGTAAAGATAAAACTCATACTTCCTGGCGAATGCCCCGGTGTATGGGCAACTGTAAAGTGAAACTCCCCGATCGTAAGTTCACCTTCTTCCAGCGTTATTTCAGCCTCTGTTGCAGTGATTTCCCCGCCCATTAGCTTATGGGACCCATTAAGCATCGGATCTGTTAACCAACTCTGTTCCGCCTGATGAATATACACATTCACCTGAAACTTATTTCTCACTGCTTCCAAGCCACCAATGTGGTCAAAGTGAGCATGTGTTAATAAGATTCCTAAGGGTGTCAGTCCATTTCCCTCTATATATTGAATGATTTTCTCCGCATCACCACCTGGATCCACGATAAGCGCATGTTGATCCTTAGATAAGATGTAACAGTTAGTTCCAATCATACCGACCGGCATCGTTTTTATTTCCATTGTTCTCGTCCCCTTTAGTTACCGATGCATTCCTTTAGGTTATGCCTCGACAAAAATATTAATATGCATTAGAATGATTATAGAGTATCTACATAATAATATAAAGGGATCCTTAGTGCTAGTATTTTATTCTAAGGGAGAATAGACATAAGGAGGGTGAATTTTTCATGAGTCACATTATATTAGGTATCTTATTTTTGTTAGTTGCTTTACTTGCCGTTGTTTCAGTAATTCGTCAATTAAAAATTAAAAACTATTTTGCATTGATTTTTTCTGTATTAACAGCAGCAACTTTTGGATTCTTTTCTATTGCTACGATCATTTCAGAGCTAGCTAACCTCTAAGTAACTATAATCTAATATAATCGAGTAGGTGACTAACCATTAGTCGGTTAGTCAATCTCTTACACGCCGTCCGTACGGTTCCGTATACGGCGGGTTCAACCTTTTAAATATCGAGGCTCATAGAGTGTGGACAAATCTTTAAGTCCCCATTTTATGAGCTTTTCATTTAGTATGGCATGATGGATAGTATCTTCATTAAAGCTCGCCAATATCCTTTGCGAGTATTAGCTAGCAACATTCTGTCATTATCACTTCGGACGCCCTTTCCTTCCGCTAGCAATTCCTGCTGCCAAGCCTGTAGTGGACGTTCCCCGCCAAGTTATATCCCCTGCCCGGCACATACGAAAAAACAGGTAGAGAATATTACTTCTCTACCTGTTTTTCTTCTGCGAAATCTACAAAACGGAATAGATCTCCATATATAATGTTATCGGAATAGCTTAATTCCAATTCTACTTTTTCAGCAATTTCATCACAAGGACTGCTCGTTCCTGTAGTAGCTTCTTCCTCTGATGTAGCTTCTTCCTCCACATCAGCTAGTTCACCAGTATGAACATCATAGCACATACCTGCCGTTGAAAGATAATCATCACTCACAAAATCACCGTTTCTCAAAGCGATATAGCCTTTTCGGTTCTTTGCAAATAAATCATTACCGAAGTAAATATCGTTTTTATGTTCAATCCCAAGAAGGCTTAGAATTGTCGGCTTTAAGTCAATTTGACCGGAAACTGTAGAGATTGTTTCCCCTTTGCCATGACCTGGTATGTGAATGAATAATGGTACTTTTAGTAACTGGACCTGGTCATATGGTGTAATTTCTTCCTTATCCAAGAACATGCTCATAGCACGATTATGGTTAGCACTGATTCCAATATGGTCTCCCATAATAATGATGATAGAATCTTCATAAAGACCTGCCTGTTTTAGGTGATCGAAGAATTCTTCCATCGCTTCATCCGCATAACGTACGGTCGGGAAGTAATTATTTAACGTATTCGAATTGGAATCATATGGTTCGATTGATTTGTCTTCTTCATCCAATTCAAATGGGAAGTGGTTAGTCAGTGTAATGAATTTCGTATAGAATGGTTGTTCCATTGCTTGTAAATACTTAATTGATTGTTCAAAGTACGGTTTATCCTTGAGTCCCCAGCCAACTGAATTTTCATCGGTTATTTCATAAGCTTCATCACTATAAAAATGATCAAGGTTCAAGCTTCTGTACATCCCATCACGGTTCCAGAAACTCTTATTATTCGCATGAAGCACTGCTGAAAAGTAATCCTCTTCCTTCAGTATTTCAGGTAGAGCATGGTATTCATTACCTCCATGAGTGAAAAATACAGCCCCTCTTGAAAGTGGATATAATGAATTTTCAACTAGGAATTCTGAATCCGATGTCTTCCCTTGACCCGTTTGTTCAAAGAAGTTATCGAAGTAATACGTATCCTCATCTTCAACAAGCTTATTGAGGAATGGTGTAATTTCTTGCCCATTCACTTCTTTTCCTACAACAAAGCCTTGGACCGATTCCGCATTGATGAATATAACATTTTTACCTTCAGCAACCCCGAACATATCCGATTTCTCGGTCACTTTTACATTTTCTTCAATATAATCTTTAATTTCCGGGATTTCATTTCCATCTGCGAACACACGTTGCGACTCTGTTTTCGAATGTATAACAAGGTCATAGACATGGTAATTAAATAATCCGATATTCTTCACTAAATACTCCCTGTCAAATGCACGGGTAAATAATTGCGGTCTTTCCATTTCAGCTAAGAAAAAGTTACCCGCAAGCAACAATAGAGACATGGAAAGCGCAAAAGCTTTTCCTCGCTTCAAATACTGAACAGATAAAGTTGATTCTTTCTTTTTACTCAAATACCAAATAATTGCGGCATCTGTAAATAACAGAATGTCATATGGTTTAATCAACGTAAGAATACTTGAACCCAAATCCGTCATGTTGCTTCCCATAAATAATTGCGGAAGTGTAATAAAGTCCGTAAATTGACGATAGAATACTAAGTTAGCAAATACGATAAAGCTGAAAATAAATGCTGTATAACGCAAGTATTTCATTTGTCTTGATGGTTTGTTAAACCAAACGGACACTGCAAAAATTAGAAATGCCGAGACAAACGGATTAATAAATAAGATGAGCTCTTGCATTCTATTATCTAGTTCAATATTAAACATAAAACGGTAAACAATATATGTTTTAAGACCGAATAGCAAGGACGCAATAATATATAACGGTATTCTTGCTTGTTTTTTCCTCATTCTAAATCCTCCCAAATATAAAGAGAACAGACGCGTTAAACTCCACTATTCCCTCTTTGAGCAATTTGTAAACTGTTTTTTACAACCCACTTATACTATTAGACGTAAACCAACTAATAAAGGTTTCATTTTTTTACATTTGCTTCATAGTTTTTCTGACATCTTATTTTACTAGATAAGCAGAAAAAAATCTAGAGTAAACTTTTTTCCACATTCTGCTTAACACAGAAAGCTGCTCCGATGATACCCGCATCATTGCCAAGTACAGCTTGCTTGATTTCACAGTTAGCTTTTACCCGTGGTAAAGCATAGGCTTCAAAATGATCACGAATTTGATTGATAAATGGTTCCCCAGCTTGAGAGACCCCACCACCAATCAAGATTTTCTCCGGATTCAGTATGACACCTAAATCCGCAAATGTTCGCCCTAATGTTGCTGCAACCGTACTGACTATTTCCATTGCAGCTTTATCGGCTTTCTCAGCCAATTGAAAAACATCTTTTGCTGTAAGATCCTTTTTTTCATTATACATTTTAGCAAGTTCTGATTCCGGCTGTTTTATGCTTAAATCCTTTGCGAGCCTTACTATGCCGGTAGCTGAAGCGATTGTTTCTAAACAACCACTCTTTCCGCAATTGCAAGGTGCTCCGTTCTCTTCAATTAATATATGTCCAAGTTCTCCGGCCATGCCACTTATTCCATTTAGGATTGAACCGTTAGCTATGATGCCACCGCCAACTCCAGTTCCGAGCGTAACGGCAATAACATGCTTTCCTTCATTCCCTGCACCTTGCCAATTTTCACCTAACACAGCCATGTTTGCATCATTTTCGATAAATACAGGTAAGCCGGATAAATCACTCAGTTCTTTCGTGAACTGCTTATTTCTCCATCCTATATTCGTTCCATAGTGGACAATACCTTCTTCACTACTGATAAAGCCTGGAATTCCTGCTCCGATACCGAGAATCTCATCCGTTGTTATATCCTTCTTTTCTAGAATTTCTTTTATAGATGCCCAGGTATCCGGCAATATGAAAAAACCATTGTCTTCAGTTCTTGTTGGGATATTCCACTTGTGCAGGAGTTCCCCTTCAGCCGTGAATAAGCCAAACTTAATGGAAGTGCCGCCGATATCAATGCCAATCATATATTTATTCATGACTTTGCCCTCTTTCTGCCTCTTCTAATGCATTTCTTTCTTTTTGTAGAACAAGTTTCCCACTAATGTATAGTTGTTGTGAAATAAAACCCAATTTATAAAGTTCTTCAAGTTCACTTTCCATTAATATAAGATCGCCGATACGATCTCGTGAATAAACGAATGTGCCGAATCGCTTTAAAAGCATTCGGACGTCATATACAGAGTTCAATAAATTTCACCACTCTCTATTATACCAAAGGAATCAATGTAAAGAAAATTATAGCGAAGTTTTATTAGAAAACAAGGCAGTAAGAATGGGTCTTACTGCCAAAAAAGAAAATAGGCTGGGAGATGTAGTTTAATGTTATTGTTACGAGAGGTTAAAATATTAATCTTTTTTACTCGGCTCACCAGCCCCCTTACACCTGCACTTATTGTGGGCAGCTGATGAGCCTCTCTTCCCACAGGGGCATTCGGTAATACGAGGCTGTTCCGAGAAAAAATGAGTTACTTCCTTACTAAAGCAATATAACATGATGAGACAACCAAATAAATTTATCGCCTTAGATCGGACCTAGTCGTTACTTTGTCGGTGAGTTTCCGATTATTTCTTCATATAGATCGATGACATCTTCATTGGTTGGGTCCATTTGGTAAGCTCGTTCGATTGCTTCTTTAGATTTTTCAGTATCTCCCTCGAGATCATATAAAATCGCCAAGTTGTGATATGCTTCTGGCAAAGGATTATCATAGGTGACACTCTCTTCTAAATCAATCAATGCTTCTTCATACCGTCCAAGCTTGATGTAAGCGTAGGAGCGTTGGAATAAAAGGGCGCTTTCCATATCCCCATTTAACTCTAATGCGTCCGTTGCTACATTAACAACCTTTTCATAATCATGATCAGCTAAATGCTCTTGGATCTGTAATAATTGAAATGATTGGCTATTTTCATTTGCATGGACGCCATAATATGTAACCCCAAACAGTAAACCAGCGGTAATGATTGCAGTACCGATTTGGAATAATGGCCGCTTATTCTTAGGCATGCCAACAATTGCTGCAGCAAGGAATCCGGCGATTAGTCCACCAACATGAGCCGCCATGTCGATTTCATCAATGGATAAACCAATCACTAAATTTATAGCTAATACAAGCAGTATGCTTGACCCAATTGTTTGGAAGAATAATCGTTTATGTATAATACCAAAATAAAGAAACGCACCGAACAAACCAAATATCGCCCCCGAAGCGCCGGCACTAACGCTTGTCGTAAAGGCGAAACTCGCGATTGAACCACCTAAACCGGCTATAAAATAAATGAGAACAAAACGGCTGCTTCCAAAGATTTTCTCAATTGCAGTACCTAAATAGTAGACGGCGAGCATGTTTAAGGCGAGATGAATAAATCCAATGTGGATAAACATGGAGCTAAACAAACGCCACCACTCCCCATCGATTATCATCGCAGGATTATACTTTGCACCGAATTCGATAAGCGTTTCAATCGAAGTGCTATCCCCTTTCCATTCAATATAAAAAAAGCAAAGCAAATTAATAATGATAAATGCATAAGAAAAGAGTGGTCTTCCGAAGCTAAAAATATTTTCGACTTCTTTCCGTTTATTCTTTAATGAAGATACAAAGTCATATTTAGTTTCTTCCACAACTTCTTCTTTTCTCTCATCTGGTAATTCAAGGTTATAGGAAATAGGTTGGTGTGGCAGCAAATCTTGTTCAAACCGTTCCGCTTCGTGAACATATTCTTCTTGATCCAAATAATAAACTCTCATGCTTACTTTCGGTTTTCCTTCAGCGGTCAATGGCTGTTTCAGTATTTCCCATGTATCTACAGGCTGATGCTTTGTAAAATAAAGGTTATATACCTCTATATTCTTGCCTAATAATTGTTTTACGTTTCGAACCCGTTGAAATAAAAATGAGATATCCTGTTTTAAATGGTTTTTCCAATCAAATCCTTTATGTATGAGGCGCACAACGATTGAAGTACGGTTTTCATTTTTCTCTAACCAGACTTCATTTGTCTTCTCATTTAAATATAATAAGTTAAATCTATGATTTTTCACAAGATCATTTGCAAAGGTATATAAAAGATATTGCTCATTTAAAGACATGGATTCACCTTCCTTCCCTTCATCATAGCAGATTTATTCTACTAAATATATTATTATAATCCCCACTCCATTTTCGCAACCTAAACAGCTGGATAACTTTAAAATCAAGTGAAACTGCGGAATACTTTCATACAGCGTAAGTGTTTGCAACTTACTTCTGGAGGTCCGCAGTCCAGACACCTCTCGCATTCCGCAGGCGGCTGGTGAGCCTCCTCGTACGCTTTGCGTACTGCGGGGGGTCTCACCTATGCCTATCCTCCTGCAGGAGTCTCGAGGTGTCTGGACTGCTCCCAAGAAAAGCCCAATTTAGATCACTCTTTATTAGATATA
>NZ_BMOS01000029.1:0-7003 GCF_014647195.1 Oceanobacillus indicireducens | reverse complement strand
AGAGCGCCTTAATTAGTGAAAGAGCAGACACTTACGCTGTATGAAAGCATTCAGTAGCTATTAACCTTATATAAAATAAATAAAGCTCTCATCCGAGGATAAGAGCTTTATTATTGTTTTATTTAGTTTCACGGTGTAAAGTGTGTTTTTTAAGACGTGGACTATATTTCATAAGCTCAATACGTTCAGGATTTGTACGCTTGTTTTTCGTAGTAATATAGTTACGATCTCCTGTTTCTGTACAAGCTAACGTGATATTAACGCGCATGATTTTCCCTCCAAACTTTTCAAACTATCTTTAAGAATACATAAGCAATTTTATTAGACCTTTATTATAATAACAGATGTTGCAAAAAGATTCAACAATTCTCTAGGTAATTTTAAGGTTTTCATGACACACATAATATGATATAACTAATATGTGGTTAAAGGGAGGGAAATAAATGATAATTGCGATTGTAACCATACTCATTATCGGTCTGGTCTTGTTCATCCTGTCTTATTTTATGAATGATCGATTGGAAGAGCTGGAAAGTCAAGTCGAACAGCTTTCGATTACTTCTATGCAGGATACATACCAAATGAAGAAGAAAATTAAAATACTAGAAGAAGAATTGCTCCCAGGAAATATTAATCAATCCTCCAGTTCGGAGTTTAAGGAACAATCTTGATTACTAGACGCCAGAAAAGGAGTTAAGCATGAAACATACACTACGCGCATTCTCAGTTGGCTTGATTACTACCGGATTGATTTTACTTGCTGTGTTTTATTTATTTGGTTATGGCAATGAAAGTGCAGCAGAAGATACAACAGAAGAATTGATAGAGAAAATTGAAGAAAAAGGATTACGCGTTATTTCTGAAGAAGACTATATTAGCTTTACTTTAGGTAATAAAGAGAAAAATGATGATGAAACGGATGTAGCTGAGTCTGATGAAGAGGATGCTAAGGAATCCAAAGAAGAAAAAGAAAAAGCTAATGATGATAAAGCTGATGGAGATAAAGCCGCAAAAGAAGATAAAGAAAAGGATAAGAATAAAGAAAAAGCTGCTGACGATAAGAAAAAGGAAAAGCAGAAAGATGAAAAGCCTAAAAAGAAAGATAAGAATTCCCCTGTAGTCATTACAGTTGAACCAGGAATGGCAACTTCATATATTAGCGATATTCTTGAAGAAGAAGGACTTATCGACGATGCAGCATCTTTTAACAAATACTTGATTGATAACGACTATTCTTTACGTGTTCAAATGGGTAAACATGAACTAGAACGTGGTTTATCCGAATACGAAATAGCCGAACGTTTGACATCAAATTAAAAAACCAGTGCCTACTATTGGAGGCGCTGGTTTTTTAATTCGATTTTGTTTCTAGAAATCTGGCAAAAATGATACTTCGTAGTGCGCCCATGCACCTTTGAAGCTCGTTGGCTCACTTTTTCCGCTCCACATGTACCTTGCTGACGCAGACTCATTTTCGACACACTATTAATCAATTAAGGTTATAATTTTTTCCTTTAACTAAGTAGAGTATGCTTTCCCCTATATTTGTAATATGGTCGGCGAAGCGTTCTAAGTAGCGGGCACAAAACGCTACTTGCATAATATATTGGATTTTATCCGGATTTGTTGCTGTTTCTCCAAGCAGCTCGCTAACAATATGCTTATACATCTTATCTACTTTATCATCTGTTTCCGCTAATTTCTCAGCAACGGTAATATCTTCATATTTAAAAGCATGCATCGATGTTTTCAACATATCCATTGCAATTTCATGCATTTGCCGCAGACCTTCCGGAATAGTAGAAAGATTCTTATCTAAATGGATTGTTGCTTTTGCAATATTTTTAGCATTATCGCCCATTCTTTCGATATCGGTTACTACGCGGAGAGCAATAATAATCTGCCGTAGATCGGTTGCTACCGGTTGTTGTTTTGCAATCAGCAGCACCGATTTTTCATTTATTTCTCTTTCCAATTCATCAATTTGTTTATCTTCTTCAAGGATTTCTTTCGCTTGTTCCAAGTCTTGATTAATTAATGAATCGACAGCTTTCGACAATGCCTCGCCGGATAAGTTCGCCATTTTAATGACTTCTTCTTTCAACTGCTCTAATTCACTTTGAAACTGCTCACGTGTCGGGCTCATCCAATCTCCTCCAAACTATCTTCAATCCATTGCTAGACGTATGAATTGTATAGCTTAAGTATACCGGAAGATTGTTAAATGAGTGTTAAATTATTGTGTAAATAATATTGAGCTTTTTTACGATTCTCCATCTTCTGCCGCTTCTTCAGCATCGCCATCATCCTGCTCTTCTTGCATTTCGAAGTACGTATCAAGAATACGCTCGGCAATCCGGTTGGCGACATTCCCATCTTCTCTTGCATTAATGCCGATATTTGGAACCAGTACTGCAAAAGCAACTTCTGGGTTATCCATTGGAGCATAACCGATGATCGCACGGTTGATTGTATCATACCCTACCCCATCGACATAAACCGTATTCTCCGCTGTTCCCGTCTTACCTACAGCATTATAATCTTTCCCTGCAAAGTTACTATAAGCCGTACCGCGCTGCACTTGGAATGCTTGCCTAAAGCCTTCCTGCACTCGAGCAATTTCCGATTCGCTCGCTTGAATTTGATTCAAGTACTCTGTATTTATCGATTTATAAAGTGGACCTAATTCCTTCTTGGAAGCGATTGGTTCTCGTATCTCTTTTACGAAATGCGGGCGCACACGGTAACCATCATTAGCGATAGTCGAAACGTATTGAGCTAATTGAAGAGTTGTATACGTATCGTACTGGCCGATTGCATAGTTCATCAGTAGACCAACGTCATTTTTAGACTGACCAAGTACCCCTGTTGATTCAGATGGAAAATCTATACCTGTGGGAGCACCTAAACCAAATTGAAGGAAATAATTTCGCATTTCCTGCCATGCCGCAAGATCCATTGATGAACTCGCCCCATTTGGAAATGGAGTACGATAATCCCCCGCCATTCGTAGAGCAATATAGAACATATATATGTTCGATGATTCTTTCAATGCTTTGATATCATCTGCCAAACCAATTGTGCTTGATAAGGATCGTTTTTCTGGGGTGCCCGCTATTTTGATAGGCCTGTCATTAAAAATTTGCCCTGGACTAATAACACCTGAATGCAATCCCGCTAATACAGTAGCACCTTTTACAACCGAACCCGGTCGATGAGCATCATGCAATGTGTGATGCGGACTATAACTAAATGTCCCTTCCTTATGATCGTATGTTTTCCCGGCTACTGAAATTAATTCTCCTGTTTTCGGATCCATCACAACTGCTAGTGCATCGTTTAAGTAACGGTTATTATAAGGGTCTAATTGAATTGCCTTTCTTAACTCTTCCTCCAGAATCTCATCTACCTTTTCTTGGAATTCCATATCAATCGTTAGGATGAGATCCTTCCCTCTCTCACCCTTAACAAGGGTCTTGGAATCGATGATAGCACCTGATTTCGTCGTTGTATATTCAATTTTTTCTTTTGTACCCCTAAGAACATCTTCATACTGCTGTTCTAATCCACTTCTGCCAACCCGGTCATTTCTACTGTAGCCTCGTGACATGAAATATTGCATATTTTCTGCTGGGATCCCGGTTTGATGGGTACTGATACTTCCTAGAAGACTTCGAATTGTAGAGCCATACATATACTCACGATCCCAGTCTGTTGTTGCATTGATTCCTGGCAATTGGTCGAGATTTTCTGAGACGAGTGCATATTCTTCCGGTGTAACATCCTCATTTTTAATAATTTGCGGCGTTAAGGAGTAAGCTTTATCCAGTTCTTTTTTTATCCGGATCACTTCGAGTTCTTCTTTTGTAAAATTATTATCTGCCACATGCTCATCTGGAATGGATTTTAAAACCTCTTGGTAAATTTCTGCGTTGGACATGTCCTTCGTTTTTTCTTCCGGTAACAAGTCCTCGTATGTTTCTTCCCTTTCATCAGCTGATTTACCTTCGTTTTTTGCCAAATCTTTCAGATAGACATATTCGCGCTTATCCCGATCTGTTATTTTGTTAAGCTCTTCTTTGCTGTCCATCGAAATAAACTTCGCTAACTTTTCCGCGAGGTCTAAACGATCCTGTGGCTGCACACCTTTGGGAGGTGTATACGTAATGGAATATAGCGCCTTATTATCAACAACTAAATTTTCATTTCTGTCATATATTTTTCCCCGAGGTACCGGGATTTTAGTCGTATCTTGAATCGTTTTGTCAATTTCCTCTTGGAATTCTTCTCCATTCAGGATTTGCACGACACCTAGTTGAAAAATCAGCATTGAAAATAATAAGAA
Organism: Oceanobacillus indicireducens; assembly: GCF_014647195.1. GTDB lineage: Bacteria > Bacillota > Bacilli > Bacillales > Amphibacillaceae > Oceanobacillus > Oceanobacillus indicireducens. Next base: position 2,658 of record NZ_BMOS01000029.1, on the reverse strand, counting down.
CACGATGAAAAAGATTATATTTGTTCGAAAGGGAAGCTGTGCTCTTTTTTTCTTTTTTTCCTTCATTATACGCCCCCTCATTTTTCGTAATGCTGAAATATCTGCTCTTATATTCTACCATAAAACATTATGTATTTCGTTATTTATTAGCAATTTATCGTTGTTAAGTCAGGGTGAAGTCCATTAAGACAAAAGAAAAACGTGAAGATTGATTTTCTTCACGTTTTCTGTAATGGAATAATTATTTTGCTTCGTTATAGCGCTTAGCAACTTCATCCCAGTTTACTACATCCCAGAAGGAATCAATGTAATCAGGGCGCTTGTTTTGATATCTCAAGTAGTAAGCATGCTCCCAAACGTCTAATCCTAAAATAGGAGTCTTACCTTCCATTAATGGAGAGTCTTGGTTTGGCGTACTTGTGATTTCAAGTTCGCCGTTATCAACTACTAGCCATGCCCAACCTGAACCGAAACGGCCAGTCGCTGCAGTTTTGAATTCTTCTTTAAATTTGTCGAAACTGCCAAATTTAGCATTGATTTTATCCGCTAATTCGCCAGTCGGTTCTCCGCCTCCGTTTGGTGACAAGATTTCCCAAAACAGGCTATGGTTAGCATGTCCCCCACCATTATTGCGAACAGCGGTACGGATGCTTTCAGGTACAGCGTCAAGGTTACTGATTAGCTCTTCCAGTGATTTCTCCTGTAAGTCAGCATGACCCTCTAATGCGTTATTAAGGTTTGTAACGTACGTGTTGTGGTGTTTCGTATGGTGAATGTTCATCGTCTCTTTGTCAATAGACTTTTCCAATGCATCATATGCATATGGTAATTCTGGTAGTTCAAATTTTGCCATAAAAATCTTCCTCCCTTAATATTATCTTACCTGTAATTGTAGATTATCAAAGCTTTATATTTGTTGCAAATTTTATGCTTCATAGAAAGTAAATCTTTTATTTTATACTAAGGAGGATCGAGTCACACAAAGATGAAGACATTAAAAAAACAAGCATGTTTGCTTGTTTGGACAATGGTGGCTCGGAACGGAATCGAACCGCCGACACACGGATTTTCAGTCCGTTGCTCTACCGACTGAGCTACCGAGCCATATGATGTGGTCGTTTTCTTTTAAGTGTGTCTATTTCTTACTATGCTTCGAAGCATAGTCAACGAAGAAGTTGCTCGTCGTGTTGCAAGCTGATTCGGTGAAGTTGCACTCTTCGCATAGCTACAATGGAGTAGTTCGAGAATGTTTACGCTATGCTCTACCGACTGAGCTACCGAGCCTATTTTTTCTATTTATTTACAAGATATGTAAATGGAGGAGGTAGAGGGATTCGAACCCCCGCGCGGTTTGACCCGCCTCTCGGTTTTCAAGACCGACCCCTTCAGCCAGACTTGGGTATACCTCCAACTATTAAACTTAAACAAAATGGTGGACCCTGCAGGATTCGAACCTGCGACCGATCGGTTATGAGCCGATAGCTCTAACCAACTGAGCTAAGGGTCCGTTCATATGATATATTGATGGGGCGATCGGTGGGGATCGAACCCACGGATGCCGGAGCCACAATCCGGTGCGTTAACCACTTCGCCACGACCGCCATCGGTAAAAGATGTAGCTCTGCACATTTCATGATTTAAATGGGTTACAGTGTACAGCTTGCACACTGTAACCTAGTATAGCGGCGGAGGGGATCGAACCCACGACCTCACGGGTATGAACCGTACGCTCTCGCCAGCTGAGCTACGCCGCCATGGCTCCACAGGTAGGATTCGAACCTACGACCGATCGGTTAACAGCCGATTGCTCTACCACTGAGCTACTGTGGAATAAATTGCTGTGGATTAACCAACAAGATATAATTTACCATGTCCTAGAAAAAATGTCAACACTTTTATTGCCCTTTTGCAATACTTTTTCTTCAAAGAAATTTTTTGATGAATTGTTCGTGTTCATTCGACATTAAGTTTACAAGTCATAGGTTTTCATTATACAACATTCTATTCGAAAATGCATTTATTTTAACGAACTTGTTTACTTTAATTTAAATTCTTTGCCTAATATAGTATGCCCTTCATTCCACAGTTGAAATCACGGGTATTCAGGTGAGGGATATACAGCCCGTAAATACCTGATTCTGTTCAGCTAACATTCAGTGGGGGAGGGAAGGAAACCCCCACTGAATGAAGTTTCACTTTATAACCGCAGAAAGGACAGGAATATTTCATAATACTTCTCCTTCCAAGTTTTCTATAAAGCGTTTCACTTCTTTTGGCGAATGTAAAATAATAACCTTCTTTTCTTCGGACAACTTTTCTAATTTATTTATTGTTGCTGGCCTTCTCGTCTGCGGATATTTCCAAATCCATTTCAAAAATGCAGGATCAAATCTTTCTTCACAGCTTTATCAATTGAAAAGGGGAAAGAAATTATTTCTTTCCCCTCAATAATTTATTGTTGTTCTAAAATTTCTTCTACAATATTAACCGCATGGTCGCCGATACGCTCTAAGTTACTTAAAATATCGACAAAAACAATTCCCGCAGACGCAGTACATAATCCTTCATTCACTCGGATAATATGTCGCTTCCGGTATTTTCTTTCCATCTGTGTAAAGCTCCACATTGTTCCATCTAAAACACTTGCTAATTGTTCAA
>NZ_BMOS01000028.1:43129-43633 GCF_014647195.1 Oceanobacillus indicireducens | reverse complement strand
CTTTCTTATTGCCATTTTTAGCGTTATTTCGTAAGTATTTTCATACAAAATGTTAGTTGAACAGAATCAGGTATTTACAGACTGTACATCCCCCACCTACACATGTTGGGCTTCCCTCCTGTTTTTAGAGGCGGGGTATTACAGACCGTTAATGCGTGATAAATAACAATTAACATTACTTTCATTCAGCGTAAGTGTGTGCAACTTTCATCTGGAGGTTCGCAGTCCAGACACCTCTCGCTTTCCGCGGGCGGCCGGCAAGCCTCCTCGGGCTAACGCCCTGTGGGGGCTCGCCAGGCCTATCGACGAACAGGAGGGTCTAATGCCGGCATTGGGCACAGGACGTGACCGTACTTAGCCGGCCTCCCGCAGGAGTCTCAAGGTGTCTGGACTGCTCCGAGGGGAAAGCCAAATTTGGAACACTATTTTTCATTATAGGAATAGAACGCTGATCTTAGGGTGATAGTTTCCATTCATAATAATCATAATCATCCCTACCAGTTA
>NZ_BMOS01000028.1:0-42841 GCF_014647195.1 Oceanobacillus indicireducens | reverse complement strand
GTTTCCCGGAGGACGGTGACTCCTGCGGGAAAGCGGAGACGATGAGACCTCGCAGGAAGTGCTTTTCTTCCGAGACAGACTAAGAACGCTCTCGTATGTGGCAACGTCTGCATTAGCACATCCTGTGCGTCGAGGCTCAGCGCGGAGCCCTAGGATGCGCATCCGTCCTCCGGGAAACTGAACGGCGATTAGAGCGCCAAATTAAATGAATGCACAAAATACTTACGCTGAATGAAAGTGTGTAGTGTTTAGGATATAAAAACACCCCAAAACTGCTGAAAGCTAGGTGTCTGGGGTGTTTGTAATTGATTAATTGCTTAATGTTTCTTTTTCCTTCATTCTTTCATCCATCCGTTTCCGGTCACGCTCCAGGATGGGTTTCAAGTATTTTCCTGTGTAGGATTTATCCGATTTTCGGGCGATGTCCTCAGGTGTTCCAGTCGCAATAACCTTCCCGCCACCTGCTCCACCTTCAGGACCTAAGTCGATAATATGGTCGGCAGTTTTAATGACATCGAGATTATGTTCGATGATTAGTACAGTATCACCATTTTCAACAAGGCGATGAAGCACCGTCAATAATCGTTTAATGTCATCTGTGTGGAGACCTGTTGTCGGTTCGTCCAGAATATACAAGGATTTCCCGTTTGAACGTTTATGGAGTTCACTTGCAAGCTTCACGCGTTGAGCTTCCCCGCCAGATAAAGTCGTTGCAGGTTGACCCAGTCTTATATAACCAAGGCCGACGTCATAGATTGTCTCGATTTTACGCTTAATTTTAGGAATTGCGCTGAAGAATTCACGTGCTTCCTCTACTCGCATATCCAAAACATCAGCAATACTTTTACCTTTATATTTCACTTCTAGCGTCTCCCGGTTATAACGCTGTCCATGACAGACCTCGCACGGGACGTAAACATCCGGGAGAAAATGCATTTCAATTTTAATAATCCCGTCACCCTTACATGCTTCGCAACGGCCGCCTTTTACATTAAAGCTGAACCGTCCTTTTTTATAACCACGGATTTTCGCTTCGTTCGTCTGGGCAAATACATCACGGATATCATCGAATACACCCGTATAGGTTGCCGGATTTGAACGCGGGGTTCTACCAATCGGTGACTGATCGATTTCAATGATTTTATCTAGATATTCGATGCCTTTAATTTCTTTATGCTTACCCGGTTTCCGTAAACGAGCACGGTAAAGCTTTGTGGACAAGGCTTTATAGATTATTTCATTTACGAGGGTACTTTTGCCTGACCCTGAAACACCTGTCACTACATTGAATAATCCGATTGGAATTTTCGCGTTTACTTTTTTCAAGTTATTTTCTTCGGCCCCAATGACTTCTATATAACGATCATCCGGTTTCCGCCTTGTTGCCGGTAACGGAATGAATTCTTTACCAGCCAAATATCTGCCAGTTAGGGATTCATCATCATTCATCACATTTTCCGGAGTATCACTTGCGATAATCTTACCGCCATGTTCACCTGCACCTGGACCAATATCGATGAGCCAATCCGCTGCAAGCATTGTATCTTCATCATGCTCAACGACAATTAACGTATTATCAAGGTCACGCATTTTTTTCAATGATTCAATCAACTTATCATTATCACGCTGATGCAAGCCAATAGATGGTTCGTCCAACACATAAAGAACACCTGTTAAAGCGGAACCGATCTGAGTTGCGAGACGGATTCGCTGTGCTTCTCCGCCGGAAAGTGTTCCTGCTGAACGGGAAAGTGTTAAATAATCCAGCCCGACATTATTTAAAAAGCTTAGCCGATTCTCAATTTCTTTAAGGACGAGTTTAGCAATCTGTTGTTCTTTTTCAGAGAGCTTCAGATTTTTAATGAAATCCATTGCGTCCACAACAGAATACTCGGTGATCTTGCTAATATGTTTACCGTCAATGAGAACAGATAACGCTTCTTTTTTCAGGCGGTGTCCTTTACAAGTCTTACAATTGTTTACCGCCATATATTTCTCCAATGTCTCTCTTGTAAAGTCAGATGACGTTTCATGGTATCGGCGGTTGATGTTATTCATCACACCTTCAAAGATAATATCCACGTCACGGACTTTTCCGAAGTCATTTTTGAAATAAAAACGAATTTTCTCTTTGCCGCTCCCATATAAAATGATGTCCATTTGTTTTTTCGGGATATCTTTAACCGGAATATCCATTGGTATACCGTAATGGTCACACACACTCTTTAAAAGCTGAGGGTAGTATTGAGAGCTAATGGGCTTCCAAGGTACAATCGCATGCTCCTCAAGTGTTAAATCCCAGTCAGGGATCACAAGGTCTAGGTCAACTTCAAGTTTCGTACCAAGTCCATCACAAGTTGGACAAGCCCCGAACGGACTATTAAAAGAGAATAGCCTTGGCTCAATTTCTCCAATGGAAAATCCGCAAATCGGACACGAGTGATCCTCACTGAATATGAGTTCTTCCTCACCGATCACATCAACAATTATCCGCCCCTCACCTAACCGGAGCCCCGTTTCAATCGAGTCTGCAAGCCGGCCTTCAATGTCCGGTTTAACGACAATTCGGTCGATGACTACTTCAATCGAATGTTTCTTATTCTTCTCAAGACTAATATCTTCATGGATTTCCCGCATCTCGCCGTCAATTCGCAAGCGAACATAACCTTCTTGACGGAGCTTCTCTAATACCTTGACATGCTCCCCCTTTCTTCCAGAAACAACAGGAGCAAGAATCTGCATTCTCGTCCGTTCTGGATACTCCATCACGCGGTCGACCATCTGTTGAACCGTTTGTGAAGTGATTTCAATGCCGTGAATCGGACATGTTGGATGTCCTACTCGCGCATATAACAATCGTAAATAATCATAAATTTCCGTTACAGTTGCAACGGTTGATCTCGGGTTGTTACTTGTCGTTTTCTGGTCAATTGAAATCGCCGGTGATAAGCCTTCAATCACATCTACATCCGGTTTATTCGTTTGACCTAGAAACATTCTGGCATAGGCGGACAATGACTCAACATAACGTCTTTGTCCTTCTGCATAGATCGTATCAAAGGCGAGAGAGGATTTCCCTGAACCGGATAGACCTGTGACGACGACCAATTTATTTTTCGGTATCGTCACATCTATCCCTTTTAAGTTATGCTCTCTCGCTCCTTGTACTACAATTTGTTTTTTCTCTGGCATGTACATGCTCATCCTTCCGCTTTAAGTTCGAAAACAATATCACGAAGCTCTGCTGCTTTTTCAAAATCAAGCGCTTTTGCTGCTTCCCGCATTTCCTTCTCGAGTTGTTCGATAACTTGCGGGCGATTCTTCTTCGTAACTTGGGCAAAGCTAGTAATTTTCTTCTCTTCTGTTTCTTCGTCTGCTGCTTCAATCGTTGCTTTTATGACATCGCGAATATCTTTTTTGATTGTTTTTGGTGTAATTCCATGTTCTTCATTATAGGCAATCTGGATTTGCCGTCTACGATTTGTTTCATCTATTGCCTTCTGCATCGAATCCGTAATCTTGTCGGCATACATAATAACTTCCCCTTTTTCATTACGGGCAGCACGGCCGATCGTTTGAATAAGGGAACGTTCAGAGCGCAGGAAGCCCTCTTTATCCGCATCCAGAATAACGACAAGCGAAACTTCCGGTATATCTAATCCTTCCCGAAGTAGGTTGATTCCAATCAAAACATCATATTTTCCAACCCGTAAATCGCGAATAACTTCGATTCGTTCGAGGGTTTTAATTTCTGAATGTAAGTAGGCTACTTTTATACCAAGCTCCTTCAAATAGTCGGTCAAATCCTCTGACATTTTCTTCGTTAGTGTTGTGACCAGGACCCGTTCATTCCTTTCGGTCCGTTCATTGATTTCTTCAATCAGGTCATCAATTTGCCCTTCGATAGGACGTACTTCAATTTTCGGATCAAGTAATCCCGTCGGTCGGATAATTTGTTCCGTCATTTCCGGAGTATGCTCCAGTTCATAGGGACCTGGTGTTGCTGACACATAAATGAGCTGGTTCGTCTTCTCTTCGAATTCTTCAAAACGAAGTGGCCGGTTATCAAGTGCGGATGGCAGCCGGAAACCATGATCGACAAGCACTTGCTTTCTTGCCTGGTCTCCATTATACATCCCCCGAATTTGCGGTAATGTAACATGGGACTCATCAATAACGACTAAAAAGTCATCTGGGAAATAATCAAGCAATGTATACGGGGTCGCTCCAGCCTCTCTTAATGTAAGATGCCGGGAATAGTTCTCGATTCCGGAACAAAAGCCCATCTCACGCATCATCTCAAGATCATAATTCGTCCGCTGTTCAATCCGCTGCGCTTCCAGCAGTTTATTTTCTGAACGTAATACTTTCAAACGTTCTTCCAGCTCTTTTTCGATGTTCTGAATTGCTTTTTTCATAATATCTTCGCGGGTAACGAAGTGAGATGCCGGGAAAATTGCCACGTGTTCCCTATCACCGATAATTTCGCCGGTTAGGGCATCCACCTCACGAATTCGATCGATTTCATCACCAAAAAATTCAATCCGGATACAATGTTCTTCCCTGGATGCAGGGATAATTTCCACCGAATCACCACGAACGCGGAACGTCCCCCGCTGGAATTCGATATCATTTCTTGCATATTGTATATCTACTAGATCCCGTAATAACTGGTCACGGTCCTTCTCCATCCCCATTCGTAAGGAAAGGACTTGACTACCATACTCTTCTGGACTACCGAGACCGTAAATACAGGATACACTGGCAACAATAAGTACATCCTCGCGCTCAAACAGAGCCGAGGTTGCGGAGTGCCGGAGTTTATCTATTTCATCGTTAACACTTGCATCTTTTTCAATGAAAGTGTCTGTTGATGGTACATAAGCTTCTGGCTGATAATAGTCATAATAACTGACAAAATATTCTACTGCGTTATTTGGGAAAAACTCTTTAAACTCACTATATAGTTGACCCGCTAAGGTTTTATTATGAGCAATTACTAATGTCGGACGGTTGATTTCCTTTACCACGTTCGATACGGTAAATGTTTTCCCTGTTCCAGTTGCACCAAGTAGTGTTTGGTGTCTTTGACCTGCCAAAACCTTTTGCACAAGTTCGTCGATTGCTTGTGGCTGATCACCAGCCGGTTCGTAATTCGATACGAGTTCAAACTTATTATTCACGAGTTCTGCCTCCCTAAATATCTAGTAACTATTTTACCACAAACGGATGAAATAATTAAAGAAAAACGAACGTCTATTCGTTTGATATTTAAAAAACTAGTGACAAAAAGGCGTAATCACTTATTTTATTTGGGGTATAATTAAGAAACATGAACGGAAACCTTCTTTCCGGCTTTCACGACCGCGCCTTCCCACAGGCCGCTGGTGAGCCTTTTTTTAGAAATGGTTCAAGTATTTATTTAAAAGAAAGACTTTAGCACTGGGTTACGTTGATATTTGTCAACAAGAACGCAATTCATTAAACTGTAATAAACAGATATGAGGGGGATGAATATGCAGGAGTTTACGCATTTCGATGAGCAAGGACGGGCCAGGATGGTCGATATAACAGAAAAGCAGGCAACCAATCGTACAGCAACAGCAAGATCTAGTGTGAAGATGTCTCAGGAGATCTATAACAATATTGTGGAACAGAAGAATAAAAAAGGAGATGTCCTTGGGGTTGCAGAAGTTGCCGGCATCATGGGGACGAAGCAAACATCCAACTTGATTCCAATGTGTCATCCGATTCCAATCAGTGGTGTTTCTATTCAGTTTGAATGGAATCGATCGGATTCAGGAGACTATGAATTAATTATTCTAGCGGAAGTAAAAACAATCGGCAATACCGGCGTGGAAATGGAAGCACTAACTGCCGTTACGACAGCCGCCTTAACTATCTATGATATGTGTAAGGCAATTGATAAAGGAATTGTAATCGGAGAAACCTATCTGCTCCAAAAAAGCGGCGGAAAAAGCGGAGATTACAAGCGGAAGTCTTGATACTCCGCTTGTAATCTCAGCTTAAATCCTTTTTCAGTTCATGAACGCCATGAGCGATTTCTGGTAGGATAAGTTTCTCCATCGCTAGTCGGACGGCTCCTGTTGAACCAGGTATGATGAAGACGAGACGGTGATTAATGGATCCGCATGTCGCTCGGGACAACATACTTGCACTTCCAATATCCTCTTCGTAACTAATCATCCGGAACAATTCGCCAAATCCCGGCAATTCTTTTGCAAAAAGAGGCTGCACCGCTTCAATCGTCACATCCCTAGCAGCAATTCCAGTACCTCCATTTAGTATAATCGCATCTACCGACTGATTTTTAACTAGTAATTTCATTGTTGCTTTAATGACTTCCGCATCATCCGGGACAATTTCATAACAAGTAACCTCATGTTTATCGTTATTCAATAAATCAATAATCAGTTTTCCACTCTTGTCATTTTGCTTATTTCTTGTGTCACTAATCGTTAACACTGCGCAATTAATGAAATTTGGCGCAAGTGTTTTATGCTCCTCATGCATCACTAATCCCTCGATCCCTCATCGAATATGGCTGTTATAGTCCTCTAACCGATTTATGTTAATAAAAGGCAATTCATCAGAAAACGGCACATATTTCACGTCCGCTTCATCTAGCAGTGCACGCATATGCAATCTATCCGTTTCGAGCAATATCTTGATTCGTTGTTTAAGTGTATGATGATAAAGTCCAATCAATGGTTGCAGTCTTTCATTAACTACTGGAATTACCGCTTGTACTCCCTTTCTTTCCGTTAGTAATCGCTCGAAAACTTCCTTTGCCATAAACGGGACATCTGTTGGTATAACCGCATACCAACAAGCTTTTTTCTCTTGCATTGCAGTATATAGCCCAGCAAGCGGACCTTTCCCGGCAAACTTTTCCATATCGGTAACAATCTCCACTTCCAATTCTCGTGGAAACTTTCCTTCCAGGTCTTGATTTGTAATAAGAATCGTTTCATCAACAACTGGTGTAATCGCATCAAGCGACCACTGAAAAAATGCTTTGTTATCTTTCACCGCAAACGATTTGGGACTTCCGAATCTACGTGATTTCCCACCTGCTAGAATTACACCAACAATAGTTCCCATCACCATGCCAAATTAACCACCACTGACCGGAGGAATAAAAGCAACGGTATCACCTGACGTAATTGCGTCATCTTCTCTCGCATATTCTTCATTAATAGCTGTCATCACGTCATGTAAATTCAGCTGTGGATAATTTGTTTTAAGTTTTTCTTTCAATTGCTGGACAGTGATATTTTGTACTGGAATATCCAGATTCGACTTCCCAGTTGTTTCCTGTAATTCAGCAAATAGTAATACTTTAATCAAGTCACATCCTCCTTCACATCACAACTTATCACAAAAATGGTAGCACATGACTAATCGCGCTGCAAATAAGGGTCGATACCAAGCACACGGTCAGGACGTGTATAAATATTCATCCGGTCGCCCCGCAAAAATCCAATAACCGTTATTCCAAGTTCATCAGCTAGTTTCACAGCAAGATCTGTAACAGCGGATTTGGACAAAATAATCCCGATTCCCATTTTTGAAATTTTCAATAATACTTCTGACGAGACTCTCCCACTGAAGACAACAAGTTTTCCCCTTGCAGGAATGTTACCTTGGAGCATGGCCCCAAATACTTTATCAAGCGCATTATGCCTGCCAATATCTGTTCGGGTGAACAATAAATCAGTTGGTGTTGCAAGCGCCGCATTATGGACGCCTCCAGTCCGTTCAAATTCAGGTGAGCTATTCATCAACCTTTTCATCAATTGCATGCACTGATCAACCGTTACTTCAAGCTCGCTAGTTATCGTCTTCGCTACCCGGGCATCACTTTTAAAATAAAACTGGCGGCTTTTCCCGCAACAAGATCCAATCATACGGCTGGAGTGATCAAATTGATCCGGTTGCACTGGTTTATGGAGTGCGATATGGGAGAAACCTGTATACACATCAACTTGGATCTCTTTTATTTCAGCAGCTGTACGGATGACCCCTTCCGAAGCAAGAAATCCGACGACTAAATCTTCCAGTTGACCTGGAGAACAAACAATCGTCGCAAACTCATGACCATCCAGCATCAAGGTTAAGGGAAACTCTGCCGCTATTGCTTCCGACACATTTTCTTGATGGGTTCCCTTAATCTTAATCGTCTTCCACCCCGGTTCATCGACAATGCTCATCGGAATCCCTCCTTAGCTTGGCTCCATTTCCAGCTCCTCGATCCGCTTCTCTTTATATTTCATATCTTTATGCGCATAGAAACTATCAGCCTTTTCCACAATAACAAGGGTTGTATATTCCGGTATCCCCGCAAATTCTTCATATACGCCTTGCGGGATGACTACATTCCCCTCTGGCCAATGAAGTTCAATATTTCCGGCTTTAATATTTACGAACTTCGCTTGCCCTTTATACATGCCATATTGATTATAGACAACAATGGGATCTCCTTCCGCAACACCAAGTTCTGCTGCATCCAATTCATTCATCAGTACATCATCCCGGTCCGCTGCATTAAATGGATCTAGTTCGTCATATATCATTGAATTGAATTGTTTTCCTCTTCTCGTCGTTACATGGAAATGCCCTTCCGGCTTCCGGTGTTCGGGAATTTCCACCGCAATTAGATTACCTCTTCCGTCCGGTGTCGGGCATATTCCGTCTTCACAGAGCCAGGCTCCTCCCCACTGGAACAAATCGCCGCGATTCTTCAAATGCTGAATGCCGTCATAATTCGGCGCAGCTTTCGCAATTTCTTCTCGAATCTCAGCTGCGGATGTGAAATTGATTAAATCGCTCTCTTCCGGCTTAACGCGTTTCGCTAAGTCCACATAAACTTCCCACTCACATCTTGCTTCTTCAATCCGTGGTCCCTTAATCTCTGGTGAAAAATAAACCATCCGCTCTGTCGATGTTGAGGTTCCTCCCCCTTCTTGCTCATACCTTGTCATGGCTGGAAGAACAATGACCGCTTCTTTCGCATCGACTAAGGTAGATGTGTTGAAGATGATATCCTGATGCACTCGGAGATCGATATTCGCTAAGCAACGTTCCACAAAATCCGGATTCGGCATCGTTTCCAGGAAATTACCGCCAGATAAATAATAGAGAGAAAGATGACGTTCATGATTTTCAGGAAGCAAAGCATTTTCCAAGGATACGCCGACAATATCACCTTGCCATTTCGGAATCGGGAAACCCCAAATCTGTTCGACCCGTTCCCGGTTGTCCTTATCCATCCCGCCACCAGGCAAGACAAACGGATCTGCTCCCATTTCTCCAGACCCCTGTACACCGGAATGGCCACGAATTGGCATTAACCCACAATGTTCTCTCCCTAAAAAGCCACGAAGTAAAGCAAGATTCGCTACCTGGGACACATTATCCGTTCCAAAGCGGTGTTGAGTGAGACCCATCGACCAAACAAATACGGCGGATTTTGATTTGGCAAGCAGTTGGGCTAATTCTAGCATTCTTTCTTTCGTAATCCCGGAAGAAGCCTCCAATGTTTCCCAATCGTAAGCCACCACCTTTTGCTTGAGTTCTTCCAGACCGTTTACATGTTCCGCAATAAATTCATGGTCAAGCGCAGAACCAGGGACATTCTCTTCCATTTCAAACCAATGCTTCATAATGCCATGCATAAAGGCAATATCACCGCCAATATTCACTTGATACACGTCATCCGCAATTTTTGTCCCAAATAAAGCAGATTCCGGAATCGATGGCACCCAGTATTCATCCATTGCAGGTTCATAGTACGGATTGATGATAATGATTTTTGTCCCTTTTCGTTTAGCCGCATACATATATTTCGTTGATACCGGCTGATTGTTTGCTGCAACAGATCCCCAGAAGAGCAGGACATCTGTACCAATCCAGTCTTTATAGTTACAAGTCGATGCGCCGACACCAACTGATCTCGTAAGGGCTGTTTTGGAAGGTGAGTGGCAGATTCGTGATGCATTATCAATATTATTTGTACCGAGAAAACGGGAAACCTTTGCTAGTGTATAATACACTTCATTTGTAATCCCTCTCGAAGTCGTATAAAAACCATATCGTTTCGGATCAAGCGACCGCATTTTTTGCGCAATCCGGTCAAGCGCCGCGTCCCAGGATAATCTCCTGAAACGATCGTCTCCCGGTTCCCGAATGAGCGGATACGGAATCCGGCCCAGCTTCCTCAGTTCGGTGCTCGAAAGCTTCTTTAATTCTTCTATATCGGAATGCAAGATTTCCTCCTTAATTGCGGGCATCGTGTTCAGACGAAGCACATTGAGACGAGTCGTACAAAGGTGTGGGCCTTTCAGCGTCTGATCCTGCAGGCCGGAAACGCCGAGTGCGCAGCCATCACAGACACCCTGCGTAAGAATCCTTGTAGCATAAGGCAGATTATCTTTATTTTCCCAAACTACTTTCATCGTGTCGCGAATATGGTGCGGCTTCACCTTCCCAAGCCCAAAAGGCACTTTACTTACCCAGAGACTCGGATCTGGTCGCTTCGTTAATTTTACCGGACCAGTATGTTTCGTTTTCCCCAACTTAACCCCTCCTCATCAATAATAAACAGATTTTTGTTTTATTTTCCATATCACTTTTCAGTCTGAAACAGCTCGGTATCTCATTAAAAACTCGTAAATTGTTATATATTTCGTTGATTCTATGAGCTCAATATGATTAATCTGTTTCGATTTTTAGGTGCAATAATGTTGAGTTATAAATTAATTTACGAGTTTTCTATATTTTACAACAACAAAGCACATATGTAAACGCCTACAAACTCATGAAATCATACTGTATTTTAAAAAAGAACAGTATGAATGACGATAAAGTAAAATAATAAAAACCCGAAGATAATATGTGCCCGACGCTTCTTCACACTTGGAAAATATAATCGCAGCCATCCGGAAAGAACCATGCAGATAAGAATAATAATTGCACCAATTCCGCTCCACATTTTCATATTCGTCCATAAGAAACCAAACCGGTGTATAATGATGGTCGCATGGAGAATAATGAGAACAAGCGTCGTTGTACCAATCCAACGGTGAAACGGATAAATCCTTTTCGAGATAGTTGCAAGCTTAATTTTCTTCTTTCGATCAGAAGTATTCCGGATAGTTGAAAAAAATGCATGCCTTGTCCAATTGAATAAGATCAAAAATAGACCTGCTAGTCCGAGTATGATATGAATGGGGAGATGCGCGTAATTATAATCCAGTGTAAGAAGAACAATGATGAATAGTAGCAGATTTAGGTATAGCCATATACTCATTCGAAACAACCTTCCTGCCAATTTCTATCTCATATCCTACCATCTTAACGCGCTTTCTGGCTAAATCGTTATCTTTTCTTAAGAAACGGGAATATGATAGACTAAAGACAGGTCATACCTTTGAGAGGAGGATACAGAGATATCTCTGTACATACATCATGAAAATACAAGTATCAGATAAGGCACATCAGTGGTATATTGAAGAAATGGGCTTAGAAAAAGGAGACAGTGTCCGATTTTTTGGGAAGGTCTATGGAAAAACTGAAATCCACGATAATTTCTCCGTTGCAATTAATATTGACCGTCCGAATGATCCGCTAGTTACAGAAACAGTGGATGGTATTACGTATTTTATAGAAAAAAGCGACGACTGGTTTTTCAGCGGATATAACTTCCACGTAGAATATAATGAAGAACTCGATGAAGTAACCTACCATTTTGTGGAGTAAAAAAACTGAGACACGGAGTCTCAGCTTTTTTATTTAATACGGTTTACATAGATTCGTTTGTGATCTTCTATACCGGATAAATAGACTGGAGCGGGATCATTTGCACGGTCAAACTCGGTTGATGAGCCGTCTGCTGAAAGAGTTTCTTCAAATATCTCCTCATACTCTTCTATGCTTACTTCCTTACGTGCATTAAAGAGTTCTTCATGTTGATGAACATATAGGCGGTCTTGATAGTTTGGTTGCAAAATTCCAGTAAAGAACTCGCCGACAGCGCCGGAACCGTAACTATATAATCCAATTCGCTCGCCACCTTCCAATCTGTCATTCTGCTCTAAGAGTGAAAGTAAACTCAAGTACAAGGAACCTGTGTAAATATTACCGACTTTCCGGTTATATTGAATACTTGTCTCATAATTTGCTTTCAAACGTTCACTACCTGATTCGGTTGCTTCATCAAGAATCGTACGTAATGCTTTCAAGCCCATCTTCGTATATGGCACGTGAAAACAGAGAGCTGAAAAATCTTCTAAGCTACGTCCAGTTTGCTCTTTATACTTTTCCCACACCGTGTTGAAAAAGTGAATATATTGTTCGTTCGAGAATTTACCGTCGACATAAGCTATTTCTGAGTAAAGTGGGCGCCAGAAATCCATAATGTCATTCGTGAAATATGTACTTTCATTTTCTAGAGCAAGTAACTTCGGATCCTTGCTCACAACCATTGCGACCGCCCCTGCTCCTTGTGTTGATTCACCAGGAGTAGCTAAACCGTATCTTGCAATATCTGCACCAATAACCAACACTTTACTTTCCGGGTTTAAAGCGATATGACCTTTAGCCATTTGAATTCCTGCGGTTGCACTGTAGCAAGCTTGCTTTAATTCAACAGCGCGCGCATAAGGATTCAAGCCTAATAAGTGGTGAAGATAAACTGCTGCTGATTTGGAATGGTCAATTCCTGATTCCGTGCCGAACAGGACAAGGTCAATTTTCTCCCTATCTTCCTCATCGATAACCCGTAAAGCAGCATTGGCAGCGAGTGTTACCGCATCTTGTGTAACTGGGGCAAGCGCCATTTCATCCTGGCCAATTCCAATTGTAAACTTATCCGGGTCAATCCCTCTCGCTTCGGCAAGCTTAATCATATCCACATAATAATGTGGCGCATAAAAACCAATCTTATCAATTCCGATATTCACTGCAATTCCTCTTTTCCGTATATATTCCACATCTATAAAGTGATGTTTTTCACATTTTACTTTTCAGCAATATTTAAATTTTAATATAAATTACTAGGATAAAGCAAACGAAATAGCGAATTAAAAACAAAGGTACAGAGCAGACATGGCTAGCCCTGGAAATCTTAGTAAGCCACAGCATTTTTATTATAAAGTTTCCGATGCACGAAAAGAAACCGGCTAAAGAGCGATTGTTTCTCTTTAGCCGATTTCACTTAAAATCCGTATTCTGCTTCTTTCGCATCCCGGATATCTTTTAGCGCATCTGT
Organism: Oceanobacillus indicireducens; assembly: GCF_014647195.1. Classification (GTDB taxonomy): domain Bacteria; phylum Bacillota; class Bacilli; order Bacillales; family Amphibacillaceae; genus Oceanobacillus; species Oceanobacillus indicireducens. The sequence goes on along the minus strand of NZ_BMOS01000028.1, from coordinate 29,550 downwards.
TAATGAAACCATATCCTCGATCAGACGTTCAATTCGGAAATGAATATCATCATTAATGATTTCTTTCCGGTAGAAATCTTTTTCTCCAATAAATACATAGGACTGAGTGAGTTGCCCTTTCATATATGATATAATCGGCTTTATTTGCGTTTCTGGGATTAAATAATGCTTGGACGAGCCCGCTGTAACGACAATGCTAACGACTTTATCCTGCAACGCCTGCTCTGGAAGCATATCAAATATATTCTTCAGTGTGGCTGGAATCGAAGCTTGGAAAATGGGAGTTCCCACAACGATCGCATCAGCCTCCATCAAGGTCCTCGTTACAAAGCCCGCATCCCCTGTATACTCCAAATAATTTCTACCATCGCTAAACGGGATATCATAATCAGCCAAATCAAGCATCGTGACCTCGATGTTCGGATATTTATCTCTGAATACCGACTCCACATGCTGGAGGGCTGTTCTCGTCTTTGAGCCGACGATTGACCCTTGCAGTAATGCCACTTTCATTATTGTCCACTCCTTAAATGCTTCATACATATTTACAAATTACCAATTGAATACATAAGTTAGTTACCATTAATAAGTATTTTAAATAATATCGTTATGTAATACAATTGAAACGAACTGGGAATAGGAATCTTTCGTGGAACGCAAAAGAAGTGGAGCGTATGAAAACATTTCACTCCACTTCTTCTTCCATTTCAAGCATAATATTTTCCATTTCGTTGACCGCTTCTTGAAAAATGCGCTCCAATTCTTTTTCTACAGCTGCTTGCTTCTCCGGGTCCATCTCTGTAACTCCAATTCGTTCAGCGATATGCTTATCCGTATACTCCCTTAGGGCTGCCAACTGTTTTTGCTTCTCGGCTTCAATAAATGTCTCCCACTCTTTTTCTACTTCCTTGATTTCTTCAGCGAGAACTTCTTTCAGGCGTTCTGTCTGGATTGCTTGCTCTTCCTTAATTGCGCTGTCTATTTCTGCAATCGACTGTTCCGTTTTGTCATCGAGCCAGCTCGTCAGAATTCCTGAGAGGGAGGAATCTGCAACAGTAGCAGTAAGTCCTCTGCCAAACAGGAGCATGATAAGTAATGCGAGTGGGATCACTTGCTTCCTATTCATTAATACTCGATACAACGTCATCAAGCGCTGTTTTTGCTTCTTCTCCGAGTTGCTGGGCTGTTACAGTAATAAGCTCTTGTTGATTTGTAACGAGCGTTGTGACTACTTCGGTAACACTTTCACGAAGATCACGAATTGCCCAATCCACTTGATTGATTAGATTTCTAGTCGTAATTTCTTGGTTCTTAGACACTTCTGCTGCAAGAGTTTCCTGGGCCTGACGAATCGCTTCTTCCAGCTCTGCAACTGCTGCGTCCTTAGCCTGATGGATATCCGCTGCTAATTGTTTAATCGCAGCATTCCCACTGTCTGCTGTGAATGCAGTGAGATCATCTGTTGCAAAGTTTAGCGCATCATTCGCATTGCCTTGGATTTCTAAATATCCATCAAGGAACACATTATAAAACTCCAAGCCAATTCCAGCAAGAATCTCCTGTTGTTCTGCATCAATTTCTCCGATATGTTCAAGTTTCGCTCGGATAATTTCTTCCAATGTCTCTCCAGTTGCAAGCTCTCTGCTTAAATCAATATCAATGCCAGCCTGTGCTTTCAGTTGGTCATATTCAGCTTGCAGCCCCGGTAATCTGCTTTCCATATATGCTTCAGTATCAGCTTCCACTTCCGCAACAGACTGATTAAACAACCCATTGTACCAAGCACGAAGCTGCTCTCCCGCATGTGATGAAGCAAATACCGCTCCAGCACTCCAGACGACAACAACAGCAAGTCCAATCGAAATGATCTTCCCTTTGAATGATTTTAAAAATGATTTCACCTAATAACTCCCCCTTTTTATTTTTTTGATAATAATTCATCTAAAAATATTGCAATCTCTTCTTCCACTTCTACATGCATCTGCTCATTTCTCTCTGTTTCATAAGTAGCGTACACTTCTATTACCGATTGCTTTTCCAATAAATTATTTAATTGCGCTTCCAATCCCTTCCCGTAATTCCTTACTTCCGTGATAATCTGTGATTTTTCGCCATCCAACAACACCTCCAATTCCGCAACTTGCTCTTCTCTTTGCCCGTCCCATTCCTCTATTGGTTTAATAGATTGCTTATGGAAGTACGTCCGAATGGTCTGAACTATTTCTTGGGCTGAATCTTTATGTAATTTCCAAGGAGTGTAGTCACTTGCTGCTATAATAGATATATTAAAAGCAAAAAGAAATAGTAACCCCATGAGTCCAGTCCGAATCGTTTTCCTCATACCCCTCCCCCTCTATTTGTTACGATTGATGTTACGTCCCATCGTATCAGATGGAGTTATAAAAAGAATCGGATAATTAAACTATTTTTCTCATAGGAGGAAAGAGTCTTTACGAGAGATCTTTTAAAAGAGGAAGAAATGATCAGAGTCTTAAAGGATAGGATTTATCTCCCAAAACGGTTTCTTTTAATAGATATTTCTTTAAATCGGAAAAAAGATAATCCGTACCTTATCTTGCTTAAGAACTAGATAGTAGAAATATTATCCATAGTTCATGCCTTTTCGTCATAAAACGAGCGTTCATGCTAGATTTATTGAAAGAGCCTCTACCTTACGACAGCATTTCTTTCCCGCAGAACGAAAATCGACAACACAAACTCAAAAGATATTCTATTAAAAAATGAAACCTATTCTAATCAATTTCCGTATATGGTAGAGGTATGTAATGAGGACAAAGGGAGGAATTATGATGAAACCATTGACGAAAAAACGCTTAAAGGCCTCACTAATTGATGGCTGTATTAGCACGGCAGCTTCTCTAGCTGCAGAATATTTCTTACGGAAAAAAATAAAAAACGAAGCATTCCATATGATTGTGTTACCAATTCTGAGCCAGTACACATTAGAATATGTGCAACTCAAAAACAGTGGACAGACAATTGGTTACAAACTAATGGGAATCGAACTAAAAAGTGAAGACGGCAAGGAATTGACGAACGAACAGATCTTAAAAAGAATGCTGCACCGGGACACTACTAGCACCATCGCGTACATAAAGAATAGGGATAGCTTTGAAGGCCAAGCAGGAAAACTATTCCCTCATGACCGCAAAGTTGGAACAATTGTAATGGAAACAACTAAATAAATAATCTACAGCTCGTCCAAAAAGTGACAGAGCTGTTTTATTTTTGAGAAAAGCGAAACTGAATTGGCTTCTATTCCAACCTTTTTTGCCACTCATTCACTTTAATACATAAAAGCATTACTCCGCAAAAGAAAAATGGTTGACTATTAACGAAACTCATCTTATAATTTACTGCTATTACTTTGTTTGGGGGAGACGAGCGGGGATGAAGGATTTTTTCAGTAAGTTATTAAACGGAATGAGTATCGGGATTGTTGTCGCACTAATTCCAAATGCTTTATTAGGTGAAATTTTAAAAATATTAATTCCATATTTTCCAGCTTTGGAGCATTTATTTGATATAACCGTAATGGTCATGAGTTTACTGCCGATTTTAATTGGAGTAATGGTTGGAGTAACATTTAAGTTAACACCGATTCAAACAGCTTCTGTCGGCATTGCAGCGACGATCGGCAGCGGGGCTATTATGAAAACCGAAGAAGGGCTATTCGCATTAAACGGTATCGGGATCGTGATTAACACTGGTATTACGGCGGCACTTGCTGTCTTATTTGTTCTATGGATTGGAAATCGTTTGAAAGGCTATTCCATTCTATTAATACCGACTTTAAGTATTATTGTTCCAGGTATGATAGGTTATGCTTTACTTCCTTTCATCCGTCATTCAACCGGATTGTTAGGAGAATTGGTTGCTGCTGTTACAAATATGCAGCCGGTTTTGATGGGGGCAATGATTGCAGTGATTTTCTGTCTCATTATCCTCTCCCCTATCTCTACTGTTGGTGTTGCAACGGTAATTATGCTTTCCGGTATCGGCTCTGGAGTGGCAAATCTCGGGATTGTAGCAGCAGGTGTTGGGCTTGCGATTGCAAGCTATAAAGCAAACTCGCTCGGTACAGCTCTTGCCCATGTGCTTGGTTCCCCGAAGATTCAAATGCGGAACTTCATCATGAAACCGAAAATTGCGTTTCCTATGCTGATTACCGCAGCTTTCCTTGGAGGACTTGCGGGGGTATTAAATATTCAAGGGACGCCTTATAGTGCGGGTTTCGGTTTATCTGGACTAGTCGGGCCTTTAAATTATATTAATCTTGCTGAGGGCGGCTGGACGTTAAATAATATTACGATTATGCTTGGCACGTTCCTCATCTTGCCAATTATATTAAACTTAGGATTAATCTATGTGTTCTCCCGGAAATTAAAAATGATTAAAGCAGATGACTATAAATTGAACTTTGAATAGGGCTGGGGATAAATGTCCCCGCCCTATTTTCTTTCCAACTTATATCCCGACTCAACGTATCGCCTTTTCTTTTTCCTTTGTACTTGATGTGTATGGTTCATTTTTTAAAAACCGGATAATAGATGCTGTCGCTTCCTCAACCTTTTCAGCTAAATAGTTCGTGCGTTCATATAAGACACTGCGAAAATGATCCAGTTGCCGCACTACCTTTGCTGTCATTGCTTCCTGCTCCTCGACTCGCTTCTCCAGACCTTTCATCCTGTTCTTGTCAATGGCTAATTGGTTCGTGATCTCCTCCTGACGTTCCATATATGCTGTAACTTGTTTTGCAAGCCGTTCATTCTCCTCTGAAATAGCTGCTAATTTCGTTAACAGTCTTCTATATTCCGTCTCGAATTCCTGCCATTTCTGCATATTCAGCACATGTTGCCTGTCAGTTGATGATTTTATTTCCGCTACATGCTTCTCGACCGATTCATTGAATTGCGTTTGTTCTTTAAGCCTTTCAGTAGTACGGTTATGAAAATATATTACCTGATTATTATCATCAACCGTTTCATCCGTCTGATAAATATCTTCGTAATCGCCATTGATATATAATCCCATGGTTTCACCCCTTACTTGGTTACTCCCCTTATTTTATGCAAGAAATCGACCGTTAGGGAATTCTTCATTACAGCCGATAGTCCTCATTTATTGGAATCATGGATCTCATCTTACGCTTGCCAATCCGCCGGCCAACTTTCTCTAGAATCAGTTCAAGAGATTCCTCCTGTTTCAAATCATAATCTGCAATATTAATTCGTAAAACAGGACAGGCATTAAAGCTGTCAATCCACTTACTATACCGGTCATGCATTTCTTCCCAGTAACTAACCGGTGTCTTCCGCTCCATCTCTCGCCCCCGCTGGCGAATACGACCAATTATTTCATCTAAAGATCCTTCCAAATAAATCAATAAATCTGGGTGCGGGAAATATGGCGTCATGACCATCGCATCGAATAGGTTTTTATATGTTTCATAATCCGTAGGTGACATTGTTCCTTTTTCGTAATGCATTCTCGCAAAAATTCCAGTATCTTCATAAATCGAGCGATCTTGAACAAAACCACCACCGTATTCAAATATTTTCTTTTGTTCCTTAAAACGCTCCGCCAGGAAATAAATTTGTAAATGGAAACTCCAACGCTCAAAATCCTTATAAAAGCTTTCCAGATATGGATTATGATCCACTTTTTCAAAAGATGTTTTAAAATCGAGTGCCTCCGCCAAAGCTGTAGTCATCGTCGATTTCCCAACACCTACCGTACCGGCAATCGTAATTACTGCATCATTCGGTATACCGTATTTCTCTCTCCAATTCATTTGCTTGCTCCTTTAATTGTCAGCTGTTCGTTAACCATGTTTAAAATTTTTTCCAGATGATCCTGATTTTGCATGAAATCCATCTCATCCCCGTTAATCCGAATTAGCGGGATATCGGGATTTTCTTTTTCAAATTCGTTCATGAATTGTTTATAATCCCGCGACAGTTGCTGTAAGTACTCCGATTCAATATTTTTCTCGATTTTTCTTCCCCGCTTCCTAATTCGTTCCATAATCGTATCGAGACTACCGGTTATATAAATGACAAGATTAGGTTGCGGCATATCCTTCGTTAAAATCTCATAAATCTGCCTGTATTTATCAAACTGACCTTCATCTAAAGTCCGTTTTGCGAATATCATATTTTTCGCCATATGATAGTCCGCTACGACCGGATGACCATGCTTCAAATAGTCCTTATCTATATCTTCTAACTGTTTATATCGATTACACAGGAAAAACATTTCTGTTTGAAAACTCCACTCATTTATATCTTCATAAAATTTGTCAAGAAAAGGATTCTCACTTACAATCTCTTTCAACAAATGAAATTCAAAATGACTGGCGATCTTTTTTGCAAGTGAAGTCTTACCAATACCAATTGGACCTTCAACCGCAAGAAAAGGTACCTTCGTCATTATTATTCCTCCTTCAAATTAGATCCTTCATATTTTATCATACTTCATATGTTCCAACCATCACCATTAAAGTGAAACTCCATTTAATAAAAGGTACTTTTTATTCCCCACTGAATGGTATAGACGAATCGAGCTACTACTGGATGGTAGATCTCCCCATTTCGTATTAACGTGTTTCCGAAAACCCTGAAGCGTGATGCATCCAGCCTGTTACACTCGATAGTCGCGCCTACTTTCATAGCTATATAGTACATTCGCCTTTCCCAATTAAAAATTACTGCATTTACTATTATAAGCTCAACTTTCGTAACCTGAAACACAGGATACATCTTAAAAAAATTGAAAGAACTTCCATTCAGCGTAAGTGAAACTTTCATTTAGGCCCACAGTTTATTTAAGGAGAATGCCTTTTGTTGCAATACCATGCCTAACTATACACATCATCGACTATAAATCCCTGGTAAGATTGATTTTTTCAGGAGCGAGAGTTTAGTTATAAGGAAGATTTGAGGTGAAAGAATGCAACGACTGGAAAAATTTGTGGATCCTCTACCGCTTTTAAACACACTTCAACCAAGTAAAAAAACAAGGAATGGTGCACATTACGATATAACGATGGAAGAATTCCGGGCCAAATTACACCGTGACTTGCCGCGAACCACATTATGGGGATATAATAGGCAATTTCCTGGACCGCTGATTGAAGCATTCCGTGATGAACCGGTATCTGTAACATGGCATAATGAGCTGCCGAACAGACATATCCTGCCCGTTGATACTTCCATCCATGATTTGGATAAACTCCCTACCGTCCGTACAGTTGTCCATTTACACGGGATGGAAACAAAGCCAGAAAGCGATGGGCATCCTGATGCTTGGTATACAAGAAATTTCCAAGTTACAGGGCCAACATTTACACAACGGACGTTTCATTATCCAAACCATCAGCGCAGCAGCTTACTTTGGTATCACGATCATGCAATGGGACTGACAAGGCTCAATGTATATGCCGGGCTTGCCGGAATGTACATTTTACGGGATAAACATGAAGCATCCCTAAACCTCCCAAGTGGTGACTACGAAATTCCATTAATGATTGTCGATCGGAGCTTCCATCCAGACGGCTCCTTATCCTACCCAGCGCAACCAAATGACGCTGATCCCAATTTACCGAACCCTTCCATTGTGCCAGCATTTTTAGGAGATACAATTGTTGTAAACGGAAAAATTTGGCCATATTTGGAAGTAGAACCTCGGAAATACCGTTTCCGTATTTTAAATGGCTCCAACACGAGAGGTTACCGGCTGTCGCTTGATAATGGAGAGGTTTTACATCAAATCGGCTCAGATGGCGGGCTGCTTAGAAAACGCGTCGAAATGGAAGAAATCGGGCTGCAGCCTGCCGAGCGTATCGATGTCATCATCGATTTTTCGGAATTAGAAGGCCAAACGATTATACTAAAAAATAATCTTGGACCAGGTGCTGATCCAGCTGACGGAATGGGAGAAATTATGCAATTCCGGGTTACAGAAAAGCTAAAAAGTAAAGATACGAGTAATTTACCTGTTAACCTTTCCTATGTCCCTTCCTTAAAACAAGATGAAATTAAGACGGTCCGTTATTTAAAACTAGTTGGTTCCACTGATGAATATGATCGTCCTTTACTGCTTTTAAATAATCTGAAATGGCATGATCCAGTTACGGAAAATCCACAGTTAGATTCGACAGAGATTTGGGCATTCATAAACACAACCAACTTCTCCCATCCAATCCATATTCATCTTATTCAATTTCAAGTGCTGGATCATCAGACCTTTGATCTTGAACGATTCAATGAAGATGGGACCCTTTTGTTTACAGGAGCACCACAAGCTCCTCTTGCGAATAATCGCAGTTGGAAAGATACAATTGAAGTACCCGCTGGAACGATGACCCGCGTGATTGCAAATTTCGGTCCCTATACCGGTGAATACGTCTGGCATTGCCACATCCTCGAACATGAAGATTATGACATGATGCGCCCGTATCGCGTAATTACAGATGAAAGAAAGGACAAAAAATAATGAAACCGGCTGGAAAAACTAACACATTCCAGCTGGTTTTCATGCTTTCCATATTGATTTTGATTGATAAGAGTCAGAACGGACATAAGCGCTAGAATCTCTCACAACATCTTGTTTAAAATTTTCCTTTACAACGAAAAAATGGGACAGAGCCTCTGTCCCATTTGGATTAGATTGTGCGAATTCGGATTACATCCTCGATTGTATTAATTTCGGCTTCCATTCCTGGAATGACGTCCCCGTTCACTTTCTCGTCAATATCAATCATCGTATATGCCAAGTCACCACGGCTTTTGTTAATCATTGCCGCAATATTTAGGCCCCTTTTAGAAATAATCGCACTAATTTGGCCGAGCATATTCGGTACATTATGATGGAAAACCGTAACCCGGCGCTTTCCTGTATAAGGAAGAAACGCATTCGGGAAGTTCACCGCGTTTTTAATATTACCTGTCTCTAGGAAATCTCTCACCTGGCGAGTTGCCATTCGTGCACAATTTTCCTCTGATTCAATCGTTGACGCACCAAGATGGGGTAATGTTATCGCATTTTCCATATGAAGTAAGCGATCATTAGGGAAATCAGTAATGTATTTACCGACACGGCCCTTCTCCAGAGCCACTTCAAGCGCATCTTCATCGACAAGCCCGCCACGCGAGAAGTTCAGAATATGGACGCCTGGCTTCATCTGTTCAAAAGCTTCCCTATTTAGCATACCTGCTGTCTCATTTGTAAGGGGAACATGAATTGTGATAAAATCCGCCTGTTCAAATACATCTCCAAGAGACATCGCACGCTTAATATTCCGGGATAGTTCCCAAGCCGTATCAACAGAAATATACGGGTCAAACCCAATAACATCCATATCAAGATTCAGTGCATCATTAGCAACCATCGCTCCAATTGCACCAAGTCCAATGACGCCTAGCTTCTTCCCTTTCGCCTCACGTCCGACAAATTGCTTTTTCCCTTGTTCAACGAGCTGCGGTACTTCTTCCCCTTTGCCTTTTAAATCTTTCACCCAATCGACTCCGTTAAACAGGTTACGAGAGGATGCCATAATAGAAGTAAGCACGAGTTCTTTTACGGCATTCGCATTTGCCCCAGGAGTATTGAATACAACAATACCTTGATTGGAACAAGTATCAACGGGAATATTATTCACACCCGCGCCAGCACGTGCGATAGCTTTTAAATTTCCACCGAATGCCATGTTGTGCATCGGATAACTCCGGACAACAATTGCATCCGGATCATTTGCTTCATTATCAATCGTGTAATCTTCTTCATTAAATATTGCGAGGCCTACCTCAGCAATATGATTCAACGTTTTAATTCTTTTTGTTTTGTCTAAAGTTATTGTTGTCATCTCTCTACTCTTTCTCCTTTTTACTCTTACTTTTCTTTCTAATCTCCACAACGCAGCCTAGAAACATAAAAAGAGACTGGAAAAAACCCCAATCTCAGAAAGATCTAGAAAACAACAAATAAACCTTTGTTGTTCTTCTGTCCTTTTGCCTGAGATTTTGAACCCTTCGGCGATGCATATGCATTCTCTCCAGAAGCCGCTCCCGTTATAGTGTCACCCATAACATTCGTCGCTTTTGAATATTCTATTCATTCAAGTCGCCTCCTTAAACATAAAAAGGCAAGGAGTTAAAAATCCCTTACCTCTGCCCAGGCGATCGACATGATTTCATTATGTGCTCCCCCGCGGTGGTCTCCGCGTTTCGCCAGTTACACATAACGTTTCAATTGTTGATGTTATCTTATCAGAATTAAATTATTTTTTCAATGGATAAACAGGGATTTTTTAAAGTTTTTCAATAATGGTCTTTCCCATTATAGACCGTCTCTTATATAATGTATTCACATTATTGTAGTTGTTTCGAAAGGGTGGACTTTTTGAATATTATTATCGAACCAGATTCGTTTAAAGGAAGCTTATCAGCAATGGAAGCAGCTAAAGCGATAGTCTAATGGGACTCCTTTTATGGATGGAAGAAGAAATTATGCGTTGTAAGGAGAATGTGATAAAAAAGAGAAAGAAACGCGCTTCATTATTACGTTTCTTTCTCTTTTTTACGTCCCGCAAAATGTTTGATAAGAAGTTCCGGTGTCATAATTTCTTTTCGCAAATTCCTTCTGTTCATCTGTATGGGCAAAGGGATTTTTCAAGAGATGAATTAATTCTTCTGCTGGCGTATAATCTTCCTTTTGAACAGCCGCTTCGATGGCGTCCTCTACCCACTTATTTCTCGGAATCAATGCTGGATTATGCTCATACATAAGCTTGTTGCTTGCTTCCTGCGTCTCGCTTTGTATTTTGATCCTTTCCTGCCATTTGATTTTCCACTTTTTAAATTCATCCATACGTCCAAGCGGAAAATCTTCTTCTTTGCCATAAGTTAACGCTAAGAACGTATTCGTATAATCGGCATGATAATGTTGCATCAACGTGAGCAGTTCTTCAATGAGGGCTTCATCCCCTTCTCTTTCACCAAATATCCCGAGTTTCTGTCGCATCCCTTTCAGCCAATATTTCTTATATAAGGGACCAAATTCTGAAATAGCTTCTTGTGCATATTTCAAGGCTTCTTCCTTGCTCCTTCCGAGTAAAGGAAGCAGTGTCTCCGCAAAGCGCGCCAGATTCCATGCGGCAATGCTCGGCTGATTCCGGTAGGCATAACGCCCATTCACATCAATCGAACTGAATACAATATCCTGATGATACGCATCCATGAAAGCACATGGACCATAATCAATTGTTTCACCGCTGATCGTCATATTATCGGTATTCATCACGCCATGAATAAACCCGACGAGCTGCCATTTCGCGACTAATTGCGCCTGCCGATCCAACACGTTTCTCAAAAAAGCGAGGTACGGATTTTCCGCATGTTTTACTTCTGGATCATGCCGCTCAATTGTATAATCAGTAAGTTGCACAAGTTCATCTATTTCACAGAAGTGGGCTGCAAATTGAAATGTACCTACCCGAATATGACTGGAAGCCACCCTCGTCAAAATCGCACCCGGGAGTATCGTCTCCCGGCGAATCCCTTCCCCTGTCGTCACTACAGCAAGGCCCCTTGTAGTAGGGATATTTAAGCCATGCATCGCTTCACTAACCATGTACTCCCTAATCATTGGCCCAAGTGCAGCCCGGCCATCACCACCACGGGAATAGGCTGTCCTCCCTGCACCCTTCAGCTGGATATCGAAGCGTTTGGAGTCAGGTGTCACTTGTTCCCCAAGCAGTACCGCACGTCCATCACCGAGCATCGTGAAATGACCGAATTGGTGACCGGCATAACTTTGAGCTAGCGGTATCGCATTTGGCGGGAGAGCATTTCCCCCATAAATAGCGATTGCTTCATCACTTTGCATTTCTTCATTATTGAGACCAAGTGCTTTTCCAAGTTCCTCATTATAAAAAACAAGTTGAGGATTCGCCACCGGGTTCGGCCTCAATTTTTGATAAAAAGTTTCAGGGAGTTCCGCGTACGTGTTCTCCAAGTTGAAATTAAATAAATTCGTCATAAGCTCTCCTTTTATAGCTTGTCATTACCCTTTAGTATACTTGGTAAGGACTAGATTATTCCAATGTGAAAACTTGACTCAATAATTAAATCCCCTTCTCTTGAAAAATCGCTCCTACTCCTGTATAGTAAAAAGTAATTGCATAAGTTGAATGTTTTCTAGGGTTCCGCAACTTTGTTGGTCTGAGACCGAGAGAAAACTCGCAGCTTTGCTGTGCCACGGAAGGATAAAAGCCTGGGAGATACTGTATTTTCACAGTTTCTCCCAGGCTTTTTTGTTTTTCGGAAATTCTTATTTTGGAGGTGCAATACAATTGAATAAAGAATGGATGAAAGTGATTATTGCTGCTTTCTTTGAAGTTTTTTGGGTGATTGGTTTAAAACACGCACAAGATTTTTGGACTTGGGCTGGAACGGTTGTCGCCATCTATATCAGCTTCTATTTAATGATTATGGCTGGAAGGAAACTCCCGGTTGGTACGGTCTATGCGGTTTTTGTCGGTTTAGGAACAGCGGGAACCGTTTTTTCTGAGATAGTATTCTTTGGAGAACCATTCGGGTTAGAGAAAGTAATATTAATTCTTATTTTATTAGCAGGTGTCGTTGGTTTGAAATTAGTGACACCGGATAACGTTAGGGAAGGCGGTGAATCCTAATGGCATGGACTTCGTTAATTTTGGCAGGTATATTTGAAATGTTCGGTGTTGCTATGATCAATAAATTGCATATCGACCGAAACTTTAAAGCATTAGGTTTGTTGATTCTTGGATTTGGGGCTAGTTTTATTTTTCTTGCATATGCCATGAGGACGCTTCCGATGGGAACAGCTTATGCAGTTTGGACAGGGATCGGCGCTTCCGGGGGAGCAATTTTAGGTATGTTAATTTACGGAGAATCCAAGGACTGGAGAAGGATTGTTTTTATTAGTATGGTACTAGGTGGTGCAGTTGGTTTGAAGCTGATTTCATAAAACTTCATAAATCATAACTCAACATTTGCCGTCTGAAACAGTTATGTATTCCTTGGCTATCTAAAGGTCCGCAGTCCCGACACCTCTCGCTTTCCGCAGAGGGCTGTGAGCCTCGACGCATAGGATGTGCTCATGCAGACGTTGCCACATACAAGAGCGTTCTTAGACCGCCTCGGGCTGAGCACTAAAGGGGCTCACCTTACTCTAATGGGAAAACTACTGAGGTTTATTTTCCCATTCGCATGCTCACCTTACTTTAATGGGAAAATTACTGAGGTTTATTCTCCCATCAATCTGTTCAGCTTACTTTAATGGGAAAACAACTGGGTTTTTTCTCCCATCAGCATGTTCAGCTTACTTTAATTGGAAAACAACCTGGGGTTATTCTCCCATCAGCATATTCAGCTTACTTTAACGGGAAAACAACTGGGTTTTATTTTCCCATATGCATGATTAGCTTACTTAACTGGGAAAGTATCCGTCCACCGGGCAACTGAACGGTAATCAGGACACCAAAATAATGACAGCAAGATACTTACGTTGAATGAAAGCATTCATTCATTTTGAGAAGACTTTTTTAATTAATAACGGTTAGGGGCGCTTAATTAGGATGATTTGCTTTAATATTTTCAGGGTGCAAAAGTTGAGTCATAAAAAAAGCTGAAATGGCTAGGACATAACTATTCTAAATGAGTTAAATCCACACAAAGGCGCAAGCGCCCGTGTTGTTATGTCCCAGCCACTTTCCTCATCTGCTTGATGATCGATACAATAGCAAGTCCAACAAAGGTTCCGATACATAAGAATATAATCGGCAAGAAAACAGGACCAATTAACGCACCGAATATTCTCAAGGTGGAGGAGTAGATTAATCCAATTGTTCCGAAGTATGCGCTGAAAACAAATGGGAGAAAAGAGTAAGGAGACCTCGCTCCTCCTGCATCCCGATAAGCATCCCAAATGGCAAACATATATACACATGGATAGAACATAAGCCAAAGATAATTCGTCTCCGCAATGGCCGTTTGCATCTCTCCTCGGAAACTATAAATGATCACCTGATTCAAATTTGATTTCACATTAATCATGAATTCAGCTGTAATGAAGATAAGACCTTTCACGATTTTCCCATTCAACAATTGTCCAAAACCCGGCAGAGCAATACTCCAAAATATTTTTTCAAGCGGTGATTGCTTCATCCTTTCACATCCTACAGATTAAACGTTTGATAGCATATTAATTATGTTTGTTTTTGCTTTTCGCAAGCTTCTCTTTATCCACTGTACCTGGAGGTTGCTCCAACCATCCGTTTTCAATCATAATCTCTGCTCCATCTTTCGCATATTGTGCTACTTCAAGGGATAAACGTTCATAATTCACGATAAGATCATGCCGCTGACTTGCTCCAGCAGCCGTTGCATAATTTCCAATTCCTAACGCACACAACTCTGCGAACAAGAACATCCCTAACTTTTCCGAGAAAGGGGGAATCGTTGAATCCGTTATGGAAACATCTGATGAAAGAGGTGCTAGCAAATCATTGTCGGAAAGTATCTTAGCAAAGATTCCAATATGTTTTTTCGTAATATCTCTCCCTCTAAGCATCCAGTTCTGCACCTTCTCAACGGCAGAGACTTGCGCAAAGCTTATTGCAAGCTTCCCTCCAATCATATTAGTCCGTACGTTCATATGAAGATAAGATATTTCCACTGCATTTAGTGGTCGCTTATTACTGAATGGATTCATTCCACTAAAATATTTCTTGCTGTCAATCATGTCTGCTTTTGTTGGATAAGGAATATATGGAGGCCGCACAAATAAACCTTTATCTACGGAAATATCCGTTGCCCTATCATACAACTCCAATACTCCCGTGATTCCTTCCTTAAAAATAGTTTTAATATCTTTCCTGGCACTTGTGGTGATAAAACCACTGTACGCAACTAATCCAACCCTAGTCAAATGCCCAATATATTCAAGCATAAACCCGTCGGTATATAAGCGCGGTGCATTCAGATTGACATCTTCCTTACCAAAGCCAGCTGGCAGCGGGAGCTTCTCCATAATAAAAAGTTGGTCTAATTTATTAACATGTGTACTTATAAAATCATAAGTCTGTTGGACAAGTGATCGGATTTCCGAATCCTCAACGTCTTTTAAAAAATATTCTAATATACATTGATTCATACTGTCATTCATGTAGGATGTCCAAATTGCTGCGATTTCAGATGATGTTAGTTGTGTATTAGAGTTAGTCATAACATTACCTCCAGCGAATAATTACAAGCACCTTTATTCTTCACATATAATGTAAAATGATACATAAAAGAGCGCGCATTTTAATTAGCGCGCTCTTTAGCAAAGTAAGTATGAATGAGTTTACTCCTCTTCCTCTGGATCGTTTATATCTCTTCCATTCTTACTCAATTCAAACAATCCTGTGGCGGCAAGTCCACTAATTCCTCCAGCCCAGCTGCGGACAAGAAGATCCGCTCCAAGAAATGTTGCAGACGCTCCAAGCGCAACACCAATAAAAATGGATGCTAAAGGTAAATACCGCTTAGGCACTATTTTGGAAACTTTTAATGCCTGAACAATGCCTGTTGTAACAGGAGCGATTATTGTCCCCATCATAAGAATCTCTACCATGGCTAACCACCTCACCATCATTATATGAAAAGCAAAATAAAGATGTCTCTGCATTTGACATAGATGATAGTTAATTGCTCGCTGATATACTAAAAAGGTGTGTCTCCTAATCATAAGAGAATACACCTTTTATTAAACTTCTGTCATTCCTATCTTCCTAATCTTCCGGTCCATAAAACTTCCATAAAATGATCCCTTGTACAATCAAGCCACCTATAGCCATATACAACCAAATCGATAACATTGGGTTAATCCACATTGATTATTATTCTCCCTTCCGAATCAGTATCCTACGATTAAATAAAGTGAAACTTCATTCAGTGAGGGTCTCCACTGAATGTTAGTCGAACAGGATCGGGATTTACGGACTGTATATCTCCTCCACCTTCACATGTTGGGCTTCCTTCATGTTTAGAGGTGGGGGTATTACAGACCGTCAATGCGTGATAAAATTACGCAGTCTGATCATCTGGGCGCTTTAATACATTAGCCAAAATGATCATTACAGCAATCCCCACACAAGTTGCCCACCCTCCAGCTGCGAGTGGACTGGATTCAATTCCTGTGAATACGATCATTAAATAAGATACAAGCCCAATAACCATAGACGCTTCTGCTGCACGTGGAGAGGCTTTTTTCCGGCTGAAAACAGCGTACATAATTGGACCAAGCGTGCCCGCAGAAACTCCGGAAATCCCAATCCACATCAAGTCGCCAAGAAATGGAGGCGGACTTAATACGAGAAAGCAGGCAAGTATTCCAATAACAATAACAGCCCAGCGACTAATACTCATAGCCGTCTTTTGCATCTGTTCATCGGTTACTTTAACAATTCCTCGTTTAACTAAAAATTTTCTATAAATGTCATTCGCAAATACAGTAGACATGACGACGAATAATCCGTCTGTTGTTGATAGGGCAGCAGCCAAAATCGTAACTACAACTAATGCTCCTAAAAACGCCGGCATGCTCCACTCTACATAAGCAAGTAAACCTAGGTCAGCATTTTGCAACTCTGGTACAGCAACACGACTATAGAAACCACCGAATAAAACAAGTAAGCAAAGCACCGTAGCAATAATATAAACAATAAACATTTTTCGTAAATCACTAGGTTTTTTAAGTGATAAGACTTTGTTGAATAGTTGTGGCTGAGATGCAAAAGCAAATTGAATGATAAATAAACCTAGCACTGCTGAAAAGGCATAGTAATTCGATTCTGGATTGAAAACCTTTAATAAATTCCCGTCTTGTTCTTTGAAGTTCTCGGTAATGTTAGAAAAAGCCGCATTAATATTTCCGTCACCGAATATAACAATACCGGAAATAAATACAATTACAGCAACTATAATCATTAACATCGCTTGGATGGCATCCGTATAAACGTCGGCATAGGAACCCCCTACGAACACATACGCTATAACAATAACAGCAATAATAACTAGTCCGATGCCATAACTAGTCCCCACAATTTTCTCGAAAATTTGTGCACCTGCGGAGAATTGAGCAGCGATATAAAATAGATTAAATAACATGATAAGTCCGGAGCCAACCCTTAGAAAGTCACTGTTATAATAGTCTCCAAGCCAGTCGGGAAGGGATAAGGAACGTTGCTTTGTATTAACTTTTCTGACCATTTTTCCAACTGTAAGAAAGCCGATGGGAGTTGCTACAGATAACGATAAATAAAGCCATAAATTACTGAAACCCCAGGCATGCGAATATCCTGGATACCCCATAAATGTCGCAGCACTCATTACCGTTGCAGCGAAGGATAAGCCTAATACAACAGGCCCTAAATTTGCTCCACTTATGGCAAAGTCATCAATTGTTTTCGTCCTTTTCGTCGCAACGACGATAACTATAGCCATAACTAAAATAAAAATAATTAATTGAATCCAGAACCATGTTGATAACATCGTTTCACTCCTACTGACCATAATATTTCCGAAATAATTTTTAATTGACTTTAATAGGCAATAATACAATTCCTAGAGCATAAAGTGTTTGTACTATCAACATATCAAAAGGGGGAAGGTTTTATGAATGATTTTTTATCTAAGGAGATCCACAGTCTGGCAAAACAAATAAAGAAGGGTGAAATCTCTCCAGTACAACTCGTTAAAAGCACAATTGACCGAATTAAAAAAACAGACCCTTCATTAAATGCTTATATTACAGTGAATGAGGACAAGGCTCTTAAAGATGCAAATGAGATGGAAAAAGAAATCAAGCAAGGCAACTATAAAGGACCTCTGCATGGCATACCTATTGGGATTAAAGATAATATCTTTACAAAAGGGATTAAAACAACGATGGGTTCCGAAATATATAGGAATTTCTCACCAAAAGAAAATGCTTTCGTAATTAATAGATTAATCAAAGCAGGTGCCATTATAATCGGTAAAAATAATACACATCAATTTGCCTTTGGTCCGACTGGAGACCGTTCTCATGTTGGACCGGCACACAATCCTTATAATATAAAGAAAATGACAGGCGGATCCAGTGGGGGATCAGCTGCTGCCGTGTCAGCATATCTATGTTTCGGCGCCTTAGGAACCGATACAGGTGGTTCCGTCCGGGTTCCAGCATCTTTTTGCGGAATTGTAGGCATGAAACCGACATTTGGAAGTATTAGTAATCGGGGTGTCTATCCCCTTTCTTGGTCACTTGATCATGTTGGACCACTGACAAGATCTGTAATTGATAATGCTTTGCTATTAAATGAGATGGTTGCGTACGACCGAGAGGATCCCAAGTCTATTCGACGGAAAAAAGAAGATTACACTCGCCTATTAGGGAAAGATATGAAAGGAAAAATAATCGGTATCCCCACAGCTTATTATTACGAAGATATTGATGAAGAAATTCAATCTGCCATCAAAAACGTGATTCACACATTTGAAATGTTAGGAGCGGAAATAAGACAAATTAAACTTTCCATCAGTGAGAGAAGTTTAGAGGCACAACGGATAATTCTGCGAACGGAAGCCTACACTGTTCATGAGAATAACCTTAAGGAATATCCGGACCTTTGGGATGAGGAAGTCAAAGAAAGATTACAAACAGGCCTTCTAACAAAAGGCTTTGAATTCGCCCGTGCACTCCAAAATAGAGAATTAGCGAAAAAGGAATTCAACGAGGCACTAGACGATTGTGATATTTTACTCACGCCTACCATGTCTATTTTACCACCCGATATTGGAAGTAGAGATGTAACAATTACGAACAGGTATGGGAATCATATCCGCTCAACTATTACGAAACTCACGTCCCCGACTAATTTGAATGGGTTCCCTAGCTTAACTGTTCCATGCGGCTTTTCAAAAGACAGCCTTCCTATCGGAGTACAGCTTATAGGAAAAGAATTTGACGAAGCAACTTTGTATCAATTCGGCTTTGCGTTGGAGCAGGAAATCTCCCAAGAAATCAATAAAAAACGTCATTCTATTATGTTGTCTTTATAAACAGTCGTCCCCATTCCTGATCCAATTTTTAAGCCCTGAAGATACAAAAGCATGGATCCGATAAACTACTAACCGCCGTATTTTCCACACGTAATGTGTCATCTTTTCCATTCATGAAATTTAAAAACACAAAAAGCAGTGAGTATATCGCTTTGCTCACTGCTTTCATAATTACTTTTAACAAATAGATTCTTTTTTCATGTTAATACATTAGTTTATTTTAATTCTCGACGATCCAGGCTTAAGTCTTTTTGATTTTTATTTTCCTGTTGAATCACTTCATTGAAAAGATTATCATTTGGATTGTTCGGGCGATGAAGAAGTGGCGGCAATTGTTGTTGCGCTGCTAAGGATTGCAGGTCCCTAAATGTAACAGGCTTTGCTTCATCCACTAATTCATAGCCTAATTGACCACTAATTTCTATTGTACAAGTTTTCACATCGGTTATGGAAGATATCCCCTGTTCTCTTAATTTAGATTCTAATTGGTCAACGGACATACGCAGCTTTTTTAAATTCCTACTTAAAACTTGTCCGTTTTGTATAACTAGTATTGCTTTACCCATTATCCACTTTTCTGCAAAATCAAATTTTACCGAAAGAAATTGGACAGTGATCAATAGAGCAATGAATAAACATAAAACCAAAATTGTTTTCCATAATCCATCCTCCCCCACCCCATGTCCAATCATAGAAGCCATTGCCAAAAGCGTAATAATTTCAATACCAGTCATTTCACTTGCCGTCTTCTTACCAACGAATCTCATTAAAAAATATCCGACAATCAAAATGATAAAAGCTCTTAACAAGAAACTCATATCACAGGGTGACCTCCTTTACGAATTTCCAAGGGTAAAATGGCTGTTTATTATTGCCTCAGTAGTCATTCGGAAACGCAACAATGTTTATTAAAGTTTCGTCAACCTTTCTCCATCTTCATTTTGCCCGAACATGACCAAATCATCCGTTTAAATTATAATAGTTGTCCTTATTGTTCAGGTCCGCACCGGACTGTTAAATATTTAAGATAATACTACCCTTGTATTTTATATTCTCCTATACCATAAGAAAAAGCACCAATCCCCTGATAATCAAAAGATTGATGCTTTCTTAAATTCGTTATTCCGATTGTTTAATAAGCAATTATAGAAAAAATACTGCAATAAAAGTCATCACAATTAAACCAATAATGACAGGGAAAAAGTTTTTACGAACGAGATCCATGACAGACACTCCACAGAAGCCTGCAATTGCAATCAAGGACGACCATGCGATAATCGTTCCTCCACCTGTCCATATTGCACCCATTTGTCCAATTGCCGCTAATGTTGACACGTCAATCGAACTTGTTTCCAGTGAAGCTGCAAGAGCTCCCGTAAGTGGCAAGCCAGAGAAACCTGAGCCATCGAGTCCTGTGATGATCCCAATAATCAACATACTTAATCCTGCGAGCAGTGCACTCTGCGGTAAGTATTCCTGTGTAGAAGTAACAAGGTCAAACAATAATGCAGGCCCTTCTTCTACGCCTAAAATATTACCAGAAAAGTCAGGGCTGCCTAAAAAGAAAAAGCCTGCAATTGGAATAACCGGGCCCATTGCTTTAAAAGCAAATACAAAGCCTTCCGTAATATGATTACTAATATAGTCCAGGGCATGATGCTTTCCAAAAGCAACGGTCGATAACAATAAAAGTATTACCGCAACGCCACCAATAAATGCAGCGCCATCTCCCCCGACCAATTCACTGCTTCTTGAAAAAAGCTTATTGTACATCATATATATAACAACAATAAGAAGGGATAAAGGGACTAAAATTGCAAAAATCTTGCTCCAAGTAGTCAAATGAGTTGTTCTTACTTTATTTGTAGAGGTTTCGGAGGTTTGTAATGTTTGTAAGTCCACTTCGTTTAGCGGATCATCTTTGGAACGGATGGATTTCCGGTAAAATAGATAGGCTAAAAGAATTGCTACACCACCAGCAATCAATGACATGACAAGCGCTTTATCGGCTACAGACTCAGCATCGATGCCAGCAGATGCTGCCGATAGACCCGGCGCCACTTGCACAACATAATCTGATGATAATGCCATTCCCTGCCCAGCAAGCGCAATCGCAACTGCAGCTATCATAGCTGGTAATCCCGCCCGCACAGCAGCTGGTACAAGTAACGCACATATTAATGGTACAGCAGGTGTCGGCCAAAAGAACAAGGATATAATATACGTAACTCCTACCAATACGAAAAAAGAAATATGTCCGTTCACCATAAATCTCTGGATGGGCTGGATCATTCGCTTATCCGCACCTAAATCACGTAAAGAATGAAGGAGCGCCAACATAAACGTAATAATTAAAAATATACTAAATAACTCCTGTGCAGCAACTAAATTCGCATTGAAAATGGAAGTAAATCCGCTGATAATATCCCCTTTATACACCCATGCAATGACAAATGTTCCGAGTAAGGTTAGTAACACAACACCTTTGCGGAAAATCATCGTCATAATAATCAAAAGCGTAAACAAGCCGTATAATAAATGAGAAATGGTCAATTCCAAATGCACACATCCTCTCATATAACATGCAATAGCCTATGCAAGAATATGAGGAAATGCTCCTGGAAACTTCCTTGTATTCATCACGTTCAATATGTGTATAGAATTGACATGTCTTCTAGGGAGAGACGATGATTTAAACAGCATTATCGTTAGATGTTAAGCCATCTCTGCTTCTTGAATAATTAGAAACCTGCTTCTCCGCAATCAAATTGTCTAATATTTTTTTACTGTTTCCTAATGCCACCTGCATCACCGGGCCAAGTGCAAAGACCATAACTACAGTACCGACACCAATCGGTCCGCCTAATAAAAATCCAGCGACCGCAACACTGACTTCCATCATCGTACGTGCAACTCGTATACTTAATTTAAACTTTTTAACAATGAGCAGCATCAGACTATCTCGCGGACCTGCTCCTAAATTTGCTGAAATATAAATACCCGAACCACTACCTAATAATAAAATGCCGAGAATAAAACTGACCAGTTGCAGCGTAAATGTATGTGGATCGGGAATCAGCCAATTAAAAAAATCGATAAATAAACCGACCGAAACCATATTTAAAAAGGTACCTAGTTTTGGAAATTCACGTAAACCAATAGAAGCAATCGTAATTACGATAATCCCTGCGATAATGGACCACATGCCAATCGATAACCCGAGATTTTGAAATAGACCAATATGCAACACATCCCAAGAGCCCACACCAAACCGCTGACCTTTGATGGTTAACGATACTCCGAGACCTAGCAGCATAATTCCGATAAAAAAGAAAACCCAGCGGTAAACAAAAGCTTTTTTCATCTACATCCTTCTTTCTATTTAGATACGGCAAAAATCTGCATTAATATTTATTCAACTAATCTATTATAGCTAATAAAGCTTTTTACGAGAAATTAGTTGCTTGGTAAGTGGTTAATTGAACCGTAAACATCCAGCTTTCCTATTTTGGGAAAATTACAATTTTATTTGTTTTTCTTAAATTATTAAGCTACAATCTTATTGAACTATGTGTAGTTATCAATTAAAGTGGTTAAAAAAGTTCCTTCCTAAAAATAAGTTACTTTACGAGGGGGAGTAAATTGAAAATAGCAAAAGTGTTAATTATACTTATAAAACATTTGATTTGATGATTATTGCAGTGAAGAAAGATGAAATAAACAGATATGATGGTACGGTTTGCGTACACTGAGCCTGCAATTGCATCATTTAAAACCACTAGCAGTGAAAAGCAAATAGCTATTGGAAGTTAGCTTCCAATAGCTATTGTCTGTTCTAGCTTAGCGCTTTTTCCACTACATAAGAGAAACTCAAACCCGCTTAAAGCCCCCCTAATAACCCCCAATATAACTCATCGTATCTATCCCATTCATTAAATCATAATGCCGCAGTTTTAACTCGAACAAGAAAAGAGGATCTTGATAGATTTCAGGTTGTTCACGCATCTCATTTAAAGAACCGTTCTTTTCTTCAATAGCTGCTTGTACTTCCTCTATTATACGATGGAGCTCTTCCTGTGGATTGAAGAAAAACTTGTTTACATCCCATCCGATGGATTCCTCAAAAAACTGTAATTGCTGGGTAAATGTTTTTGTCATTTCCTCCGCGACTTCACTGTAATCAGCATTCTCGATATAGTCCCTATACCTCCCGAGGAGCATCTCTTTATTTTTTGACAGGGGAGCTAACAGTTTTCCAGCTCCTTTTAATAACAACTGGGAAGGATTATTCCGCAACAAAATATTTACTTCTTCAAAGCGTAATAATCCCCTTGATATCCGCTCGATATCCCGCTTCCAGTCATCCAATATTTTAAAGTCACCTGACAATACAACTTTCTCTTGTTTAAATTGCTGGTTTATATTTTCACTCACTTCATCAAATAGCATCTGGCTTTCTTGAAACTCTCTTTCGCAAGTATCTAACCATTCCTCTGTCACAGATTTAAATTCGGCTAAGACTTCCTTTTCCATGTACTGTGCCATCCGGTTATTCATTTCTTCATTCAATACAAGATGAAGTTTGGAAAAGTCGCTGTCCTCTTTCACTAAATCGGAACAGTTCTTGAGTAACTCAGGTAGTTTAACTTGCGCTTTCTCCATTAATTTATTCTTTAAATCACGGAACGAACTTATCATGATGTTGGCCTTATCTTTCTCCACATCAAGTATCTCTTGATGGAAATCATGCAGTTCTGTTAAGACCTCCTCACTCCAATCAATTTCCCGCAAAATAACATTCTCGAGCTCTGCCTGCTGGTCTGAAATGTATGCTAATGCATCTTTAATAACTTCTCGAATCCTTGTTGGGCCTACCTCTTCTATTTTATATTCATCTAGCCTAGATCCCATAAATTCTGTTAACCCTTCTAGTAAACCTTCTTTCTCCGCCCACACTTTAATAGAATCCAAAAGCTTTATTCCTTCTTCTTTGCCACTTTGATCCGGACTTGCATTTTTAAACGCTTGTTCTGCTTCCTGAATCAATGATGTATCCATCGCTGAAGGGAAAAGCTCATTCCAGGCTAGTATTGCGGCCGAAGAGATGAGACGATCGGAAGTCGAAGATACCGCTAACCAATTCGTTAAATGATCTTGCACTAAATTTGAAACATCATCTATTAAAAATCTACCACTAATTAAATAATAGTACCCTTCTTTAAATAGACTTGGTAGTTTCCTCCAGTTGTAAGAGGCTTCCATGTTTTGGTACAAGAGAAGCTGGTTCACCTCTTCTAGCCAACGAAAATAATACTCGCTTTGCTTAAAGCTCCTCCATAATCCATCCGTCAAACGTTCAAAATGATATTTATCAATAGAGTATAATGTAACTAACACGTTATTGAAATAAGCAGGATCATGGTTAGATGTGACGCCAAGGTTGGCATACCCTTCTAATACCTCAAACCAGGACAGAGATTCCGTCCGGATTGCTTCATTAACTGCAAGTTCGATTGCACTATCCCAATCTTTGATACTCTCAAAATAACGCTTTGCTATTTCTGTTACATCAGCATAATCTGGATTCAATTGAACCGCTTTTTTAATGATATCAACGGACTTTTCCATTTGGTCTTGTTGGATATACAGCGAGAAAAGTTGCAGCATGACTTCTGTTTTTAATGTAACGGAATCCGTCTCCACTTCCTTATAAAACTTCTCTGCGTACTCCAATAACCCCATTTCCATGTGCGCATCTGCTATATTTTTCTGTCCCCATGGTATTAAGGATTTGTCTAAAGGGTGCTGCCACTTATAAATCGCAGCTTCATAATCTTGATTCAAGAAATAAACTTCTCCTTGAGCAAAACGGATTGCAGACAGTTCAGGCTGTTCCTTCTTCATTTCTTCCATATACATCTCACCCAGTATCTTGATTGGGTGCTCATTTTCATTTTCATCTATAATCGTTTGATAATAGGATTTCATAATTAATTTATTCTCCATCGTTACGATCATTCCTTTCTTCGGATACATAACTTATACTATTCATCCATTCACGTATCAATCACCAAAGTTTACTATAGGATGATAAAGGGCACAAATCTTATCCTCATTAAAGAATAATTACCCCCATCTGGTCCGCTTCTAACAGCGCAAAAATTATGACTAGAGCGCCATTCCTATCGCTCTAGAAATAGCGCTCCATAATTACGATAAAATAAAACCTCATTCAGTGGGAGTTTTTGCTCTTTTCCCACGGAGTGTTAATTGAATAAATTAGGTTGTTAGCGCTCCTTATCTACCCCCCTAAATTGTTTTAATTTATCTACCCATTTTCAGCATAAAAAAGAATAGCCAACGGTAAATATATGCCTTGGTCATCTATATCATTCTTTTAATATACAGCAGAAAAAACTTATCCTTCATCTTTAATATTTGTTCAATTAATTTATTATAGCAGATAAAGCTTTTTCAAGAAATTAGTTTCCTAGCGGTTTCTTTGGATTAGTGGAAACCCAGCCACCAACAGCACGCTTCTTAGGGTCACCTTAATAACTTACGGCTTGAGGTTCCATACCTGCACTGTTACGCTATTCCTGGAAAAACGTATCGTTCGGTGTTATTTTGACTGCTCTGCATTAAGGTTGAAACTTCGGTTTGAACAATAAAAAAGGATCAGTCCCCTCCCATGCTAAGACTTTAGCAACAGCAAGGAACTAATCCCATAACTTCAAAGCCTCGCTTGGATAAGACAAGTGCTCTGACCGCTCATCTTACTTCAAGTTTTCAAAAACATCAACTGCTGCTTGTGCAACTTGGATATCATGCTCAACAGCACTTCCACTTGCACCAACAGCCCCAATCACTTTATCATTTTCAACTAAGGGGATGCCTCCGCCAAAGAGAACTAACCGCCCATTATTTGTCGTGTTTAATCCATAGAGTTCAGCGTGCGGAACAGTCGCTTCAGCTAAATTGGATGTTGGCATTTTTAAAGCAACAGAAGTCCACACTTTATTTTGTGCGATGTCAACGCTAGCCAACCAGGCATCATCCATACGATGTACTGCGATAAGATTTCCACCCTCATCCACAACAGAGATAACCATTTGTATTCCAAGTTCTGCTGCTTTTTTCTCGGCACCTTCGATAAGTTGCTTTGCTAACTCAAGATTCATTTTCGTCATGTACTACACTCCTCCCGCCCCTTATTGTAGGAATTTTATAAAAATCATCTCCATCCTTAGTATAAAAGTTACTTTCCCTTCCGTAAAATAGCTAATATTGATATTCCTTCATCTGTAAAACTGATATCATTCTTTTAAATTAGAAATAGGACTGTAAAAAGTTATAAAAAAAACAGTGGGTATGAAAACACCCACTGATGTATGTTTTTTATATGATAAAAAGAACAAAGTTGCCTTCAAACGGAATATTCTTTAATTGCCGAGATATCTACATTTGGATTAACGAACGGACGGGGAATTTCATTTTCTAATATATGAATGGTATCAATAAACTTTTGCAGCGTTTTTGTTAAATACGTATCTGCCTGTCTAATGAAGACAGTTGATATCTCACTATATTTTTTAGGTACTGGGTAACACCGAACATCCCCAGCTACTTTAAATAACGAACAGTGGATTTGGGTACAAGACTGATCCCAAGCCCAGCTATCACACTTTCCAGAATCGTTTCCAATGTTCCAAATTCCATTACTTTAGCATTCACAATTCCGCTATCATGTAACCAATTCTCCAGCCGCGCTCGATAACTGCATCCCTTACTAAAAACAAGCATTGGCCTATTTTTCAAACTGCTATAACTAACTTCTTTGTTATCTGCTATTAAAACGAGTTCTTCCTTAAAAACTTCAATCTGCTCAATATCGGGGTGCCTCCCAAATCCTGTAACAAAGGCACCGTCTAATTTGCGATTCAAAATATCATTTATTAAATCATTGTTAACACCCGTTTTTAGTGTTAACTCCACATTGGGATAATTTTTATGAAAGTTGGATAAAATCATCGGTAGCTTCGTGACGGTCTCAACAGTCCCAATCTCGAGAGTACCTGAGGGATTGCTACATTCTTGAAATTCTTTCTTCATCTCTTCTATCATGTGTAAAATCTTCTCTGAATGGACTAAAAGCCTCTTTCCTTCCGAATTTAATGTCGTTCCTTTACTATGACGATCAAATAGTCGTGTTTTCAAACTTAATTCTAATGACTTAATTCGAGAAGTGATATGAGATTGTACATAATTAAGTTCATCTGCAGCTTTACTAATACTTCCATTACGAGCAACACTTTAAAAAATTAGCAAGTCTTTAATTTCCATTCTTTCCCTCCTTGTCTACTCTACCGCTCAGTATTTGTGATGGCATCTGTCATTATAAATCGTTATACATGATTTACTTCCATTTTATAGCACTTCCTAGTTTTAGACAAATTACAATTATCAGACATAGGAGATAAGAAAGAATGAAGAACCTGAGACAAGGAACTTATAAACTATATAATAAAGACAGATTAAGTTCTTATAAAAATAAGCTTCCTTATCACTCTATAAGCGTGATGTTTACTGTTTTTCTTCCCCAGTTGTATGCTTCTTCTTTTGTTGGGAGATGTACATCTATTTTATTTCCTTTGATGGCTCCACCTGTATCACCTGCCACAGCATATCCATAGCCTTCTACATAGACTTGTGTACCTAGCGGAATAACATTAGGATCTACAGCAATAACTTTTGCATAAGGGTCGTTATTCAGATTAATTCCAGTTGCAGTAACACCAGAACAGCCGGAACAGCCTGCAGTATAGGCGGTTGCTTCAACAGCAAATGTTTCTCCTCTAACTTCCCCGGTTGTTGTTTCCTCAACCTTGTTGGCCGATTCAACTTGCTCTTCTACAGCCTCTTGACTCTCTTCCGCTGAATCCTGACTCTCTTCCACTGCCTCTTGATGCTCTTCATTTGCGTCAGTA
Source organism: Oceanobacillus indicireducens (assembly GCF_014647195.1). GTDB lineage: Bacteria > Bacillota > Bacilli > Bacillales > Amphibacillaceae > Oceanobacillus > Oceanobacillus indicireducens. Next base: position 1,415 of record NZ_BMOS01000028.1, on the reverse strand, counting down.
CCTGTCTCAACTTCCGGTTCATCTGCTGTTTGCTCCGACTCTTCACTTACTGTTGGTTCAACTCCCACACCATTCACATTTAAACGCTGTCCCGTTATAATTAGGTCGGAGGTTAGATTATTCCATTCCCTCAGTTTATCGACCGTTACATCATCACTATAGGAATTACTAATATGTGTCAGGGTATCTCCCTCTTGTACAATATAAAACTCCGCCTCCGTCTCTACTCCGAGTTTCAATACTTGTTTCGGATGAATTAATGACGATTTGAGTCCATTTATTTCCATCAATATTTCAACAGTTGTATTATTTTCATTCGCTATTTTCCAAAGACTGTCTCCCTTTTGTACCTCATAATCAGCTGCTGACACTGAAGTCGCAGCAATCCCTATAATAACCAGCCCTATCAATACGGATACTAACTTTTTCATTAGTAGTCCCCCTTTTGTTATTGATTAAGTCTAATCCTAGCACAGGGGGACACGTCTGTGGTTACAGCTCGTTTAAGAGGTTATTACAAATAGTCACAATATATTAAAAATTGGATAAATATTTATCAATTAGTTCTATTTTCTTTTTTTAAACATATAAGAACCATCTCTATCCTTCACTCTTAGGATATGTCACGCATTTAATCGTAGTTTACCACTAACGGCGAACTATGGGTATATCAAAACGCATATCTATGGGGAGGAAACTCAGTTTCTTCACAGCTTTAGAGAGAGGCATACATTATCGAAATTACAGAATCATTGAATTAAACAGACAAATACTATTGCTAGCCGACCTTACCAAAAAAAGATTAAGCCGCATGAAATAATTGCGGCTTAACCTTTTCATAGTGTTCCTTCACCGTGGAATCATCTATTCGGAAATACAGGTCTAATCACTGGAAATGAATGTACACATTCTATTTCAGAAACTCTACCGGTTCGTCCTTTCGTTCATTGATCACTTGTATAAACTGGTCCATATTTTCTGGAGTGATGATTGTAAAATCACTGGAACCATAGTATACGTAATAACGTTCTTTGGAAAGAGCAGCTGAGGCTAATTGAGTATTAGTTTTTTCGATTTTTTTAATGGTTTCGAGCTCAATTCGGCGTTTAAATGAGCCAATATGAATAATTAAATAATCATTTGTTACAAAGTAAAATGTTCGGTACCAAAACCATAAAATAACAATGGCGAAAATCCCAAATATCAAAGAAAAGATTAAACTTGCGGCGAGTCCTGCTTTATGGTAAATCGGTATGAATAGTCCAAGTGATAGTCCTAAGAATAACAGTGCTGATCCCCAAATTATTATTCGATAAGCTAAGTCTTTGTTTGCTTTGAACTTCAAAAGTTATACCCTCCGATCTAATTGATGCTAGTATAGTTTCATGGACACATCTAAGTTAAATTTTATACAA
>NZ_BMOS01000027.1 GCF_014647195.1 Oceanobacillus indicireducens | reverse complement strand
GAACGCCATAATTAGTGAACGAACCAGACACTTACGCTGAATGAAAGTGATCGGAAGAATTGATCGTTAGTTTTCTTAGACTTTAATAGTAGTTGAAAGGAATGGTAATATGGCTATCCCGAGCGGTGATAAAAAGTATTCGTATGCTGATTATCTAACATGGTCTGAAGGAGAACGAATCGAATTAATTGATGGGCAAGTTTATAATATGTCACCCGCTCCTTCACGCCTCCACCAGGAAGTATTAGGAGAATTATTCACAGCATTTTCCGTTTTTTTAAAAGACAAAGAGTGTAAAGTCTTTTTTGCTCCTTTTGATGTTCGCTTATTATCGGAAAACAAAAATGATGCTGCCATTGATAACGTAGTGCAACCTGATTTATCTGTTATATGTGATAGAAAAAAACTAGATGACCGGGGATGTAATGGAGCACCTGATTTGATTATTGAAGTGTTATCACCATCAACTGTTAAGATGGATCGGTGGAATAAATACCAGCTTTATGAAAAGGCGGGGGTAAAAGAATATTGGCTTGTGGATCCAGCAAATAAATCTGTAGAAATTCTTCTTTTAACGGATGCTGGGTACAAACTGCAAGGAATATTTACAAAAGATGATAACATTGCTATTCAAAGCTTACCTGGATTGGAGCTGGATTTAAGTCATATTTTTGAATGAAAAAATAAAAAGGCAGGGACATTGCTCTATTTTGTCCCAGCCTTTTGCTATAGTAATGAACCATTCAATGCTTGCATCATCTTCTCCGGATTAAAACCGGAAATCAACTTCCCATTTATCTTCGTTTGTGGTACAGACAACCTTCTTGTTTTCGTGATCAGTTGAAGCATGGCGACCGGGTTCATATCCACATTCACTTCTTGATACGGTATTTCTAACGTATCGAGAAAGCTTTTAACCATGCCGCATACTGGGCATAGCGCTGATGTATATACGATTGTCGTCTGATTCATGTGAATACCTCATTAGTTAAAATTATATGCTGTTACGATTTTTTCTCTTCCCGTAACGAGATCATTAAAATATTCATAAAGATTGATACCTAAGTAGGAACCGGAAATATTGTGTATGTTTGTATACCCGAGATTATTTAACGCGATGACCATATTATAGCTTCGTTGACCTGAGCGACAGTGGATATACACCGGTTCGTCTGTAGGAATTTCGTTTAATCGTTCTCTGAATTCACTTAATGGAATATTCAATGCATTCTTTAGGTGACCTGATTCAAATTCGCCTTTTTCTCTAGCATCGATAATAAAGGCATTGCTCTCAACTAATCCACGGACTTCGGAAACTTTTACTTCCTGATAGCGTCCCTCTAACTGATTGAGTGCCACAAGTGCAGCATGATTTACAACATCTTTAGCTGTCCCTAGCATTGGAGAGTATGTTAGCTCGAGGTCTTTTAAGTCTTCCAATGTACCATTCATTGTGATCATTGTTGCAATAACATCAATCCGTTTATCGACATTTCCTTTCCCGATTGCTTGAGCACCAAGAATTCTACCTGTCGGGTATTCGTAGACTAATTTAAAATGCATCGGATTACTGTTCGGCATCAAACCTACCTTATCTCCGGGTATGACATAAACGGTATCATGCGTAATTCCAGCTTGTTCAGCGGTTTTCGCATTCAGCCCAGTTGAAGCTGCATTCAAGTCAAAAAGCTTGATGGATGATGAACCGATTACGCCTTGATTTCTGTTCGGAATACCATACATATGATCAGCTGCAGCCCTCGCTTGCTTTTGAGCTGGTCCTGCCAGTGCAAGTCTTGTCGGTTTGTGTAATAAGCGATGATACACTTCAATTGCATCTCCGACAGCATAAATATTTTTATCAGTTGTTAAATAATTATGATCGACTTTGATTGCGCCGGTGTTCCCAGTTTCGAGGTCGGATTCTTCCGCCAATGTCGTTTCCGGTCTCACACCGATGGCTAAGATGACCGCATCTGCCTTTATCCTTTTCTCTGAACTTGTTTCAACATAACCGTCTCCAATCTTTGTTAATCCATCATCTAGAATGAGTTCAATGCCATTATCCACCATTTCTTTATGAAGGATTTGTGCCATATCGTAATCGTACGGTGCCATGAGTTGGTTGGCAAACTCGACTAATGATACATTGTGTCCGGCCAGCTTAAGGTTTTCAGCAACTTCTACACCAATGAAGCCACCCCCAATTACGGCGATATCCTTTAAGTCTTTTTGTTTGATAAAATTACTTACATTCTCGATATCGACCACATTACGGATCGTAAACACGTTGTCATTATCGATGCCTTCCAAGTTTGGCTTAATCGGTTTCGCTCCAGGTGATAATACCAACTTGTCGTATGCTGCTTCGTAGGTTTTATCTGTCATTAAATCTTTTACAGTGATTGTTTTTCTATCTCGATTGATCTTTATAACTTCCTGATTCACTCGTGCCTCGATGTTATAGCGTTGTTTAAATATGTTTGGATTCATTAGAACGAGTTGCTCGCTATCTTCAACAATTCCACTCAGATGATAGGGTAAAGAACAGTTGGAAAATGATACATGGGGTCCTTTTTCAAACATGATAATTTCTGCACGTTCATCCAATCTTCTTACTCTAGCGGCAACGGAGGCTCCACCGGCCACTCCGCCAATGATTACTATCTTTTTTCCCATCATGCACACTCCTCTTTTACTAATTTACCTGGCAGGGTATATGTTTATCGTAAGGCGTAAGGAATTTGACTTATGCTTATATCGTATACCCCTTAGGGTAACGTGTCAATTGTTATGAAATTGTGAGTCCTTGCAGTTATATTGACAAAATACGGGCGCGGGTATATTATGAGGTTGTTTACTATTTCTTGAAAAAGGAGAATAAGCATGGAATATAATGATCAAATGAAAAATAGAGTAAAGCGGATGGAAGGGCAGCTCCGAGGAATTTTAAAGATGATGGAAGAAAATAAAGATTGTAAGGATGTTGTTACACAATTATCAGCTGTTCGGTCCGCAGTAGATAGAACATTAGGTGTTATTGTGAGTTCGAATTTAGTTGAATGTGTTCGAGCTGCAGAAAAAGATGGAACAGATGAAGGAGAATTAATTAAAGAAGCTGTCAGCCTACTTGTTAAAAGCAGATAAGAACAGGGGGGTTGACTTTTTTTCTACCAAATACCTTATAATAGTGGAGGACCCATACTTTTACCTCCTTGATTTATCGTGTTGTCTATACTGTAATACATGATTATTAAAAAAGTATTAATTTTTTAGCTATACAATTATAAAGTAAGTCAACAAGCTAGCAGAAAGTTTTCTTGTGGTACGATTTTTCTTTATTTTACTGTGGTAAAGTGTATTAAGTTCTATTGCAATCCATTCTTTTTGACTCTGTTTCAGTTGTGAGAAATGTTTATTGGATTGAAGGAGGATTGCATGAAAACCGCTTCCGTAGTGGAAAAAAACTTTGCGATGTTGAAAGTACACGGTGTTTTCGATAAAGTGGCTGGCATTATCTTAGGGAAGCATGAGCAATATGATGATTTGGACACAGGTAAACAGCTGCTGGATTTGCTGAAAGAACAATTAAATGGATAGAAAATCCCAATTTTAGCTGAATTTGATACATGTCACACTCACCCAATGCACCCGCTGGCGATTGGGAAAACAGTGAAGTTAGATGCCGATAGAAAAAAAGTGTTTAATTAACTGAGGATAATTAACCGCTTAGACTTAAGATAGATAATTTATTATTTTAAAAGTCACCAATCACCATGTTTGAATGATGATTAGTGGCTTTTTTCATCTCATAACAAGTATCTTTCTTACCAGAGATTCAAGATCAGCCGCCTGTCTATATTGGAATTGATATCGACGACAAAACGAATTTAAAACAGGCAGATGAAATCTTCCAGTCGCTAGAATTACAGAGTGATGTTTCAGGTCTTTCCCAGCTAGTGAAAGCAAAAATAATACGAGCCCCATGATTGCTATAATAAATAAGCCTATCCCAATAAAATCAATTCGATTTATCTCAAATTTTCCTTGACCTGTATTTGGCAAAATAAATAAGACCTCGGTATAAAAAGATTATGAATAGTTCATGGACAATTATGTATCCGATAATACTGCAAGACGCTATAAAGCCCATGTCAGTGTGTTAGGCACAACACAGCTTCATTTAAGAAGTCCCTCGATTATTGCATGGTGGAGTGCGGCTTATCCGGGCTTTGGCCACTTGCTTCTATCGAAATACCTCCGTGGGTTTGTCCTATTTATTTGGGAAGTTTTTATTAATTTGAATGCGAATGTTAATTGGGCCATCCTTTATTCCTTTCAAGGAAAGTTTGAAATGGCTGCGGGCGTGCTGGATACCCGTTGGCTTTTAGTTTATTTACCTGTTTATTTTTTTGCCATCTGGGACAGTCACCGAACAACTGTAGATATGAACAAAGTTTATTTACTAGCAGATCGCGAAGACCATCGCTTTAATCTATTTAGTATCGGTGCAATGGAAATTAATTATCTAGATAAAAGAAATCCTATCATGGCAGCAATTTGGTCCGCTTTTGTGCCAGGGCTAGGTCAGCTTTATATACATAGGCTTGTAACAGCTCTCTTTGTGATCAGCTGGACGGTTGTCTTTTTATATTTGTCGCATTTCCTTGAAGCTCTCACGCTTTTAATTGTAGGGGATATTAGTCAGTCAACAGCCGTTTTAAGAGGAGAATTTTTGCTTATGTTGCCTTCCATCTACGGATTTGCAATTTATGACGCGTATGTGAATACCGTGGAAAATAATAAACTTTTTGAAAAGGAACAGCGGCGTTTTTTGAAAGACAATTACCGGGACTCCAATTTTCAAATTCTCAAAGGAGAGAAAGTGAATGAATGCTGATGCAAGTTTACGCCATTTTAGAAAATAATATATATGTAGAAATGGCTATTTCTACGTTGGAGAAAAACGGCATCCCAAAAGCGAGTATTTATGCAGTTCCCCTTGATAATCGGCAGGAAGAACGCAAGCTGTTTGATAATCTGCATTCCTCCGACGGCACTTCATTGATTGATATAGGGGTGGCACTTGCTACGGCTTTTTCTGTTATTGGAACGAGTATCGGGTTTGAATTGGCATGGGGGCCGATTTATTGGGGGCTGATTACGGGTTTTATTGGATTTGTTATAGGGGTCGCAATCAGACTGTTTACAGAAAAGGTTCTGAAAAAGCGAAAAAGACTTTTAAAAGGGAAGCATCCGGAGGTTATTCTCATTATTGATTGTGAGGGAAAAACGGCTGAGCTAGTAGAAAATATTCTATGGGAACACCTGGCGCTAGGTGTAGCAAAAGTAAAATAATTACCAATCTATATTCCTCATATATTTTTACTGCAAATTAGGGAGAGGAAATAAATGCAACCTACTTGGAGAGATGTTATTGAATCATTACAGCAACATACAGCTGTAAAAATAGAGTACTGGTTAAATGAGACCTTATTTACCTTCAGTTGGTGGATGCTTTTAGTGACAACTGTTGGTATTTTTATTCTATGGTTAATTTTGCTGGACAAAAAGAGAATACTTGAGATCGTCACATATGGTTTTTTTATAACAGCAATAGGAATGATAGGGGATGTATTAGGTACTTCATTTATGTTATGGGATTATCCAAATACGTTATTGCCTATAACGCTGATTGCGGAAGTACATACAGTACAAATGCCTATTATTTATATGCTTATCTACCAGTATTTTCCTAAATGGAAAACTTTTTTAATTGCTACCACCATTAATGCATTCATTTTCTCCTTTATACTGGAACCCCTTTTAGTATGGTTGCACATATATCAACTGGACAATTGGAAACATATTTATTCATTCCTGCCTTATATTATGATAGCAATTGTAGTTAAGCTCGTCGTTGATAAATTTAAGCAGTTGGGTCAGAGTAAAGAAAAATAATTGGATGGATACATCTTAGAGACAAGCGTTTAAATTTTTAAAAGGCTGGCAGATACCTTTTTTAATATGCCAGCTTTTGGTATCGTCTGTAAATAATTTTTTCGTGTAACAGATAGAAGATAATTCTGATACTGAAGATACAAATGATACAGCAACAAATAATGATGATTTGGAAGGATTTCCAGAATTTAAGAATGGCAGAACATATTGACTTGGATACGTATCAAGGTGTTGTTGAAACAGATAACAAGGGAAACCGTATTTTCATCAAACATGACAACCGTATAAAGATTGTTCAATTTAATGATGATGGTTTACTATACAACGGGATTATAAAATAATCGTCTCAGCAAAGAAAATAGAGGGTAATGAATTAGACCACCACTTGTTCTATAAAAGAAGAATAAGTGGTGGTTTTCTGTTATTTTGACTTACCTATCTCCTTCATCAACCATTATTTCGCTTCTAAGCGTAATCAGCTGAATGGCATTCTTCTTTCTAATTAACAGCGGAATAGCGTCCTCAGGAAGCAAATCTAAATCTATTTTATCTTGGTGGTTCATTGGCAATGCTTGTATTTTATATCCCGTATTGATTTTCTTATTTAGTTCAGTGAATACAGCATCTTCACGAAATAAAAGGTTAGCCTTCCCTGCAAAAGGAATTTTTTTCAAATCCTGCTGCTTATAGCTCTCGCTGGTAAGCGTAAAGGTGTGATTATGTCCGAATTTTGGTGCATAGGATTGGCTGAGACGGATTTGGATACGCCTTTGATTTCCCGAATATCAAGACTTGAGCTGCCTTCAAATAAAATGATCGCGACCGAAAGCGAGATCAATGGACTGTACAGGCTTCCCAAAGCTTCTTGTGGATTAAACAGGCCAAAGACAGGTCCCAGCAATAAACCGGCAATTGACATGATGACGATGGATGGCCATTGAATCCTCCAAGCTAGCCATTGTGAGAAAATACCAACGACAATGATAACTGCGATACTAATTAAAACAATATTTTCCATATACCGTTCTCCGATTCTTTTGTATTCATGTTAAGAAATTCGGCAATTTCAGTCTTATGTTTTATTGAAAAAGTAGTTTTTAATTTCAGTTTAATCGGCTGTCATTCCCCCTTCTTTCAAACATGGTGACGGGGCACGGACGGAAAAGTCAAAAGCTAAAGTGCATTCACCTCATACCATTGTAGCGCGAAGCTTCTCCTGATTTAAAAAAAGAATATATCATAAATATGTTGCTCAATTAAGATGAAGATATAAGTATCAATTTCCCCTTAAGATTTGAATCTTAAGGGGAATTGTTTTGTATAATAGTAATTGTGACCTTTTCCTGAATGAAGTCTTTGTTGCATAAGTTTGACTTGGAAAATAAGTGGAAGGCTGATTAAAGAAAGTGTATGAAATAATCCTAAAAATGTATTGGGTGATGTAAATGCTAATGGGGAATAAAAGCCGTTTATATAGTTATGTATGGAGTATAGCGGGGGGACTATTCATACTCTTAGTGTGGATGGAAGGTTATTATGTGAATGCTGGCAGAATGATAGGTGTACTGATTTTATGCTTGCTTATTTGTCTCGTTATCTCCAGCCTTTATCTTAAAAGGGATGGAGGAATCCGAACTGTTACGCTTGTTTCCAGTGGGTTTGCTATTTTGTTTGAAGTGATTTGGCTTATTGCGGATTGGTATCCAGCTTTTGTAGTGGCTCAAATACTTGTAATTGGAATTGGATTTTATTGCTTTACGATCAGCGGAAAGTTATTTGAAAGTGATAAAAATACTGGGTCGAATAGATGGAGAATCACACGTCGGTTGCTAAAATCAGTAGGTATCGTCATTTCAAGTTTGGTTTCATTCGTTGTGATTGTAAACTTTATAACGCCCGCTCCATTAATGAGTGTCGTTCAATCGTACAAGGGATATGGCAATAGTTATGATGCACCCGCCCCGGAAGAGAAAATGTTGGAACAAGGCCATTTAAAGATAAGTGATATTGAGTATGGCAAGGATTATCCAAATAGCTATTTAGATGTGTATATTGTAAACAACGATCCGAATATAGGAAGACCAACGTATTTTTTTGTGCATGGCGGTGGTTGGACGATAGGTGATAAAAAGCTCGAGGATAATGCTTATTATGAGCAGTTGCTTGATGCAGGTTATAACGTCGTCTCAATCAATTATGCTCTATCTCCAGGATATACCTATCCTGTGCCTTTACAACAACTGTCTCAAGCTGTCGAATTTATGCAGGAACAAGGGAATAAATATGGGATAGATATGTCAGCAGTTATTTTTGCGGGTAGCAGTGCTGGGGGGCAGATTGTCGGACAATTTTTGAACGTGCAAACGAATCAGGCTTATGCAGAGAAAATAGGAATTACTCCTGTTATCTCTCAGGACGCTATTAAAGCTGCTGTTTTAGATTCTGCGGCACTTGATTTAGAAAGAATGGGGAAAACAAAATCCCCAGTCGCTTCTTCTAATTGGATTTTCTATCAATTCAGCAGAAATTATTTTCAAAAGGAACATTTGCTTAATGGTACGGATGAATATGCTGAACAAGGAAATGTAATTGCCCACGTGACGGAACATTTTCCACCTGTGTTTATTGCTGATGGGAATACAGGTACATTCCCTGATCAAGCAAAGGATTTGGCGACAAAATTAAACCGTCTTGGTGTAACAAATGAACTGTATCTAATTGATAAAAATAAAGTAAGATTAAGCCATGTTTTTATGGATACCCATTCCACCTACACCACCGATTATACAAAGAAAAAGTTAGCTTTTTTAAGGCAAGTTTTAAATCAGTGAAGCAAAGATTTAAAAGCACAGATTATAAACATCTTTCATAGCCTATAAAAGGAATGCTGGGCGATGAGGTGGATATATGGATATAAAAATTGGTGATATTGTAACACGGAAGTCCTATAACCATGATATAGTTTTTCGTGTGTCCGAATTAGAAAAAGAGCAAGTACTCTTGCGTGGTACGGAAATGCGTCTGCAAGCTGATGCGCCAATTGAAGATTTAACGATAGTAGCTCGTGCGGATTTGGAAATACGGCAAAAAAAGTCGAAGGAGAAAGAAGAGTTTTCTTATCGTTTATTCCGTCAAGATTACCAGTTGATGCGGGAGAAAAAAGCACATCAGATAAGTGGCGGTTATGAGCGAAACTTTTCATATTTCCAGCTTCCTGCCAAGGTCCTACACTTGGATGGTGACCCGATTTATTTGCGGAAATGTATCAGTCTTTATCAGCGGGTAGGCTTACATGTCCACGGTGTCCACTTACTTGAAAAGGATATGCCCCAGGAGATTGGCCCGCTGATTGAAAGGATTCAGCCGAATTTGATTATCATTACCGGTCATGATTCCTATTCAAAAAACAAAGGCGAGAAGAAGGATTTACGTGCATACCGAAATTCCAAGTATTTTGCGGAAACGGTGCGGGAAGCAAGAAGGGTGAATCCCCATCTTGATCAGCTCGTTATTTTTGCCGGTGCGTGCCAATCCCATTTTGAGTCGATTATAAGGGCCGGTGCGAATTTCGCAAGCTCTCCTTACCGAATTAACATTCACGCGTTGGATCCTGTTTATATCGCTGCAAAAATTGCTTATACCCCTTTCATGGAAAGCGTCAATGTTTCGGACGTTCTCCGCAACACACTAACTGGAGAAAAAGGCATGGGTGGCGTCGAAACCCGCGGTCTCCTTCGAACGGGAATGCCTTATCTTGACGGCACAGAAGAAGAACCTACCGAGCCAAACACCTCAACCAATAACATCATTGAATTTTAAAACCTAAAAAATACAAAGAGCTTGTCCGTGACTTCCAGTGACAATAAAATGCAGGGAGTAGGTCACTGGCAAGCTCTGTCAGTGCTCTCCAGCGGCGATACGATGTGTAATCATCCTCACTGAAACGCTACACATAATGGACTTTAATACTCATGCTAAACCCCATATTAAAAGCGTGTATGTGGGTGCTGCTCTCCTTTATCTGCTTTCTAGCTCAGGAAATTTGTCTTGTTTTTTTGGGGGACTTGGGCAGTAATAAAGCGTTATCCGATAATTTTTTATGCAAACCGTACATAAAAAGTTAATAATTACTAATAATACGTAATAAGACCTAATTTTATTGTTGACAGGTAAAATACAATCCTGTTATAATATTTAGTTTCATTTGACTAATGAACGAGCCTGTGCTATAATAGGATGCAGTGAGGTGGAGTGTATTGGCTAAAACATTGAACGAAATTAAGCAAGGTCTTGACTGCCAAATAGGTAGACGTTTGCGCTTGAAGGCAAATGGAGGCAGAAGAAAAACGATTGTCAGATCCGGGGTATTAGCAGAAACTTATCCTTCTGTATTTATCGTGGAACTTGATCAAGACGAAAATGCATTCGAACGTGTGTCATACAGCTACGCAGACATTTTAACAGAGACAGTTGAACTAAAATTTTTAGACCAAAGATAGAGAACGCGAATAAAGCAGTGGATTGTTACAACTCCACTGCTTTATTTTTTTAAAAAAAGATAAGTATAAAATAAAAAAGCTGTGATAACTTAAGTATCCAGGTCTAGCCACGTCCGCTCTGCTCCTTTGTTCGATTTTCCCACCGTTTCCGTAACCTTCCGCGGTTCATTCTTTGCAGATAGGTCAAACTAAGTGTGTCGTAACGATACTAACGAAAAGGAGCTGTTTTTTCATGGGAAGGCGTAGAGGAATCATGTCAGACCAGTTGAAAGAAGAAATTGCCAAAGAGTTAGGGTTTTACGACACGGTCCAGCAAGAGGGCTGGGGCGGCATCAAAGCACGGGATGCCGGGAATATGGTGAAACGTGCTATTGAAATGGCAGAGGAGAACCTGGAAAAAGGCAAGCGCTAGTCGCTTGCTTTTTTTCATTGCGAAGGTTCCGCAAGACCCACTCTGGCGCCGTACGTCGATATGCGGGCGCTTCCGCTTTTGAAGGTCGCACCTCTATGGGGATTATGATACAATTTGTTTAACTTTTCGTTTCAGGAGCAGGTGAAGGAGCATGACGATCATAGAGAAGGCACCAGCAAAAATAAATTTGTCGCTTGATGTATTGCGCAAACGGGAAACTGATGAATACCATGATGTGGAAATGATTATGACGACAATTGATTTAGCTGATCGGCTGGAATTTACATCTCTTGAAGAAGATCGAATTAGAATTTCCATGGAAAGCCGTTATGTACCGAATGATGAGCGGAATTTAGCATACCGGGCGGCAAAGCTTTTTAAAGAAAAATTTGGTATTACAAAAGGTGTCCATATTAAGATTGATAAACATATTCCTGTCTCGGCTGGTCTCGGGGGCGGTAGTACCGACGCGGCGGCCGTGGTTCGAGGGCTCAATCGATTATGGTCCCTTGACCTTGAACTGGCGGACTTAGCCCTCATTGCGGCGAAGTGCGGGTCCGATGCGACGTTTAGTCTGTACGGTGAGACGGCAATTGCGCGTGGTTTCGGTGAAATTGTGGAAAAGCTACCCTCCCCGCCGCCCTGTTGGGTTGTTTTGGCAAAACCAGATATTGGTGTATCGACTCGAACGATTTTCCAACATGTAAAAGTGGAGGAGCTAACGCATCCTAATAATGAAGCCCTTATTCGAGCGCTTCATGCGAGGGATTTATCCGCGATCTGTAAGCATATTGGCAACGCTTTGGAAGCAATTACAATTACGCTTCATCCGGAAGTAAAGCGGATTAAAGATACGATGAAAAATTTGGGGGCACCCGGTGTTTTAATGAGCGGTACGGGACCGACCGTATATGGTTTAGTCGAGCATCAAGAGAAGGCGAAGAAGATTTATAATGGAATGCGCGGTTTCTGTGATGAAGTTTATCTCGTCCGCCTCCTCGGCTAAATATTGCCAAAACACGTACGAAAATGGTATATTTAGATAAAATATACGGTTTTGAGGTGTCGTAATGAAAAGAAGTAACCGTTTAATCGTGTTAACACAATTTTTCTTAGAAAACCCCCACACACATACACAATTACCTTACTTTGTGGACTTATGCGGTACAACAAAGTCCTCGATAAGTGAGGATCTTGATATTATACATGACGTGTTTGAGCAGCAAGGACTGGGGATGCTTCACCGGACGACTGGAGCTGGTGGAGGCGTCCGTTATATTCCGAAAAATGCTGATGCATATGACGAGTCTTTCATCCTTGAATTATGCGAAAAGCTAAAAGACCCGGAACGGATTTTGCCCGGTGGCTATCTATATATGAGTGACCTTTTAGGTGACCCGAAAACGGTCCGAGAAATCGGCCGTATTTTTGCTTCCAGGTTTTCAGAAATTGAACTTGATGCAATTGTGACCGTAGCAACGAAGGGGATCCCACTTGCCTATGCAGTAGCATCCTTTCTCCAGGTGCCGGTCGTAATTGCAAGAAGGGACCCGAAAGTGACGGAAGGTTCCTCGGTCAGTATCAATTATGTTTCAGGTTCCTCCCGAAGAATTCAAACGATGGTCCTTCCGAAGCGCAGTTTGAAAGAAGGTTCGAATGTATGTATCATCGATGATTTCATGAAGGCAGGGGGAACGATAACAGGGATTACGAATTTACTTGCTGAGTTTGATGCGGAAGTGAAAGCAATTGGAGTATTCGCGGAAGCAGATGACGAAGACGAAGAAAGAAAAGTAACGAATTATACATCACTGATTAAGATTTCCGAAGTGGATACGAAGGGAAATCAGATGGAGATTGTACCTGGTAATTTTAAATAATTTCACCGTAATCTTTTCCTTTTAAAACTTTTAGTGAGAAAATTAATTTTTTTATGAATTAAAGCAGGAATTTTAAGAGTTTTGTTGAACTATACATGTAGAGTTCAAATGGGAAAAGGTGGTGAAACATCGTGGAAGTTACTGACGTAAGATTGCGCCGCGTAAATACAGAGGGCAGAATGCGTGCGATTGCATCAATTACTTTGGACCAAGAATTCGTTGTCCATGATATTCGTGTGATTGACGGAAATAATGGACTTTTCGTAGCAATGCCGTCTAAACGTACGCCGGATGGAGAGTTTAGAGATATTGCCCATCCAATTAATTCAAATACGAGAAATAAGATTCAAGAGGCGGTACTGGAAGCTTACCGACTATCGGGAGAAAATGAAGTCGAATTTGAAGAAGCAGGTGCTTCCTAAAATGATTGATGATAGACAGGGGGGACTAATCTTACATAGGTTAGCCTCTTTTTTTTGCATAGGAAACTATAAAATAAAAATGCTGTGAACGGGCGCTTACGCCTTTGTTTTCCATTAATTCATAAACCTTCCAATGCCATCCTTTTCAGTTGTTTAAAATCCAACGCAATATTCAACAATTCTTGAAATCCTCATACGTTTACGATATATTTTAAAGTGGACAAATAGAATAATGGAGGTTTCTTTATGACAAATCGCTATGCGGTAATTCTTGCTGCAGGGCAAGGTACAAGAATGAAATCAAAGCTTTATAAGGTGCTGCATCCTGTGGTGGGAAAGCCGATGGTACAGCATGTCATTGACCAGTTAAATGTCATTAATTTAGATAAAAATATTACAGTTGTTGGTTTTGGTGCAGAAAAAGTTCAAGAAGAGCTTGGAGCACAAACAGAATATATCGTGCAGGAAGAACAATTAGGAACAGCCCATGCCGTCCTCCAGGCGGAAGATCTATTAAAGGATGCCCAAGGGACGACGATTGTTGCATGCGGAGATACCCCGCTGATTACAGGAGAAACATTCCGTAAGCTAGTAGAACATCACGAGGAAACGAAAGCTAGCGCAACAATTTTAACAGCGAACATCCCTGACCCTGCTGGATATGGGAGGGTTATTCGGAATACGGATAAAGAAGTGGAACGCATTGTCGAACATAAAGATGCGAATGAAGTCGAATTACTCGTTAATGAAATAAATACTGGTACATACTGCTTTAATAACCAAGATTTATTTGAGGCGCTTCGGAAAGTTTCCAATGATAACGCTCAGGGCGAATATTATTTACCAGATGTTATTGAAATTTTAAAAGCTGAAAATAAATTAGTAACCGCTTATCTCACACCGGACTTTGAGGAAACACTTGGGGTAAACGACCGAGTAGCGCTTGCTGAAGCGGAGCGGATTATGAAGCAACGTATCAATGAATTGCATATGCGAAACGGGGTTACGCTTATTGACCCGAACAATACGTATATTGGACCAGATGCTGTTATCGGTCAAGATGTGACGATCTATCCAGGAACACGAATTACCGGAAAGACAACCATAGAAGCAGATGCTGTGATTGGCCCGAACAGTGAACTGCACCAGGCGACGATTGGTAAAGGAACAGTGATCAAGCAAAGCGTTGTTCACGATAGTAAAATCGGTGAAGGCGCCGCTGTTGGACCATTTGCTCATGTGCGCCCAGAGTCTGTTATCGGCAACGATACGAAGGTCGGTAACTTTGTTGAATTGAAGAAAACCTCCCTCGGCAATAACAGTAAGGTTTCCCATTTAAGTTATATGGGTGATGCGGACGTTGGAGAAAATGTAAATATTGGTTGCGGAACGATTACAGTGAACTATGATGGGATGAAAAAGCACCTTACGAAAATTGAAGACAATGCATTTGTCGGCTGTAACTCGAACTTGATTGCGCCGGTTACGATTGGCGAAGGCTCTTATGTGGCTGCAGGTTCAACAATCAATAAAGACGTACCGAAAAATGCTTTATCAATTGCAAGAGCAAGACAAACGAATAAAGAAGATTATGCAGAACGATTTAAAGGAAAAAAATAACAACGGAGGGTTAATTCCATGGCATCTAAATATGAGGATGGCTCGTTAAAACTATTTACACTAAATTCAAATCCCGCACTGGCAGAGGAGATCGCAGAACATCTTGGTATCCCGCTAGGTAAATGTACCGTATCAAGATTCAGTGACGGTGAAGTTCAAATCAATATCGAGGAAAGCATTCGCGGCAGTGATGTTTACGTTCTGCAATCCACTTGTGCACCGGTTAATGATCATGTAATGGAATTATTAATTATGATCGATGCCCTGAAACGTGCTTCAGCAAAATCAATCAATATCGTGATGCCTTATTATGGATATGCAAGACAGGACCGGAAAGCACGTTCAAGGGAACCAATCGCAGCGAAGCTTGTTGCTGATTTACTTGAGACAGCTGGTACAACACGTGTCATCACACTAGATCTCCATGCACCGCAGATTCAAGGATTCTTTAATGTTCCAATTGACCATTTACAAGGTGTGCCGATTCTTTCTGACTACTTTGAGGAAAAGAATTTACAAGATATTATCGTCGTTTCTCCGGATCATGGCGGTGTAACAAGAGCAAGGAAACTTGCTGACCGTCTTAAAACGCCTCTCGGGATTATTGATAAGCGCAGACCGAAGCCAAACGTTGCAGAGGTCATGAATATCATTGGGAACGTGGAAGGTAAAACTGCAATTTTAATTGATGATATCATTGATACAGGTGGTACAATCACCCTCGCGGCAGACGCTTTAATTGAAAATGGTGCGACAGAAGTGTATGCTTGTTGTACACATCCCGTTTTATCAGGTCCAGCTATTGACCGAATTGAAAATTCTGCGATCAAAGAGTTGGTTGTTACGAACAGTATTCCACTCCCAGAAGAGAAGAAACTGGATAAAACTACTGTCTTGTCGGTCGCTCCTTTAATTGGTGAAGCAATCATTCGTGTTCACGAAGAGCAGTCTGTAAGCATTCTATTCGATTAATAGTTTCATTCATTACGTAAAAAGGTATATATCTATACTTAATTACATGAACAAATTTGTCTATTTTACAATAGAAAATTATTTGGAGGATGATGAAGATGGCAATAAAGCTTAAAGCATTAAAGAGGGACGATTTAAGTAATTCAGTAACAAAACAATTGCGTGCAGATGGACAAGTTCCTGCAGTTGTTTACGGTAAAGATAAAGATTCGAAAACCGTTGCAGTTGATAGTGTTGAATTATTGAAAACAGTTCGTGACGAAGGAAGAAACGCAATTATCACATTGGATGTTGAAAATGGCACTTCCGTTGATGTGATGCTTCACGAATATCAAATCGATCCAATTAAAGACTCGCTTATCCATGTTGACTTTTACGTTGTCGATATGTCCGAGGAAATGGAAGTTTCTGTACCGGTACGTATCGAAGGAGAAGCAGCTGGTGCAAAAGAGGGCGGCGTCATGCAGCAGCCTCAGTATGAAGTGCTTGTTAATGCAAAGCCTGCTAACTTCCCAGATGAGATCACAGTTAATGTATCTGAACTTCAAATTGGAGATGTCATCACCGTGGAGGATTTACCAGCATCTGATAAGTATGAGTTTGTGGATGAGCCGGATGCAGTTATTGTCACAATCGTACCGCCAACTGAAGAGGAGCCAGAAACACAGCTTCCTGACGATGGTGCAGAGCCTGAGCTTGTTGATGCGAAAGAATCAGACGAAGAATAATTTAAGCAGTTTAATGATATAGTAAAGAACAACCCTCCTAGCAGGAACATATTGGTTTCCTATAGGAGGGCTTGTTAAGTGTTATGAGAATATGAGGGCATATTTTTTGAAAATTCCGGACAAAAAGGAAGAATAAGGATGAAGCTAATTGTCGGGTTAGGAAACCCTGGTAGAAAGTACAAGAAGACACGTCATAATATCGGTTTTATGGTCGTCGACGAGTTGTTATCCCGTCATGGGTTTAAATTGAATAAGAAGAAGTTCAACGGTGAATATGCAATGGAGAACCTCGCTGGGGAAAAGGTCATTTTCTTAGAACCTCAAACCTACATGAACTTGTCCGGTAATGCTGTTCGCCCATTAATGGAGTATTTCAGCATTGAACCGGAAGATTTGCTCGTCATTTATGATGATCTTGATTTACCGACCGGAAAGATTCGCTTGCGGGCAAAAGGTGGTCATGGTGGTCATAATGGAATGCGTTCTATAATCGAACATCTTGGAACGAAAGAGTTTAACCGCATTCGTTTCGGCGTAGGTAGACCGGCTAATACGGTTGCTGTCGTTGATTATGTACTTGCTGATTTTGCTAAAGCGGAACGGGACACGATCAAGCAAAGTATTGCGAAATCTGCTGACGCTTGCGAAGAGTGGGTGGCGGGTAAAAAGTTCATTGATGTCATGAATGATTATAACGAGTAAGTGTGAGTGGGCGCGTATAATCGGGGCTTTTTCGGATACACTTTTAGTATAGATATCCGAGGAGGCGATTTACGTGGCAATTATCTATCATTGCAGACATTGCACCCAAGAGATTGGCAGACTGGAGGAACAAGTTCTAGATGCCTCGCTACTTGGAATTGATCGATTAACAGCAAAGGAAAAACAGGAAATGATGGAATATCAGGCAAATGGCGATATAAAGATTTACGCGATTTGTGATACGTGTGAGGCTGCATTGCAGGAGCATCCTCATTATCATGAACTCGATTATTTTATACAATAGGTTGAACAGGCTTTGGTACGGACCAAAGCGTTTTTTGCATTTATTTTGAAATAGGTAGAGTGGTATAATGATCAAAGAAATATATCAGTTTTTACAGGAAAAAGAAGATTTCCAGTCGATTATGAGTGGAATATCGAATGGAATGAGGGAGCAGCTTGTGGCGGGTCTTACTGGGCCCGCTAGGAGTATGCTCGTTTCAGCTATTAATGAGTCGTTGAAGCGACCGGTATTATTAGTTACGCATCAATTGTTGCAGGCGGAGCAGTTATATGACGATTTAGCCGAGCTTGTAGGGGAGGAACGGGTACATCTATACCCGGTGAACGAGCTGATCGCATCAGAAATTGCGACAGCTAGCCCCGAATTGAGAAGTCAGCGTTTGGAAGCACTTACGGCCTGGACTGCGGGAAAGGCAGATATTTTAATTGCCCCGATTGCAGGCCTGAAACGGATGCTGCCACATCCTAGTGAATGGTTGAAATATCAGCTCCATTTTAAAGAGGGTGAAGAAATAGATGTAGAAGCTTATTTCTCCTTTTTAGTCGAGATGGGCTACGAACGAGCGCAGATGGTAACGGCACCGGGAGAATTCAGCCAACGCGGCGGAATTATTGATATTTATCCGCTAACAGAGGAACATCCAGTCCGGATTGAATTATTTGATGTGGAAATTGATTCAATCCGCTTTTTCGATGCGGATACACAACGGTCTCTCGAACGGACTGAAGAAATTACAATCGGTCCGGCAACCGAGCTTCTTCTCACGCAAGAAGACCTTCTTGCCGCTGCTGCACGAATTGAAAAGGCGCTCGCTGAAAGTCTCAAGAATAAAACATCGAAAGAAGCGAAGGAAGAGCTGCTTGAAACGGTCGAGTATGATATTAGCCGACTCAAGAACATGGAACGCTTTCAGGAGATGCATAAGTATATTGGATTTTTCTATGAGGATCCTAAGAGTTTACTAGATTATCTTCCGAGTGACGGTCTGCTTATTTTAGAGGAAATGGGAAGAATTCAAGAAACGGCTACGAACCTTGATACAGAGGAGGCCGAGTGGTATAGCAGCTTACTTGAATCAAACCGAATGGTGAAAGACAGCCATTTTTCCTTTGATTGGCAGACCGTAATGGAGAAGATGAAGCAACAGCGCATATATATGTCTGTTTTCCTCCGACATATCCCGAATACACAACCAGAGAATATTATTAATCTCTCATCCCGGGCAATGCAGGAATTCCACGGACAGATGCCTTTATTTAAAGGTGAACTTGAACGCTGGGAAAAAGGTGGCGTATCTGTCTTAATTCTAGCACCGAACGCGGAACGAGCTGGAAAGATCCAATCAATTTTAGAAGATTATCAAATTGAATCAGTCGTTGCGAAGGAGTTGCAGCTTCCGGTAACGAAGCCGACCATTGTTACAGGGAGCTTATCGAGCGGGATTGAACTTCCGATGCATAAGCTAGTCGTGATTACGGAAAATGAACTTTTCAAAAAACAGACGAAACGGAAACCGAAGAGCCAAAAAATTTCCAATGCGGAGCGCATCAAGAGTTATCAGGAATTAAATGTCGGGGATTATGTCGTCCATGCGAACCATGGTGTAGGGAAATATATAGGGATTGAAACACTGGAAATGAATGGGATGCATAATGATTACATGCTTATCCATTACTCTGGAGATGATAAGTTATTCGTCCCGATTGATCAGATTGATCTCGTTCAGAAATTTGTCGGTTCAGAAGGGAAGGAACCGAAGCTTTATAAACTTGGCGGGTCAGAGTGGACGAAAGTAAAACGTCGCGTCCAGTCTTCCGTTGAGGATATTGCGGATGATCTTATTAAACTTTATGCAGAGCGGGAATCGCGGAAAGGGCATGCATTTTCCCCAGATACTGAAATGCAACGAGAATTCGAAGCAGCCTTCCCCTATCAAGAAACAGAAGATCAACTCCGCTGTATTGCGGAAATTAAAGAGGATATGGAGAAGCAACGTCCAATGGACCGCTTGCTTTGCGGGGATGTTGGCTACGGGAAGACAGAAGTGGCAATTCGGGCTGCTTTCAAAGCAATCATGGACGGAAAACAAGTCGCTTTCCTTGTTCCAACAACAATTTTGGCCCAGCAGCATTATGAAACGATTCGTGAACGGTTCCAGGATTATCCTGTAAATATTGGAATACTTAGTCGTTTCCGGACTAGAAAGCAACAGACTGAGACGTTGAAAGGCTTGAAGAAAGGAACCGTCGATATTGTCGTCGGTACCCACCGTTTGTTATCAAAAGACGTTGAATACTTTGATTTAGGCTTACTCATCGTAGACGAAGAACAACGTTTCGGTGTGAAGCATAAGGAGAAGATTAAACAGATTAAGACGAATGTCGATGTCCTAACATTAACAGCAACACCAATCCCGCGTACGCTTCATATGTCAATGCTTGGTGTGCGTGATCTTTCTGTTATTGAAACACCACCAGAGAATCGTTTCCCAATTCAGACGTACGTGATGGAATATAATCCAATACTTGTACGGGAAGCAATTGAACGGGAGATGGCCCGTGGTGGGCAAGTCTTTTTCCTTTATAACCGTGTCGAGAATATCGATAAGGTCGCCCGTGACGTTGGTATGCTTGTTGACGGAGTGCGGGTTGGAGTCGCCCATGGACAGATGAACGAGTCTGAGCTTGAAAATGTGATCTTAAGCTTCCTTGAAGGGGAATTTGACGTTTTGGTAAGTACGACGATCATTGAAACAGGGGTCGATATCCCGAATGTGAACACACTCATTGTAAATGACGCAGACCGAATGGGACTAAGTCAGCTTTATCAGCTAAGAGGACGTGTCGGTCGTTCGAACCGGGTCGCTTATGCGTATTTCACTTATCGGAAAGACAAGATCTTAAGCGAAGTAGCGGAGAAACGGTTACAAGCGATCAAGGAATTCACCGAGCTTGGTTCAGGGTTTAAGATTGCGATGCGTGACTTATCGATTCGTGGTGCGGGAAATCTCCTTGGTTCCCAGCAGCATGGCTTTATCGATTCTGTCGGGTATGATCTTTATTCGAAGATGCTGAAGGACGCAATCGATGCACGGAAAAAAGGCAAAGAAATCGAGGATATTATGCCGTTTGACCCAGAGATTTCCTTGAAAATAGATGCCTATATTCCGGAATCATATATTCCAGACGGCAAGCAGAAGATTGATATTTATAAATTATTCCAGACGATTGAATCGGAAACGGATATTTCCGATCTTCAAGATGAGCTCATTGATCGATTTGGCGATTATCCGGAAGAAGTGGAACATTTATTCACCGTGTCGAAGCTCCGGTTGTACGGCCGTAAAGAACGCGTTGAATTTATAACCGAGAAGAATAAAAAACTTGAATTATTGCTGGAAGAAGAACGGAGCCAAATGGTTGATGGTGCGAAGCTCTTTGAACTCGCGAACCGATTCGGCCGCAATGTCCAACTTGGAACGGAAAATACAAAGCTTAAAATAATCGTTACATGGCAGCGGGATACAGCGCATGAGCGGTATAAAGTTGCAGAAGAATTAATTAAAAACTTGGCAGAAGTAAACCGCGAATCCTAAACTTTTCTCATCATGTATATTTATCCCATGTTGCCTCATACTAACATCAACACTGGTGATATTTACAACTTCTTAAGAATTGTAATCTTTAGTTGAAAGTGAGGCAGGCATGGTATGAAAGCGACAGGAATTGTACGACGGATCGATGATTTAGGCAGAGTTGTTATACCTAAAGAAATAAGGCGTACATTACGCATTCGAGAAGGAGACCCTCTTGAAATTTTCGTCGATCGAGATGGAGAAGTAATTTTGAAGAAATATTCGCCTATTAGCGAACTGGGACATTTCGCGCAGGAATATGCAGAGTCTCTATTTGATTCATTGAAAATACCGGTGTTAATTTGTGATCGTGATGATGTCATTGCGGTTGCTGGTGAATCGAAAAAGGACTATTTAAATAAAATGATTGGTTCAGATGTGACGAAAGCAATTGAAAATCGCACCCAGCTACTTAAAACCGATAAAGAAACAATCGAGCTGCTAGAAGGCAAGGAAATGGAACTCGATTCCTATTGCCTGAGCCCGATCATCGCCAATGGCGACCCGATTGGTTGTGTATTCCTGTTTTCGACAGAGGGAGATAAACTGACCGATGTAGAAGCGAAAGTAACCGAAACGGCGGCGGTATTTTTAGGAAAGCAAATGGAGTAACATGATGGAATGAGTCATTCAGGGGTATCCTTGGATGGCTCATTTTTGTGTTTTAAGTGGTATAATGGACTCAAATTATGTATTGTAAGGGACGTTTTTTAATGAGTAGTGATCGTAAAGGTTGGCTGCGGGGGGCTTTGCTTTTAACAATTGCTGGGTTGATCAGTAAAGTGCTGAGTGCCGGATACCGGATTCCGCTCCAGAATCTTACAGGTGATATCGGATTTTATATTTATCAGCAAGTGTACCCATTGCTTGGGATGGGGATGATTCTTGCGTTATATGGTTTCCCATCTGCAATATCGAAATTGACAGCGGAGTCAAAAGAAAAGGGTCACACCCAGACGACTGCTAATTTTTATTTCCCGATCTTTCTTATTCTGCTCCTTGTAGTAGGAACACTAGCCGTGTTGCTATTTGTTTCTGCTGGTAGTTTAGCAAGTTGGATTGGAGATCCTCGTTTAACACGGGCCTATCAGCTTGTAGCCTTGAGTTTATTGCTTATCCCTTTTACTTCTTTGCTCCGTGGGGTGTTTCAGGGAAATGGGAATATGAAGCCAACCGCTTATTCGCAAATGGGGGAACAGCTCTTTCGCGTATTGTTAATTATTGCCGTTGCGATTTACGTTAGCTTCACAGGAGCAGACCTTTACCGGATTGGGGAAGGGGCGGCAATTGCAAGTATTGGTGGCGGTCTTGCGGCTATTCTTTTATTAACTATGTTTATTCGCAAGTCGGAACAAAGCGTTCAGCTGCAGAAAGCAGTAATCCCATGGCGTTATTATATTCAGACATTGCTCCTGTTCGGCCTTGTTGCTTCGCTCAATCATATGGTGCTTCTTCTGTTTCAGTTTGCTGATGCGTTCACGCTCGTTTCCGGTTTACAGGAATATGGACTCTCGCAGACTAAGGCAATGGAGGCGAAAGGGGTGCTCGATCGGGGCCAGCCGCTCATTCAGTTAGGGACTGTGCTTGGTTCGTCGTTTGCGCTAGCGATGATTCCATCTGTTTCACAACAGAAATTACAAGACGCGAAAGCTGCATTTTATCAGCATATCCGTAGTAGTATTGCGATTGGGTTTTATTTAGCAGTAGGCGCTACTACAGGTCTAATTGCAATTATGCCTCAAGCAAATATGTTATTGTATCAGGATACGCTAGGAACAAATGATTTACGGATTCTCGTTATTGCGATCTTGCTCAGTTCCATCGGAGTAACCTGTGCGACAATCTTACAAGGACTCGGCGGGACAAAGCAGACAGCTGTTTTTATCATCCTTTCAATCTTTATGAAGTGGTTTGGGAATCGGCTACTTGTGCCAATTTTCGGAATAACTGGAGCAGCACTTGCTACGATTCTAGGTTTAGCATGCTTTTCTTTACTCGTCTACATAGGGTTGAAGCTGAAATTGCCGGCATTAAAACTCATGAGGCAAATCAATTGGTCGACCTTGTTACTTGCTGTTTCTGCTATGCTTATATATATTTTTGTTATCGATTTATTTGTCCCGACTGAGCTTTCGCGGTTCGGTTCCTTGCTTTACGTTGGGTTTGTAGCTGGGACGGGAGCATGTATTTATCTTTTTATTTTACTGCGCGGGCGTACATTTATTTCCGAGGAAATAAATATGTTGCCATGGTCGCATGTTTGGATGCGTATTTATAAGGAGAGGAAGAGTCCATGAACAAAATTGAAGTAATTGGCCTTGGAGCTGGTGATTTAAATCAGCTTCCGTTAGGAGTATATAAAAAATTAGTAAATACTGAAAAAGTTGTCTACACACGGACGTTGGACCATCCTGTTATTGCTGATTTAAAGCAGGAAGGAGTCCATTTTCATTCCTTTGACAAGGTTTATGAGGAGACGGCAGATTTTTCCGGTGTCTATGAGAAAATCAGTGCCCATTTATTGGATGAGGCGAAAGAGGGTTCGATCATTTATACCGTTCCTGGGCACCCGATGCTTGCCGAGCAAACGGTGCAACTACTATTGGAGCAACAGGAGATCCCTGTTGAAATTTTGGGTGGACAAAGTTATCTGGATGCACTATTTACCTCGCTTGGAATTGATCCGATTGATGGATTTCAATTTGTCGACGGGACGAGCTTTGAGCGTAGACAGTTGAATTATGAACAGCATCTCGTCTTTTGCCAAGTATATGATTCCTTCATTGCGTCAGAAGTAAAGCTTAGCTTGCTTGAAGACTTACCTCCTGAGTATGAAGTGACGATTGTGGAAGCGGCTGGGACGGATCGAGAAAAACTTACGAAGCTCAGGTTGGAAGATCTGGACAGATCTATTGAGGTTAATAACCTGACAAGTGTTTATGTTCCGCCAATTAATCATGAACAACTATCCCACCGCTTTACCCGTCTTGTGGAAGTAATCGCTGCACTGCGTGGGCCTGGAGGTTGCCCGTGGGATCAGAAGCAGACACATGAATCTTTGCGAGCTCATACAATTGAGGAAGTATACGAGCTGATTGATGCGATTGATCAAGAAGATGATGAGAATATTACGGAGGAACTCGGCGATCTTCTCATGCATGTCGTCCTCCATAGTCAAATTGGCACAGATTCGGGATATTTTTCAATTGATGATGTCATCCTGTCGGCTACTGAAAAGATGATTCATCGTCATCCCCATGTTTTCGGTGATGTTCAAGTTGATTCGGCAGATGAAGTGCTTACGAATTGGGATGCGCTGAAGGAACAGGAAAAGGGTAAACAAAGGAATTCCGTCCTGGCGGGAGTTCCGAAGCATCTACCAGCACTTGCAAAAGCAGCGAAAATTCAGCAAAAGGCAGCGAAGGTCGGTTTCGACTGGGCTGAGGTAAAAGACGTTTGGGCCAAGCTTGAAGAAGAGATAAAGGAAGTCGAAGAAGCGATTATAAGTGGAAAACGTGAAGATATCGAGGATGAGTTTGGTGATGTTCTATTTGTCATTGCTAATCTGACGCGGTTTTATCAGATTAATGCGGAAGTTGCCTTGAATCGCACGAACCAGAAGTTTACTTCAAGATTTACGTATGTGGAACAAAGAACCAAAGAAAAAGGGAAAAGATTGGAAGAAGCAACGCTAGACGAGATGGAAGCGTACTGGCAAGAAGCAAAGGAGAGGGAATAACAATGCGTTTAGATAAATTTTTAAAAGTATCCCGGTTGATAAAACGTCGGACACTTGCAAAAGAAGTTGCTGAACAAGGCAGGATTGCGGTAAATGGTAACCAAGCGAAGGCATCAACGACGATCGCCCCTGGTGACACCCTCACGATCGAATTTGGACAGAAGCTTGTCACTGTCCAAGTGAACGATACAAGGGAAACGGTAAGAAAAGGCGAAGCTGAAACATTATATACCGTCGTAAAAGAAGAAAAAATATAAGTTCTATACTTGTCCCTCCTCTCATAAATTACAATGAGAAGGAGGTTTTATTATGAATGACTTAGGGAATTATCCATCTAATAATAATCGGACAGATTTAGACCATCAGGTAAGACTCGTGAACCGCAAAACGCTTGAAATAAGTGGCGTCAAGGAAGTCGATAGCTTTGATAATGAAGAATTTCTGTTAGAAACCGTGCAAGGCTATCTCATCATCCGCGGACAAAACCTTCAGTTGAAAAACCTTGATGTCAATGCTGGCAATGTAACGATAAAAGGAAAAATTTATGAGTTTTCTTATATTGATGAAGCAAGCGGGGAGAAAGCTAAGGGATTCCTTAGCAAGTTATTCCGATGACGCTCTCCGTGCAATTTACGACAATGGCTGTTATGGTGCTAAGTGGAATTTACTTAGGGCTTGCCCAGGACACGTTCCGGCGTATTTCCGTTCATTGGAAAAAGCGACCAATCATCAGCTATTCTTTTGAAATTGGCTTTTGGCTTTTACAGACTCTTATTGTTTTCTACCTTTTATTTCTCGTCAATTCAGGGGAAATTCGCTTTTATATATTTTTAGCTTGTCTGTTAGGTTTTTCATTTTATCAAGCCTTATTGAAAACTGTCTACCGGCGGGGGCTGGAACGATTGATTTCGGTATTTCGTGCGGTTTTTAAGTTTTTCAAACAAGTATTCTTCATTCTTATTGTCACACCGCTTAAGTGGATATTTCTTCTATGTGCTAGCATCATCCTATTTCTTTTAAATATGATAGTAAAGATACTGGCAATTCTATTGAAAGTTATCCTATTTCCGTTCTTATTAATCGGAAAGCTACTTAAACCCATTATCCCTGAAAATCTTATTAAATTTTTACACAAATTATATCCAATTTATAGTACAATAAGAGATATATTAAAAAAGGGCTTAAAGTATGCCACGTTTAAAAGGAGGTAGGATGATTGTCCGCAGAAAGAGAAAGGGTAACGAGAATAGATTCGAACTATGTACAACAGTATGATGCATACATAGAAAGACAGAAACGCAAGAAGAAGCGCTTAATTCGTCGTCTTGTTCTATCTTCCCTTGTGACAGTGTTGATTATTGGTTTTATGGGAGTCTATCATTGGAACCAACGGGCACTACATGCCGAAAAAACGGAGGAATACGAGCAGCTGCAATCCGAGTTAGCGGGGTTACAGCAGGAAGAAGAACAACTGCTTGAGGAAATTGAACTATTAAATGATGAAGAATATGTCTTGGATATCGCCAGAACGAATTACTTTTTTACAAAAAAGGGAGAATTAATCTTTAAACTTCCGAATGAAGACCCGTCATATTGACACTTTACATGAACAGACATATACTATATGTAGAGAATTTCACTCAAACTTTTAAGGAGGAGCATTTTTTTTATGTCAATCGAAGTAGGCAGCAAGCTGCAAGGTAAGGTTACAGGAATCACAAATTTTGGAGCGTTTGTTGAGCTCGAGAAAGGTAAAACAGGCCTGGTCCACATTAGTGAGGTTGCTGACAATTATGTAAAGGACATTAACGATCACTTAAGTGTTGGCGATACTGTTGAAGTTAAAGTAATCAATGTCGAGAAGGATGGTAAAATCGGCCTATCAATAAAGAAGGCAAAGGAACGTCCGGTTCGCCAAAAGAATGTAAAAGAGCGTCAAGAAAGTTTCGAATCGAAAATGAGTCGTTTCCTTAAGGATTCTGAAGATCGTCTAGCCTCACTTAAGAAGCATACGGAATCCAAGCGTGGAGGTCGAGGTGCTAAGCGCGGTTAATAGTTTGCTGCCCGAAGGAAATTACAATGCTCTGTGATAGAGAAGCAGCAGATTCATCTAGAAGATGGGTCTGCTGCTTTGTGTTTTATTGATGTGATAGATGGAACCAAAAAGACCGGTTAGGGAATTGCGTGGAAATCCCTAACCGGTCTTTTTTACTTTTGTTACGTCTAGTAAAAAAGACCAGGGACTGCACGAATTTCCTGTGGTTCCGGTCGATAAGTCAACATCGGTTCGTTGCCTCACCGTGTTTCCTTTATCTTCCTGCACCACAGTCCAATTCGTCAGTCCCTGACCGGTCTTTTTTACTTTTGTATCGTCTAGCTTCCGAGCGCAGGGACTGTTCAAACTTCCTACGCTTCCGGTCGATAAAGTAGACTTGCCGATTGGCTCTGCCAGAGGCTTAGTCGCCCTTATACCCTTGTGGTGAAAGTCAACATCGGTTCGTTACCTCACCGTGTTTCCTTTATCTTCCTTCACCGCAGTCCAGTTTGAAAGTCCCCAACCGCGCTTTTCAGCTTTTGAATATAGCGGCGGAGGGGATTGAACCCACGACCTTACGGGTATGAACCGTACGCTCTCGCCAGCTGAGCTACGCCGCCAAAATTGTCAACGAGATTTATAATACAACAAGAATAAGATTATGTCAATGATTTTTTAAAGAATGTTGAAGTTCACAGTGGAATTGCTGAAGTTCATCATGAAGATGCTGAAGTTCAAAAAGTATTCGCTGAAGTTAACAACTAAAATACCGAAGTTCACAAATCCACGCCCGAATCCCACGCGCCTAACTCCTTCTTTCCCACTTATTCGTCAAACATTCATCATTTCTGCAGATTTCTGGCAGCTTCCATTCTACCGACTTCTCGCTGCTGCCATCGAGTTTACTAGATTAGAAGCAGACAGGCGTTCGTGCCTTAATCTTGGGTTCTTTATCTCTTTCCGTCGAACGATTTTTAGGACGAGCACTGAAATTTTGACAACAAAAGTTTTCTGAATATGGTTTACTAAACAGAAAAGAATGGAGTGATGGTGAATGATGCAATCGGTGGAACCGGCGGGGTATGTCGGTTGGAAAGAAAAGGTCCAGAAGAAGAAACAGCATCCATGGAAAACAAAGGCGAAAGTATTGTTTATCGATCGAGGCCTGTTGTTAGTGATGATAGGCTTTTTACTGGGGAGGGCAGTCATTTTATCAGCAGTTTCTCCGTTTGCTCTAGCATTTCTTGCAAGTGTATGGCTGATGCAACGTAAGAAAACGTTACATGCGCTGTTAGCCATTTCTTTAGGAGCGGTGACTTATTCATTTGAACACACTGGGTTCATTATGCTTTCTGTTCTTGTATTTCTAATCCTTCTCGCGATATTCATGCAACTTAACAGGGAGAAATTAATACTTCCTTTTGCAGTTGGGTTTGCGACGATGCTGCCGCGTATTTTCTTATATTCGCTGCAGGGACCCATAACGTCTTATGAATGGCTGCTCATTGTTGTGGAAGGTGTGCTTGGTGCGGTGCTTGTACTTATCTTTATGCAGAGCATTCCTTTATTATCACCAAAAAGATATAAACCGGCTCTAAGAAATGAAGAGATTGTCTGTATGATTATTTTAATTGCCTCGATTTTAACCGGCACAATTGGCTGGGTTATCTATGGAGCTGCATTAGAGCAAATATTTGCCCGTTACTTTGTTTTAGTCTTTGCTTATGTCGGCGGGGCAGCGATTGGTTCTACTGTCGGTGTCGTTGTCGGTTTAATTTTATCCCTTGCCAATGTGGCCAATCTATTTCAGATGAGTTTACTAGCTTTTTCGGGACTATTAGGAGGTTTATTAAAAGAAGGGAGGAAGTTTGGTGTCGCAGCCGGTTTATTGGTCGGGACTTTACTTATCGTCATCTACGGAGAGAGTTTTACCTTAGCCCATTCGCTAACCGAGTCATTTATTGCTATTTTCCTCTTCTTTATTACACCGGCAAGCTGGTTTTCAAGTATCTCTCGTTACATACCAGGAACGGAAGAACATGCACAGGAACAGCAGCAATACTCTCAGAAGGTGCGTGATGTGACGGCAAAACGGGTGAAACAGTTTTCCGGTGTGTTCGATGCACTTGCCCGCAGTTTCGCCGTGGGTGAAAGTGATCCATCCAGTCACTTGGCAAAGAAACGGGATACCGATCAATTTCTTAGTCAGGTGACGGAAAGGACATGCCAGAGTTGCTTCATGAAGGAACGCTGCTGGGAGAAGGATTTCGATAAAACGTATCAGCTTATGGAGGGGGTCAAGGAAGCCTATGCGAAAAATCAAGAACCGAGCTTGAAAATCAGAAAGGAGTTTGAGAATCATTGTGTCAAATCGAAGAAAACGCTTGAAGTCATGAAGGAGGAGATGACGTTCTATATGGCGAACGATCACCTCAGGAGACAGGTCTTGGAAAGCAAGCGAATTGTGGCCGATCAACTATTTGGTGTCTCTGAAGTGATGGATGACTTTGCCAATGAGATTTTAAAAGAAAGGGAACATCATGAAAAACAAGAACTGCAAATTATCGAAGCATTAAAAGGACTCGGTATTGAATTGGAAAAATTGGATATCTATCAGCTGAATAAAGGGAGTGTCGATATTGAAATAATGGTCTCCTTCTATGATTATCATGGGGAAGGGGAGAAACTCATTGCTCCCGTACTGACAGATATTTTGGGGGAAATGATCGTTGTAAAAGATGAAGAAATCTCTCCATTCCCAAATGGGTACAGCTACTTGTCTTTCGGGTCGGCGAAAGAATATATTGTGGAAACAGGAGCAGCCAATGCGGCGAAAGGTGGTGGCTTCATTTCCGGTGATAGCTTTAAAACGATGGAACTTGGTGAAGGAAAGTATGCCATGGCGATTAGTGACGGGATGGGAAATGGTAGAAGAGCCCATGAGGAGAGTGAGGAAACGCTTCGTCTGCTTCAGCAAATCTTACAAATCGGTATTCCGGAAAAAGTGGCGATTAAATCGATCAATTCGATACTTGCCCTGCGCACAACTGATGAAATGTTTGCCACGTTGGATCTAGCTGTTATTGATCTGAACCATGCGATGGTGAAGTTCCTTAAGGTTAGTGCATCACCAAGCTTTGTGAAACGGGGGGATGAAATATTAAAGATAGAAGCGGGTAATTTACCGATGGGGATTCTCCACGATGTTGATATTGATATTGTAAGTGACCAGCTCATTTCTGGGGATCTGTTAATTATGATTAGTGACGGGGTGTTCGATGGTCCTAGACATGTGGAAAATACAGATCTTTGGTTGAAGCGGACACTAAAAGAAATGAAGACGGAAGATCCACAGGAAATCGCAGATCTTTTACTAGAGGAGGTGATTCGCACAAAATCGGGAGAAATCGATGATGATATGACCGTTCTTGTTGCGAAGATTAAAAAGAACCAGCCGAAATGGGCGTCAGTTCCGATTTATCGCAGTGTAACTGGTTGATAAATTCCAACTTCAAGAAGGTTCTATAATTCTATGAGGGAGTTGAAGGTAACGGCTCGATTGGTTCATCTAATATTCGGTGGAGGATGAACCCGCCACTGAATGAAGTTTCACTTTGCCTAAATAAAGCACTTGGCTAAGTATATCCTATCTGTTTTCTGGTGATGCTAGTAAAACTAGGAAACGGGAGGGTAACGTAATGAAAAAAGGAACATTAAGGCAAATTTTATTGTTAACGGATGGGTGCTCGAACTACGGAGAGGATCCGGCGGCAACAGCGGCCCTTGCTTTCGAGCAGGGGATTACTGTGAACGTTATTGGAATTCTTGATCATGATGAGAATGAAGACAGTCATGGTCTTGAGGAAGTAGAAGATATCGCTCTATCAGGGGGCGGAGTAAGTCAACTCGTTTATAGTGAAGCATTATCCCAGACTGTCCAGATGGTGACGAAGCAAGCGATGAACGAGACATTGCAAGGTTTTGTTAATCAGGAGCTAAAACAAATTCTTGGAAAAGACCAGCGCCTTGAGGACCTCGAACCCGAAAAACGCGGTGAAATTATTGAAGTAGTCGAGGAGTTGGGGGAAACTACTGATCTTGAGGTATTGATTTTGCTAGATACAAGCGCGAGCATGCATCATAAGCTCCAGATGGTGAAGGAAGCTTTGATTGATCTCTCCATTAGTCTCAATGCCCGGGCGGGAAAAAATCGCTTCACCATCTACAGCTTCCCAGGGAAAAGGAAAAATATCCAGAAGGTGCTCGATTGGACACCGAAGCTGGATTCGATCTCATCGGTATTCCCGAAGATAACCAGTGGTGGAATCACTCCGACCGGTCCCGCTCTTCGGGAGGCTATCTATCAGTTCGGTAAAAAGGGTTTATTAAGGAGTATCCGTCATGGCGATGAACCGGGCCTGGAAGAAACAGGTTACTAGTATACCTTCAGGGACTCAGATTCAAGGGAAGTTTAAAGGAAACAGTTATCTGATCAAACGGAAGATCGGCGAAGGGGCGATTGGTACTGTCTACCTTTGTCAATTCGGGAAACAGACAGCCGCTCTCAAAATAAGTGAAAAACAAACATCGATGACCTTGGAGGTCAATGTGTTAAAAGCATTAAAGCAGGTCCGAGGGAATCTTCTTGGGCCTGCTTTATTAGATGTGGACGATTGGCTTGCACCGAACAGGCAAACATATACATTCTATGTTATGGAATATGTGCATGGTGAGAGCATGCAGCAATTTTTCAGGAAAAATGGGGCAAGCTGGCTCGGTCTGCTTATGGTCCAACTTTTAGAGGATTTGGAAAAGCTCCATAAAGCAGGTTGGGTGTTTGGGGATTTGAAGACTGACAATCTCCTGATTAGCCAAGCGCCACCGAAGATTCGCTGGATTGATGTTGGTGGGGTGACACAAATCGGACGGGCCATTAAAGAGTATACCGAGTTTTACGACCGAGGATATTGGGGTCTTGGTTCCCGACGAGCTGAACCAAGCTATGATTTATTCTCGGTTGCAATCATCTTCCTCGAAATCTTCTACCCACAGCGGTTCGCGCGGCCAGAAACGAAGAGAGCAAATCTTTTATTTAAAAAGATCGATAAAGTGAAAGCACTACAACCCTACGCACCTGTGCTAAAGAAGGCAATTACCGGCAAATATACAACAAGTGCTGAAATGCAGCGAGAATTAAAACAAATTATCTTTTCCCGGAAAAATCAGAGCAGAAGTAAAACAGGGAAAATCGGCTTATCGGAGGCCATGTGGATTTTCCTATTTAGTATCCTTTCCATCCTTACCTCATTGTGCTTTTAGAGGCAGCGGTAACTATGATAAGATAAGAACAGTATCGATTATGGACGGAGCGAGGAAATGGAAAAAGAAGTACAATCCTTTATTAAAAAACATCGGCTTTTACATAAAGGCGCGCGGGTACTTGTCGGAGTCTCGGGCGGACCGGATTCCATCGGTCTATTG
Organism: Oceanobacillus indicireducens; assembly: GCF_014647195.1. GTDB lineage: Bacteria > Bacillota > Bacilli > Bacillales > Amphibacillaceae > Oceanobacillus > Oceanobacillus indicireducens. The sequence goes on along the minus strand of NZ_BMOS01000027.1, from coordinate 11,703 downwards.
CATTTGTTGGTGAAGTGGAGGAAGGAATGGGAGTTGGATATACATGCCCTTTCTCTTAATCACCAGCTGCGTGGGAAGGATGCGGAGGATGACTTTATTTATGTGAAGAATATTTGCGCAAGCTGGGGCATCCCGTTTCATGGTGCCTCCTTTGATGTGCAGGCATTTGCGGATAAGGAGCGGCTTAGTACGGAAGTCGCAGCAAGAAAAATTCGGTATCAGTTTTTTGAAGAGAAAATGGCAGATCTTGAAGCCGACTATCTTGCTTTAGGTCATCATGGGGATGACCAGGTGGAAACGCTTATCATGAAACTTGTTCGGACTGCATCTTCCCAAGCTTTCCAAGGAATTCCGATTACACGTCCAATTGGGAGGGGAATGCTTATCCGGCCACTCCTTGCTGTTACAAAAGAAGCGATAGAATCTTACTGCGCAGAGAACGAAATCAAGCCGCGGATCGATGCAACGAATTTGGAAAGTGATTTTACGAGAAACTATTACCGCCACCATGTCGTTCCGCTGCTAAAGGAACGCAATACAAATATCCAGGTGACAGCACAGCATCTTAGTATGACGCTTGCGGAAGATGAAGAATTCCTGCAAAAAGAGGCGGAAAAAGTACTTCAACGTGCGGTAATTTTTGAAAAGGGAAAGCGGCAGGTAACAGTTGAAATTAATTTATTTAAAAAGTACTCCCAATCTTTACAAAGACGCGCCTTTCATCTAATATTGAACTATCTGTATGAAATATTACCCAATCAACTTTCTTATGAACATGAGGAGCAATTTCTTACCCTCATTAAAAGCCGCACTGGGAACGCAACCCTAGATTTCCCGCACGGTTTGAAGCTGAATCGGGCATATGACAGACTGACACTTTACTTCGAAGCGAATAATCCCGGGCAGCAGTCCTTTAACCTAACCTTAACCATTCCCGGCAAAACATACTTGCCAAACGGATCGGTACTTACAGCTACATATACAGCAACACGTGATAGAGCCCACCCCTTCTCGCTCTATATTCCCACGAAAGAGGTTACCTTACCTCTTCATGTGAGAACGCGTAAAAATGGAGACCGGATGAGCTGGAAAGGGCTCCAAGGAACAAAGAAGCTGAAAGATATCTTTATCGATGCAAAAGTTCCCCTTCATGAACGTGAAACGTGGCCTATCGTCGTGGATGACGATGATCATATACTTTGGTTAATTGGATTAAAAAAAGGTGTACGAAGAGAAGTAAATGCTAAGCAGTTTATATATATTCAATTGGATAAAGGCAACTAGTAGGAGGATAAGGATGCTAAAGGACAGTATGCATAAGGATATAAAGGATATTCTAATTACAGAAGAAGAAATTCGGGCAAAATGTAAAGAAATCGGAGCACAGCTTTCTACAGAATACGATGGCAAGTTTCCCCTTGCAATTGGTGTATTAAAAGGTGCTCTACCCTTTATGTCGGACCTCGTTCGCCACATGGATATCCATGTGGAACTCGATTTTATGGATGTGTCGAGCTATGGAAGCGGAACGAAGTCAAGTGGGGAAGTCAAAATTGTAAAGGACTTGGATACAAAAGTAGAAGGGCGCGACCTGCTTATTATTGAGGACATTATTGACAGCGGACTGACGCTTAGTTATTTAGTCGACCTCTTCAAGTACCGGAAAGCGAATTCTATTAAAATTGTAACCCTGCTGAATAAACCATCAGGGCGCACTGCTGCGATATCCGCAGACTTGGTTGGATTTGAAGTACCGGATGCTTTCGTCGTCGGTTATGGTTTAGATTATGACCAACGTTACCGAAACCTTCCGTATATCGGGGTGTTAAAAGAAGAGATTTATCAGGAAAAATAGTCCTGAAAAATAAAAATGGATGATAAAGCTAAATTAGTTGTGTAATGACTTTTTCATATGGTACTATGTAATATAGTTTTTCCCGGTATGGGAGGAGGTAAGCAATGAGTCAGATATTTCGTAATGTGTTCTTTTGGGTCCTGATTTTCTTCGTCATAATCGGCGTATTCGGCATCATAAATGGCCCAGGAGAAGAAAGTGAACAATATGATGTGGAGCAATTTATAAGTGCTTTAAATAATGGTGAAATAAAAGAATTGACACTGCAGCCGGCAAACGGAATCGTCCGTTTCTTCGGTACATTGAATGATGGTGGCCAATCTTTTGTTGCCCAAGTACCAGATAACACAGATGTAATTGCTGAAATTACAACAATTGCAAGAGATCAAAGTATATTAACTGCAGAGGAAGAAGAACGGCCAAGTCCATGGGTTACATTCCTTACGACTTTAGTTCCCTTCCTATTAATAGGTCTATTTTTCTTATTCATTCTTAGTCAAGCACAAGGTGGCGGCGGTGGCGGCCGTGTGATGAACTTCGGGAAAAGTAAGGCTAAGATGGTTTCCGGCGAAAAGGAAAAGGTGCGTTTCAAAGACGTAGCCGGAGCGGATGAAGAGAAACAGGAATTAGTTGAAGTTGTGGAATTCCTGAAAGATCCACGTAAATTCACGGCAGTCGGTGCTCGAATTCCAAAAGGGGTTCTTTTAGTAGGACCGCCAGGAACAGGTAAAACATTACTTGCCCGTGCCGTCGCAGGGGAAGCGGGAACTCCATTCTTCTCTATTAGTGGTTCGGACTTCGTTGAAATGTTTGTCGGGGTCGGTGCATCCCGTGTACGTGATCTATTTGAAAACGCGAAGAAAAATGCGCCATGTATCATCTTTATTGACGAGATTGATGCAGTAGGACGCCAACGTGGTACGGGTCTCGGTGGTCGCCGTATCATTAAAAAACAGACATTGAACCAGTTGCTTGTTGAAATGGATGGCTTTAACGCAAATGAAGGTATCATTATTATCGCAGCTACAAACCGTGCAGACATTCTTGACCCTGCTTTGCTGCGCCCAGGCCGTTTCGACCGTCAAATCATGGTGGACCGTCCGGATGTTAAAGGACGGGAAGCAGTGCTTAAAGTTCACGCACGTAATAAACCATTGGATAATACAGTCGATTTGAAAGTAATTGCCCAGCGTACCCCAGGCTTCTCTGGTGCGGACCTTGAGAACCTGTTAAATGAAGCAGCGCTTGTTGCTGCAAGGGATAACCGAAAAGCGATATCTTCACTGGATGTCGATGAAGCAACCGACCGGGTGATTGCCGGGGTTGCGAAGAAGAGCCGCGTTATTTCGGATAAAGAAAGAAATATTGTTGCCTATCATGAAAGTGGGCACACCGTAATCGGGATGGTACTTGACGATGCAGATGTGGTACACAAAGTAACGATTGTACCTCGAGGCCAGGCTGGCGGTTATGCGGTCATGCTTCCTAAAGAAGACCGTTACTTCATGACGAAACCGGAACTGTTTGATAAGATAACCGGACTGCTTGGTGGACGTGTCGCCGAGGAAATCATCTTTGGCGAAGTGAGTACGGGAGCACATAATGACTTCCAGCGTGCAACAAGCATCGCTCACAAGATGATTACCGAGTATGGTATGAGTGATGAAATTGGCCCACTACAATTCTCCAGTGGAGACGGTGGCAATGTGTTCCTTGGTCGCGATTTGCAGAATAACCAAACATACAGTGAGAAAATCGCTTATGAAATTGATAAGGAAATGCAGAACTTCATCAATTACTGTTATGAACGTGCGAAGAAGATCCTTACTGAGCACCGCGGACAGTTGGAGTTAATCGCTCAGACACTCCTTGATGTCGAAACACTCGACCGCCGTCAGATCGAATCTCTTTTCCATAAAGGTGTTTTGCCAGAACCACTGGAAGATATCGAGGGCGAAGATGATGTGAAGGTTTCGATCAATTCAAAGGAAGATGAAGACGATGAAGAAAAGATCGGGAAATCTTTTGAAGAAGTGAAAAAAGAAGTCGAGGAGAAAAAGCATGAAGAACATGCAGATGAAGCTAAAGGCGACTCCGAGAATAAACGACATATCAATGACCCGATCATGGGCGAAGAACCAACATCTCCAGTAGATGAAGAAGACAATAATTATAAAGATAAATAACAAATTAAAAAGCAGCCATGCTAATATATGGCTGCTTTTTCTGTCTCAAAAGCTGAAGTGTGTGTAACACTAATATTGGGTACCTGTGGTTTTCTTTTTTACCGTTACCTATGCTATATTTAAACATAGAAAAATAGGAAGGTTTGATTGTTATGTTATTTGTTCTGGATGTGGGGAATACAAATACCGTTTTAGGGGTTTTTGAAGGGGACAACCTACTATATGAGTGGCGGATTAAAACCGATCGTCATAAAACAGAGGATGAATTCGGCGTACTCATTCATTCCTTGTTCGACTATAAAGGAATCACATTTTCCGATATCCATGGAGTTATCATTTCTTCTGTTGTACCACCGATTATGTATGCACTGGAAAAAATGAGCCGGAATTATTTCGGAATTGATGCAGTCGTGGTAGGGAAGCAGGATATTTCTAAATATATTAACATGAGTTACCCTAATCCTAAGGAGGTCGGGGCAGACCGGATTGTCAACGCGGTAAGTGCGATAGAAAATTACGGGGCGCCGGTTATTGTGATTGATTTTGGAACGGCGACCACTTTTTGCTACATCGATGAGAATAGCTCTTATCACGGTGGCATCATTTCTCCGGGAGTTAATATTTCCATGGAAGCATTGTATAGTAAAGCTTCCAAACTGCCGAAGATTGAAATCAAGGGGACGGAGAAAGTTATTGGAACATCAACAGTTGAAGCGATGCAGTCCGGAATATATAACGGCTATGTATCCTTGGTAGATGGTATAGTTGACAGAGTGAAAGAGGATATTAATCAAGATGTTCAGGTAATTGCTACCGGCGGGATATCTGGTTTAATCGGGAAGGGTTCACGAACAATTGATGTGGTAGATCGCCATCTGACACTAAAAGGATTGAACATTATTTATCGCAGGTTAAAAGATATTCGTTAAAGGAGATACGAACATGAAGGATTATTTAATAAAGACAACTGCTTATAACGGGAGAATCCGTGCATATGCAGCAACATCTACTGCGACAGTGGAGGAGGCAAGGAGAAGACAGGATACTTGGGCAACAGCCTCTGCTGCATTAGGTCGAACCCTGACGATTGCTGCTATGATGGGAGCGATGCTAAAAGATGACAACTCCAATACAATTAAAATTGAAGGCGGCGGACCACTTGGAGCGATTGTCGTAGATGCGAATGCATCTGGTCATGTGCGCGGCTATGTTACGAATCCGCACGTAGACTTTGAATTAAATGACAAAGGTAAGTTGGATGTTGCTAGAGCTGTAGGAACGTCAGGTAATTTAAGTGTTGTGAAAGATCTTGGATTGAGAGACCATTTTACAGGCGAGGTTCCGATTGTTTCAGGCGAAATTAGTGAAGATTTCACGTATTATTTTGCGACATCAGAACAAGTTCCTTCAGCGGTCGGAGCAGGTGTGTTAGTAAACCCGGATCATACCATTCTTGCGGCTGGCGGATTCATTGTGCAAGTCATGCCTGGTGCGGATGAAGAGGTAATCGAACGGTTAGAGGAACAGATTCAAGCGTTCCCGCCAATTTCCAAGTTGATTGAAGAAGGATACTCACCAGAACAACTCTTGGAAAAACTGTTCGAAGGTGAAGAGTTTACAATTCATGAGAAGATGCCCCTTGAATTCCGCTGCCGCTGCTCAAGAGAAAGAATTGCAAATGCGATAAGCGGTCTTGGCAACGAGGAAATTGATGCCATGATCCAGGAAGACGGTGGAGCAAGTGCAACCTGTCACTTCTGTAATGAAAAGTATGATTTTACAACAGAAGAATTAGAAGAGTTGAAACAATAAACGAGGGAGAAAGGGAATCGTATGTCAAGAAAATTATTATGGGGAATTATCACGGTCCTCCTTATTACAAACATAGCCACTCTCCTGTTCATGAATCAAAATGAGAATGTAATTGTGAGTGAAGACGGTGAAGAAACGGCCATTAGAAGCAATGAACCTGTTGCAACGATTGACGGAGAAGATATAACTTATGCAGAATGGATGACTGCTCTTCGCGAAACCCATGGGGAAAAGACGCTGCAATCATTAATTGATCGCCACCTCGTTTCCAAATTGGCCAATGAGAAGCACATTGAAATCAGTGAGAAGGTCATTGAAAGAGAACTTGCTTATCTGACATCCATGCAAGGACCGCTTGCAGAAGATGAACTTGCAAAGGCGGAGGAGAAATGGCGGGAAGAGATTGTTTATCGCTACCAGCTTGAGTTTTTACTGACAGAAGATATTTCCATTCCGGAAGGTGAAGTGGAAGAGTATTATGACGTGTATAAGAATCAATATGATTTCAGTCCGGCCATGCAGCTATCCCATATTCTTGTATCGGATATGGAAACAGCGGAAAAAATCCATGGGGAGCTTGAACAGGGAGCGAATTTTGACCAGCTGGCAAGGGAATATTCCATAGATGAAGAAACAAAAAATAGCGGGGGCTATCTTGGTTTCATCAATACGAACAGCCAGTTCTTCCCGGATGGTTATGAAGAAATTGCAAATGAGATGGAAGAGCACTCCTATAGTACCCCTTTTACAACAGGTAACGGGGTCGGTATTATCTATTTACATCAATCTCTTCCGAAAATCAAGTTCAGCTATGAGGAAATTAAACCTTACGTAGAAAATGAACTTGCCCTGCATGAAGGGAATCTTCCGCTTCAAGCCGCCCCACTTTGGGAAAAACATGAAATAGATTGGCTCTACGGTAACTAAATACATGGTCCGCCCACAACATGGAACGAATCAGCTAATTCAATGAGTGAATACGTTAAAATGGTTGACAAATCGATAAATTAAACATACATTGTAATTAACAATTCATACAAAAATGCTAGGGATTAGGAGTGATCACATGCGTGTGGCAAATGATATTACCAAATTAATCGGTGAAACACCAATCGTGAAGTTAAACAATCTGACAGGCGAAGATTCAGCAGATGTTTATGTAAAACTTGAATTCATGAACCCAGGAAGCTCGGTAAAAGACCGGATTGCTGTAGCAATGGTTGAAGCTGCAGAAGAGTCGGGGGATTTAAAGCCCGGAGATACAATTATCGAGCCGACAAGCGGAAACACTGGAATTGGACTTGCGATGGTAGCAGCGGCAAGAGGGTATAAAGCTATTCTTGTCATGCCAGACACGATGAGTCAGGAGCGTCGTAATCTATTGCGCGCATATGGTGCTGAACTCGTTCTTACACCGGGCGCGGATGGAATGAAAGGCGCAATCGGTAAAGCTAATGAACTGAAGGAAGCGCACGGCTATTTCATGCCACAGCAGTTCGATAACCCGGCAAACCCGGAAATCCATGAAAGAACAACAGGAAAAGAGATCACCCGTCAAATGAAAGATGGTCTTGACGCATTCATTTCCGGTATTGGAACCGGTGGAACGATTACAGGTGCAGGTAGAGTGCTGAAATCTCACTTTGAAGGAGTGCAATTATTCGCTGTAGAACCAAAGGACTCACCGGTGCTATCCGGCGGATCTCCGTCCCCGCATAAGATTCAAGGGATAGGTGCAGGTTTTGTACCGAAAGTACTCGACACAGAGCTATACGATGGGGTCATTCAAATTGAGAATGACGAGGCGTTTGAAGTATCCCGTAAACTTGCAATTACAAATGGTATTCTCGGCGGAATTTCCTCCGGGGCAGCAGTGGCAGCAGCGCTAAAAGTTGCAGATAAGTTAGGTAAGGGTAAGAAGGTTTTGGCTATTTTACCAGACAATGGGGAACGTTACTTATCCACCGCACTATATCAATTTGATGAAGAATAAGAAGTTTGATGACGAGGATTAACAGATTGAATCTGTTAATCCTTTTTTGTATAGAAGACTATAGAGTGGCAGCTGAGAATAACTATATATGCTAGCTATTCTCTACGTTGGATGCTATTCTTTTGTTTTTGGGGAATTAATAAAGTGAAACTCATTCAGTGGGGTATTACAGACCGTTAATGCGCGGGAAACAGATGCCTGTGTTTTAGGAATATGATAGGATATAGGAATAAAGTGATGATGAGGAGAAGGAGAAGGAGAAGGTATGATTTTAAAAACAAGAACGAAACAGTTGCATTTACAGGAGCGAACCCATATTATGGGAATCTTGAACGTAACCCCTGATTCCTTCTCGGACGGTGGCAGCTATACTACGGTGGAAAAGGCTGTTGCACAAGCAGTTCGAATGGTTGAAGAAGGGGCAGATATTATCGATATCGGTGGAGAATCGACTCGTCCTGGGCACATACCGGTTACGAGTGAAGAAGAGATCTTCCGGATTGTTCCAGTCATTCAAGCAATTAAAGCGAAAGTAGATGTGCCAATTTCGGTAGATACGTTTAAAGCAGATACAGCTGAAGCGGCAATTGAAGCTGGAGCGGATATCATTAACGACATATGGGGAGCAAAGAAAAATCCTGATATTGCTAAAGTTGCAGCGAAACATCAGGTACCAATTATATTGATGCATAACCGGACCGATGAAAATTACACCAATCTAATTGAGGATATGCTAGAGGACCTTAGAGAAAGTATTGCCATTGCTAAAGCGGCTGGTATCCCCAAAGAAAATATTATCCTTGATCCTGGAATTGGTTTTGCCAAGTCTAGAGAGGATGATTTACTCGTCATGCAGCAGCTAGAGCGATTCCAAGAACTTTCTTATCCATTGTTACTCGCAACATCGCGGAAACGAATGATTGGTCATATTCTTGACGTTCCACCGGCAGAGCGAGATACTGGCACAGGGGCAACAACTTGCCTCGGAATTGTAAAGGGTGTCCAAATGGTGCGGGTCCATAACGTCAAAATGAATGCAGAACTTGCAATGATGACAGACGCTATGCTTGGAAAAGGAGCTTATCATGGATAAAATAATTTTGAAGCAATTACAGTTCTACGGTTATCATGGTCTATTTCCTGAAGAGCGGAAACTTGGTCAGCGCTTTATGGTTGATCTTGAACTCTTTCTCGATTTGCAGCAGGCCGGTACAACGGATGCGATGGAGGATTCCGTTCATTACGGAGAAGTATTTAATATCGTTCAAAGCATTGTAGAGGGCGAACCGAAGAATCTGATTGAAACAGTTGCTGAAACGATTGCGAAGAGTCTACTCGAAAGTTTTCATTTGTTATCTGCCTGCCGTGTCCAGGTTATTAAACCGAATCCTCCGATTGATGGACAATATCACTCAGTCGCCGTAGAAATATATAGGGAGAAAAAATAATGAATAAAGTATATATCGCACTTGGAACAAATATCGAGCCGCGGGATTTCTATTTGAGTGAAGCTTTAAACTTACTAGAAGCACATGAATCAATCGCTATTCAACAGCGTTCCTCGATTTATGAAACCGAACCGGTCGGTTATTTAGACCAAGCTGATTTTTTAAATATGGTAATAGAAATCCAAACCTTGCTTGAACCGATTGAGTTATTGGATACGACACAAGGAATAGAGGAAAAGCTAGGCCGGACTCGGGATATCCGTTTCGGTCCCCGAACAATAGACCTTGACATTTTGCTCTATAATCAAGAAAATAGTACAGTAGACCGTTTAACATTGCCGCATCCGCGCATGTCCGAACGTGCCTTTGTGCTCGTTCCCCTTGCAGAAATTGCAGGTGATGTTATCTTGCCGGATACAGGTAATACTGTTCGGGAACAGCTAGCGGAACTTCCGCAGAAAGAGCTGGAGACGGTAAAGAAGATCTAGTTCAAAGAAGGGCTCTGCCGGTGTTTACTGGTAGGTTTTTCTTCGTTATGGTACGCTTAAATAAAATTCTAGGATAATTGATTGTTTACATATATCAAAGACAGGAGTGATTGATGGTGTCAGAAGAACTTACAGAACAAATGCAGGTGCGGAGAGATAAGTTGAAAGATTTACAAGACCGGGGCATTGATCCGTTCGGTGATAAGTTTGAAAGAACCGATTTAGCAGCGGATTTAATTGAAAAATATGATGTTTTTTCTAAAGCAGAGCTAGAGGAAAAAGCTATACCAGCAGTCGTCGCAGGTCGGATTATGACAAAACGCGGCAAAGGGAAAGCGAGCTTCACGCATATTCAAGATATGAGCGGTCAAATCCAAATCTACGTACGTAAAGACGAGGTTGGTGATGATGTTTATGAAATGTTTAAAACACTGGATCTTGGAGATATCATTGGGGTATCCGGTAAAATGTTTAAAACAAATACCGGAGAACTTTCTGTTCAAGCGGAAGAACTTCAATTAATGACGAAAGCTTTACGTCCCCTACCTGAGAAGTACCATGGGCTAAAAGATGTGGAACAACGTTATCGTCAGCGTTACCTAGATTTAATCACGAATCTTGAAAGTCGCGAAACTTTCATTCTACGCAGTAAAATCATTCAAGCGATGAGACAATATCTAAATGGCCAAGGATTTCTTGAGGTGGAAACGCCAATGATGCATAGTATCCCTGGTGGAGCGGCGGCACGTCCATTTATCACTCATCATAATGCACTCGACATTGAACTTTACATGCGAATTGCTATCGAGTTACATTTAAAACGACTCGTCGTTGGTGGAATGGAGAAAGTATATGAAATCGGGCGAGTCTTCCGTAATGAAGGAGTATCTACCCGTCATAACCCTGAATTTACGATGATTGAACTATATGAAGCATATGCAGACTATGAAGATATTATGCGACTTACAGAAAGCATGATTGCTCATATTGCACTTGAAGTCCTCGGCTCTACCGAAATCACATATGGAGATTACACAATCGAACTGAAGCCGGAATGGAAGAGACTCCATATGGCGGATGCGGTGAAAGAAGCAACCGGGGTTGACTTCCGTGAGCAACTGTCAGATGACGAGGCGCGTAAGTTGGCGAAAGAACATAATGTAAAGATTACAGAAAATATGACATTCGGACACATTTTAAATGAATTCTTCGAGCAAAAAGTAGAAGATACACTCATTCAACCTACATTTATCTACGGTCACCCAGTAGAAGTGTCACCGTTAGCAAAAACAAATAAAGAGGATCCTCGTTTCACAGATCGCTTTGAGCTATTCATTGTTGGTCGTGAACATGCAAATGCCTTTAGTGAATTGAACGATCCAATGGAACAACGCAAACGTTTCGAAGACCAAGTTGCTGAAAGAGATGCAGGAAACGATGAAGCCCACTTAATGGATGAAGATTTTATTGAGGCATTAGAATATGGCTTACCACCTACCGGAGGATTAGGAATAGGAATAGACCGTTTAGTAATGTTACTGACCAATGCACCATCCATTCGTGATGTCTTGTTATTCCCGCAAATGCGTACGAAATAAATATAAAAGGAATATCCAGTTTACTTTCATAGTAAGCTGGGTATTTTATTTTGTATTTGTTTCTTAGGTAATATATATAGGAAGGAAAAGTTTCTAGGTATTTTTTAAAAAAATGTCCTTGCATTTAAAACTCAAACATGATACATTTATATTCGTTGCCAAAACAGCTGCAACGGATTAAATGGAAACAGCGAAAAAGATTTGAAGAAAGTTGTTGACATAATTTTTCTAACGTGGTATATTAGAAAAGTCGCCGTTAGGAAACGGCAAACAAAATTTGCTCTTTGAAAACTGAACAAAACAACCAGTATGAAAAAGAGGTA
>NZ_BMOS01000026.1 GCF_014647195.1 Oceanobacillus indicireducens | reverse complement strand
ACAAAAACACAGGTTTTTACTAAAGAACTTTTGACAATACGAAAAATTATGAGGAGGTCCAATTATGAAAATCAAAAAAGTTCTTGCAGGTGTACTTTCAATTGGAATCGCGGCGACATTAGCTGCTTGTTCAGGAGAAACGGAAGATCAAGATGAAATCATGGAGAATCCACCTGAAACGGAGACGACCCCAGATACAGGAGAAACAGACCCGGGACTGGATACGGAAACGGATGAAGAGGAACCTGCTTCCGGTTCAGAACCTGGATCAGACCTAGACGATGCTGAGGATTCAAACACTGAGCCAGATGAGGATTCGGAAACCGAGGATCCTGGATTTGGTGCTGATGAGGAATCCGATTCAGTGGAATAATAATGATTCGGTTTTTTGAAGAAAAATATTCCCCTGCATTGTATGATAGAAGACTGTCTGCGAAATACAGACAGTCTTCTAGTTTTCTATTGACTTCTTCAATCAATCGAGCCTCGACATATCCGATTGATTAAGAAAGAGTGTAATGGGAAATATACCCCTATAAACATAATTTTTATTAAAGGGATCTAGGCTTGATAACGCCAACATAGAGCTGAACGATAATACTATAAAATAAAGGACTTAAAAAACTCCTACAAGTACTTGACTCGATCCCTGAAGAACTTTAGATGGACATATAGAACATTACTAATTAAAATGGAAAAGATGCATTTTAATTTATTTTTTTATGGAGCTGATATAATGAGTACTTTTGAATTAGCAGTACAGGCACAACGTGAAAGAAAATTTGACTTGGCGATTGATTATTATCAACAGATTATTAATGAAAAAGGAATATCTGTTAATTTATTGCAATCAATAGCACAAGCCTTTTATTTAAAAAAACAACATGACTTAGCGGTTAATTTTAATCTAGCTGCGGTGCATCTTTCCTTACATACTTTCCTGGAAAACTACAAACAAGGTGACCCAGCAGCTGTAAATGCCTTACAATCTTTACCAGAAACAATCGTTAATCAGTTCCCACATCCAATCGGAGCTTTACTCATACATGAAAAGAATATTATCAGACATGTTTCCCATGCTTTGTTGGACCAAGAAGTGATTTTGGAAAAAGCACCAAATTTGCGCCCTTATGCTGAAATCTATTACGCACAAATTATAGATGACTATACAGTAAATGGCGTTTTGCAACAGTATAGTTTAACGGAGAAAGCTGTATTGGAATTTGAAGTAGAACACTATTTGGGGCACGGCTACCAACTATTACTGAACCAAATTAAATGGGATCAATTAGACAATACAGATGTAATGAACTTGTACATAAACTAGAGGAGAAATGAAGGACAAAGATTGTTTGCGGTAATGCGGACAGTCTTTTTATATTGATGTTAGCCATTGCATATCTCAATGGTCTAAGGGAAATATATAACGATAGAAAAAGAAATGAGGTGAGAGCAATTTCTAAAATGATGAAACAAGAAGAAATGGAGACATTAAGAGAACTAATCAAGGGTGTAGATACTGCGATGTTGACGACATTAACCGAAGAAGGACTTATTTCACGCCCTATGAAAACGCAAGAAGTAGAGTTTGATGGGGACTTATGGTTCTTCACTAAAAAAGAAACGGATAAATATAAGGAAATTTTACATGATCAAGAAGTGAATGTTGCATATGCAGGTAAATCTTATGTCTCGGTGCGAGGGAAAGCTGAGATTGTTGAGGATTTAGACAAGAAAAAGGAATTGTGGAGTAAAGCATACGAGAAAGTTTTGCAAACCTCTTATGATAACCCTGACATTGTCTTGATAAAGGTAAAAGCTGAAGCAGCTGAATATTGGGAAACCGGGAACTTCACGAAAAGAATCGCTTTTCTCTATAAACGCATGACAGGGAAAAATGCTGAATCGACACATGTGAACGAAACGATTGAATTGGATAAATAACATAAAAATGGGTTGTCTACTAAAGGGACAACCTATTTTTAGTGTTATCTTGCTTAAAATGTAGTGTAGATTATAATATTCGTTACGCAGAACAAAAGTGGGACATTTGCTCTGACCCCGTGTCCCAATCGCGTTAAACTTGGAATTGATTTACTAATTCATTTAGGTTCTCTGCTAATCGGGCTAGTTCTGTTGCACTCTTGGCTACTTCTTCCATGGAGCTGCTTGTTTGTTCCGATGATGCAGATGTTTGCTCAATTCCTGCGGCAGATTCTTCAGAGACAGCTGCAATTTCTTGTATAGAGGAATTCATTTTTTGGCTGCTCGCTGCAAATTCCGAAACGTTATCTGAGATCTTCTGCATATTGCCAACCATATCCGTTACAGATTCACGAATACTTGTAAATTTCTCTCCCGTATTTTGAATTTGAATGGTTCCTTCCTTCACTTCTTCATAACCTTGATTTAATTCAGTTGTCACTTCACTGAATTCAGTTTGTATATTATAGACAATCCCTGATATATCTGTTACCGAACTACCTACCTGTGCAGCAAGTTTGCCGACTTCATCAGCGACTACTGCAAATCCACGTCCATTTTCACCAGCTCTTGCCGCCTCAATTGCAGCATTTAACGCTAATAAATTCGTCTGAGCGGCAATATCTTGTATAACTGTGACCAACTTAGAAATTTCTTGCGTTTGTTCATCTAATCCTTCCACTTTTTTCACTGTCGCTTGTACCATTGCATCAATACTTTCCATCTGATTCGTTGATGAATCCATTAGCACGGATCCTTCATTCGTCATTTCTAACACTTGATTCGATTCTTTTTGCACATGTGCTGCGTTACGATTTACTTCTTCAATCTGCTCTGTAAAATTAGACATCATATTGGACAAATCACCGGATTGATAGGCTTGTGTTTCCGCTCCTGACGCCAATTCTTCCATTGTACTAGTGATTTGCTCCGTACCTGAACGCACCTCATAAGCAGATTGCGTGAGTTCTTCACTATGTGCTGAAACCGTATGGGAGACGTCCGTGATTTTCACCATAATATCCCGCATATTATCATTCATATCATTTGCTGCCGACACCAATTGTCCAATTTCGTCTCGCATATCTACGGTCAACCGCTCATTATTCAAATGACCAGAAGCTATTAATTTCATTCGTTTCATTACGGTTTGAATTGGATTTGTAATTATCTGCGCAGTAAACATTGCGATTGTAATCCCTAGAACAATCACCGCCAAAGAAATAACAATACCAAAAGTCATAAGTGTATTTACATTTTGTTGGATCTCTTCACCAATCACTTGAATTCTTTGTTCTGTAGCCTCTGCCAGATTTCCAAACCCATCGATTAATTCTCCCCCAAGCGGTTCAAGTGATGTTTCTAAAATAACTCCTGCCTCATCTACATTTCCTTTTTCATAAGCCTCAATTATCTCATCTGTTAGGTAACCCCACTCTATTTTTCTTTCAAGTAATGATTCTAATTCCGCTGAACTACTTAGCTCTGCTGCCCGATTTTCTAATGCAATACTCTCTTCTAGTCCCGCTTCGAAAGCTTCTTTATATGCTTCATTACCGAACAAAATATAACCCTGAATCAACCTTGTTCGGTCCAGCATGTTTTTTGCCAACCCTTCATCAGCAATCATTAATTCTATTTCCCTATCCAATACGATATCCAAATCGTTATTTACGGAATTAATCGAGTAAATAGTGAATCCACTTAAAAGGACAACTAATAACATAATAATAGAAAAACCAAATAACACCTTTGTTTTAAGTTTTTTAAAGTTAAGTAACCCTGAAATCTTTTTCATTCAAGCACTCCTATCTTCATTTTGGATTGTAGCAGAAATAAATAGTCCTCCTTATTTCATATCGTCCAATATGCCGGAGATATTAAGCTTTTATTAATAAATGTACTCTATTCGTATTATGAAGGCAAAAAACTGGGACAGATGCACTGACCCCACGTCCCAGTGAATCTTTTTCGGTTGTTCTTTCGTATTACTTTTAAGAAAGTGAGGGGTTTACATGAAAAGGTTAGTCACTCTTTTTCTGGCAATATTAGTTGGGGTTTCACTGTTCCCGCTCCATGCACTAGCGGTCGACTTTATAATTAATGAAACAGATATTGATGCTTACCTGTTGGAGGATGGAAATGTCAAAGTGACAGAATTCCATACGTATGAATTTGATGGGAAGTTCAATGGAATCACCCGTAGCCTTATTCCGAAAAAAGGTACTTCCATTACAGATTTTGCAGCTAGTGAAAATGGGACTAGCTTAGAAGTTGAACGAGACGATGACACGTACAAGGTATTTAGAAGCGGGAAAAATGAGACGGTTACGATTGAACTTTCTTATTTGATCCAGGACGGTGTCGAAGTTTATGAAGATATGGCACAATTTTACTGGCCATTTTTTGATACAAGCAATGAGAGCGATTATGAGAATTTCACCGTTACGATTCATCCACCTAAGATGACGACAGATGTTATAGCATATGGATTGGATGAAGCTTATAAAACGGAAAACATCGATAGTGATGGGACAGTTGTCTTCAAGATGGGCCTTGTGGATAGCGGGAAGAATGGGGATATACGTGTAGCATACGATAACGCTTTATTTTCTGCCGCACCGATGCACGATGGAACCATTCGGGATGAAATGATTCGTGAAGAACAAAAACTAGCCGATAAGGAAGCAGCTTTTCTCGCTCGTCAAGAAACACTTAGAGATCTTGCACCTTATGTAACAACAGTATTTGGCTTATATTTACTCCTCCTCTTAGTTTATGGCGGAAGAAAGGAAGAAATGGCGAAGCGTGAAGCCGAGCACCAATATCATAAAGTTTCCTTAGTTCCAAAGGAAATGATGAGTATGCCCGCAACGATTCTTTATTTCCGTAATCAGGTAGCAGAGCATGGGGATATGCTGACGGCGGCAATGATGGATTTAGTAAGGAAAGGGAATATTGAGCAGAGGGAAAATGATACTTTTTATCTTGTTCATGAGAATACGGATCTTGAGCACGAAACATTGATTATGGATCTCTTGTTTAAAAAGATTGGGGAAAATCGCATATTTTCCTTTGACCAGCTGGAAAAATATACGAAGAAGACGACAAATCAGGAGACGTTTTATAAGGCTCTAGTAGAGTATAAGCAATTATTAAAGGAAGAAATAAAGTCACATCGACTGCTCAATAAGCATATAAAACCCCGCTGGATTACGGGGCTAATCAGTCTTTTATTACTTTCACTCATCATATTATTCGGTGTCCATGAATTATATATGTGGCTTGTTTTTAATCTCATTGTTCTAGGCGGCCTTCTCTTGTTTGTCCTTGTGTTCCAAACGCGGACTGTCAAGGGGCAACTTATTAGCTTGCAATGGCAACAATTTAAAGAAGACTTTAATGATCTACAATCAAGTAGCTGGTACACGTTACCTAAAGATGATAAAGAACGCGCGCTCATTTTCTCCGCTGGACTGAAGGATAAGAAACTTCAGGAGAAAAATAAATACTTTATTGAAAGTAATGCCGTCGGACAACCTGATTCAACTGCCAACTTATTAGCGTTACTGACACTTTCATCTACCGCGAATACAAGTTTTAGTTCGGCGACAAGGACTGTAGCCCAGTCAGTAAATTCTTCATCAAGTTCAGGTACTGGAGTTGGCGGTGGCGGCGGAGGTTCGGGCGCTTTTTAAAAGGCAAATAGATGGACGTAAAGAAAAAGGGATGCATGATCCCTTTTTTTATTTACTGCTCCGAGTGACTCGTAATTTCAACTCCTTGTAAAGCTTGTGTCGCCAATTGATCTGCCTCGCGGTTCTTTTTACGTGAAACACTTTCATAGGTTGGCGCAATTCCGAGTTGCTCCGTTTTTGCTTCAATCCGGTCCATCCACTTTGATAATTCGGCTTCATAACACGGCCACTCATCATTAAGTTGATTAATAACGACAAGGGAGTCTCCCACGAACGTAATTGGTAAATGATGGACGCCTAACAGTTCTAATTCCTTCAGTCCGAGATGAAGTGCTGCATATTCGGCTTCATTATTGCTGATTAAACCTTCTACTAAAGCATTTCTTCTAATTCGATATGATTTTTCATCCTGTTTATAGTAAATTGCGCAACCTAATCCGGCTTTCTGTGTATTCTGGTCAAATCCGCCATCAAAATAAACGACGATATCATGGGGTTCTGTTTTAACCTTTTCCATAAATTTCGTTAACTGTTTTAACGTCCAACTTACATCGTACGTATCAATAATTGTTAATTGTTTCATTCTCTCCGTTTTCTCGAGATCGCGAGCGATGACAAGGGCGGGTTCTGCCTCCATGTAATCAGAACTAAACTCCGCTTCAGCCCCATTTTTCGTCCGGTAAGTTATTTCTATTCTAACTTGCAACATAAACCCCTCCCCTTGTCTATTTCTTTGATGATAAAAGCATTTAAACGGCTGAATTGAGTAAGATCTTTCTGGTTAGAAGCACTTTAATCAACCGAAGTAAGGTAAATTATTTACGCTCAAGCGATTAGAAGTACCCTATTCAACTAAAATAAAGCAAAAAATTTACGCCCGAACGATTAGAAGTGCTCTATTCAAACGGAGCAAGGAAATAATTTTCTGCTCAAGCGATGAGAAGCGCTCTATTCTAACGAAGCAAGGTGAATAATTTCTGCTCGAGTGATTAGAAGTACTCTAATCAATTTGAAATAAACTAAATAATCTCTATTCAGAAGTAAGAAGCACTCTAATCAACCAAAGCACACTAAATAATTCCACTCAAGTGATTAAATACATTCTCTCTCGAACTGATCGTCATCTATTATAATCCATGATGCGGATTATAATTTTGTCTGGAATGATTCGCTTTTTTTGTCTTTTTCGAGCCGGATAAAGGTTCCCCATAAGGCTGAACTGGACTTTGCGGCAGATCTGGATTTTTATTTTGTTTCGGTCCTTTTGGTCTTGATGTCATGATTGTGTCCTCCTTCCTTATAGGGATAGCTTTTGACGGAAGGGATACATTTATTCTTGGAACATCTAAATAACCAAATATGGCTGGAGCGATTCGGAATAATGAAGCTCTCCGTTTTTTGTAATGACTATTCCCGTGACATCTTCTACTGCTTCTAAAGCAGCAATTGTTGCCTCAGCCGACTTCCCGAATAAACGGCTTGTCCAAATTTCACCATCGACTGAACGTTTGGATACAACAGTCAAGCCAGCAATTTCAGTTTCAATCGGATAACCTATGTGCCGATCTAAAATATGGTGGTAAGTCTTATTATTTAAGGTTAATTTTCTTTCGTAGATGCCAGAAGTAACGACGGATTGATTGAATGCTTTAACAATCGCGATATGATTTCCACGCGCCTCGAATGGATACTGAATTCCAATGCGAAAGAATCCATCTGGCTGATTTGGTGATTTTCCATAGGTGAGGACATTCCCGCCCAGATTAATGATGGCCGCTTTCACTTCCAGCGTTTCAATATCATTTATCAATAGATCCGCTATAAAGCCTTTTGCTAGCGCCCCCAAATCAATGAACATTCCGGGTTCTTTTAAAAACACGGTATGTTCCGCATCATTAAGAATAATATTCATCGGATCCGTTTTAGGAAGTAAAGCTTGAATCTCTTTATCTGCTGGAACTTCTGTACCGCCAAAACCAATGCGCCATGCTTCAACAAGCGGACCAATTGCAATATTTAAAGAACTGTCTGCAGGCGTGCTATGTAATTTTCCAATTTTAATCAGTTCGTATAACTGAGGGTGGACATTCACTGGCATGATTCCAGCGTTTTTATTAATCTGCATCAATTCTGAGTCCGGGTCATGGGCACTGAAGCGTTTATTAAATTCCTCAAGGCGAATAATCAATTCATCTAAGACAAAATCCGCGTATTTATGCTGAACCGATAATTGAATAATCGTACCCATCATATGTATTTCACGAGTTTTCATTCGGCAAACCTCATCCTTCCACGTGAAAATTGATCAAAGGCGCAAGTGCCCTTACAGGCTTAAGTACGCGACGTCCTGTCGCAACGCCTGTACTAGCACATCCTGTGCGTCGTAGCAACGTACAAACTGTGCCTCCTAGGACGGAAGGTAGTTCGATGTTGCCCCAGGACGGGGCGAACTTAATCGAACTTCCCTTTTACGCAATGAGATAAAGGTAACATGCCCCTTTAAGGGGTATGCCGTTGTTGGGCTTTAGCCCGTATTTAAGCGGTCCTCCTTTAGTTTTGAGTTGATGTTGACTTATCGATTGGAAGAGTGTGAAGTTTGGGACTGCGCACTGCTCGTCCCACCAAAAGATCTGCTCGTTGCTGGGCGCTGGAGCCGGACGTGGCTCGCCCTAGATACCTAAGTTCACAGCATATTTATTTTATCTTTGTTAGCTTTCGAAAAAAGAGGCCATAGAGACCTCTTTCCCCTATGTTTCTTTTCATTATTAATCTTGAGCGGTTGCTCCCGATACCGTATCTACTTTTTCTGTAGCTCCGGAGACTGCATCAACATCGCCACCGGTTAATTGTTGTCCGGTTTGCTTCAAGTACCAGTCAATAATCGGTTTGATATCTTGGACGTATTCGTTAATTCCAAGATAATTTCCCTCCTCATCCCGAATGGCCTGATAGCTGTGCACAACGAACTTATCTGGTCCATGGGTTGGCACATGCGCTCGGACGACATCTTCTTTTCCTTTACGTAGTTGCTGAATGACCCACGCAACTCCGCTATAGGTTCTTTCCGGGTGACACTTAGCTAGTGGATTACCAACCTGTGCCGGTGTACGGGATGCTAACATGTCTTCCGCTTCATACATGCGGTTATAATACAGGAATTGGTTATTGCTATCTGCGTACGTTAATTCAGCCGGCATAGATTTTAGAAAGTAATTCAACTGATTAACGGTTAAAATTCCTCGGTCCAATTTCACGTACGTATCACCTTCAACTGCTCCCACCGCTTCAGCAGCCTGCTCGACCCAATCTTCGGCTTCCATATCGACGCCTTCAATTGTTGTATCGATTTTCCCTGTAGCATATAAATCCTCTGTACTCGATACATCTTTCATTCCCTCGGGTGAGTCGATAATCGTTACTACATTAATGAAACGAATAAATTTCTTAATACAACTCTCAAGGAATTGAACGGTGCTAGCATCTTTCAAATTCTCATCTTCATCAAAAGCTTGATGCACCTCGCCAAGCAGGAATTCGTTACCTGGCATGACGACAGCATTCACACCCGGGGCGTCAAGGATTTGGCGCAAATGAAGCTGAGAGCGGGAAGACCCTTGGACGTCATAGGAAGCTCCTACAATCATGACTGGTTTTCCATCAAGGGGATGTATTTTAAAGGATAACCATTCAAGAACACTTTGTAATGCAGAAGGTATCGAATGATTATACTCTGGTGTCGCAATAATAACTCCGTCTGCCTCAACTATCTTTTTATTTAAATATTGAATCGGTTCACTGTTCGTTTGATCATCCGATTGATTAAACATCGGAACTTCATCAATATCGAGCACTTCAACATCAACTAAGTTTTTTAAATTTTTAGCGATAAAATTTAATAATAAACGGTTATATGAAAATTCAGCATTTGATCCGACGATTCCAACGATTTTCATCTATATACCTCCCTGGATTAATTCTTCTCCCAAGAAAAACTTTTGGATTTGTTTTTATTAGGATTCGTTTTAACTAATTGCTTTGTAATATCTACAAATTGGATAAATTCATTAAAGATTTCTTCTAGTTCCTGCACTTTGTTTGGATCGGCAAGCTTGCCATCCTCATCAAAAGCTTGTAAAGATAGGCCAACCAGAAACTCAGAACTTGGCATAATACGTGCTTTCAATTCCGGTGCATCAAGAATTTGTCTCAAGTGTGACTGGGCACGGGAAGAACCTAGGCGACCGTATGATGCTCCAGTAATCATGACCGGTTTATCAATAAGTGGTTGAGTCGTATAAGATAACCATTCCAATGTGCTTTTTAAAATAGCTGGGACAGAGTGATTATACTCTGGTGTGCTGATGATAACCCCATCCGCTTCCTTAATTTTATCCGAAAGATCCTGCACTTCAGGTGGTGCTGTGGTGTCTCTAGGTTTATTAAATGCAGGCAAATTTTTAATTTCATAAAGTTCAATGTTCGCTTTTTCAGCAAAATGTTTTTGCATAAATTCTAGTAATTGACGATTCGTGGATTGGTCTGAGTTCGTTCCAACTATTCCGATTAGATTCATCATGTTATTGCTCCCTTCTCATATTTTATACACTACAACAGTTCGAATAAGATATTTTTTAGAAAATTAATAATAGCAGGATACTTTATTTCTTAAGATAATTACCCTACGCTTACCTATCGTAAACATAGCAATTACCGAAGACCCCACTCCCATTCGAACAATAAAGGGTAAGAGTAAATTCCCTTAACCATCACTTAATTGAAATCCCTCTCACACTTTAACTTGTGAACATTTTCACTAACTATCACAATTTAAATATAACGTATTCCCCATCAAAATGCAAGAAAAAGTGCGGGACATGGGGTCAGTGCATTTGTCCCATATTTTTGCTGGGACACGGGGGTCAGAGCAACTGTCCCACAATAGAAAATCATCTTTATAATATATTCTTTGCAAACAACAATTTGGATAAAACATACGTGGAAGATAAATCTTATATCCCTTCCCTATAAAATAAAGTGAAACTCATTCAGTGGGGTATCCTTACCTTCCCCACTGAAAGTTAGTTGAACAGAATCAGGGATTTACCGACTGTTCCCCCCTTCACATATTGGGCTCCCCTCATGTTTAGAAGAGGGGGGATTACAGACCGTTAATACGTGATAAATTAAGGGTGCCTTTTTGGCAAAAGCAGTCACCGGCACCCATTCCCAAGCACTAAAATTAATCATCCCGTTTTCTTTTATTTCTCTTCTGATCAAGATTTAGGAACTCTGTATCCTCAGCTATCTCCACATCGCGCTTCGGCTTCGTATCATATTTTCTCACGTTCCTCTGTTTTCCTTTATCCTTATTTCTATTCTTATTTTCCTCTGACATGGTATAAACCTCCTTTACACTAATTCAATCTTAGTGTGTCCTTCTTTTTACTAGTTATTTCAGATGGAAATTATCGTATTCCGTTCTCTTTTGGTATAATGCGGACATAGAGATTTGAATGAAAAAGGAGTTATCCATGATGAAGATAGAAATTAATGGCTTTCTGTTGAATGAAGAGCATATTAAAATGCTTCTAAGTGAATTAAAAGACGAAAAGGTTAAAACAGTGGACGAGTTGGAAAGATATTTAAAAGATCATTGGTATACAAAAGATAATGCAAGAAAATGCCATCTGCTCGTTGCTAAACATCCTAACAAAAGAAGCTTTGCGATTCCGTTCGAATAAGAATTCATTCCAAAAAATAAAGTAGTTTAGCATCTTTTTCAATAAAAAATGCTAAACTACTTATTTTCTCCTAAACGAATTGATTCTGTTCTATCGTATAAACTCCGCGGGAGGTGCTGATCGTAAAGCGAGCCCCATCAAATTCGTACGTTGCTTCCTCTTCAAGAGGGATTTCAAATGTTTCAGCTGGCAAGGATTCATAATTGTTCATCGTTGTTTCGATGAGACCACTTCCGTTTAATTGCAAGGCGTAATGGGATATATAATCATCAATATTCTGTCCCTTCGTGAAAGAAACTCCTCTTAAAACAAGAAGTATTTCATCTATATCATCCATTTCCTGCTTCACAATCTTTATCTGTTGATCATTCCATTTCTGTAATAATTCATTAAATTCTTCAATGCTTAAGCGCCGTTGCTTCATTGTATCACTCCTTTTTATTACGTTTTCCCTCTCTTCGGAAAAACATACAAAGAGTGTTTTCAATTGCTAAGAAAGCGCTGCAGTGCCTCAAATTGCTCTTTAGCATCGTTCCAACCTAACTCATAAAGCTCCTCCACTCGTTCCTTCTTCCGTTCCGCCCTCCCTACCGGCAATGCCACACTTGGTCGCATCACAAACGCATTTCCTAGCTGTTCCTGTTTAGCGACATATTCAAGTGTCTCATTATAATGCTTATACCGTTCCCTTAATAAATCATTTATTTTCGGATGCTGCTTATACTTAATAATAGAGTACATTTTTCTTGGCCGTTTGAAATAACCCTCTGGCTTTGTAAGGATAATTACATTCTTTTCAAAGCCATCTTGCTCTGATTTTTTTATCGGAATGGGATCACTAATCCCGCCGTCTAATAAATGCCGGCTTTTATATTCCACACTCGACGCTACAAATGGCAAAGAACTTGAGGCACGGAGTAATTTCACGAGATCTGTCCCCTGGTCCGTTTTATTAAAATAGACCGGCTCCCCTGTGTCACAATCGGTGGTTACAATGACGAATTCCTCTGTATTCTGCTTAAACGTATCCATATCAAATGGAACTAATTTATTTGGAATTTCATCAAAAATAAAATCCATCCCAAAAAGTTCCCGTTTCTTGATAAAATTTCTAAAGGAAAGGTAACGTTTATCCTCAATAAAACCGAGATTCACTTTTTTGTTTCGACCTTTTTGCCTTGAAAGATAAGATGCGGCCATACAAGCTCCCGCCGAAACACCGATGACATAGGGTGGGTATAAATCCCGCTCCATAAAGTATTCAAGCACTCCTGCCGTATATAATCCGCGCATACCGCCACCTTCAAGGATTAATCCTGCATTAACCATCGTCTCTTCCCTCAACTTTATTGTGAATTTTGTAGGCTTTTTCCATTTATATTATGCTCCGGATACTACAATTAAATAATATCATTTTAACAGACCTGCCTAGAGCTTGGGAATTTTTTCAATTTAAAACAGGTAAGAAGATTTCTTTCTTGCATACCCGGGTACATTAGATATTGGAAGGGAAGGATTTTCTTGAAGATTAAACTGAAACGAATTTATGATGAATCCTCAAAAGCAGACGGGGTACGCATTCTCGTTGACCGTCTCTGGCCAAGAGGGGTATCAAAGGAAAAAGCGAAACTCGATCACTGGCTTAAAGAAATTGGTCCGACAGATGAATTACGGAAATCATTTCATCATGATGAAATGAGCTTTAAACAATTTAAAGAAAAGTACTTAAAAGAATTAAAATCCGGCGAACAAAAAGAAGCGCTTGATGAATTAAAGAAAATAGCAGCTGATGCCAACCAAGTCACTCTCCTCTTCGCAGCAAAAAATGAAAAAGAAAACCAAGCAGTCATATTAAAAGAAAAATTAGATGGTTAAAAGCGGGACATGGGGTCAGAGCATTTGTCCCAGTGGGACAGATGCTCTGACCCCATGTCCCGTCCCAGTCATTTTCCCTCTCCTACTTGCATATGTTTTATTAGGACAAACCTATAGTCAACATGGCAAAAATTATTAAAGGAGAGGGATTTTAATATGAGGTATAAAAACCCAAATACAGAAGGTGCAGTGATTACATTTAAGGACCGTTACGATAACTTCATTGGAGGAGAATATCTTCCACCAGTCAAGGGATTATATTTTGAAAATGTCAGTCCGGTAACTGGTGAAGCATTCTGTGAAATCGCCCGTTCAACAAAAGAAGATATCCAGTTAGCAGTCGATGCAGCCAATGAAGCGAAGGAAGCCTGGGGAAAAACTTCGGTTACGGAGCGGGCAAACATTTTAAATGAAATTGCAAATCGCATAGAGAACAATATGGAAATGCTCGCCGTTGCGGAAACTTGGGATAACGGAAAAGCAATTCGCGAGCCCCTCGCAGCTGACTTGCCTTTAGCCATCGATCACTTCCGCTATTTTGCCGGTGTCATCCGTGCACAAGAAGGTGGCATCAGCCAAATTGATCATGACACGGTTGCTTATCACTTCCATGAGCCGCTCGGTGTCGTCGGACAGATTATTCCGTGGAACTTCCCACTGTTAATGGCGACGTGGAAGCTTGCACCAGCGCTTGCTACCGGTAACTGTGTCGTTTTAAAGCCTGCTGAACAAACACCAGCATCGATTCATGTGCTCTTGGAGTTGATTCATGACTTGCTTCCTCCTGGTGTATTGAATGTCGTGAATGGATTCGGGGTCGAAGCTGGAAAGCCACTTGCAACAAATCCGGGGATTGATAAAGTTGCTTTTACCGGCGAAACAA
The DNA here is from genome assembly GCF_014647195.1 of Oceanobacillus indicireducens. Lineage (GTDB taxonomy): Bacteria > Bacillota > Bacilli > Bacillales > Amphibacillaceae > Oceanobacillus > Oceanobacillus indicireducens. The sequence goes on along the minus strand of NZ_BMOS01000026.1, from coordinate 34,941 downwards.
CAACCGGCCGCTTGATTATGCAATATGCATCTGAAAATATTATCCCGGTAACATTGGAGCTTGGAGGAAAGTCACCAAATATCTTTTTTGAAGACGTTTTGGACAAAGATGATGGTTTTCTCGATAAAGCGGTGGAAGGCTTGACAATGTTCGCCTTAAATCAAGGTGAAGTGTGTACTTGTCCTTCTCGTGCCTTGATTCACGAATCCATTTACGATGAATTTATGGCACGGGCACTCGCACGAGTTAAAGAAATTAAAATCGGGCATCCGCTCGATACGACCACAATGATGGGTGCACAAGCCTCAACCGAGCAACTAGAGAAAATTATTTCCTACCTTGATATCGGAAAACAAGAAGGCGCGGAAGTGTTAATCGGCGGTAATGTAAATAAACTGGACGGAGAGCTTTCGAACGGTTACTATGTGGAACCGACTATCTTTAAAGGACATAACAAAATGCGGATTTTCCAGGAAGAAATTTTCGGTCCGGTCCTGTCTGTCACAACCTTCAAGGATAAGGAAGAAGCGCTGGAGATCGCGAATGATACACTCTACGGTCTAGGTGCTGGTGTCTGGACGCGGAATATTAATACTGCTTACCGCTTTGGTCGGGAGATTCAAGCAGGAAGAGTTTGGACGAATACGTATCATCAATATCCTGCCCATGCTGCATTTGGCGGATATAAAAAGTCCGGAATCGGCCGGGAGAATCACCAGACGATGCTCGCCCATTACCAGCAAACGAAAAACTTATTAATCAGTTATAGTGAAGGCCCTACCGGTTTATTCTAACTTTCATCTGCAAGGAAGCTAATCGCCTGTATTGATTAGCTTCCTTTTTACATAGATTAAAATAAGGAGGGATTTTTTGATGGTACAACGTGTTGTTGCGACGGAAAGTACACTTCAATTACTAGAAAAATTGAAAACAATCCATGGCCCGCTCATGTTTCATCAATCCGGAGGTTGCTGTGACGGAAGTTCCCCAATGTGCTATCCACGTGATGAATTCAGAACCGGTGAATCGGATATGTTACTAGGAGAAATTGGCGATACGCCTTTTTACATGTCCAAAGATCAATATGAATACTGGAAACATACCCAGCTTATCATTGATGTGGTAGATGGAAGAGGTGGGATGTTTTCCGTGGAAGGTCCAGAAGGGAAGCGATTTTTGACAAGATCACGGATTTTCACAACAGAAGAACGAGAAAAATTAGAATTGTGATCGCGGGATGGGACGTGGGGTCAGAGCATTTGTCCCACTGGGACAAATGCTCTGACCCCAATGTCCCTAAATTTCCTAGCAATTGAATGGGTGTTTCCCCTTCTAACCTGTTATAATAGTTGTATCTTTTACCGAACTTTTATCTTAATCTATTATTCTATCTTTATACTTGAAAGGTGAGCTGCTTATAAATGAGCACGTCAAATGTAATTATCAAACGAATTATCATCGGAGTACTTATTGTTGTTGGGGGCCTCCTTACATATTTTTATTTCTCACAAATTTTCCCCATCCTACTTGCACTATTGCTCGCACTAGTTTTTGAACCATTCGTTCGGCTAATGATGCGCAAATTCAAATGGAAGAAAAGAATCTTACCTGTTTTGATTACCTTTCTATCCTTTCTGATCATTAGCGGCCTAATCATTTATATTACAGTCGTTGTCATTTTTGACATTCTTTATGGATGGGCTTTTCAAATCCCGCGCTATGCCATCGAAGTGCAGCATTTTATAGAAAACAATATTGAAAAGTTCTATGATTTTCTCCAAGAAGTTCCAATGGCGGATGTGATTATTGAAGAACTAGAAGCATTATCTTCTGATTTCATGCAGACAGCGTTAAGTATTACGACCTCCATTATTACTGGAATTGGATCGTTTGTACAAAATATTGTAGCGGCGATTCCAAACTTAATTTTTGTCTCCTTATTCTTCTTGATTGCTCTATTTTTATTCAGTCTGGAATTACCAAGAGTGAAGAAGATTTTCTGGAGCTGGTTCCGTTCTGACCTTGCCGCTAAGCTGCAGTTCATTTCCAAACGTATGGGTGAAGTCTTCCTCGGATATTGGAAAGCACAACTCATCTTAAGTATCGGGGTATTTATTTTTTGCTTCGTTAGCCTTAAGTTTATTGCTCCAGGGCCCGCCTTGGTCATGTCTTTCATTATCTGGATTGTCGATATCATTCCATTATACGTCGGACCAGCACTTGTACTCGTCCCTTGGGCACTACTCGCCTTTATTCTCGGGAATACATTTATGGGGATTCAATTGATTATCCTTACAATCGTCTTACTTGTGTTACGCAGAACAATCGAACCGAAAGTATTGGGAGATTCTATAGGCCTTGCTGCCCTTCCAACCGTACTTTCCATGTACTTTGGTTATGTACTAGGCGGTGTGCTTGGACTCATCTTCGGACCATTTGTTTACATTGCATTCATTACAGCCAAAGAAGCAGGACTATTTGAACTAACCTCAAAAACAGGACGAACAGAAAACTAACCGAGGGGTTGGGACATTGGGGTCAGAGCACTTGTCCCAGTTGATTGGGACAAATGCTCTGACCCCAGTGTCCCGATTTTCTTTTTCTATGTTAAAATGATAGAAAATATTAAATAGTTCGGAAGGGGGTTTTTGAGATGGGGAGATTAGATGGGAAGGTTGCAATTATTACAGGGGCTGCGAATGGTATTGGGCTTGCAGCAGTTCGCGTTTTTGCGAAGGAAGATGCAAAGGTAGTGATTGCAGACTTTGATGAGAATACAGGAAAACAACAAGAGAAAATATTGCTAGAAGAAGGAGTGGATTGCCGCTTCATCCAAGTTAATGTTGCTGACTGGGATAGTTGCAAGCAGCTTGCGGATGAGACTATTCAAGAGTATGGCCGGATTGATATTTTAGTTAATAATGCAGGCATCACAAGGGATGCAATGCTTACCAAAATGAGTGTCGAAGAATTCCAGCAAGTCATCAATGTGAACTTAACTGGAGTATTCCAGTGTACCAAAGCAGTTATCCCATACATGATTAAACAAGGTAGTGGAAAAATTATAAGTACATCCTCTGTTTCTGGTGTGTATGGTAATGTTGGACAAACAAATTATGCCGCTGCAAAAGCCGGCATCATCGGCATGACCAAAAGCTGGGCGAAAGAACTGGCGAGAAAAGGAATTAATGTAAATGCAGTCGTACCTGGATTTACAGAAACAAGTAAGGTTACATCAGTACCTGAGAAGGTTATTGAACAAATGAAAGCGCAAATTCCCCAACAGCGGCTTGGTAAACCAGAAGACATTGCTAATACCTATCTCTTCCTAGCATCCAACGAATCCGACTACATAAACGGCCACGCCCTCCACGTCGACGGTGGCATCATGCTATAGCGGGACAAGGGGTTATAGCGGGACAAGGGGTAAGGGGTTTGGTTGAAGCTTTAATTAATTATGGGATTTTCTTTGTCGTTATTATTGTTTTAGCAATTATTATTTCATTGGTGAGGAAATCCAGTATACTTTCTTCCCTATTTAAGTTTCTTGGGAAAGTTTTGCTCATCAGTCTGCACCTTTTCATGCTTGGAGTATTTACAGTAGCGGTTAGTTTGCTCGTCGGAATCATCATTTTTATTCATCCTTATTTATTTGGCACGCCGCAATTCTTCGCAAACGGTGAAGGCGTTCATTTACTTACATCACAGGACTTTGCGTTATTGGAATTCTCTTTAACATACGGGATAATGTACATCATTTTATATTTTATCGCCTTACGATTTCTCGTAAAAACTAGATTAACAGCCTTTTTCATCCGTATTGCAAGAACAATTCGGCAGATTGTACCCTACCAAATTGAATTGAATTTGGCCCGTTTAATAGTTATTTAGGTAAAATTTCCATTTGATCAATTTTAACCGTACGTGTAGCGATAAAGTGAAACTCATTCAGTGGGGGATCCTTACCTCCTCCACTGAATGTTAGTTGAACAGAATCAGGGATTTACGGACTGTTTATCCCCGCTCTTCACATATTGGGCTTCCCTCATGTTTAGAGGAGGGGGATTACAGACCGTTAATACGTAATAAATGTTTTAATATACTTATCTAGCATCCGCTTCCCGCCGAAATCATCTTCGTAAAAACCAATAATAGCAAAGCCAGCATCAATTTGACCTTGAATTTCTCCCCTTTAACAAATTTCTCCATTCTTATATACCAACTTAAACTTCTCACAAACGACGAGCTTATCTTCTGTAAAATCTCTATTTATCTCTCGAAGTTCTTTTTTGAAAAAATCTTCATGTATTTTCTGCCAATAAGCTAAAGAACGATCCCCCTCCCCTTCCAGATATGCATGTTCTTCTGTAACTTCATCATAAGGAGTAATCTGGACTGAAGTTGTTTCGATGATCGCAACCGCTTCTCCCTTACCGTTCAGAATAATATTATGCAGCCCAACGTACGGTAAAGTTTCATTCTCCAATTCATAGAATAGATAAAGGGAACTAGTTGCCGTTTTAACTCCAGCCAACACAAGATCAGCAAGTTCATCTGCCATCTCCTTGGAATTCCCGAAAGCCCATGCCTCATACTCGTTAGCTACATCTCCAAACCTATCCTGATACTTTTGCCACATCTTAATCACTGATTTATTTTCCATTTTCATATTCCTCCCTTAAAAGTGGGACACTGGGGTCAGAGTAAATGTCCCGAACGACCGCTCGTTTGGGACATTTACTCTGACCCCATGTCCCAACTATCGATTAGTCTAATTTTTCAATAAGTGCTTGCCATATCTCTTCTAGTTCTTCTTTTTCCTCATATAGTTGCTGTAATAAGTCCAAGTCTTGAGTTTCTGATAGTTTCCTTTCCAGTTCGATAATTCTTCCCTCCAGAAGATTTAGCTCTTTCCCTACCTTGTTTTCGTTATGTTTTTTCTCACGAAGCTTTTTCTCGAAAAGGGAGTGTTCTTGTTTTCTATCAAGCTCCTTCTTTTCCGCTTGTCGCGCTCTAGTCTCCTCCATTTTCTCCTTCGCCCAGGAATAACTCCCATTAAACGCATGAAGAGTTCCATCTTTCATCCAATATATTTTCTCAAACAAGCGATTAAGAAAATACCGGTCATGGGATACAGCCAAGATCGTTCCGTTAAAATCATCCAACGCTTCCTCCAACACTTCCCGGGAATCAATATCCAAGTGGTTTGTCGGTTCATCCAAAATTAAGAGATTCACATCCTGATACATCAGTTCCGCAAGTCTTAGACGCATCCGCTCCCCACCACTCAAACCGGAAACCTTTTGAAAGACGGCATAACCATAAAACATGAACTTCGCTAAAATGTTTCTTGCTTCTCCTTCCGTTACCCTCACCTTATTACGAAAAGCTTCAATCACCGTTTCATTCTTAGCTTCTTGAAATACATGCTGAGACAGATAGCCAATTTTGACGTTACTCCCTATTCGTATTTCTCCTCCATCTGCAGCTATTTCACCTAATATCAGCTTCAGAAGTGTTGACTTTCCACTCCCATTCTCCCCAATTATTGCAGCTCGCTCTTGGTAGACAAGATGCATCGAGATGTCCGCAAATAATTGTTTTCCTGAAAAACTTTTCTTGACATCGCGTAGCTGGATAACATCCTTTCCACTCCTTTCTCCAGCTTCCATTTCAAGCCCCATCTTCTTCCGCTCTAATACTGGCCTATTCAATTTATCCATTCTTTCCAAGGCTCTCTCCATATTACGAGCTCTCCGGTGAAGGTCTGCATTTGGAGGATTCGCACGGTTCGCCCATTCCCGCAACCGTTTAATCGCCTCCTTCATTTTCTTTATTTTCTTCTGTTGCTCCTCATAATCCTGAAAAGCTTGCAATAGTCGCTTCTCTTTTTCCTTTACATATCCGGTAAAATTCGTGTGATACATCGTCAGTTCCCCGTCCTCCAAATCCATCACTTTATCTACTACTTCATCGAGAAAATAACGATCATGGGAGATCACAAGAACTGTCCCCTCGTAATCTTGCAAAAAGCTCTCCAACCACTCAACAGCCATGAGATCAAGATGATTCGTCGGTTCATCTAACAGTAACAAGTCCGGTTGTTTCAACAGCAGTTGACCTAACCCTACCTTTGTTTTCTCTCCTCCGCTAAGCTCACGAAATGGTTGCTGAATGAAAGATTCCATATTTAGACCATGGATAATTTTCTCGATCTCCGCCTCCATTTCATAACCGCCTTTTACAGTAAATATTTCTTGTAACGTACCATATTCGGATACTAATTTTTCTAACCCTTTTACATCCACCTCATTAGCCATATCACGTTCAAGCTTTTCCATTTTCTGTGCGATCTTAGTCAGTTCAAAAAAGGCTTGCTTTAAAACATCTCTACCAGTACCTTCCACCCCTTCCGGAATCTGCTGCAAAATCCCTCTGGAAGCACCTTTTTTCCAGTGAATTTTTCCTCCATCAGCTAACTCCTCACCAGCTAACAACCGAAGTAGAGTCGTCTTTCCACTTCCATTTCTTCCTACTAAAGCGAGCCGTTCTTTTTCTTTTATTTCAAATGTAAGATCTTCAAAAACCATATTTCCACCATACATTTTTGCGATATGATTCACACTGCAAATAATCATTTTCCTTCCTCCTCGTAATGGGACGCGGGGTCAGAGCATTTGTCCCGAGCGACCGCTCGTTTGGGACAAATGCTCTGACCCCATGTCCCAATCCTTCTTAAACATAAAAAAAGCCATGAGAAGACAACTCTCCCCATGACTTATAGAAGTGCGACCACTTCACCATATGAAAAAAGAGTGCATGAAAATGCACTCTTTGCCTACGTATTATACCGCCTGCGGGTTAAGAATGTTTCACTGTTTTAGTTTGCTATTTAGTTGTTAAAAAAGGGCATACTTATCCCGTTAACAACTAAACCTGCAAATTTTGCACGGCAAAAATACAGAAAATCCAATACATAACCGTGCCCTAAAACAGCCTGATTCAACATCCTTAACCACCTCCATTTCAAATAATTACTTGTAGTGTATCATTTATAGGAATAATCTGCAAGTGGAGCGTGGGGTCAGAGCGTTTGTCCCTGGGACAAATGCTCTGACCCCATGTCCCAACCCCATGTCCCAGTCCGCATTAATACCTTATGTCCGTTCAACTAACAATCAGCGGGGATAAAGCGCCCCGCTGATTGAAGTTTTACTTTATCGGATTGTTACACATTCCAATCCGAACATTTTCGCTAAATCTTCTATTTGTTTAGCAGTAACTGCAAATGATAGAACCGTATGGTGACCTCCACCATATTCAACCCATTTTTCCACGCCATGCTGGAATCCGGCATTTATAGTCATCATTTGACGAGCGACGGGCAGATGCGGGGCAGGTTCCGCTGGGATACTTCCTTCTACTTCGTACATTACCATTCGGAAATGATCACCAAAGTCGGAAACAGTCAGGTTCACACCTTCTCCTTCCACCCCATCGAACACTAAGCGCGCAGGGTCTTCCTTATCACCAATACCTAGCGGGTGAACTTCCACACGTGGCTTCGTGCTTGCTAAGGTCGGATCAACTTCAAGCATATGCGAGCCCAGAATCGCTTCCTCACCTTTCACTAGGTTGTACGTATAATCTTCCATAAAGCCTGTCAACTTGTTATGAGTCATAATCTTAATTAAACGGTCAAGTGCCGCTGTTTTCCAGTCACCTTCACCAGCAAAACCAAACCCGGCTTCATTCAGACGCTGTACCGCCATACCAGGGAGCTGCTTCATACCCCATAGATCCTCGAAGTTCGTCGTGAATGCAGTATAACCACCACGCTCTAAAAATCTCTTCAATGCGATTTCAATCCTAATTTGTTCTTTCACTTGGTTTTCGAAAAATGCTGGATCATTTTCGCCTACTACAAATTCGTATTTCTCTTTACACTCTTTATATACCTCATCAATCGCTTCATCAGTCACTTCATTCATTTCAGCGACTAAGTCACCAATACCGAAGTAATCGACTGTCCAACCGAATTGAATTTGTGCTTCAATCTTATCCCCGTCCGTAACAGCCACATTACGCATATTGTCACCGAATCTAGCAACTTTAATGTTGAAGCTTTCATTATAAGCAACAGCAACATCCATCCACTGCTTAATTTCCTTCTGAACCTCTTCATCTTTCCAATGGCCGACAACAATTTTATTATTTTTCTTCAAACGAGCATTAATGTAACCATACTCTCTATCCCCGTGTGCGCTTTGGTGTAGGTTCATATAGTCCATATCAATGTCTTTCCACGGAATATTATTCGCTAACTGTGTGTTCAAATGAAGCAATGGCTTTTGAAGTAGTTTCGTCCCTCTGATCCAGTTCTTCGCTGGAGAGAATGTATGCATCCACGTAATAACACCAGCAACACTATCATTATAGTTAATTTCCTTCATAACCTCTGTGATGCTATCTGCAGTCGTCGCAACTGTTTTAAATACAATCGGATAAGGGAAATTACCCTTTTCATTTAATTCATTCATGATTTCTACCGCGTTTTCCTTAACGGCATTCAATGCTTCTTCCCCATATAAATGCTGACTTCCTACAATGAACCAAAATTCATATTGATTTATTTCCAACATAATAAAGACCTCCTTGAATTAAATATCTTAAGTTTCCCCTGCTCCATTCACATGGTTTGAATCTCTTTACAGTACTGTACGTTTAATATTTTGTAAACCGCTTACAACTTGTATTGTATATTAATGATACGCACAAGTCAATAATAAGTTTATTTATACGTATAAAAGATAGGTGAATCATCTCTGTAAAACAATAGAACCCTTAATAAATCCACGTGTTCCAAAGCATATGACACTACACTATTTATACGAACAAAAATATTTTAGTTGATTTGTCTGTACAATAATGATATTATTTATTTGTGAAAGCCTTTACTTCCAGCTGAAAGTAACCATATAAAAGAGGAGGTACATTAGTTATACGCAATTAATTCATATTTTTTAACATAGTTGTACTGATAAATAACTCCATTCACTTGCTAGTACTCTCATTACGTTCTTGTTTGTAAGCCTTTACGATTTTAAAGAAGTTATTTTCGAGAAATGTTCTACACCTAGGGAGGGAATTTAATTGGTAAAAGAAAAAAAGATTTCTCATAAGTTTATCTATTTCTTTGGAGCTTTTGGAGGAATATTATTCGGTTATGATATTGGTGTTATGACAGGAGCGCTTCCATTCCTGCAGCAAGATTGGGGACTGCAAAATGCGGCAACAATTGGCTTGATAACTTCTTCTATTATGTTAGGGGCAATCTTCGGTGGTGCTCTTGCAGGACAACTTTCGGACCGTTTCGGGCGCCGGAAGATGATTCTAGCTTCTGCGATTATCTTCGTTATTGGATCAATCCTTTCGGGAATTGCACCGCCTAATGGTGATATCTTCCTAATTATCGTTCGGGTCTTTCTTGGTCTTGCCGTTGGTGCAGCATCTGCACTTGTTCCGGCCTATATGTCAGAGATGGCTCCAGCCAAGTTACGGGGACGCTTATCTGGGATAAACCAGACAATGATTGTTTCCGGGATGTTACTGTCCTATGTTGTTGACTTTTTACTAAGCGGATTACCAACGACGATGGCTTGGCGCTCTATGCTTGCGATGGCAGCGGTACCTGCTATCATTCTGTTTCTCGGTGTATTAAAGTTACCGGAATCGCCTCGTTTCCTTATTAAAAATAATAAGATTGGCGAAGCTCGTCAGGTACTAAGCTATATTCGCCCAAATAAAGAAGCAATTGAAACCGAAATCAAAGAAATTCAAGAGAGCAGTAAGCAAGAAAATCAGAAAGTTTCTTGGGGTGCTTTATTAAATAGTAAATATCGCTATTTAGTTATTGCCGGTGTCGGTGTCGCAGCCTTCCAGCAGTTCCAAGGAGCTAACGCGATATTCTACTATATCCCGTTAATCGTAGAATCAGCTACTGGACAAGCAGCAAGCTCTGCATTGCTGTGGCCGATTATCCAAGGTATCATTCTAGTAATAGGTTCCTTAGTGTTCCTTGTCATTGCGGATAAATTTAAACGTCGGACATTGTTGACCCTCGGGGGTACAGTAATGGGGCTTTCCTTTATCTTCCCGGCGATCATCAATTCCATTGTTCCAGATGCGAACCCGATGATGATTGTTGTGTTCCTAAGTATTTATGTCGCATTCTATTCCTTTACATGGGCACCTTTAACGTGGGTAATTGTCGGAGAAATCTTCCCGCTGCTCATCCGCGGACGTGCATCCGGTTTGGCTTCATCCTTTAACTGGATAGGATCTTTCCTCGTCGGATTGCTCTTTCCGATTATGACTGCCTCGATGGCACAGGAAGCTGTATTCGCTATCTTTGGTATCATTTGTCTACTCGGAGTCGCCTTTATCCGTATCCGTGTACCAGAAACTCGCGGCCGCACATTAGAAGAAATTGAGAAAATCGGTGAAATGAAAGGATTGGCAAAGAATAATAAAACAGCCTAAAATGAAGAGAGAACCAGAATAATAGATTTTGGAGGTAATTTTTATGAATCTTACAGAGACGTCCACAGCGATTCAGCAAGGCGATGTATATCTCGGGATTGAATTAGGTTCTACGAGAATCAAAGCTGTCCTAATTGACAACGATTTCAATACGATTGCTGCTGGAAACTATGCCTGGGAAAATAAATTCGAAAATGGCATGTGGACCTATTCCCTTGAAGATGTTTGGAAAGGGATTCAAAGCAGTTATCTTCAACTAGCTGCTGACGTAGAAAGTAAATATCACACAACACTTTCAAATATTCGTTCCATTGGGGTAAGTGCCATGATGCACGGCTACTTACCCTTCTCAAAAAATGATGAATTACTAACACCGTTCCGTACATGGCGGAATAATACGACAGGACAGGCGGCACATGACTTGACCGAACTATTCCAATTCAATATTCCGGAGCGCTGGAGTATTGCCCATCTATATCAAGCAATCCTTGATCAAGAAGAGCATGTACGTGAGGTTGATTTCATTACAACACTTGCAGGTTATGTCCACTGGAAGTTATCTGGAGAAAAAGTGTTAGGTGTAGGTGATGCTTCCGGCATGTTCCCAATTGAAGAATCGGGTTCTTATTCCGATAAGCATATAAAGCTGTTTGAAAACCTGGAAAATGTCTCTCAATACGACTGGAACCTTCTTGATATCCTCCCAAAAGTATTACAAGCAGGGGATCATGCAGGCACATTATCAGAAGCTGGTGCCAGATTACTAGATATAAACGGAAACCTTCAAGCCGGTAGTATCATGGCTCCTCCTGAAGGGGATGCGGGAACTGGAATGGTTAGTACGAATAGTGTTCGGAGACGAACTGGAAATATTTCCGTCGGGACTTCTGCCTTTTCCATGCTTGTCCTTGATAAACCATTACAGAAAGTCTATAAAGACATCGATCTCGTGACAACACCAAATAATGAGCCTGTTGCGATGGTCCATACGAATAATTGCTCTTCCGATATTAATGCTTGGGCTGGTATCTTTCAAGAATTCGCTGAACGTCTTGGCGTTAACCTTGATGAAGGCCGCTTATTTGAAATCCTATTCCACTCAACAACAAGATCAGAACCGGATGCTGGCGGATTAGTCAATTATAGTTATTTATCTGGTGAAAATATCACGAAAATGCCAGAAGGACGCCCTCTATTCGTAAGAGATGTCAATAGTTCCTTCACACTCGCTAACTTCTTCCTTACGCAGTTGTATGCAGCATTTGCTCCACTGAAAATTGGAATGGATATTTTAATTAATGAAGAAAAAATCGAGACAAATGTTTTAATCGCACAAGGCGGCCTATTTAAAACACCTGTCATCGCCCAACAAATCCTCTCCAATGCACTAAATATACCGATTACGGTTATGAAAACGGCTAGTGAAGGCGGTGCTTGGGGTATGGCAGTACTTGCAGCTTACGTGAAGCAAGGAAATAAGGAAATCAGTTTAGAGGATTTCCTTGACCAATACGTATTTACTGACCCGCAAAGTTCTACATTAAGCCCAGAACCTGCGGGGGTGGAAGGTTACGAGCAATTCATTACGAAATATAGGGCCGGACTACCAGTTGAATTAGCGGCAATTGAACATATTTAATCCATGAAAAATCCGAATGATCTTCCCTCCTCCCTTAGAGTATAAGGTAAGGCTGAATCATTCGGACTTTTTATCACGCATTAACGGTCTGTAATACCCCCCACTTCTAAACACGAGGGAAGCCCAATATGTGAGGGTGGGGGATATACAGGCCGTAAATACCTGATTCTGTTCAACTAACATTCAGTGGGGGGTAAGGAATTCCCCACTGAATGAAGTTTCACTTTATTATCCCTTCTTTTCCTGAAGAGAATCGTTAACTTTCTCTAATTCTAGAACGGAATCGCGTTCAATCAACTCCGGCTCATAAACTTTGGAACGGACTTCCTGTTTATTAATCATATCAATAATCATTTTCCCTGCATCAAATCCCATCTTTTCCTGAGGATGGCGAATCGTCGTCAAGCTTGGATTCGTGTATTTGGAAAACGGGTAATCATCCACGCCAATAATCGAAATATCTTCTGGGATTTTTAAGCCAATCTCTTTTGCGAAATTCATAATTTGAATTGCCAGCTGATCATGGTAACAAACGATTGCCGTTGGAGCATATTTAGAACGCGTCAGCATCGTGTGCAGCTTTTTGAAGATATTATCTATTTTTTCCTCTGTCTGGTACATCATCATATCGCCCATATTCGAGATTTCCGGATGGTCCTGATAAGCTTTGATAAAGCCATTCATCCGGTCAACCCCTTGCTTATCATCAACCTTGAATATTCCTACAATCTGCTGATGACCTTTAGAAATTAAGTAATTGGTCGCCATCTCCCCTGTTTTCACATCATCCATCACTAAATACGGAATATTGAGATCATCGTACGTCGCGTTGATCGATAACATCGGGATACCCATCGCTTTTATATTATCGTACATATTTTTATTGAGATTATTTCTCGCACTCTTTGTCGGCTCGATAATAAATCCTGACAATTGGTTGGCTGTCAGATTCGTTAAACTTTTCCGTTCTTTCTCTGGATTGTTCTGAGTATCGGCAATAAGTATCGAGTAACCGTATGCGGAGATATAATTATCGATGCCGCTGATGATATTCGGGAAAATATAATCCGTTATATGTGTTGATATGAGCCCTATCGTTTTATTTTGAATTTGCTGCTTCGGTTTACTTTTCCAGTCATTTACAAATATCCCGGCACCTTGAATCCGGTAAACGTAATTATCCTTCTCCAGCTCATCAATTGCCCGGCGCACCGTGAAGCGGCTTACTTCATACATTTCCATTAATTCTGATTCCGTCGGTAACTTATCACTCACCTGATAAGTACCCGATAAGATCTTTTCACTTATATCTATTTTAATTCGTTCATATTTTTTAACCATGGCTAGATCCCCTTTTATGTCATGACAAATTTATTATATCACAAAGAAAAAACGCTGCCTTGAAGAAGTAATGGATACACTCTTCAAAACAGCAGCATTTTATTCAAGTTATCATTTATTGTTGACCATAATAAGCATTTTTTCCATGTTTTCTTAAATAATGTTTATCTAATAGGTAGGAATCCATGTCGATCTGATGGGGGTTCAATTGTAATGTATGATACGTCATCTTGGATACCTCTTCTAAAACAACTGCATGATGGACCGCATCCTCTGCTGATTTACCCCATGTAAATGGACCGTGATCGTTGACGAGAACTGCTGGTACTTCAGACGGATTAATTTTTCTTTCTTCAAAAGTCTCGACAATTACGTCACCCGTCTGCTTCTCATAATCATGGACTACTTCCGATTCCTTCATTTTTCTTGTAACTGGAACCGGTCCGTAAAATGTATCTGCATGGGTCGTGCCAGCAGCTGGTACATCAAGGCCGGCTTGCGCAAATGTCACTGCCCACGGCGAGTGGGTATGAACGACTCCTTGGATTTCTGGAAAATGTTTATATAATACAAGATGAGTTGCTGTGTCACTCGATGGATTTAAATCACCTTCCACAATATTCCCTTCCAAATCAAGAACGACCATTTGCTCTGGTGTTAATTCCTCATAGGCCACACCGCTCGGCTTAATGACGACGAGATTTTTTTCCCGGTCAATCCCGCTGACATTTCCCCATGTGAACGTTACAAGATTATATTTTGGCAGTAACATATTCGCTTCATAGACTTCTTGTTTCAATTTTTCCAACATCGAGACTCATCCCCTTACAGAATTATGAACTACCCTCATTTTATATCACTTGTCCGTATAAGTCAAAGGTAATTGACTTTCATACGCACAAGTGATACGATTGCATTGTAACCGTTTACTCAATCTAGAAAGTTGGTGCTCATTATGGTGACAATTACAAAAGAAAAATTAAACGTTCAGACAGACATTCCCTTAATGAAATATACGGTGGACAAAGGAAATGGTTATTCCTTTTCTTGCCTTAATGTCGGTGCTGCATTAACGTCACTAACAATGCCAGATAAAGACGGCAATACTAGTAATATTTTACTTAGCTTCCATGACTCGGAGGATTTTATAACAGATCAAACGTACTTCTTTGGTAAAGCGATCGGTAGGGTCGGCGGAAGAATTAAAAATGGGGCTTTCCAGTATAATAATGAACATATTCAATTGCCACAAAATGAAGGTAATAACACATTACATGGTGGAAACAATGGATTCCATAGCTTATGGTGGGACGTTTCCGAACTTGAGAATGGCATAGTTTTCACGAAAAAAATTGATCCAGGGACGGACGGCTTCCCCGCTGAACTCGCTGTGTCCATTTCATACACTTGGATTTCTGGAAATCAGTTACAAATTGAATTTACCGGTGAAAACCAATCCGAAATGGCGACCTTGTTCAACCCGACTACCCATAGTTATTTTAATTTAAACGATGATAAAACAGCCGGGCTCAAGAATCATCTATTAAGCATCCCCGCGCGTGAAACGGTGGAGCTTGATAAGAACCAAATCCCGACTGGTAAACTACTAAATATCTCAGACACAGCTTATGACTTTAACGAGGAAAGTAACCTTTTAGAAAAATTGGAATCTGTCAAACAATCTGGGGCATCAGGCTTTGATGACCCTTATAAGGTAACGGATTCAGAAGTCGCCGTATTAAGGCATTTGGATAACGGCCGACGTATTCGCATTCACTCTGATCGAAATGGACTGGTTTTCTATTCTTTAAATGCAACGGAATCAAAAATAATCGTAAATGATGGGCATGCCTTATCCCCCCATATGGCTGTTGCGCTCGAGCCGCAAACATTACCTGGTGCAGTTCATCATCCGGATTTCGGTAATATTGTGCTTGATGCAGGTGATAAAAAGACATATCGGATTGTTTATGAATTGTCAGTTGATGCGTGATTTTAAGGGACAAACTCAGTGGTTAGGAGCAGAACCCAAACGTACTCCCAGCCACTTAAAAATAAGGTGCTTCTCAAAAAAGGGCTTTACATAAAAATTAGAGAATCTACAAAAAGTGGGTTCTCCTTTCTTTTAATTTTAATATCATAAAGCTACATCTCTTTCAACAAACAAGTTACCTTTAATTACAAATTCTCCCGAGATAAAAAGCCGCTCTCCATTCCAATGGAAAGCGGCAATTAGGCAACAACATTTATCATAGGGAAACTTCAGGATTTCCCTGAAGTTCCTTATAAAAGCTTACTCTATACTTGGTTTAAGTAACATTTCTTTCCCTTGGGCATCTTTGATTTTTGTCCTGTGGAAGTTCCCTTCTGCCCAATCATTCATTTGATCATGGTACCATTCACTTCTAAAATGTCCCATTTGCCCTGGTGCGACAATGTGATATCCGACGACAGGCTGATCCATGTCGATGACAAAGCGCCAGGAAGCGCCGTGATCTACTTCTCCAGTTTCCTTCTTGTATGCTGCTGCCATTGGCGTGACAGCACTTCCGTCAACTGGAATTGGCTTTTCTCTGTTAAAAAAGTAGGCTAGTATAGGATGTACGTTAGATAACGGATGATAAAACTGTACTTTATGATAATCTCCCCACCGCCAGGCTTCCATATCCTCGCTATATTTATCCGCTAATTTCATAACTGCTGCAGTTAAGGATGTTTGCAATACCTTTTCTAAACCACCATTTTCTTCTACCCAAATGGATTTTTCACCATTGATACTCTTACGTAATAGCTCGTCGGTTGTCTGTCCGTTCGCACTAAAAAATTCCATCATCGATTCGGGAATTTCATCATATAAAATTGCATCGATTTCATCAAACCAGGAATGGAATATCAATGGCTGGGGTAGCTCGACACCATCCTTATAATCCCAATTTCGTAGCAACTCCAATGCCTCTTTTTCCGCTTCACCAAGGTTTACACCTGTTAGAACATCATTAAATAGCGGCACAAACTCACGCGCACGTAAATTCATCGCATCCATCTGCAAGCTTTGCATGTCTTCTACAGTAAAATCGTCCCTTGCCTCTAATACTTCTGTGATTCGCTCATAACGATATGGCTGTGCCCAAACGTTGGAAATATGATAGGCATAGCTTTCACCAGCAATTTTATTATTTGCAGTTGCAATAAAGCCTTTCTCCGGATTTACGATACGAGGCAATTCATCAAATGGAATAAAGTCTTTCCACTCGTACTTCGCTTCCCAACCCGGAAGTGGTAAAAGTGCATCTTCACTCGTTTCATAGATTGGTATTTTTCCATTTGCTTTGTATGCAATGGTTCCATCTTTCCCAGCAAAAACAAAATTCTGCGTTGGAACAATGAATTTTTCTAACCCTTTTTCAAATGTTTCCCAATCCTCTGCCCGATTGATATCTAGGATGGCCTCTAACTCTGTCGTTGCATCAAGTGCAGTCCAGCGTAGAGAGAAAACGGTATCTTTCGCACTATCTTCTGCAAACTCAGAAATAATTGGTCCATGACGTGTTTCAAGCACTTGGAAATCAATCGTTTTACCGTCTTTCACTTTGATTGGCTCCTCATGAACAAGTGCCTTTTCCCATTTTCCTTCAAACTCAAATTCTTCTTTGTTATCTGGATTCCGCTTTTCCATATAAAGCTGCTGAACGTCGGGATTTGCATTCGTTACTCCCCATGCAATATTTTCATTGTGACCAAGGATGATCCCAGGTACACCTGCAAAAATAACTCCACCCACATTTACATCAGCTGATTCTAAATGCATCTGCAACCAAATCGATGGTGTTGCCAAACCTAAATGGGGATCATCCGCTAATAACGGATGACCTGAAGCTGTTTTTTCACCACTTACTACCCAGTTATTACTTCCATTAAAATCATGTGGAATAACTGCATGTTCTAAAATACCCGTTATATCAATTTCACCATCTTCCATGATTGTCGGCTTATTCTTAGGATATGCTGGAAATAACTCCAAGGCTTTTTCATCTGAGAACTGATTCAATAAATAATAGTTAAACGCTTGTCGTTCCCAATTTCCCCCTAAATCGAATGCCATATATTTCCCAATCGTAAGGGAATCTATCGTCGACCATTCCTCTGGCTCTACACCAAGCAACGTATACTCAATTGGTAATTTACCGTCTTCTATTGCCTCGTTAATATATGCATTTACACCTTCTGCAAATAACTCTAACACTTCAATTCCTTCATCTGTATAGGTATCATACGATTTTTCAGCTGCACGTCTTAATCCAAGCGCACGAAAATATTTATCATTATTAATCGCACTCTCTCCAACTACTTCACTCAAAGTTCCAGATGCTTGCCTTCGTGACAAGTCCATTTGAAACAAACGATATTGCGCTTGTACATAGCCTTGAGCGATATATAAATCATGATCATTTTGCGCACTTATATGGGGTACCCCATTTTCATCCGTGATCACAGTAACTTCATTTTGTAAATGCGGTAACGCAATGGTACCTTCGATATGAGGCAAGGATTTATTTATGTATGAATATATATATATGAACACTCCAACCCCAATAACTAGTAACAATAATAGTCCAATAAGTAATATCTTCTTCCATCTTCCTTTTTTCCTTACTGGACTCTTCGTTGTTGTCTGTTGTTCCATTTGCTTCTCCCCTTTAAATTGGCCACCAGCAAATCATACTATACCAACATTTGAAAAATACTAACACTTAATGATCTGATAATAAATAAAAGTCTGTTATTACAACATTATACAATGAATGTCCCGAGAGGACAATGGATAGTTATTTTTAACTCAATGCGCCATCTGATTATATAGGCTTTTAAAATAGAAAGTACCTCTTCCTTCTTTTTAGCCATCTTATTTGTCAGTAGTACCTAAGGAGAGACAACCTTTCCATCGTTTTCCACTAATTGGTCTTCCTCATGAAAATCCTCTAGACAATTTTTTAATGCCTATTTTCATTTCCAATTCAAGCTTTATTTTTGAGTAAACTTAAAATAAATAATATCTACGAATAAACCTAATGGCTGAGAGCAGAAAAAAACTACACTCCCAGCCATTCATTTAAATTGTTTTCATACAGTGCTCTTACGCAACACGTGATAACATCAATTAAGTCTTGCCTTTCTTAAAAAACGCCAAGGAGATAAGTTTTCCCTGGTGATGTGCATTTACTCTTTTACCTTTAATAGTCGTAAACTATTTAACGTCACAAGCAATGTTGCCCCCATATCCGCAAATATCGCTATCCATAGCGTTAACCAACCAGGAACAACCAACAATAAAGCCACAGCCTTAATTGCTAAAGAGAAAATGATGTTTTGTTTGATAATCGCTAAAGCCCTCCGGCTCAATCTAACCGTATATGGCAATTTGCTTAAATCATCGGACATTAAAGCAACATCGGCTGTTTCTAATGCCGTATCCGTTCCAGCTCCCCCCATCGCTACACCAACGGTTGATGCTGCAAGTGCTGGAGCATCGTTCACACCATCTCCAACCATTGCCACATTTTGATGCTTTCCGCGAAGCTCTTTAATTAAATTTAACTTATCTTCTGGAAGTAAATCAGCTTTAATGTCAGAAACTCCAACTTGTTTTCCGATTGCTGTTGCAGTCCTTTGGTTATCTCCTGTCAGCATGACTGTTTCTATTCCCAAATTGTTCAATTTCCCTATAACTTCTTTGGACGATTCCCTCATTTCGTCGGCAACAGCAATCAACGAAAAGATTTCATTTTCTGTTCCTAACACCATCACCGTTTTCCCTTCTAATTGCATATGAGTAATTTTTTCCTTGATCGTGCTTTCGATACTTCCATGCAGTTCCGCAAACAGATCGGGACTTCCGACATAGTACAATACATTGTTCACTTTTGCTTTTACACCTTTACCTGTAATGGATTGAAATTCTTCAACTGTCACATTATTAAATTTTAATCTTTTTTCCTCTGCCTTTCTTACGATCGCTGAAGCCAGTGGGTGTTGGGAACTTTTTTCAATAGCAGCCGTTATGGTTAACCATTCACTTTCATTTTCACCATATGTCACAATGTCAGTTACAGAAGGTACCCCCTTTGTTAATGTTCCAGTTTTATCAAAAGCAATAGCTTGAAGTGCTCCAGATTCTTCTAAATGGACGCCGCCTTTGATTAACACACCATGCCTCGCAGCATTTCCAATCGCAGTAACAACGGCAATAGGGGTTGAAACAACTAAGGCACATGGGCAACCAACCACTAATACAGCTAAACCTTGATAAATCCATTCTCCCCAGGCATCACCAAACAACAATGGAGGAACAACAGCAACTAGTAGAGATAATATAACAATAGCTGGTGTATAATATTTCGCAAATTTATCAACAAATGCTTGAGTGGGTGCTCGTTCTGCTTGGGCTTCTTCTACAAGATGAATAATTTTAGATAAAGTGGTATCCTCCACATGTTTTGTTACTTTGACTTCAAGTAACCCCTCTTCATTCAACGTTCCCGCAAATACTTCATCATTCATTGTTTTTCTAACTGGGACACTTTCACCAGTAATCGCAGCCTGATTTATCGTAGAAGTTCCCTTGATAACCACTCCATCCATAGCCAATTTTTGACCAGGTTTTACGATCATAATATCGTTCACTTGGATATCTTCCACGTTTACCATCACTTCTTCCTTTCTACGACGAATTAACGCTTCATTAGGTGCAATATCCATCAATGATTCAATCGATTTACGAGCAGTATCCATTGAATAACGCTCTAATGCTTCCGTGATGGCAAAAAGAATGACAACGGTTGCTCCTTCGCCCCATTCACCGATGATGGCCGCCCCTATAACCGCAATCGTCATTAATGTCTTCATATCGAAGTTTAATCTGCTTAAGTTTTTAAAACCTGCAATAAATAGGGAATAACCACCAATCAAAATCGAGGTTGCGTAACCAACTGTTGGAATCATATGCCCTTCTCCGTATTCCTGCACTAAAAACCAACTAATAACTAGTAAAACCGCTGAAACATATACCTTTATGTTTTCTTTTTGCTTCCAGAAAGGTTTCTGCTCCACTCTTTTCTCTTTATCATCCCGAACCTTTAAATTCTCAAAGGATCCAGCCTTTTCTAAATCCTCAATTGTTGTCTCCCCTTTAACATAAACCTTAGATGCTCCAAAATTTACTTTTGCATCCTGTACACCTGGCAATTCTTTAACATTACTTTCAAATGTAGCTGCACAATTTGCACAAGAAAATCCTTGAACACGATATGCTTTCACTTCTTGTTCGGATCGTTTAACTAGCTGTTCAGGCATTGACCTTCACCTCTTGCCTGTGGGCTAACGCAATCATCATTAACTGCTTGATATGTTCATCATCCAACGAATAAAAGGATAATTTTCCTTCTTTCCGATACTTCACTACACCTTGCTTATAGAGTGTTCGTAAATGATGAGAAGCATTTGCTATTGTTGAACCAATAATATTTGATATATCACACACACATAATTCCTCTTCTTGGCACAATACATATGTGATTTTCGCTCTATTTTCATCGGCAATTGCTTTAAACATTTTGGCTACACCAGAAATGTCTACTGTCTGTAAACCCTCCTGTATTCGATTAACCTTTTCTTCGTCATAACAAAAGATTTCACAAGTATCTTTCTTACTCATATCCTCACCTCATTATTATTCAAATATATATTTGAATAAACTTTATCATTTTCCTCTCTCTTATTCAAGTTTATTTGATTAAGGATATTGTATAAGACAAAAAAGAAGAATCGAGATTATTTCCTCAATTCTTCTTCAACTGAACTGCCCTGCTATTCCATTTAATTTGGCCCTTTTAATAAGGTTATATTTCGCTCTATTTCCTTCCATAATCCGCCTTAATCTCGCCCCACTTCTTCGTATCCCATTTCTTAATTTTATTTTCATACGTATGGGTATGAAGCCAGTGAAGCGCCCGGTCAACCAAATTCCAAACCTCTTCCGTCGATGCATCCCGTTTCAGCGTTGTCGAAACCTTCTTTTCCCGCACCCATTTCATCGCATTAACCGAATCCGTATAAATCGTCTTATTGCTACCTTGCTTCTGTAGATATGCTAGGGCGTGTACAATTGCCAAGAATTCTCCTAGGTT
Source organism: Oceanobacillus indicireducens (assembly GCF_014647195.1). Lineage (GTDB taxonomy): Bacteria > Bacillota > Bacilli > Bacillales > Amphibacillaceae > Oceanobacillus > Oceanobacillus indicireducens. The sequence continues at coordinate 13,236 of NZ_BMOS01000026.1, read as the reverse complement.
ATTCGTTCCTTTTTTAATCGGACCATAGGAAAATACGACTTCTCCTGTCCGCGTGTCTACCGCTTGATACTCAATCGGACCTGGATTCCCGCGGGTACCAACATCAACCGAAATACTGTCATAATCTATTTTTTCTGTAGATGCACTTGTAGAAGCATTGTTCATTGACCTCTTACTAGATACAGCAGCCGTATTTCCACCACTCCCCCAATTCTTCTTCCAGCCTTCTTCAAACGCCTTTTCCGCTTCTTTACGAATCATATAAGATTTGAATTTCGCTTGTTTATAACCCTTCATCTGTTTCTGGCACTCTGCCCAGCTTGTATAAATTCCGGGCTTCCTGCCTTCCCAAACGACATAATATTTTTGCTTTGCCATTGTACGACTCCGACTCCTTTTTTTAGTGTTTGCACCAATAAATTAAGTACTCATTCGACCGCGAGCTGATCCTTTAACAAGGGAGAATGCTGCGATAGATAAAATAATTCCTGAAATATATGGCAGTTCAATCGCAATTGAATATAGAACTCCGCCGAGTACCGGACCAATAATTCTTCCAAGGGAATCGAAGGAAGATAGATAACCTGTCGTCCTACCATAACCCGCACGTGATTTTTTCGTTAAGAGAGACGAAATACTTGGGCGAATCACACCATTTCCCACTCCGAATATCGCAAGGAAAATAGCTGCAGTGATAAAGTTCTGTGTGAATAAAATCAGTGCAAACCCAATAGCCGAGATGATAATCCCTGATTGGATAATCCGCACTTCGCCAAATTTTTTCGTCATTTTCCCCATATTTCCTTGAACAGCTGCACTTGCAAGTCCCATTATCATAAAGATATAACCAAGTTTCACCGCATCAAGCCCTGCTTTAGCCGCTGCGAAATAGGCGAATGTTGCCTCCAGTCCGGCAAGGGATAATGTAATGAAAAATTGCAAGAAGTAGAGCAACGCAAACGGTCCCGCAATTGCTTTACGGAAGGGCGGTTTCTTGTCTCTACCAGCTTTTCCAGCTTCGGAATAATGCAAGGACTCTTTCAAGAAAAACATCACGAAAAGGAGTGTCAGGAATGATAATGTTCCTGCTATATAAAATGGTGCATGCAGATTGATATTCGTGAATACTCCGCCAATCGCTGGACCGAAAATAAATCCTAGTCCTGTCGCTGCACCGATTATCCCCATTCCTTTACTGCGGTCTTCTTCCGTTGTGATGTCCGCAACATACGCCATCACAGTCGGCATGTTAGCTGCTGATAACGCTCCACCGATAACCCGGGCGGCAAACAGCATCCATACTTGTGTAGATAATGCCATGAGGAAAAAGGATAACGATAAACCAAATATCCCTACAAGAATAACTGGTTTCCTACCATACCTGTCTGATATTTTTCCCCACATCGGCGCAAATAAAAATTGCATGAATGAATATACTGCCATTAATAATCCAAGTTCCGTTGGCGAGGCACCTAACTCTTCCGCATAGAACGGGAGCACTGGAATGATGATCCCAAAGCCAACCATCACAAGGAACATAATCATAAAAAGAATCGGCAGCACTTTTTTTAGTTTCAAGTTTATACCACCTTTATTCATTGAAAAACAGACAAACATCTTTTTTCTACTACGTCTATCGTTTTTATTATACGCTAATAATGAGAATATGACAGGTGTGATGTTCTTTTTTGACGGCAAAAAAAGCAGACTACACCAAGGCAGCCTGCTTATCTTTTAACTATTCCTTCCCTTTAACAGGATATTTCCTCGCAATAAATATCAAGATCACTCCAACCGTCATCATCGTAATCGCACTTGAGAAAAACGGCAGACCCAACGTCTCCGCTGTCGCCCCGGAAACGAACGAGCCTGCAACGGCCCCAAGGGAAAAGAATGCGTAAAAGATTCCGTACGCTTTCCCGCGATCCACTTTAGATGAAGCCTCTGCAACAATCTTATTCATCGACGGGAATACAAAGGCAAAGCCAATTCCGTAAACGACCATAAGCAGCATGTTCACCGAGTAAATCGTTACGATATTCAGCATAATATGCACCGAACCGATAATCATGATTCCAGTAATAACTAGGGATAATGAAGAAATCCGGTCAAATATTCGGTTGATTGGCGTCAGAAAAACAATAAGTGCGACAATGCCATATGTACTTAACATCATTCCCGTCGTTTCAGATGTAAGTCCCATATCACTCACCTTTAAAGGCAAGGCAAATGCCAATGTCCCGTTACTGATCATCAAAGCAAACGCAGCAAGTGATGCTTGGAGAACTCGTGGATGCTTTAGGAGCGGCATAAATTCACTTAAAGAAAACTTCCCTTTCTCCGTAGACACATAGGACTCCTCAATAAACTGATAAATTAAAAACGTACTAATGAAAAATAAAATCGCTACGAAAATAAATACATATTCTATTTGCGATCTTGCTGCCATCGCTCCGCCAATTGCTGGACCTGCAATCGCCGCAATCCCGATAGCTGCACCAGTAAATGCCATCGATCTGCCACGTGTTTTCGACTTCGATATGTCACCAACATATGCAAAAGCTGCCGGGATCAGCACCCCACCAGCAAGTCCATGGAAGAAGCGAATAAAGAATAGCTGCCAACCGGACTGGGCAAGGGGATAAAAGATAAGGATGATTGCCGCGAAAAACATCCCTGTTAAAAGCATTCTTTTCCTTCCATAACGATCAATCCAATGCCCACCGAAAATATTACCGATCATATTGGTCAGCGAATAAATAGCAACAATTGACCCGGCCAAAAGATGGGATACTCCTAACTCCATCGCATATGGCGTTATAATCGGCAATTGGATAAACGTATCCAAGAACGAAACAACAATAATAACAAATAAGATTCTACTCATTACTACATAACCTCTCCACACATTTTTCTAACCATCATTATACCTGAGTAAGATGAATTAAACAGTTGATAGGCTCCAAATAAATTGTGACAATCGTGCCCATTCACCTATAATTAAACTATACCCAACACGTGCAGGAGGAATTAGAATGGCAAACAAACTAATATTAGCCTCATCATCGCCAAGAAGAAAAGAATTATTACAACAAATGAATATCCCTTTTACCGTTCAAAGCGCAAATATAGATGAATCACAGATTACAACAACAGATCCAATCGATAAAGTAAAGCAACTAGCGATTTGGAAAGGTGAAGATATCCCGATTCAACATCTAAACACAATCGTCTTATCAGCTGATACCATCGTTTCTTATGAGCAAACGATTTTTGAAAAGCCCCGCAATAAAAATGAAGCAAAGCAAATGATTTCTACTCTAAGTGGTCAAGTACATGATGTCTATACCGGTGTCATGATCCGTTCATTACAAGAGAAAAAGGTATTTGTCGAACGAACGAGAGTAGAATTTTGGCCACTCAGCGAAGAAGAAATCGACGCTTATATATCGACGGAAGATCCTTATGACAAAGCGGGAGCATACGGCATTCAGAGCTTAGGTGCAATGTTTGTAAAACAGATTATCGGTGATTATTATACGGTTGTTGGCTTGCCAATATCTCGAGTTGTGAGGGAATTGCGGGATTTTGGGATCGTGATGGAATAAATATCGTATAAATTTGAAGAACAGACAGTAAAAAAAACAGAAGTGCGAATCCTTCATTCCTCAAAGAACTGCGCTTCTGTTTTTCATATTTAAGCTTTCCCTTTATCGAACAGAGTCATAAAGAAAAACACAATATAACTAATCAGTAATGTAACGCCACCACCAATATAAATAATAAGCAGCACGGCTTCCGGTAATTCCAACGGCTTGACCATGTATAACCACATCCCAACCCAAAGGCCAACTGATCCAATAATTGCACTAAAGACATGGACTTTTGCCAAGCCTGAGATAGACGGCTGGAATACCTTATAATATACCGCCCAAGCGAAAAGGCTTAGCCAACCGACGACTAAAATATGTGCATGAACCGGTCGAAATGCATACGAACCTGCTCCAGCCATATGCGCTCCGAGGATCGCTCCAACTACACCAAAAGCAGCTGCGAATCGCAACAATAATATACTATATCTAGTATTCATTACATCCTCTCCAATTCATATAAGTGTTTTTTAACTTCCTCTATAATCTACAGAATCAATATGAATAGAGGATGAATTGGAAAGAGATTATATACGATTAGGTAACTCAACGGTGAAAACAGTCCCCTCCCCTTCTCTGCTGTCAACGTGAATCGAGCCACCATGTAATTTAATTATCGTCCAGACAATCGATAAGCCGAGCCCTGTCCCCTCAACTGTTCTTGTCCTTGACGTATCAGCTCGGTAAAAACGGTCAAAAACCCTTTCCGTTTCGGTATATTCAAGCCCAATACCTGTATCTTCAAACCGAATGACAACCGCTTCATCTTTTCCTTCGATGGATAGGTTTATGCTTCCATCCGGCTTATTATATTTAATCGCATTTGATAACAGATTATCCCAAACCGTATTCAATAAGGATGGGTCCCCGTTCAATTCAATATCTGGTAATGTATACGCCAGCATGATTCCTTTTTCATTAATCTGCCACTGATAGTTCCGCACCAACTCTTTCAGCTGCTCCGCGAGATTGAACGTTTTCCGCTTTACCAAATCATCACTGCGATCCAATGATGCGAGAAGTAATAACTGATCCGTCATACTGGACAGCCGTTTGATCTCCCCATTAATGATGGAAATATACTCAGCTCTCTCTTCCTCACTAATCGCTTCTTTTTCCAGCAAATTCGTATAACCTTTAATATTAGATAGAGGAGACTGGATATCATGGGAAATATTTGAGATGAATTCCTTCCGCACATCATCCATTTGTTCTAACTTTTTCGCCATTTGTACAAAGCTTTGTGAAAGTTTTCCGAGCTCATCATTCCGGTTTGTCCCTACTTCCACATTAAAATTAGCTTCTGCAAGCAATTTCGTTGCCGCCGTTAACTCGGATATCGGCTTAACTAGATATTTCGTGCTGATGGCTACTAAAATAATACTTAACAGAATCGTGAATACAAGCAACCAGGCAAATAGAAAATGCATTTCATTGAAGAGTAATTTAATATCCGGTCTCAGGAAGAGCGCATAATTTTTCCCGCCATGTGTTATCGGGACACCGATTGTATTCTTCAATTCATTTGCAAAGAAGCCAGTCACAAATGTTTCTTGGGGAAACTCCAGGATGCCGTGGTACACTTCACCGTTTAAAACAAGTTCCACCGTCTGTTTCGAAAGACTCTTATCCCTGAATTCCGCTCCGTAAAAATTCCCTTCCTGAGTGTCATCAACCAAATACATTTGATAACCGACAGCTGCAATGCTCTCCAAATAGTCGATCAGATCAATGTTCGGATTCTCATCAATATAAGTCGTTATCGATTCAGCGATTGTTGTAATTTTTTCATCGTTTTCCGGTTTTAATTTTTGTTGGTAGTACGTATTGGAAAGAAGGAAAGCTAGAATACTGCTGAGTATCATGATCCCGATTGTCATGACAACAAGCTTGACATAAAGTGTCCTCATGTGCGCTTCGCCTCGAGTAAATAGCCGACTCCTCTAACAGTTTTTATTTGGAAATCATCGGTCCATGTTGAAAAACGTTTCCTGAGCCGCTTAATATGCACGTCTACAGTGCGATCATCCCCCTCATAATCAAAGCCCCAAATTTGTTCGATTAGATGCTCGCGGGTAAATGCCTGCATCGGATGTGACATAAGAAAATATAATAGTTCAAACTCTTTTAATGGTAAAAGAATGGTCCGGTCACCGGCTTTCACTTCATACGTCCTTTTATTAATCGTAGTCTCACCGATTCGAATCGTAAATTCATCGTGTTCATTATAATAAAGGCGCAACAACGCTTTAATCCGGAACTCCAATTCCTTTGGCTCAAACGGCTTCACAAGATAATCGTCTGTTCCTGCCTTAAATCCTTGCTCTTTATCATCGATTTGACTTTTAGCTGTGAGCAGGATAACTGGAATATTGTACTGTCTCCTAATTTCCTTCGTCAGTTCGTAACCATCCATAAACGGCATCATCACGTCAACTACTGCTAAGTGACAATTTTCTTCATGAAGAATTTCTAATGCTTCAATTCCATCCTTCGCTTTCAATACGTGATAGCCTTGTTCAGACAGATGGATGGATACGAGATTCAAGATATTTTTATCATCATCAACAATTAAAATAGTTGTCATTTTGTTAACTCCTATGAAAATATTTTCTTTAACCAAACTGTACAGAAAAAAACAGCCCTGTGCAATATCAAGGGCTGGGTTGGACGCTAAATGTGAGTGAATTGAGATCATTAAATGACCCCATCGCTCATTTTAACCACACGGTCAACAAACTTTAGCATCTCTTCATCATGTGTGACCATCAGGGTCGTGATCTTCTCACTTTTCGTCAGTTCGCGGATTAATTCCATAATATCCTGCGACCGCTTGGAATCCAAGCTTGCGGTCGGTTCATCCGCGAATAGAATTTTAGGCTTATGAATCATGGCCCGAGCAATGGCAACCCGCTGCTTCTCCCCGCCTGACATGGAAGCTGGATACGCATTTTTCCGGTGGCTCATTCCAACCAATGTCAACATCCGATCGACTTCTATTTTCTGTTCCTGTTTCGTTAATTTCGATTCGGAAACCTCAAGCATGAGCAAGAGTTGTTCTTCTGCGGTAAGAAACGGAACGAGATGGGCAAATTGAAAAACAAAACCAAATTGACTCGCACGGATCTTACGGATTTGTTCCTGATTCATTCCGGTTAAACGTTCTCCGTTCACAATTATTTGACCGACTGATACGTCTTGTAGCCCTGCAGCTATCGTGAGTAGGGTGCTTTTACCAGAACCGGATGCTCCGACCAGTGCCGTAACTTCCCCTTCCTGAAGCGAGAGATTGATTCCTTTCAATATCTCTTCTTCTATTTCTCCGTTTGTAAATGTTTTTCCCACTTCTTCCATTGTTAGTATGGACATGTTACATCTCTCCTTGCTGAATTGCCTGTAAAGGATTGACCTTTTTTATCTGGATGCCTGATAAGGTCGAACCGATGAATCCAATCACGAGGAATACAATGGACAATTGCAATGTTGTTCCGACAGGTAAGCTAAAGGGCATCCCGTCCGGAGCAATCTGATTGAAAACCTGACTAAGTGCAATGGATATTCCTAGGGCGAGTAATGTAATGAATATCATTTGCGTCCACATCATTTTGAATAGACTACTAGTCTTGTAACCTATTGCTTTTAAAATGCCGTACAGGCCAATCTTTTGCACGTTCATCATATAAAAGAAAATGCCAAACAACATACCGCTAATAACAACTAGAAACCAGACAATCATATTTAATGACAGCTGTTCTGCGTTGAAGCTTGGAATCGTATGTAAAAATTCATCTTTTGTAAAAGCTTGTAGCCCGCTAACCGATTCGGTAGTTTCCCCGTTCGGTATGAAGACAAGTTGCATCTCCTCTACCCGGTACATTTCTTGATAGTTTTCCGTATGGATAAATGCAACAGGCGCGTGGCTGAATTTCTCTTGATCAACAAACCCTTTTACAATAAACTCACCACTAAATTGATTGTTCGTCAATGTATCTCCAACTTTAATGCCCTTCTCTTCCAGCGAGCGGTCCAAGATGACTTCCCCATTTCCTACTTGAGGGAAATTTTCCGAACCTGCTGACGTAACAAAGGCGACACTTTGCTGTTTGTTGTCTCCATCATTTAGAAATCCCAGCTGAATCGACAACGCTGTAGCTTGTTCCTCTTTTTCTAATAATTCTTCTTGTGTATCCACATCAATCCTTGATAAGTTATACGTCTCTTCCGCATCCTCACTCATGTAAAACTGACCATCCGACAAATCTTTAATCAAAGCCGCATTATCCTGAGACAACCCATTCGCAAGCCCCGATATGATAAACGTTAGGAAACTAACAAGAAAAACGATCGAACCCAATATTAAAAATCTCACCTTATTCTTCTTCATCTCTTTCCAAGCAAGATTCATCCTCATTCCTCCAACCTTATTCATATCACTAACCCTAGAATACAACCCAAATATGAATAGATAATGAACAGATTGGGACAACTGCTCTGACCCCATGTCCCGATCGGGACACGGGGTCAGAGCAGTTGTCCCAGTTGGCTGGTACCTGAGCGTGTAATATTTTTTTCAAAATAAGGCATATTACTAAAAAAGGAGGAGTTACTTTGGATTTCCCGACGATTCATACTAATTTCTAGGATGGTGTCATTGCAGTTCCAGCTGTCGTTCTATTAACCCAATGCTTTAAACTTTTTCCAATTCCCAGGGCCTTCTTCCCAACGATAGCAAGCATTATCGGATTTATTATTTCCATATTCATCAGTCACCGAGGTGATTTATGGGCAGGTTTTTTTATGGGAGCCTTTTACGGAGCCGCCGCAGTTGGAACATATTCTGCTTTAAAAACAGCTTGGACCGCTTATAGACAGAAAAAGATCAAACGAGGTTTAGGGGAAACCTAAGCCTCGTTCGTCACAACGAATAAATATCTTCAATACGCGTATGAATACCGGACAATTCCATCCGAACGTTCGCCTCATCCTTCCCTTTTCCCGCAGTGATTAATTTATTGATGGCTTCATATAAGCCCTCATATTCATCCTCATCCCCTAATAATTGCAATTTCCACTTATCTTGCTTATACAATTCCTTCAATTCTTCAGCTTTCACCACGACGTCTTCCCAATCTTCTGCTTCCACCCTGCTTTCTATCTCCTTAATCTGGTCATAGAAAGCTTGACCGCCGAAATTATTTTCACAACCAACAAGTAAGACAAATAAACAGATAAAACCGATCATTTTACGCAAAGAAATGCTCCTCCTTTTCCATGAATTGATATGCATATCTTGCCCCATACTAAAGCTAAATAATAAATGTAAAAGGTGGAAAAAAGATGCCGGAACTGATATTAATCTTACTACGCTCAATCGCAGCTTTTTTATTATTATTTCTCATGGCGAGAATGATGGGAAAGAAACAAATTTCCCAGCTTACATTTTTTGATTATTGTGTTGGGATCACGATTGGCTCGATTGCTGCAACAATGTCTGTTGACCAGAATGTTAAGGCATTGAATGGCTTAATGTCATTATTCGTGTGGGGGCTCTTTCCAATCTTGCTCTCCTATATCGGAATGAAATCCAATGCATTCTCTAATCTGACAGATGGAAAAGCGACAACCCTTATAGAAAACGGCAAGATTCTTGAGAAGAATATGAAAAAGAATCTGATGAATCTCAATGAATTAATGCTCTTATTAAGGGAAAAAGACGTTTTTAAAGTGTCTGACGTTGAAATGGCTATATTAGAGACGAACGGTAAATTAAGTATTATGTTAAAAACCGATCAGCAACCGGTTACTGCAAAAATGTTAAACATGCCAATTCCCTTGGAACATGGTCCGATGATTTTAATTATGGATGGAAAAATGATGACAAAAAGCATGGAAGTGTTAGGGTTCACTGCTGAATGGCTAGAAACAGAAGTGAAAAAGCAAGGCGCCTATGATATTAGTGATGTATTTTTAGCACAAATCGATTCCAAAGGACAATTGTATGTCGATTTATATGATACTTGAACCCACTTCTTGATCAAGCATGCTGCTGGTTGCAATCCTCGTCATTCTAGCCTGGAAAGTCCCCGATTAGTACGTCCTTGACCGCTGGGCATTGCCGGCGTTAGGAACACCGTGGAAAGTACGAAATAAGATATTAGAAATCAAGCGGGCAGTGTTTTTCCACAAAATTGGATGAAACGCTGCCTTTTTTAATAAAATTATGAATGATTCAGTACATTTCCTCGAAAAGCAAGAAGAACTTGCCTCTTTTTGCTATAATGGTAATTCAATAAAGTGAAACTTCATTCAGTGGGAAATCCTTACCTTCCTTCCACTGAATATTAGTTGAACAGAATCAGGTATTTACAGACTGTTTATCCCCGACCTTCACATATTGGGTTTCCTTCCTATTTAAAGATGGGGATATTACAGACCGTTAATACGTGATAAAAAGAAAATCCAACTACCCTTACCACCCGAGAGGAGTACAAATTGAAGGTGCTTTATGAATAAATTAACAATGAGATGGAAGCGTAATCGCGTCTTTAAAACAACAATTACATTAGTGCTGATGACAATCATTCTAGCTGTCGCGTTTATCGTAGGGGTTTCTCTAGGACCGATTTCGATTCCTTTTAAAGAAACGATTATGATATTTTTACATAAACTACAGCTCATTAATTATGCTGGTTTCACAGACCAACAGTGGGTCGTCATTACAGAGGTCCGCCTTCCCCGCGTACTTGTCGCAAGCTTTGTCGGTGCTGCTTTAGCGGTTGCCGGTGTTGCAATGCAAGGCTTGTTTCGTAACCCTCTCGTTGAACCCGGTTATATCGGTGTTTCCAGCGGGGCTGCTCTCGGTGCTGTTTGTGCGATATTTTTTGGTTGGTCAGCAATAAATCAGTGGTTGCTGCCAATATCTGCATTTATTGGTGCCCTATTCGCTATGTTTGTCATCATCATTGTCTGGAAAGCGACGAATCAGCGAAGTATAGCGGTATTACTTTTACTCGGCATCGGTGTCAATTCCTTTTTCTCGGCAATGATGAACGTGCTCGTCGCTACATCTAAAAACGAACAAGAACTGCGAGGCATCGTTTTCTGGTTGCAGGGAGGCCTTGAAGCCAGAACATGGGAGCATGTCCTCATTATCTCGATTCCGATTACCATTGGTATTATCATCTTATTCTTATTTGGCAGCCAGTTGAATATGATGCTCCTCGGCGAAGATCATGCGAAAACTTCGGGAATCAACACGCGGGTTACTCGCAACTTTGTGCTTACCATTGCCGCATTAATCACCGGTGCAGCAGTTGCTGTTAGTGGAATCATCGGCTTTATCGGACTCGTTGTTCCGCATATATTAAGGCTTGCTATCGGGCCAGATCACCGACTACTCTTACCGGCAAGTGCACTTGGCGGGGCAGCATTCCTTATCTTAGCAGACTTAATTTCGCGAATGGTCATTCAGCCGATCACATTGCAGGTTGGTGTTGTGAGTGCCCTGATCGGTGCCCCATTATTTGTCTTTCTTATTATCAGAGCTTACAAAGGAGTGTCTTTATGATCGATGTTAGCAATTTACATGTAACGCTCGGTGATAAACAGATTTTAAAAAACATAAACTTTCATGTCGCGCCAGGCGAATTTATCGGTCTAATTGGTCCGAACGGCAGCGGGAAAACAACTTTACTGAAAACAATTGCCCAACTGATCACTGCTAAGGAAGGAAAAATAAAGATTGCCGGTAAGGATCAGAAAGCATACTCCCATAAAGAAATGGCACGACACTTAAGCTATGTTCCCCAGGATACCCATATCGATTTCAATTTCAATGTCAAAGAGGTTGTTTCCATGGGGAGGCATGCTCATCGTGAATTCTTACAATCCAATAAAGCTGACGAAGAGATCATAAAAGAAATGATGCTCGCAACGAATACGTGGCGCTTTCGGGATGATTCCATCCTGAATTTGTCCGGTGGTCAGCGACAGCTCGTCTTTATCGCAAAAGCTCTCGCACAAGATGCACCGTTGATTTTACTCGATGAACCAGTCTCCGCCCTTGATATCTATTACCAAATGCACATATTAAAATTACTGCAAGCACTCACGTCCCAGGGTAAGACAGTTGTAACAGTGCTGCATGACTTGAATCTTGCTTCCCGCTTTTCAGAGAAGCTACTTTTGCTGCAAAATGGCGAAGTAAGGACATTTGGCCATTCGAATGAAGTATTGACAGAAAAAAGATTAAAAGAAACCTACCATATCGATGCGAAAATAAGACGGGATGAACTAATCGATGCATTAAACGTAACCCCTCTGTGAACTGCTCCCACCACTTACCACCCTTATGGGTCGCTTGAAGTGGGGGCTTCTCGACTTATCGTTGCTTTTACTAGCCAACGAAAATTGACCGAGCTAACCCTCTCGTTCCAAGAGTTTTGGTTGCTTATGATAACGCTAATAGGCGTATCCCTTCATTTTTGATATTGATGGCGGAACTATAGTCACGATCTGCCACATAGCCGCAGGAACAATGGTAGGTGCGTTCAGATAGTTTCACCGGTTTTTCTGCACCACAAGAAGAACACTTCTTAGTGGAAGGAAACCATTTATCAATTTTCACAAGTTGTTTCCCTTGTTCTTTTAGCTTGTACGCTAAAAAGAGCGTGAACATCCCCCAACCGTTGTTGTGAACACTTTTCCCAAAGTGAAGGGCCTGAGACATTCCTTTCATGTCCAAGTCTTCGGGTAACAACAGCGTCATAGGTTGATGCTAATTCTTTTGATTGCTGGTGAAGAAAGTTTTTCCGTTGATTGGCTGTTTTTTCTTGTAGTGCAGCCACTTTCAAACGCTGTTTTTCCCGACGTGCAGAACCTTTCTTTCTGCGAGATAGGATGCGTTGTTCTTTTGCTACTTTGTCTAAGGACTGTCGGTAGAACTTAGGGTAATTGGCTTTCTCACCCTGTTCGCTTTCAACATATAGACCATCCATCGCAAAATCGAGCCCGACGACTTCCTGAATGGACACAGGTTTAATGTCTTTCTCGTATTCTGTCAAAATCGAAATATAGTATTTGCCTGACTTTGTTTTGGAAATCGTACAAGACTTCAATTTATAATCAGTAGGAATTTTTCGATGCTGTTTGATTTTTACTAATTTTAGTTTGGGTAATTTGATATGACCTTCTTGCAATTCAATATTTCCGTTTACTCGATTGGTTGTGTAAGATTGTTTCGCTTTCCGATTTTTGAACTTTGGAAATGCAGCATTTCCTTCAAAAAAGTTCTTATAAGCGCTTTGTAAGTTCAATTGTGCATTTGCCAAAGCTAGGGAATCCACTTCTTTTAGAAATGGAAATTCTTCTTTATATTTTGCAGGAGTCGGAAACTTTTGCTCTTGAAGTGCTTCTTTATCATCTTTGAACTTTTCATACATTTCTTTTCGTTCTGCTAACATCTGATTGTAGACAAAACGAACACAACCAAATGTTTTGGCTAATAATACTTCCTGTTCTTTATTGGGTAGCATACGAAATTGGAAGGCTTTATGTTGTTTCGTCATATTCATTCACTCCATCCATC
>NZ_BMOS01000025.1 GCF_014647195.1 Oceanobacillus indicireducens | reverse complement strand
TATCTCAAGATATCAGCCTTTTTTCATTTATTGGCTAGTCTACAATCACTCTAAGGCGCAATCATCATATTCTATAGAGAGAAAATGATGTTTGGAGGTTAGTAGCAATAATGGAGCAACTCATTGCTGTAATTGGCGGTGATGCTCGCTACCTGGAATTAATCCGCCAGCTGCAAGCATTACCAAAAGTAACAATTGTTTTAATCGGGTTTGATAAATTGGAACAAAGCTTTACAGGATTAAAACAGAGCGATCTATCGGAGATTCACCCCGCTGATCTGGATGTAATTATTTTACCAATTACCGGAACTGATGAGTTAGGTAATGTAGAAACGGTCTTTTCCGATCAGCCGCTCCAATTGACAGAAGAATGGTTTAAAAATCTAAAGGAATCCGCAATTATGTTTACTGGAATAGCAAATGATTTTCTAAAGGAACAGGCTGAAAATAATAGAATTGAACTTGTACCGCTTCTTAACCGGGATGATGTCGCAATTTATAACTCGATACCTACTGCTGAAGGTACAATTATGATGGCAATTGAGCATACGGATTATACGATTCATTCATCCAATGTCATTGTAACTGGATTTGGCCGTGTTGGTCATACGATTGCTAATAAATTCTCAAGTCTTGGTGCAAAGGTAAGTGTAGCTTCAAGGGATTTAAGTGACCTTGCCCGCATAACAGAGATGAACCTTCAGGCGATTCCCCTTGAGCAACTGCCAGACCATCTTGACCAATGTGATCTTTTAATCAATACGATACCTGCACTTGTTATTAAGCGTGAAGCTATTGAAAAGTTACCTGCCCATACGGTTATTATCGACCTTGCTTCGAAACCGGGTGGAACGGACTTTGAATTTGCTGAGAAGCGCGGAATTAAAGCAATTCTAGCAAAAAGTCTCCCTGGTGTCGTTGCTCCGAAGACTTCTGGCAAAATTTTAGCGAATGTGATTATGCAAGTGATAGAAGGAAGGAGATAAACATGTCACTTTCTGGAAAGAAAATCGGTTTCGGTATTACTGGTTCGCATCATTCCCATGTTTTCGTATTTAAAGAGCTTACTCGGCTAGTTAAAGAAGGGGCAGATGTATATCCATTCATTACAGACGCTGTCAAGCATACCGATACTGTTCACGGTAAAGCAGTGGATAAGATTAAAAAAATCGAGGAAATCACTGGTAAGACAGTTGTTTCAACCATCGTGGAAGCCGAACCATTCGGTCCGAAAATCCCATTAGACTGTATGGTCATTGCACCACTAACAGGAAACTCTTTGAGTAAACTGGCGAATGCGGTTACGGACAACGCGGTCTTGATGGCTGCAAAAGCAACGCTACGTAATGATTCTCCCGTTGTTTTAGGAGTGTCGACAAATGATGCCCTCGGATTAAATGGAGTTAACTTAATGCGCTTAATGGCGACTAAAAATATATTCTTTATTCCCTTTGGCCAGGATGATCCATTTAATAAACCAAATTCCCTCGTTGCCGATTGGCCGTCCCTCCATGAAACGCTCCAATTCGCATTGACTAAAAATCAACTTCAACCAATTCTCATTTCGTATAACTAGAATTATATGATATAATATGACGCTAACAGTACAAATATTTAGAGTAATCGAAGGGAGTAACGAGAAATGGCAGAAAAAAATGCTTACAATATAGCCGTAGTCGGTGCAACAGGGGCTGTAGGGAAGAAAATATTACAAATATTAGAAGAAAAAAATTTTCCGATTAATGAATTAAAAGTATTAGCTTCAAAACGATCTGCGGGTAAAACAATCGAATTTAAAGGAGAAGAGAAGACGATTGAAGAAGCAACTCCGGAAAGTTTTAATGGAGTTGATATTGCCCTCTTCTCCGCAGGTGGATCCGTAACGAAAGCATTAGCAAATGAAGCGGTAGAGCGTGGTGCAGTTGTCATTGACAATACAAGTGCATTTCGGATGACTGAAGGTGTGCCCTTAGTTGTACCGGAAGTGAACAAAGAAGACATTAAGGATCATAAAGGGATTATTGCTAACCCGAATTGTTCGACGATTCAAATGGTTGCTGCATTAAGCCCGATTAAAGAAACGTTTGGTCTTTCAAGAATAATTGTTTCAACTTACCAAGCCGTTTCCGGTGCCGGTGATCATGCTATTAGCGAACTGGAAAAGCAAACAGAACAATATGTAAATGGTAAAGAGATGGAAGCGAACGTACTCCCGGTAGGATCCGAGGAAAAGCACTATCCAATTGCTTTTAACGCATTGCCACAGATTGATGTATTTTCCGATGGAGGATACACACAGGAAGAGTGGAAGATGATTAATGAGTCGAAGAAAATTCTTCATGATCAGGAATTATCAGTCGCGGCAACCTGTGTCCGTCTACCGGTATTCACATCCCATGCGGAAAGTGTATATATTGAAATTGATAAAGATGATGTGACGGTAGAGGATCTTTGGAAAGTACTCGAATCAGCTCCAGGAATTGTCCTGCAGGATGAGCCTTCTAAACAAGTCTATCCGACCCCGTTATCATCAGCTGATAAAGATGAAGTATTTGTAGGTCGTGTACGGAAAGATCCGGATAAGGCAAATGGTTTCCATTTATGGATTGTCTCCGATAATCTAGTAAAAGGCGCGGCTTTAAATACTGTTCAAATCGCTCAATCTGTCGTTGATAATAACTGGTTATAAAGTGAAACTTCATTCAGTGGGGAATTCGTTACCTCCCCACTGAATGTTAGTTGAACCGAATCAGGGATTTACGGACTGTTTATCCCCAACTTCACACTGTTGGGCTTCCCTCATGTTTCAAGGTGGGGATATTACAGACCGTTAATACGTGATAGAAAGAAGTTAAAAAAGAAAAATAAACAAAGCGGCTATTAATTACATCTTTAAACATCTACAGAAGAGTAATAGTAGCTGCTTTTATTTCATTGGAAAGAGAGGTGAAGAAATGCAACTTCTCGTGCAGAAATTTGGCGGCACTTCATTACAGACGGAAAACACCCGAAAACATGTGCTTTACCACGTTAAAAAAGCAATTGATGCGGATTATAAAGTTATCGTTGTCGTTTCCGCCCTCGGGAAAAATCCTGCACCATATGCAACTGATTCTTTGTTGCAATTGGTAAACTATCCCGAAACAAATGCTTCAGATAGGGAGCTTGACCTTTTGTTAGCCTGCGGGGAAATTATTTCAGCAGTCGTAGTCGCAAATGAACTGAAACAGGCTGGGATAAGTGCAACAGCTTTTACGGGAGCACAGGCCGGAATAATGACAACGGAAAACCATACGAATGCAAAAATTCAACATGTTAATCCAAAGCGGCTGTTTCGTGCTTTTGATACTTACGATTGTATTGTAGTGGCTGGCTTCCAAGGGGAGACAAAAAAGGGGGATGTTACAACGATTGGCAGGGGAGGAAGCGATACGACAGCAGCAGCTCTTGCTGTAGCGACGGATGCTGTCCGAGCGGAAATTTTCACAGACGTTGAGGGGATTATGACCGCTGATCCGAAGCTTGTCACATCTGCTCGTGTGCTAAAGAACTGTACGTACACCGAAACATGCAATCTCGCTTACCAAGGAGCTAAAGTCATCCATCCCCAGGCAGTTGAAATTGCAATGCGAGCGAAACTTCCACTCCATGTCCGTTCCACTTATAAACGTTACCATGGCACAATTATCTCAAGCTTAAGAGAAGATAAAAACGGATCAAAAGAAAAGAACAAACTAATAACCGGTATTGCTCATCAAGCTGATATTGCACAAGTGAAAATCAGCCGCAAAGAGAATCCGGATTATTCAATGACAGCTATTTTTAAGGCTATGGCTGCAGCTGGAATTTCTATTGATTTCATTAACATATCTCCAAACCAATTGGCATTTACCCTTCCAAATTCAACCCTTCAACAAGCAAAAGGCATTTTCAAAGAACTAAATCTTCAAGTAACACTGGCCGAACATTGCGCAAAAATCGCCGCTGTCGGCGCAGGAATGAGCGGAATACCTGGGGTAGCATCGCAAATTGTCTCTGCCTTAGTGAAGCATGATATTCAAATTTTACAAGCTGCCGACAGCCACACAACGATTTGGGTGTTGGTGCCCGAAGAGAAATTAAAACGTGCAGTAAATATCCTCCATGAAACCTTCAAATTAGATGAAGCAATCCCGAGTTATTTTTAAGGGCGGAAGACAATTATTGTCTCCGTCCTTTTTAAATGGAGTACTCAATACATGGAACGCTTCACCAATGAACATACTATATGTAATGATAAATTGGTGGAGGTTATCCGTTTATGAACAAAGATTTAAACCCTGATGAGAAACAAAAGAATCCGGCAGATAGTATCGTTGAGAAAATTCAAGCACTGGGCCAAACAAATATTGCTCAAACTGGGGAATCGAATATTCATGTCCTAACAATCATCGGTCAAGTGGAAGGCCATATGCAGCTGCCACCTCAGAATAAAACGACGAAATATGAACATCTACTCCCGCAACTTGTAGCAATTGAACAGAACCCAAAAATTGAGGGGCTCATCGTTTTGTTAAACACCGTCGGCGGCGATGTGGAGGCAGGCCTTGCCTTGGCTGAAATGATTTCATCGTTATCGAAGCCGACTGTTTCTGTTGTGCTCGGTGGTGGGCATTCTATTGGCGTGCCAATTGCCGTCGCAACCGATTATTCTTTTATCGTGCCAACTGCAACGATGACGATCCATCCAGTGCGGTTAACAGGACTTGTTATTGGTGTCCCCCAAACTTTTGAATACTTGGATAAGATGCAGGATCGAGTGATACAATTTGTAATGAATCATTCAAAAATCAAAGAAGATACTTTTAAAGAATTAATGTTTGCTAAAGGGAATTTAACGAGAGATATTGGTACGAATGTGGTTGGTAAAGAGGCAGTAGCCCATGGATTAATTGATGCAGTCGGTGGAATAAAAGAAGCAATGGAAAAAATGAACGAATTTATCGGGGAAAAAGGTGAGGAAGGTGAGATATTACAATGATTTTCTATACACCGTTACAATTAGAAGAGGTATTTGCAAATCCAGAGGAAGCCCAAATGGAACGCTCCTATATTACCCACGCAGGAAAAATGTTCTATGTCGACAAGCTTCCAAGCGGAGAGTATCAGTTATCCCAATTAGTTTCAACAGAGCCGAATGATTATTTGAATGCCAATTACTCACCAGGTGCCCCCTTGCATTAACCGTATGAAATTATAGATGGAAACCTTCCCTGAAATAGGAAATTACGAGATGAAGTATGCTATAATTAAATGAGTTAAACGGACAAACCCTTGCCAACAATCAGGTGAGGGTTTTATAAAACTCAACTAATATAATATGCAGTGGGTTATAAATGTTCGAGTGCGAGGTGAGAAAATGGCGAAAAAGAAACGAAAAAGAAAATCTAAGAAAAAATCAAATCTATTAAAATATGAATTATTAGGCCTATTATTTATCTTTTTAGCCATTTTTGGCAGTGGAGCAAGTGCCATTAGTGACGGAGCTATCCCTGGCTGGTTAGAATATTTCTTTCACTTTTTCCTAGGGATTTGGTATTTTGTTGCGTCCATCTTTTTATTAGTTACGGGAATTGTTTTATTAATTAAACGTAGATACCCTAATTATTTTACAAGAAAAATAGTCGGGTTTTATATTTTATTTGCTGGTGTTCTTTTATTGACACATGTCCAAACCTATGAACCAATTATACAGGGAGGCCAGAATGTTTCCGTGCTTGCTGCTACTTGGGATAATTATATTTCCTATATAAGCGGACAAGTGCCATCGAGCCGTACGGGCGGTGGGATGGTTGGTGCCATTTTATTTGCTTTTACTTATTATTTGTTTTCCTATGCCGGTGCAATTATTGTGTCCGTCTTTTCCATTATTATCGGAGTCTTGTTCATTACCGAAGTTTCACTCGGTGACATTGTAGCTAAGTTTTTCACCTCTCTGAAAAAGCTTGGTAAGAATATGGGCGATAAGCTACAGACGTATAAAGAGAATCGGAAGGAAAAGGATGAACCGGTTTATGCTTCCGAAGCGCAAATAGAGGATGCAACCCCTGCCCAGGAAGAACCTCTTATTAATGACTTTACGGAGATCAGCTACCGGGAAGAGAAGCCTAAAGCTGCATCAGTTACAGCTGTAGACAAGGAGGAAGAGGAGGACGAAGCAGAGGAAGATATTGACGAGCCAGAGCTATCTCAGGCAGAAAGCGAAAATCCTGAATATATTCTTCCGCCGATTGAGCTCTTAAGTGAACCAGTGAAAACGAGTCAACAATATGAAAAATCGCAAGTACAGGCAACGGTAAGGAAATTGGAAAAAACCTTCCAAAGCTTCGGAGTTAAAGCGAAAGTTACCAAAGTAAATGTAGGTCCCGCTGTAACGAAATACGAAATTTCGCCGGAAGCTGGCGTAAAAGTAAGCCGGATTGTTAGCTTACATGATGATATTGCTTTAGCCCTCGCGGCGAAAGATATTCGGATTGAAGCACCGATCCCCGGTAAATCTGCTGTGGGAATTGAGGTTCCTAATAAAGAAATAGCGATGGTTTCTTTACGTGAAGTGATGGACGACACACTTAGTGATAAGTCTTCTAAACTATTAGTTGGCCTTGGAAGAGATATTTCTGGTGAAGCGATTATGACAGAACTTAGTAAAATGCCGCATTTACTGATCGCTGGGGCAACGGGGAGCGGGAAGAGTGTTTGTGTGAATGGAATCATTACAACCCTTCTCATGCGTACGAAACCCCATGAAGTGAAAATGATGATGATTGATCCGAAGAAAGTAGAATTGAATGTTTATAACGGAATACCGCATTTACTTGCGCCGGTTGTAACAGATCCGAAGAAAGCCTCCCGCGCCTTAAAGAAAGTTGTTGCAGAAATGGAGCGGAGATATGATCTGTTTTCCGATTCTGGTACACGTAATATTCAAGGCTATAACGAATATATAAGAAAATATAATCAAACAGCAACGGAGGAAGAAACGGAAGCTGAACTGCCATATATTGTTGTTATTGTCGATGAATTGGCAGATCTGATGATGGTTGCTTCAAATGATGTGGAAGATGCAATTACACGACTTGCCCAAATGGCCCGTGCAGCTGGAATCCATCTCATCATTGCAACACAGCGACCTTCTGTAGACGTTATTACGGGAGTCATTAAAGCAAATATTCCATCCCGAATTGCTTTTAGTGTCTCTTCACAGACGGATTCCCGGACGATCCTCGATTCCGGCGGAGCGGAGAAATTATTAGGCCGCGGGGACATGCTGTTCATGCCAGTTGGCTCATCTAAGCCAGTCCGTGTTCAAGGGGCATTTCTCTCTGATGAAGAAGTAGAGCGTGTCGTTGATCATTGTATTGACCAGCAAAAAGCATCTTATCAAGAGGAAATGATTCCAGAAGAAACGAATGAAGTGGTGGAAGAGGTAGATGATGAGCTCTATGAAGAAGCAGTGGAACTTATCATTGAACTGCAAAGCGCAAGTGTTTCGATGCTCCAGCGCCGCTTCCGCATCGGCTATACACGTGCGGCGAGACTAATCGACGCAATGGAAGCAAGAGGCATCGTTGGACCATATGAAGGCAGCAAACCACGAACTGTCCTCGTTTCCAAAACAGAAACAGAAGAAGAAGCACCATCCGTCTAATCAAAAAACTGACTTGCCACCATACAAGTCAGTTTTTTCTTATGAAATGAAAATTGCTTCATTGGAGGTTCGCAGTCCCGCTACCTCTTGCTTTCCGCGGGCGGCTGGTGAGCCTCGACGCACAGGACGCGCTAATGCAGACGTTGCCACATACGAGAGCGTTCTTAGTCTACCTCGCGGGCAGCTCGCTGCGGAGTCGGAAAGAATTTACTTCTTGCAACATAGAATCAGATTATGTAAAAAGTTTAATATGTTTTAATGGATGAACGTTTGAAAGATGTGTAGAATATTTAATAAGAGTAAAAACACAGAACATAGGAGGCTGTTTCATGAATTTGCTTGTAGAACAGACCGTTAATAAAAATGGCTACAATATTCATTTTATACCTACGAAAAAATTTAAAACATTAACCTTTGTCGTCAAACTTAAAGCACCATTAAAAAGAGAGACGATATCGAAACGAGCATTATTGCAAAACGTGCTGCGGGAAGCGACTAAGAATTATCCGAGTCGGACCGAGCTCCAATTAAAACTTGATGACCTGTATGGCTCCGTTCTCTTTGTTGATGGGGCGAAGCGGGGCGAGGAGCATGTGATGAGTTTCCGCCTTGAAGTGGCAAATGAGCGCTATCTTCCGGACAAGGAAGCTGTAACAGAAGAAGCATTGCAACTGCTCGCCGAAATGATTTATGAACCGTATCTTGAGAACAACAAATTTTCTGAGGCAATCGTTAAACGGGAAAAAGCTACATTAAAACAGAGGATCCAAGCGATTCGCGATGATAAGATCCGTTATGCCAATGGCCGCCTAATTGATGAAATGTGTAAAAATGAAGCTTTTTCTATTCACGTGAATGGGTATGAAGAAGACCTTGATGCAATTACTGCTGAAGGTTTATACAATTACTATCTTGAGATGCTGAAAGAGGATCGATTCGATATTTATGTCGTAGGTGATATGGACACCGAAGCGATGGAAAAAATAATCATTTCAACTTTTAAACAAGAAGAAGGATCAGCAGCCGAAGTAAGTAATCGCCCGGAACCGAAACAAGTAAAGGAACCGAAAGAAATTATAGAAGAAGAGCCGATTCAACAGGCAAAGCTCCATATCGGCTATCGTACGCATACGGTGTATTCTGATGAAGATTATCCTGCTCTACAAGTATTCAATGGCTTATTTGGCGGTTTCCCTAGTTCGAAACTTTTCATGAATGTGCGGGAGAAAAATAGTTTAGCTTATTATGCTTCTTCCCAGGTGGAGAGTCATAAGGGGCTTCTCTTCGTATTAAGCGGAATCGCACCGGAAGATTACGAAAAAGCACGGGATATCATCCGGGAGCAAATGACAGAAATGAAGGCAGGGAATTTTTCAGAACAGGAAATGAACGAAGCGAAGGATATGATTATCCATTCTTTACGGGAAACAATGGATAATCCTCATGGTCTTGTAGAATTATTTTATCAGCAACAACTTGCAGGAACAGACCGATCACTGGAGGAAATTATTGATAATATTTCCGCAGTAACAAAAGAAGATGTGATTCGTGTTGGTGAACGAATCGAGGAAGATACATTATATCTTCTCACTGCACAAGGAGGAGAAGTAAATGAATAAGAAGACATATACAGACATTGATGAAGTTATTTACTCCCAAAAGCTAGATAACGGCTTATCTGTTTTTCTCATGCCACGACCGGAAATGGAGAAAGCTTATGCAATCTTTACAACAAATTATGGCTCCATCGACCTGCGATTTGTTCCGATTGGTGAATCGGAAGCAGTAACTGTACCAGATGGGGTGGCCCATTTCCTTGAACATAAATTATTTGAGAAAGAAGATGGAGATGTATTTGCTGACTTTGGTAAGCTAGGTGCTTCTGCCAACGCATTCACTTCTTTTACGAAGACCGCTTATTTATTCGCTGCAACCAATCATATTGAGAAAAATGTGGAGATATTGCTGGACTTTGTGCAGGACCCTTATTTCACCGAACAAACAGTGGAAAAGGAAAAAGGAATCATCGCACAAGAAATCAATATGTATGATGACCAGCCGGATTGGCAGTCTTTCATGGGTACCATCCAAGCTTTGTTTAAAAATCATCCGGTAAATATTGATATTGCAGGAACGGTTGATTCCATCATGAAGATCACGAAAGATGATTTATATACGTGCTACAACACGTTTTATCATCCTGAAAACATGACCTTGTTCATCATTGGAAATATTAACGCGGAATCATTGTCCCAACTAATTGAAGAAAATCAAGCAGGAAAACGCTTTGCGGATATCGCGGAAATCAAGCGAGAATTTCCAGATGAGCCGGAAGAAGTTGCAGAGAAATACAAGGAAATCAAGATGCCAGTTTCAATTCCAAAGTGTACGGTTGGAATTAAAGAGTCGAGCAGCCATTTAGATAAAGAAGCATTTTTGAAAAAAGAACTGCTTACAACGATGGTCCTAGATCATTACTTTGCAAGAGGTGGCGAGTTTTATCAAGAATTGTATAAAGATGAATTGATTGATGGAAGCTTCTCTTTTGAAACGAATTTAGAAACGAGCTTCGGCTATTCATTAATTGGCGGTAACACGGCAAGACCAGAAGATTTTGCCGCTAAAGTGAAGGAATTACTACTCTCAACAACTCATGCAGAAATAACGGACGAAGCGTTTCGTCGAATGCAGAAAAAGAAAATCGGCCAGATACTTCGCGCCATGAATTCGCTAGAGTATATTGCCAACAATTTTATCGATTATCATCGTCACGGTATTAATTTCTTTGATGTCATCCCACAAATTGAAGCGTTGACTACAGCGGATGTCAATGAGTTTCTAAAGGAATGGATTAAAGAAGACCAGCTTGCAGTTTGTACGATCAAGCAGGCTTAAATCATGCAAAATGTTTTAATCATTGGTGCAAGTGGTGATATCGGAATAGCTATTGCCAAACAGCGCGTGAAAAAAGGGGATCAATTAATTCTTCATTACCATTCCAACATTTCCGTTATTACAAAGTTGGCGGAAGAATTTGCAAGTGATCAGGTTTTGCAGATTATCCAAGCTGATCTCTCAACAGGAGAGGGGATAAATAAGCTGCTTTCGAGTCTTGTTTTTCAGGTCGACAGTATTATTTTTGCAAGCGGGAAAACAGAATTCGGCTTATTCCAGGACGTGGATGAAGATAGCTTTACCGAGATGCTCACTCTCCATGTACATGCACCACTTAAAATAACGCATGAGTTACTACCAAGCATGATTAGGAATCAATTTGGCAGGCTGATCTTTATCACTTCCATCTGGGGAGAAGTAGGAGCGAGCAATGAAGTGCTCTATTCAACCGTAAAAGGGGCACAGAACAGTTTCGTGAAGGCACTTGCTAAAGAGGTAGCGGCAAGTAACGTGACAGTAAATGCAGTTAGTCCAGGATTCATCGATACGAAAATGAACGGATCTTTACTGGCGGAGGAAAGGGCTGAAATTTACGAAGCAATTCCGTTAAAGCGGGCAGGCTCTCCACATGAGGTCGCAGAAGCTGTAAGCTATGTTATGGATTGTCCGACACCATATTTAAACGGCCAGATTCTTCCGGTTACCGGGGGATGGATGATTTAGCCAACTCGTTTCCGGTGCATAAAGCAGAAGTAGATGTTGAATACTATAGGTGCATACGGTTGTAATAAAAAGGAGGCTAAATCAATGTCCATTCTCGATAATTTCGATTCATGGAAAGGATTTCTTGCTAATCGCTTGCAGCAAGCGAAATCTAGTGGGATGAATCATGAAACCATTACGAACTTCGCTCAAGAAGTGGGGGACTATCTTGCATCGAATGTAGATGCAAAGAATAAAGAAGAAGCAGTACTGAAAGAACTGTGGAATGCCGCTTCTGAGGAGGAGCAACAAGCAATTGCAAGCTCCATGGTGAGATTGGTTGAACAACAAGGAAATAATAATGGATAATTCGTTAAAGAAGCTGTATAGTTAATCTATATAGCTTCTTTTTCAATTTGTTCGCTATTTCGCTTTTCACTTTTTAAAAAATCATTTATAGTATAAATAGATTATTCATCATTTCATACAAACGCCATTCCCCGTTTGTAAAGGAGACCGGAAGATGGAAAGAACAGAATGGTATCTTGAATATGAGAATCAGATTAATCGTCCAGGTTTATTAGGGGACATTTCATCCCTGTTAGGTATGCTCTCAATTAACATTATTACGATTAATGGCCTTGAGAACTCCAGAAGATGCCTACTACTGCTTTCTGAACGGGATGAGAATATTAAAAGATTAGCTTCCATTCTGGAAACCGTTGATATTATAAAGGTTCTTAAAATCCGAAAACCAAAATTAAAAGACCGGATGGCTGTGCGTCACGGTAAATATATTCATACGGATAATGACCGAAAAACAGTGCGCTTTGTGAGAAATGAACTCGGTATTCTTGTTGATTTCATGGCAGAATTATTTAAGCAGGATGGCCATAAGCTGATCGGTGTCAGGGGGATGCCGCGGGTAGGTAAAACTGAATCGATTGTTGCAGCAAGTGTCTCTTCCAATAAACGCTGGTTGTTCGTCTCAAGTACCATGATAAAGCAAACGGTAAGAAATAAATTAATTGCCGGAGAGTATGATAAAGACAATATTTTTATTATAGATGGTGTTGTTTCAAAAAAACGGGCAAATGAAGAGCATTGGCGTCTCATTCGAGAAGTGATGCAGCTTCCTGCTGTAAAAGTTGTGGAACATCCTGACATATTTGTTCAGGCCACGGAATATACGTTAGATGATTTTGATTATATTATTGAATTAAGAAGCCACAAAGAAGAAGAAATTACATATGAATCAATTGAAAATCAAACATTTGGTTCAAGTGGTGGCTTTAACATGTTTGATATTTAAGATGGAAGGTGTTAATTATGGATGTGGGTGCTAGGCTGAAGGAAGCGAGAATCGCAAAAGGCCTTTCATTGGAAAGTTTACAGGAAACGACGAAGATACAGAAGAGATATTTAGTTGCAATTGAAGAAGGAAATTTCCATCTGCTCCCTGGAAAGTTTTATGCTCGAGCTTTTATTAAAGAATATGCAACAGCAGTTGGGCTCGATTCCGATGAATTGTTAAAAGAACATAAAGAAGAAATTCCAAAATCTGAAACAGAGAGCGAAATCCAATATACACGAGTTGAACGCTCAAAGGAAAATGCAGCTGAACGATCAGGAGCATTCTTTTCCGTGTTACCTAAAATTATTGTCGTCCTCCTAATTATCGGTATTATTGGGGCGGGGATTTGGTTTTATTACCAATCCTATTCACCTAACGACCCGCAGGAGATTGAAGAATCGGATGAAGTAATTATTAAGGACCCTAGTGAGAATAACCAAGACGCCTCAGGTGCAGAAGGAAACAGCGCAAAAGAAGATGATGCAACGGATGATGCCGAGGAAGAGGAGAAGGAAGAAGATTCTACTGAAGAAGAAACAGAAGAAATAACTTTTGAAGTGGAAGAAGTCGGTACCGGATCTCCGCCTGAATCGACTGTTGCCATTACAAATCCCGGAGATAAGTTAATCTTCCAATTTGAATCCGAGTCAAGTGTTTGGCTTGATGTGAAGAACAGTGCCGGGGAAGTTTTTTACGGAGGCTTTGTTACTTCTGATAATTCACCGGTAGAAGTAGATGTTACTGGCCAAGAATCAATCTTTTTAAATATCGGCAGCACGCCCAACTTGGATATAACAATTAATGATGTACCATTTGAATATCCGGTTGACCCAACTGAAAAGGACCATCAACGCTTATGGTTCAACACTAAGTAATTATGCTTCAACCCTTCCAACCGAATGCGGAAGGGTTTTATCATTTTAATATCAAGAAAACTAAAAAAAGAAAAGCATTAGCATCAAGGAGGAAGGCTCATGAATTTACCTAATAAACTCACCCTATCTCGTATTATTCTCATCCCGATTTTTATTTTATTATTATCGCTCCCTCTCGACTTTGGAGAATGGGATATAGGTAACACTACATTGCCGGTTCACCATTTCATTGCAGCACTTATATTTATTATTGGTTCTGCAACGGACTGGGTCGATGGATATTATGCCCGTAAACATAATCTGATTACAAACCTTGGTAAGTTTCTTGATCCATTAGCTGATAAACTGCTCGTTTCTGCCGCGCTCATTATGCTGGTGGAGATGGATCTTGCAGCTGCATGGATTGTAATTGTCATTATTAGCAGGGAGTTTGCTGTAACCGGGCTGCGTTTAGTAGCTGCAGGAGAAGGTATTGTCCTTGCTGCCGGCAGTATGGGTAAATTGAAGACAGCAACGCAAATGATTGCTATTATTATCCTGCTCCTTCATAATTTTCCTTTTTCTTATTTAAATTTCCCATTGGGAACAATCATGCTTTACTTAGCCTTAATCTTTACTGTGATTTCAGGTGTTGATTACTTTTACAAAAACTGGCATGTAATGAGGGATTCGAAATGAAAAAACAATACAAAGCAGAAATTCTCGCAGTAGGAACAGAGTTGTTATTAGGGCAAATCGCGAACACAAACGCACAATGGATATCCAAGCAGTTAGCTTTATACGGTATAAATGTTTACAACCATGTCGTCGTTGGTGACAATTTGAACCGGGTTGCAAGCACGTTTAAACAGGCTCATGAACGTTCAGATATTATTATTGTCACAGGTGGATTAGGCCCAACGGAAGATGATCTGACCCGTGAAGCTTTCCAAGCTATTTGTAATATTCCAATCGTCGAACATGAGCCTTCAATGAAAAAGATAGAAGATTGGTTTAAGCGAACAGGTTGGCAAATGACGCCGAATAACCGCAGGCAGGCGCGCGTGTTTGAAACAGCTACCGTTTTATTTAATAAGAAAGGGATGGCGCCTGGGATGATTGTCCAGTACGAAGAACGAACATGGATATTTCTGCCAGGGGTTCCGCGTGAAATGAAAGCAATGTTTAAAGAAGATATTTTACCATATCTTTATAAATTGACAGGTAAAGAGCAAATGATTCGTTCGACCATTCTAAAGTTCCTTGGGATTGGTGAATCAGCACTTGAACATGAATTACAGGATCTCATCCGTGAACAAACGAATCCGACCATCGCTCCCCTTGCAACAGATGATGGGATTATCATTCGTTTAACAGCAAAAGCTGACTCGGAAGAAGGGCTAGACGCCTTACTCACTGAAGCGAAATCCGCTGTACTCCTGAAAGTGGGAGATTATTTTGTAGCTGAGAATGATGAAACAATTGAACAAATTATTATTGAACACTTTAAAAAGAAACAACTCTCTATCGCAGCTGCGGAAAGTCTTACCGGCGGGAAATTTACCGATCGGCTCATCTCCGTATCTGGAGCAAGTGAAGTCGTACAAGGCGGTGTAGTTTGCTATAGTGAAGCGGTGAAAACGGGCGTCCTGGAAGTACCAGAGCAAGTAATAGCGGAAAAGGGTACGGTAAGTGAAGCATGCGCTCTATCTTTAGCAAGAAATGTGAGAGAGAAATTACAATCTTCAGTCGGTATCAGCTTTACAGGCGTTGCCGGTCCGAATGAAGTGGAAGGAAAGCAAGTTGGAACCGTTTATATTGGGTTATCCGTTATTGGGGAAGAGGATAAAGCATTCGGATTCCAATTCCAGGGAGACCGGAATACCATCCGAAACCGCACAGTTATGAAAGGTCTTGAATTAATTTTTAACTATGTAAAAGTGTAATTTACGTTCTATTCATGCTTTATATTGAAGAAACGAACCTCCAGCTCTACTTAAAAATTTAAAAATGACGGTGAGGACAGGTGTGATATTTATCGAACGTCTATTCGTTTTTTGCTTGTCAAACGGTGAAAAAAAGCGTATGATAGAGATAGATAATTTGAGGAGGTATTTTCATTGAGTGAGAGAAAACAAGCTTTAGATATGGCTTTAAGACAGATAGAGAAACAATTCGGTAAGGGTTCGATTATGAAACTTGGAGAAGAGCAGAACCAACAGATTGCCACAATCCCAAGTGGTTCCTTAGCCTTGGACGTGGCACTTGGAATTGGTGGGTATCCTAGAGGACGAGTAATTGAAATTTACGGACCTGAATCCTCGGGTAAAACAACATTTGCCCTCCACGCAATTGCTGAAGCTCAGAGGCAAGGTGGACAAGCAGCATTTATCGACGCGGAGCATGCACTTGATCCAACTTACGCACGGGTACTTGGAGTAAATACAGATGAACTGTTGCTCTCGCAGCCTGATACCGGAGAACAAGCACTTGAAATTACAGAAGCACTTGTGCGTAGCGGTGCAGTTGATATTATTGTTGTTGACTCCGTTGCTGCTCTTGTACCAAAAGCGGAAATTGAAGGTGAAATGGGCGACTCTCATATGGGACTTCAGGCAAGATTAATGTCTCAAGCCTTGCGTAAGCTATCAGGTGCAATCAATAAATCAAATGCTACCGCCATCTTCATTAACCAAGTCCGTGAGAAGATTGGAGTTATGTTCGGTAACCCAGAAACAACACCGGGAGGCCGCGCACTTAAATTCTATTCTTCTGTCCGCTTAGAAGTTCGCCGAGCAGAAACGTTGAAACAGGGAAATGAAATGATCGGTAACCGAACGAGGGTAAAAGTTGTGAAAAACAAAGTAGCACCGCCGTTCAAACAAGCTGAAGTAGATATCATGTATGGTGAAGGAATCTCTAAAGAAGGTGAAATCATCGATGTTGGTGCAGATCTTGATATCGTTCAAAAAAGT
Organism: Oceanobacillus indicireducens; assembly: GCF_014647195.1. Lineage (GTDB taxonomy): Bacteria > Bacillota > Bacilli > Bacillales > Amphibacillaceae > Oceanobacillus > Oceanobacillus indicireducens. The sequence goes on along the minus strand of NZ_BMOS01000025.1, from coordinate 32,792 downwards.
GGTGCCTGGTATTCTTATAAAGGAGAGCGCTTAGGACAAGGTCGAGAGAACGCAAAAACATTCATGAAAGAAAACCCTGAAATTTTTGAAGAAGTAAATCGTGAAATCCGTAGTCATTATGAACTCGAAGCAAGTGAAAGCACAGACGCGGATACAGAGAATACATCAGCGTCATCTGATGAACAGGAAAGTCTTGACATATAATATGCAGCTGTCTATTCGGTTTTTATCGGAGGACAGCTTTTTTATTGAATTTCTGGTAAGGGGTATGAGAAGATAGAAATTGGAACTTGTACTTGCTTTCTTACAATATGACTTTTACTTGAAATACTTCTGAAATACTTCTGAAGTTTCCTTGACAATAAGTAAATTGACAATTAAAATTAACATTGTATAATTTTATTCAATTATACGGTAATTATTAATCCTTGTATTGATAATGGGTACATGACGAAGATAATGAATTGTACAACAACTTTATAGCAATAGGAGGTGAAAAATATGGACCACCCTTTGATCATCTCCCTTTTGCTAGTATTCATCCTTATCATAGGTCTGTTTGTTGGTTATCTGATTCGAAAATCGATTGCAGAAGCAAAGATTTCAAGTGCAGAAGACTTGGCGAAACAAATCGTCGAAGAAGCACATCGGAATGCGGATGCAGCTAAAAAGGAAGCACTCCTGGAAGCAAAAGATGAGAACCATAAATTACGACAGCAAGCAGAGGATGAGCTGCGTGAACGCCGTGCTGAACTCCAGAAACAAGAAAATCGCTTAACGCAAAAAGAAGATATTCTTGACCAAAAAAGTGTCTCTCTAGATAACCGTGAATTATCACTGGAGAAACGGGAAGAAGCTTTAACGGAGAGACAACAGCAAACTGAAGAAATGGAAAGCAAAGTGCAGGCTATGAAAGAGGAGCAGCAAGCTGAGCTTGAGCGCATTTCAGGTTATACAACGGACCAGGCAAAACAAATTATTTTAGAACGAATTGAAAAAGAAGTGAAGCATGAAGCGGCTATTATGATTAAAGAAACAGAGAATCAGGCGAAAGAAGAAGCTGATAAAAAAGCGAAAAGCATTCTCTCGTTAGCGCTGCAACGCTGTGCTGCAGACCATGTTGCTGAGACAACTGTATCTGTCGTCACCCTGCCAAATGATGAGATGAAAGGTCGAATCATTGGTCGAGAAGGACGTAATATACGAACATTAGAAACGTTGACTGGTATTGATTTAATTATCGATGACACGCCAGAAGCTGTTATATTATCTGGATTTGATCCAATTCGCCGGGAAATTGCTCGTATTGCCTTGGAAAAACTTGTCCAAGATGGAAGAATCCATCCGGCACGAATTGAAGAAATGGTAGATAAAGCAAGACGTGAAGTTGATGAATATATTCGTGAAGTCGGTGAAGAAACGACATTTGAGGTTGGTGTGCATGGACTGCACCCGGATCTTGTGAAAATACTTGGTCGTCTAAAATATCGTACAAGCTATGGTCAAAACGTATTAAAACATTCGGCAGAAGTTGCTTACTTATCTGGTTTGCTTGCTGCAGAACTAGGTGAAGATGTAATATTAGCAAGAAGAGCTGGTTTACTTCATGATATTGGAAAAGCGATTGACCATGAAGTAGAAGGTAGTCACGTAGAAATTGGAAAAGAACTTGCGATGAAATATAAAGAGCATGAGGTTGTTATTAATGCGATTGCTTCCCACCATGGTGATGAAGAACCTACTTCCATCATTTCAGTATTAGTCGCAGCAGCTGATGCCCTATCCGCTGCACGGCCAGGTGCAAGAAGCGAAACGCTCGAGAACTACATTAGACGTCTGGAGAAACTAGAGGAAATCTCCGAATCATTCGAAGGTGTAGAGAAATCCTATGCAATTCAGGCGGGTAGAGAGATTCGTATTATGGTAAAACCTGATGAAATTGATGATCTTGATTCATTGAGAGTTGCAAGGGAGATTCGTAATCGTATCGAAAGCGAGCTCGATTACCCTGGCCATATTAAAGTAACGGTAATCAGGGAAACAAGAGCAGTTGAATATGCCAAATAAAAGCAGTCATCGGACTGCTTTTATTTTTTGCCACCGTTAAAAAAATCTTTACTGGGTAAAATAATAATTCAACCTTCGCCACCCCTAAAATAAGAAAACGATGACACCAAGAAATCGAAATCGTAATTACTTTCATTCAGCGTAAGTGCAACTTTCTTCTGGAGGTTCGCAGTCCAGACACCTCTCGCTTTCCGCAGGCGGCTGGTGAGCCTCCTCGGGCTGCCGCCCTGCGGGGTCTCACCTATGCCTATCCTCCTGCTGGAGTCTCAAGGTGTCTGGACTGCTCCCAGGGAAGACCGAATTTGGAATCCTATTTATTATTTTAGGAATAGAATTCTCATCATGATATGATTGTTTCCAATAATAATAACGCTCTCTTCCAGTTCAGTTGCCCGGTGGACGGTGACTCCTGCGGGAATAGCACGAGTCCGGAGGACCCCGCAGGGCGATAGCCCGAGGAGGCTTCGGCTGTGCCCGCGGAAAGCATCCGTCCACCGGGCAACTGAACGGCGATTAGAGTTCTAAACTATAGGAACGAGCAAAGACACTTACGCTGAATGAAAGGATTCAGTAGTTTCTTTCGGTTACTTCCTAAGAGGGAGTAATTGGGAAAACAGAACAGACTTTTAAAAACTAGGAATTAGGTTAGGATGATGTAAAGATGAAAATTTTATTTATTGGTGATGTTGTTGGTTCACCAGGACGGGAAATGGTTAAGGAATATCTGCCAAGATTAAAAGAAAAATACCGCCCAACCGTCACGATTCTTAACGGCGAAAATGCAGCAGCGGGCAAAGGAATTACAGAAACGATTTACCGCAACTTCCTCGAATGGGGTGCCCAAGCAATTACAATGGGAAACCACACATGGGATAAAAAAGAAATCTTTGACTTCATTGATGAAGCCAAATACCTTATCCGCCCTGCAAACTTTCCGGACAACAACCCAGGAAAAGGAATCATCTATTTAAACGTAAATGATCTTAAAGTAGCTGTCATTAACATGCAAGGGAGAACCTTCCTGCCAGCAATTGAAGACCCATTTACCACGATAGATAACCTGATTCAAGAAGCAAAAAAGCACACGAACATTATTTTCGTCGATTTCCACGGTGAAGCAACAAGTGAAAAGCAAGCATTTGGCTGGTATATTGACGGAAAAGTCAGCGCTGTCGTCGGCACACACACTCACACACAAACTGCAGACGAGCGAATTCTTCCCGACGGTACCGCCTATATCACTGATGTAGGCATGACTGGTCCTTACGATGGAATACTTGGAGTAGAAAGAGAAGCTGTTCTAAAACGCTTTCTAACATCACTGCCTGTACGTTTTGAAATTACAAAAAAGGGTAGAAAACAATTAAATGCAGTGTTAGTTTCCATTGATTCAAAAACAGGGAAAGCAGTAGACATCGAAAGAATATTAATCAATGATGACCACCCCTTCTTTGCCTGACTGTTATTCAGAACATCCCTTTTGCTGAGGCAATACGAGTTGGTTGTTCCTGATGTCTTCTAACAGGTTTAGGGAATAAGCTTACAACTCAAAGAATATAGTAGAAATAGAACTATAAAACTGAGGTAAGGGAGGTACTACTAATGGAAGTATTGAAGGTTTCATCAAAATCTAATCCAAATTCAGTAGCAGGGGCTCTCGCAAATGTGCTTCGCGAAAGAGGAACTGCAGAAATTCAGGCGATTGGTGCAGGAGCATTGAATCAATCAATAAAGGCTGTAGCCATTGCAAGAGGATTCGTTGCTCCAAGTGGAGTAGATCTCATTTGTATACCGGCATTCACCGATATCAAGATTGATGAAGAAGAAAGAACTGCAATCAAATTAATCGTGGAACCAAGATAATTAAAAAGCAATCATACGCCTTCCTTCTAATCAAGGAAGGTTTTTATTTGCAGTTTCGCGGTATATATTGTTAAATTTATTCATAAGCCTTATACTTATTATGTTGTAAACTTATACATAGAAGTACTCATTGAAAGGAGAGCCGAGATGAACGAACAAGAGCGAAAGCAGCAGGCACAAATTAATACAGAAGAGAATTTCGAACGGATTAAACAAACGTCCAGTGAAGATATGATCGCAAAGTATTTCCATACCAATTACACCCCCAAAACCCCTGACATAAAAAAAGCAAGAAAGAGAAGGAAAGAAGAAGTCCAATTTAAATATGATTTTTCTATTCCCGAAGATATGCAAACGGTGGGTGAGGGCCGTAAGTTCTTAATTCGCACCTATGGTTGTCAAATGAATGAACATGATACAGAAGTAATGGCTGGAATATTTATGGAAATGGGTTATACTGCAACAGAAGATGTAAAAGAAGCAGATATCATCTTATTAAATACTTGTGCCATCCGGGAAAATGCGGAAAATAAAGTGTTCGGTGAGATTGGACACTTGAAACCATTAAAGCTTGAAAATCCGGATCTCATTATTGGTGTTTGCGGATGTATGTCCCAAGAAGAATCAGTTGTTGATCGGATATTAAAGAAACATCAACATATTGATCTTATTTTTGGAACACATAATATCCATCGGTTACCCCACCTGATTAAAGAAGCGATGTTTGGAAAAGAAATGGTCGTCGAAGTATGGTCAAAAGAAGGCGATATCATTGAAAACCTTCCGAAAGCTCGTAAAGGAAAAATCAAAGCTTGGGTCAACATCATGTATGGCTGTGATAAGTTCTGTACGTATTGTATCGTCCCAATGACAAGAGGAAAAGAGCGCAGCAGAAGACCGGAGGATATTATTCAAGAAGTAAGACATCTGGTCGCCCAGGGCTATAAAGAAGTCACCTTACTCGGTCAAAATGTGAATGCATATGGTAAAGATTTTGAAGATCTGGATTATACCTTTGGAGATTTAATGAATGACATTCATAAAATCGACATTCCAAGGGTCCGTTTCACGACATCTCATCCAAGAGATTTCGATGATCATTTGATTGACGTATTGGCCCAGGGTGGAAACTTGCTCGATCACATTCATTTACCGGTCCAATCCGGAAGCTCAGAAGTACTGAAGAAAATGAACCGTAAATATACACGGGAAGAATACTTGGAACTTGTCCGTAAAATTAAAAAAGCAATTCCCAATGTCACATTGACGACTGACATCATTGTCGGATTCCCGAACGAAACGGATGAACAGTTTGAAGAGACGATGACACTGATGGAAGAAGTCGGCTTTGAAGCAGCGTACACGTTCATCTACTCTCCGCGTGAAGGAACGCCGGCTGCAAGAAAAAAAGATGATGTACCGGAAGAAGTGAAGAAACAGCGTCTTTATCGTTTAAATGAACTTGTAAACAAACAATCTGCGGAATCAATGAGGAAATATGAAGGAAAAACAGTAAAAGTACTCGTTGAGGGTGAAAGTAAGAAAAATCCTGATATTCTCGCAGGGTATACAGAGAAGAATAAGCTTGTGAACTTCAAAGGACCGAAATCAGCAATTGGTCAGATTGTGGAAGTGGAAATTACCGAAGCAAAAACTTGGTCCTTAGATGGTATCATGGCAGAAAGTAAAATTGAGGTGAAGTAACATGGCACAATATTCAAGGAAAGAAGTACTTGACGCGGCAAAAAATTTGGCAGACATGCTAGCAAATACGGAAGAAATTGACCGCTTTAAAGAACTCGAAGCTAAAATAAATGCGAGTACAAAAATTCAAACACTGATTACAAAGATTAAAGCTTTACAAAAACAAGCAGTAAATTTGCAGGCTTATGATAAGAAAGAAGCATTAGCCCGTGTAGAAGAGCAACTGGATCGTTTACAAAGTGAGTTGGACGGTATCCCTATCGTTTCGGAATTCAAAGAACTTCAAGTGACAGTAAATGATGTCTTACAGCTTGTATCTACTACAATTTCTAGAGAAGTAACAAACCGTATTATTGAAGGGACAGGCGGTAATGTACTAGAAGGCAAAACAGGTACAAAAGTAACGAAATAGCTAAAAAAACCAAGCAATCTATTATGCTTGGTTTTTTTAGCACGTATTAACGGTCTGTAATACCCCCACCCCTAAACATTAGGGAAGCCCAATATGTGAGGGTGGGGGATATACAGTCCGTAAATACCTGATTCTGTTCAACTAACATTCAGTGGGGGAGATAAGGATATCCCCCCCACTGAATGAAGTTTCACTTTAGCTCTCCGCTTGGGAAACTGCTTAATCTTTAGTATGGATGAAATCTGTTTGGACATCTTCTAATTCATCATCCGTCACGGCATGATCCCACACTTCATCATCGTCTTCATCTTCCACCTTATTTGCATCCCAAGTCGGATCCACTTTTACGAGTAATTTTGTTTCGCCAATTACTTGCACGATAAATTCTCTTTCCACCTCAACTTTAATTTTATTTCCTTTTTTCTCAATTTTGCATTCTAGGCAATTTGGCTGCTGTAACACTTTTGCAATCACATCGAAATCATCATTCAGGCAATTTTCATCTTTGATGGATAGGGGCACAATATCACGATATGTTACTTTTTCCGTAACGACCTGCGTCTTTGTATTATCATTAAAGGAATACCAAATATTTACTTCATAGCTACCATTTATTTCTACACTATCCGTAGATTTCATTTTTGCGTGGTATAAATGATTAATCACCCAGCACCCGAGAATGCTCGAGGGACGGTTTGGGGGAGTAACCGTATGAAATTCCTTTGTAAACTTACGTCCCTTCCCAATAACTGCCTTAGTGATGATTTCTCGATAATCTTTTTTTAGAAAAGACATAGCTGTATTTACCTCCTCTTTTTTCATAGTCATTTTATGCATGGCAAACACCTAAAGTGCATACTTCCGAAATCAATAAATAATAACCTAGCTTTCGTGAAAAATAATAGTCAGCGGGTTAGAGTGAAGTTATTAATCTATGCTATAATGGCGGGAGAAGATTTCGGATATGTTGGAGGCTTAATGATGGCAAAGAACACACCAATGATGGAACAATACTTAAGAATAAAAGCCGCTCACCAAGATTCATTTTTATTTTACCGCCTAGGTGATTTCTATGAATTATTTTATGATGATGCAATTAAAGCGGCACAAGAACTTGAAATAACATTAACAAAAAGAGGCGCGCAGCGTGAAAGTGAAGCAATTCCAATGTGCGGAGTTCCTTATCATTCTGCGGAGAACTATATAAAAACACTAATAGATAAAGGCTATAAAGTAGCAATCTGTGAACAAGTAGAAGACCCAAAAACAGCAAAAGGAGTTGTGAAAAGAGAGGTCGTTCAGATTATTACTCCTGGTACGGTTATGTCGCAATCGATGCTTGATGAAGGGGAGAATAATTATCTCTGCAGTCTTTCGCATTTCAATGACGGCTCTTATGTCGTTGTTTATAATGATTTATCGACCGGAGAGAACCGTGTAACTCTCATTGAAGCAGGCTGGGAAGCAGTTCTTCATGAATTATACAATCAGCCGATCAAAGAAATTGTCATATCTTCCACTTTAGAAGAGGATTTGCAAGCGCAATTAAAAGAAAGGTTACAGATTACGTTATCTTATCAAGATGAGATTACATTTAATGGGGAGTACCGTGATTTAGCGGAGAATTTAAATGACGAACGTCTAATGACAGCCTTTAGCAGGTTGCTTAACTATATTCAACAGACCCAGAAACGTTCACTCGACCATTTACAACAGGCAACTGTTATCGAATTAAAGAATTATTTATCACTCGATATGTTTTCAAAACGTAATCTGGAATTAACAGAAACGATTATCAAAAAAGGGAAACATGGCAGTTTATTATGGGTGCTCGATGAAACGATTACAGCAATGGGCTCTCGTACATTGAAAAAGTGGCTCGAGCGACCGCTGTTAACGAAAACAGAAATTGAAAGACGATTGAATATCGTTGAAGTATTTTACAACGGGTTTATGGAAAGGGACATGCTGAGAGAAGCGTTGAAGTCCGTATATGATATGGAAAGATTGGCTGCAAGGATCGCTTACGGGAATGTAAATGCGCGCGATCTCATCCAGTTGAAACAATCCTTACAAAACATCCCTGAAATCAAACAAGTTCTCTATCAATTCCCAAATGAAGAAATGAAAGTATTAGCAGATGAACTTACCTATCCTAAAGAAGTCGTTGCACTGCTTGAGCAAAGTATTACGAATGACCCGCCTGCATCGATCACAGAAGGAGATATCATCAAAGATGGATACAATGCACAACTAGATGAATACCGTGATGCATCGCGAAATGGGAAACAATGGATCGCAGAATTAGAACAAAAAGAAAAAGAACGAACCAACATCAGATCACTAAAAATCGGATATAACCGAGTATTTGGTTATTATATTGAAGTTACGAAAGCGAATTTACATCTTTTACCAGAAGGACGATATGAACGAAAGCAAACGTTAACGAATGCCGAACGGTTCATCACGCCAGAACTAAAAGAAAAAGAGACAATTATTCTTGAAGCAGAAGATAAAAGTATCGAACTGGAGCATGATTTATTCGTTGAAATTAGAGATAAAATGAAAAATCATATTCCACTCTTCCAAGAACTTGCTGAGCATATCAGTCAGATTGATGTGCTTCAGTCCTTTGCTACAGTCAGTGAGGCAAATAATTACACAAGACCGCGCTTTGTGAGAGAGAATTTATCGATTAAAAATGGCCGCCACCCAGTTGTTGAGCAAGTAATGACAGAGGGGACATTTGTGCCGAATGACGTTCAACTGGATAACGAAAATAGTATTCTATTAATTACCGGTCCGAACATGTCAGGTAAGAGCACGTATATGCGGCAACTCGCTCTAACGGTAATTATGGCTCAAATCGGATGTTTTGTACCGTGTGAGGAAGCTGATTTGCTCCTATTCGATCAGATTTTTACGCGGATTGGTGCTGCTGATGATCTTGTTTCTGGTCAAAGTACATTTATGGTGGAGATGCTTGAAGCAAATCATGCTTTGGCAAAAGCGACCGATCGCAGTTTAATCCTACTGGATGAAATAGGCAGAGGAACGAGTACATATGATGGCATGGCACTTGCCCAAGCGATTGTAGAGTACATTCATCATAATATAGAAGCAAAAACATTGTTTTCCACACATTATCATGAATTAACTGCGATGGAAGAGACCCTTCCACGGTTGAAGAATATTCATGTCCGCGCGGAAGAATATGAGGGCAATGTTGTATTTCTTCACCAGATTAAGGAAGGTTCGGCAGACCAAAGTTACGGAATTCAAGTTGCCAAGCTCGCTGGACTTCCAGATGCATTAATTGAACGGGCGACGGCGATTCTTACAGAATTGGAAGAGGGTGCTGAACATGAACCGGTCACAGAAAGAATGGAAGCTGGTCAACTCTCCTTCTTTATTGAAGAAAATTCACCTGAGAAAGAAAATAAGCTCACAAAAAAAGAGCAGCAAGTAATCGATGACTTAGGACAGTTAAACTTATTTGAAATGACGCCAATGGAAGCAATGAATGCATTATATCAACTCCAAAAAAAGCTAAAATAACGGACGGCTTGAAGTTAGAAAGGATGTTTCTATGAAAATAAAACAGATGCCTACCGAACTGGCGAATAAAATTGCAGCAGGAGAAGTTGTCGAACGTCCTGCATCTGTTGTGAAGGAGTTGGTGGAAAATAGTATTGATGCGGGTAGTACCTCGATAAAAATAGAACTTGATGAAGCAGGAATTACCCGAATTAAAGTGACGGACAATGGGGATGGAATGACCGCGGCTGATAGCGAGCGGGCATTTCTCGCCCACGCGACAAGCAAGATCAGTAATGAGACAGACTTATTCCATGTCCGTACCCTCGGATTCCGTGGCGAGGCGCTTGCAAGTATTGCTGCTGTCAGCAAACTAACTCTCAAAACATCTACAGGAGAAGAAGCTGGTACTATTTTATCCATTGAAGGCGGTGAGATTGTAGAAAGAAATAAAAGTGATGCGAGAAAGGGTACAGAGATAACTGTCGAGCAACTATTTTACAATACTCCAGCCCGATTGAAATATATGAAAAGCCTTCATACGGAATTAGGCCATATTACTGATTTATTAAACCGACTCGCTCTATCTTATCCGGAAATTCGCTTTGAGGCGATTCATAATGGAAGAACGTTATTTAAAACTTCTGGAAGCGGTGATTTGTTGCAAGTCATTGCTCAAGTGTATGGCATGTCGGTAGCGCGCAAGATGCTTCCAGTTCACCATGAATCGCTTGATTATGAAATTACAGGGTATATCGCCCGGCCGGAAGTGACTCGTGCTTCACGTAATTTCATATCGACGATTATCAATGGCCGTTATATTAAGAATTATCCATTGGCTAAAGCAGTTATGGATGGGTATCATACAATGCTTACCATTGGAAAGTATCCACTCGTCGTTCTGAAAATAAACATGGATCCAATTTTAGTGGACGTGAACGTTCATCCAACGAAACTGGAGGTACGGTTTAGTAAGGATAAAGAACTTTATGAATCTGTGAAAGAAACAATCCGAACAGCACTTAGACAAGAGACTTTAATACCGGAAATCGAATATAAACAACCGAAAGAAAAACAGCAATCAATCCAAGAACAATTCACCTTTTCGGCACCTATGGAAGAGGAAGTGAACAAGCAATCGGTTAGAGAAGAAACCATTATTAAAGAACCGACAAGAGAAATACAGCCACCGGTCATGAAAGAGTCGATTCAGCAACAGGATGAAACGATCCCGGTGCCAGATCCTGAACCAGAATATTTAGAACCGGTACAGGAAGAGGCAGTAGAGGCACCTAAAGAAGACCGGATTCCATTGATTTATCCGATTGGTCAGCTGCATGGCACGTACATTCTCGCACAGAATGAAGAAGGCTTTTATATGATTGACCAGCATGCTGCCCAGGAGCGAATCAAATATGAGTTTTTTAGGGATAAACTTGGGAAACCGAGTACGGACTCCCAACAACTGCTCCTCCCTTTAACTTTTGAATTTTCGAACCAAGAGGCATTGTTTATCGAAGCATATAAAGAGGACTTGGAAAAGGTCGGGCTCTTTTTTGAACCGTTTGGGGAGAAAACGTATATCATTCGTTCCTGTCCGAGTTGGTTTCCAAAGGGATTTGAGGAAGAAGTCGTTCGTGATATTATCGAGCAGATTATGAAAGATGATAAAATTAATATCGCGCATATCCGTGAGGAAGCGGCAATTATGATGGCCTGTAAACGATCGATTAAAGCAAATCACCATCTGACGATAGATGATATGTTCCAACTAATTGAAGACTTGAGATCGACAACAGATCCGTTCACTTGCCCTCATGGACGACCGATCATTATCCATTTTTCCAGCTATGAGCTTGAGAAGATGTTTAAGCGGAGCATGTAAAGGTATAACCTCAAGCCTTCGCAGCCTAAAAACAGTTTGCTATCCCTTGTTATAATTAGTACTTAGGCCTATGGATACGACTCTAAAAGTTTGTTCCATTTCCCAATAATGCCTTTTTAAAAGTAAACGAAAGACATGACGGATTACCTTAATCAGCGCAAGTGTCTTGAGCATTCTCATTTTTAGCGTCCTAGTTCTACCCGCCGTTCAGCTTCCCGGCGGACCTCCAGATGAAAATTTACACTGAATAAAAGGGATCACCCAAAAAAATTCTTCAAACACAGCGAGTGCTTGATGAGGCTGCTGATTTACTTTCCTGTTTGAGGTGTGAAAGTTTTAGGGTATAACAAATACCTGAATGGAGTAAACTAGTAAGAAAAAATTCATGAGGTGAATAGCTTTGGATAACCAGTCGTTAATAAACTTTTTGAACCAATTACTATCCAATCACTTTATTCTGTATGTGAAGCTCCATCGCTACCATTGGTACGTTAAAGGAAAGAATTTTTTCCAGCTCCATGAACATTTTGAAGGGCTCTATAATCGTTCAGCAGGCCAGCTTGATGAAGTTGCTGAACGAATTATTATGATTGGTGGCCAGCCGCTCGCGACCATGAGTATGTATTTGAAGCAAGGCACGCTTGAAGAAGCGAACGCGGATGATACAGAGGCGGAAATGATTACCCAATTAATTCATGATTTTGAGAAAATCGCTAATGAAATAAGAGAGACCGGTCTTGTATTAACAGCAGAATTCGCGGATGAACCGACGAATGATTTGCTTATTGAACAATTGGCATCATTCGAGAAAGAACTATGGATGCTCAGGAGCTATCAGGAAGAGAAATAACAATCTATAATAATCTAGGGGTAATACGATGAAAAAAACAGTCATAGCCGTTGTAGGTCCAACAGCTGTTGGGAAAACAGCTCTCAGTATTTATCTTGCCAAACAACTGCAAGGTGAAATCATCAGCGGTGACTCGATGCAAGTGTACAAAGGGATGGATATCGGTACGGCTAAAATCCGTAAAGAAGAAATGGCAGGAATCCCCCATCATCTGCTTGATATGTTAGAGCCGACGGAAGAATATTCGGCAGCAGCATACAAAGCTGATGTGGAAAACAGAATCGAAGAAATTACCGCAAGAGGCCGCCTGCCTATAATTGTGGGCGGTAGCGGCCTATACATACAGGCTGCTTTATTTGATTATAATTTCCCTGACATCCCTCGGGATGAATTCAGGACTAAAAAGTTAGAAAATGAAGCAAGAGAAGAAGGGATTAACCAGATTTACCGCCGTCTTGAGGAGGTCGATCCCGATCAGGCAAGAAAAATTCACCCAAACAACCATCGTCGCGTTATTCGTGCGCTGGAAATATATGAAACTACCGGGAAAACCAAAACGGAATGGGAAAGTGAGCAAAAAAAAGAACCGAAGTACAATACATTGTTTATCGGGCTTGAAATGGAAAGAGCAACACTTTATGAACAAATTAATGCCCGCGTGGATATGATGATGGAAGAAGGCCTGCTTGAAGAAGTTACGGCCCTCTATCATGCGGGTTACGCAAATACCCAGGCAATGAAAGCGATTGGCTATAAAGAATTTATTCCGTATTTAGAAGGCAAAGAAGGTCTGGATGAAGCAGTCGAGAAATTGAAACAAAATTCAAGACGCTATGCAAAAAGGCAATTTACCTGGTTTAAAAACCAATTGCCAGTAGAGTGGTTTTCGATCCATCCGGAAGAAAAAGAGGAAAAGTTTACAATGATTTTGCAAAAGATAGCAGGAATATTGAAAATGAAGTAGAATTAAGATTATATAGATAGAAAAAGGGAGGAAGTACCATGGCACAAAATGTCAACATTCAAGAACATTATTTAAATCAATTAAGAAAGAATCACACTTCGGTTACTGTCTTTCTGACAAATGGATTTCAATTACGAGGGATTATCAAAGCGTTTGATAATTTTACGATTTTACTGGAAACCGACGGAAAGCAGCAACTAATTTTCAAACACGCAATTTCAACTTTTGCGCCAGTGAAAAATGTTAACTTAGAAAATGAGTAATAACGACGGATGCTATTATTGGCATCCGTTTTCTAATGAAACTTCTATCCTCCCACTTGCTGAATGAGTTTTACTTTATAGCATTCCTGTAAAAAGGAAGTTCGATTAAGTACTCTCATGTATGGGGCGACATCGAACCCGCGCACTTAGCCTGGATGGACACTACTGTCTTTGAATTTGGGCGTTTGTCACCCTTTTATGATTATCTACGTATACTGGGATGACGAAGGAGTGAGTGTATGGAAACGGAAATGAGAGCGAGCCGGAATGGCCGGATCAATATTGTTTTGCAAGATACTCTATCCCAGACTGAAAGAAAGCGTTCAGCCGGTTTTAATAATCAGTTCAAACAAATAGAGGAAGCTTTTAACTCGTTTGTTGGCGTTAAACAAATTAAAACAACGATAAAACAAATTTATGCGACCGTACTTATTAACGAAAAAAGAAAGGAAGCAGGGCTTTCTTCTAACCAGCAAGTATTGCATATGTTATTTAAGGGCAATCCCGGTACAGGAAAAACAACACTTGCACGCAGACTTGCTAAATTATATGTTGACCTTGGAATCCTTTCGAAGGGACATTTTATTGAAGCGGAACGGGCCGATCTTGTTGGGGAATATATTGGACAGACGGCGCAAAAAACAAGAGCGCTAATTGAAAAAGCAATGGGGGGCATTCTCTTTATCGATGAAGCCTATTCACTTGCCCGCGGTGGAGAAAAGGACTTTGGTAAAGAGGCGATTGATACACTTGTAAAACATATGGAAGACGGTCACAAGGATTTCATTCTTATACTCGCAGGTTATCCCTCTGAAATGGGCCGATTTCTTTCGACCAATCCAGGACTGGAATCGCGGTTTCCGTTTATTCTTGATTTTCCCGATTATAAATTGGAAGAATTAATGGAAATAGCACATCAAATGGTTCGATTAAGGGAATATCAATTAACAATGGAAGCGGACAGAAAGCTAAGGGATTATTTATATCATCAATTAGCAACGAAAGGAAGACATTTCGCCAATGCCCGTTCGGTACGGAACTTGATGGAAAAGGCGATTCGGTTACAGGCATACCGACTCGTCCAGACGGAAAATTACCAACCGGAAAGGCTAATGGAAATTACCGCAGCAGATATTAAATTTGAAAATGAGTAAAAGAGAGGTAACTTATGGCAGAAAAGATTTTAGTTATCGCAGTAAGAAAGCCAGAACAATTACAGGAACGGTTTCAATCGTCACTCGATGAAATAATCTCATTGAGTAATACAGCCGGCGGGAAAGTGGAGGGGGTTTTCACGCAAAATCGCAACCACATCCATCCGGCAACCTACCTCGGTGAAGGGAAATTGAGGGAGATTAAAGATGAGGTTGAAGCAAAGGAAATCGACCTTGTTATTTCCAACGATGAATTGTCTAGCGGCCAATTAAGGAATTTAAATAATTATCTAGGAGTCCGGATTATTGATCGGAGCCAGCTGATCTTAGATATCTTTGCGCAGCGGGCTCAAACGAAAGAAGGTAAGCTGCAAGTGGAGCTTGCCCAATTGGAATATTTATTACCAAGATTACGAGGTCAGGGAATTGAATTATCCCGTCTCGGCGGTGGAATTGGGACAAGAGGTCCGGGAGAAACGCAATTAGAAACAGACCGCCGTCATATCCGGCGCAGAATCGGTGATATTAAAAATCGCCTAAAACTTGTTGTCAACCAGCGTGAGCAATACCGGAAACGCAGAAGGAATAATGCGATTTTCCAGATTGCCATTGTCGGGTATACAAATGCTGGAAAATCAACTTTATTTAATCAATTAACGGATAGTAATACACTTCAGGAAGATAAGCTTTTTGCGACACTGGATCCATTAACGAGGAGGGTCGTACTCCCCTCTGGATTTCAAGCGATAATGACCGATACGGTTGGTTTCCTTCAGGATCTTCCGACATCTCTTATTGCAGCATTCCGTTCAACATTAGAGGAAGTTGCAGAAGCTGATTTTCTTTTACATGTTATCGATGTATCCCATGTGGATTACGAACAACATATTGAAACAGTGGAAGAACTTTTACAGGAATTGGATGCAGATCAATTGCCGATGTTATATATTTATAATAAGAAAGACCTTCTAGAGGAAGATTTCATTGCTCACGAACGCCCGTATTCTCTTGTTTCTGCGTACGAAGAAGAAGATATGCAGCTCATCTTAAGGAAAATAGAAGAGATGTTAAAAGAGGTATGGGTGCCGTTCCATGTCGCGCTGGAAGCAAATGAAGGCAGACTGATGGTCCAATTGGAGCAAGAAGCAATCCTTACAGATAAGTCCTATAATGAAGCGGATAATCGCTATCATATTAAAGGATACATTCGAGAAAATCATGCATTATTAAACAGATTAAAGGAGTAATGAACAAATATGCTTTTGGACTTAATCAACCAGACAGAACAAGATATTAAAACATTGAAAGAACAAGTAAATACCGTAGTGGAGAAAAATCAGCAACGTGTGCTCGATGCTTTTATTGAAAATCGGGTAAGTGACAGCCATTTTAACTCTACAACTGGTTATGGGTATGATGATATGGGCAGGGACGCGCTTGAAGCGGTATATCGTGATGTATTCGGGACAGAAGATGCGCTCGTCCGTCCCCAACTCGTTTCCGGTACACATGCCATCTCGACCGCCTTATTTGGTGTGCTTCGACCAGGAGATGAACTCCTATATATAACAGGAAAGCCGTACGATACGCTCGAAGAAGTAGTTGGTAAAAGAGGAAATTCTCCAGGTTCATTAAAAGAGTATGCAATCGGTTATGGAGAAGTTGATTTGCAGGAGGACGGGGCTGTTGATTTTGCTGCCGTCAGTCAAAGAATCCGAGCAAATACGAAAGTAATCGGCATTCAGCGTTCAAAAGGTTATGATGACCGACCTTCTTTCACAGTGGCAGAAATTAAAGAAATGGTCGATTTTGTAAAAGAAATAAAAGATGACGTTATCGTATTTGTTGATAATTGTTACGGTGAATTTGTGGAAGAGCTGGAACCAACTCATGTAGGTGTTAATCTGATGGCAGGGTCCCTCATTAAAAATCCAGGCGGAGGAATTGTTCGCTCTGGTGGCTATATTGTGGGAGACGAACTTTTGGTCGAACAATGTGCCAACCGTTTAACTGCACCTGGACTAGGGAAAGAAAGCGGAGCGACATTAAACATGCTGCAAGAACTGTTTCAAGGATTTTTCCTCGCTCCTCATGTAGTTGGCGAAGCATTAAAGGGCGCAATATTTACGTCACGATTCCTTGAATTGGCCGGGTTTACAACGACACCAGCTTACCAGAGCAAACGGACCGATTTAATCCAATCTGTCACATTCGATACAGCGGAGCAAATGATTGCATTTTGCCAGGCAATCCAAGAGAATTCCCCTGTAAATGCTTATGTGACACCATTTCCAAGTGAAATGCCAGGCTATGAAGATGAAGTCATTATGGCAGGGGGAACATTCATTCAAGGATCAAGCATTGAATTATCCGCAGATGGACCAATCCGTGCTCCGTACACGGCTTACGTTCAAGGGGGGCTTACGTATTCCCACGTAAAACTTGCTTTAACCCGGGCAGTCACAGCACTTGAGAAAAAAGGTTTTCTCCTCGTTGAATAGGGTATAGTAATATTTGGGTGGAGATTAACATCCAAACTAATAGTTGGAGGAGATTTAGTTGGGAACCGAAATTACAAAGGAAACGATCAAAGAAAAGATTAAAGAGGAAAATGTCCGCTTTATTAGACTGCAATTTACCGATATTCTTGGAACAATTAAAAATGTGGAGATACCACTCAGTCAATTGGATAAAGCGTTAAACAATAAGATGATGTTTGATGGTTCTTCAATCGAAGGGTTCGTGCGTATTGAGGAATCAGACATGTATTTATATCCGGACTTAGATTCCTTTGTTGTATTTCCTTGGACATCTGATAAAGGAAAAGTAGCCCGTTTCATCTGTGATATTTACAATGCGGATGGAACACCGTTTTCGGGATGTCCCCGTTATATTTTAAAAAGAAATTTGAAACGGATGGAAGAGCTCGGATTTGATACATTTAATATCGGTACCGAACCGGAATTCTTTTTATTTAAGCTGAATGAAAAAGGTGAACCAATTCTTGAATTGAATGACCATGGTGGTTATTTCGATCTTGCCCCAACAGATCTTGGGGAAAACTGCAGGCGGGATATTGTTCTGGAACTGGAAGAAATGGGCTTTAAAATTGAAGCATCACACCATGAGGGTGCACCAGGACAACATGAAATTGACTTTGAATACTCGGATGCTGTTCGTCACGCGGACGATATCCAAACGTTTAAGCTTGTCGTTAAAACGGTCGCAAGAAGACATAATCTGCACGCGACATTTATGCCGAAACCACTATTTGGTGTAGACGGATCAGGGATGCATGTCAACATGTCCTTGTTTAAAGACGGTGAAAATATGTTTTTTGATGAAGCAAGTGAACGCCAATTGACGGATATAGCTAGCCAATTTATCGCTGGGCTTCTGGAACATGCAACTAACTTCACTGCAGTGACAAACCCAATTGTAAACTCATATAAACGGCTCGTACCAGGTTACCAAGCACCTTGTTATGTAGCTTGGTCCAGTTCGAACCGGAGTCCGTTATTACGGATACCAAGTTCAAGAGGTGTGAGTACACGTGTTGAAGTAAGAAGTGTGGATCCGGCATCAAATCCATATTTGGCACTTTCTGTCTTGCTTGCTTCAGGCCTAGACGGGATCGAACATAAATTACAACCACCACAAGCAGTTGACCAGAACATTTATGCAATGACGAAAAAAGAAAGAATAGAAAATGGAGTGAAAGATTTACCAGCCACATTGAAAGAAGCGCTTGATGAGATGGAAAAAGACCCTGTCATTATTCAGGCACTAGGAAAACATCTCTATCAAAATTATGTGGAAGCAAAAGAATATGAGTGGCAAATGTTTAATAATACAGTTCATCCTTGGGAGCGCGAACAATATTTAACATCCTATTAATCTTGTAAACAAAACATCTGATCTTTGCACCGAATGCGAAGATCAGATGTTTTTTAATGAATATCTCTGTATAATCCGATTACTTTACCTAAAATACTAACCTTTTCATAAAATAATGGTTCCATTGTAGCGTTTTCTGGTTGCAAGCGAATCATTTTTTCTTCTTTAAAGAAACGCTTCACCGTTGCCTCGTCATCATCTGTCATCGCTACAACGATATCTCCATTATTAGCCGTGTTCTGCTGTTTTACAATGACCATGTCACCTTCAAGAATACCAGCTTCAATCATACTTTCACCTTCAATGACAAGGATAAATAAATTATCATCCGGGCTCGCATGTGAACTCGGCACAGGGACATACTCCTCGATATTTTCAACAGCGGTAATGGGTATTCCAGCAGTAACCTTACCGATTACTGGAGCATAACGAGCTGTATTTTTCGGAATATTCCCTTCACCGTCTTGATCTAATATTTCAATGGCCCTTGGCTTAGTCGGGTCACGACGGATAAACCCTTTTGCTTCTAATCTTTCCAAGTGTCCATGAACGGTTGAACTCGATGCAAGTCCGACAGCCACAGCGATTTCTCGAACGGATGGTGGATAACCTTTTGCATGAACTTCTTTTTTTATAAAATCTAAAATCATCTGTTGTCTTTTAGAAACTTTTGTCATCTATTTATCACCTCTTACATAGGATTTATTATTACTAGTTTACCATCGTAAGAAAGATTATGCAAACGTTCGTTCGAAAAAACTGTTGACAGGACCACTTGTTCGTGCGATAATACGTTCTAGAACAAAAGTTCTAAAAAAGTGGAGGGATTTAACTATGTTCAATAGATTATTTGCGAAGTATTCAAAAGAAGATATATTCTTTACTGTCGGTTTCATCTTAACTTTGGTATTCTTATATTTCTCTCTCATTGCCAATGCTTAATCACCCAAGAAGGAGAAATCGAATCGTGAAAGCAGTCATCTATTGTAGAGTAAGCACAGATAAAAAAGAACAGGAATCATCACTCGCTAGGCAAAAAGAAGAATTGTATGAACTAGCGACCCGACAAGGATTGGATGTCGTTACATGTATTGAAGAGCAGGTGAGTGGTTATGAGATTAATAGGGACGGTATCTTTGAAATGCTTGAACATTTTTCAAATGAGGAAGCGGAATGCCTATTAATTCAAGATGAAACGAGACTAGGTAGAGGGAATACGAAAATAGCCCTGTTTCATCAATTACAAAAGTTAAATATTTCTATATACACAGCGATTCATGATGGAGAGCTGGAATTATCAGAATCAGATTCTATGGTTTTACAGATTGTCGGTATTGTCGAGGAATACCAAAGGAAAATTCATAATTTGAAAATTAAACGTGGAATGCAACGGGCAGTAAAAGATGGATATAATCCGAGAAATAATTTAAAAAATATCGGAAAAGCACCGGGGAGAGAAAGATTGGAAGTGCCGCTTGAGGAAATTGTACGTCTTCGCGATAAAAAACTTACTTTCGGGGAAATCACAAGCACATTAAATGGCTTGGGGTATAATATTTCAAAAGCAACCGTCCACCGTCGTTATCAAGAGTATGAACAAAATAGCGACCTGCAAAATGAAAACCTTAAATGAGACAAGTTGTATTGCTTGTCTTTTTTTGTTTTATGCTTTATAAATAAATGTGAAAAACAATAATAATACTACAAATAATTACGGTTATTATTGTACAAAGTAGGGTATTATTACATGTTAGATACAACCTGCATTAATCCTTCATGGAAACTGTAAGAGGAGGTACATATATGTTATCAAAAGAAAAACTTGCGCGGATTAACGAGCTAGCAAAAAAAGCAAAAAAATCCTCCCTAACCGATGAGGAAAAATCCGAGCAAAAACAACTCCGCGAAGAATATTTACAAAACATCCGCGGTTCATTTACAAACCAACTGAAAACCCTTAAAGTTATTGATCCAGCAGGTAATGACGTCACTCCACTAAAGGTGAAAGATATGCAAAAAAGAAATGAAAAGCACTAATTTGTTTGGGCATTCGACTTAATTCGCTTGTGAAGTTTGCACATTCATTATAGAATAGAAAATAGATACATATTATTGTGGAACTTTGAAAGGAGATAATTATGTCTAATATTGAACAACTATCGATCAATACGATCCGCACACTTTCAATTGATGCGATTGAGAAAGCCAATTCTGGCCACCCGGGTCTACCGATGGGTGCTGCACCTATGGCCTACACGCTATGGACTGATTTTATGAATCATAACCCAAAAAACTCAAAATGGTTTAATCGTGACCGTTTTGTTTTATCTGCAGGACACGGTTCTATGCTGTTATACAGCCTATTACATCTTTCAGGCTATGATGTTACAATTGATGATCTTAAAAACTTCCGTCAATGGAATTCCCGGACACCTGGACATCCGGAGGTTCTCGATACAGACGGTGTAGAAGCAACTACTGGACCACTTGGACAAGGTATTGCAATGTCTGTTGGAATGGCAATGGCAGAAGCACATCTTGCGGCAAGATTTAATAAAGAAGATGCATCCATCATCGATCATTACACATATGCACTGGTGAGTGACGGTGACTTGATGGAAGGTATTTCCCATGAAGCAGCTTCCTTAGCGGGCCACCTTGGCTTAGGTAAGCTAATTGCTCTATATGATTCGAATGATATTTCTCTAGATGGTGAACTTGATCGTTCCTTCTCAGAGGATACAGAAAGTCGTTTCAAAGCATACGGTTGGCAAGTAATTCGTGTGGAAGATGGTAATGATGTAGATGCTCTCCGTGCAGCCATTAAGGAAGCGCAAGCAAACACTGATCAACCAACATTAATCGAAGTAAAAACAATTATCGGATACGGCTCACCAAACAAATCAAACTCAGCAGCTTCCCACGGAGCGCCATTAGGTAAAGATGAAGTAACACTTACAAAAGAATATTACAAATGGGCTCACGAAGAATTCAACGTACCAGAAGAAGTGTACGCTGATTTCAAAGAGAAAATTCAAGATAATGGCAAGAAAGCAGAAGATGCTTGGAATGACCAATTCGCTACTTACAAAGAAAAATATCCGGAAGAAGCAGAACAATTGGAACAAGCTATCAAAGGTGAACTTCCAGTTAATTGGGAAGAAGCGATTCCTGTATTTGAAGAAGGAAGCTCTCTTGCAACTCGTGCATCCTCTGGTGAAGTGTTAAACGCAATCGCTAAAGCAGTACCTACTTTCTTCGGTGGTAGTGCAGACTTGGCAGGTTCGAACAAAACAATGATGAACGATGAAGGTGACTTCACAAAAGCAGATTATGCAGGGCGCAACATCTGGTTTGGTGTTCGTGAACACGCAATGGGTGCTGCCTTAAACGGTATGGCACTTCATGGCGGTTTGAAAGTTTATGGCGGAACGTTCTTTGTGTTCAGTGACTACTTACGCCCATCCATTCGTCTAGCTTCGATCATGAAGACACCGGTAACATATGTGTTTACGCATGACTCGATTGCGGTAGGGGAAGATGGTCCGACTCACGAACCGGTTGAACATCTTGCTGCATTACGTGCAATGCCTGGCCTTTCCTTAATCCGTCCAGCAGATGCGAATGAAACTGCTGCAGCATGGAGACTTGCGTTAGAATCTAAAGATGAGCCGACAGCACTTGTTCTTACTAGACAGAACCTACCGACCCTTCCTGGTACAGTCCAGAAAGCTTATGAAGGCGTGAAGAAGGGTGCATACATTGTAAGTCCAGCTGAGAAAGAAACAGCGGATGCTTTACTGCTAGCAACTGGTTCTGAAGTACAACTCGCTGTAGAAGCACAAAAAGCGCTGAAAGAAAAAGGAATTGACGTCTCCGTAGTAAGCATGCCATCATGGGATCGCTTTAACAAACAAGACGAAGCATATAAGAATAGTGTACTGCCTAAGAATGTTACGAAGCGTCTAGGTATCGAAATGGGTGCATCCTTCGGGTGGGACCGCTACATAGGTACAGAAGGTGACATTCTTGCGATCGATCGCTTTGGTGCATCAGCCCCAGGAGATAAAGTTGTAGCAGAGTTTGGATTCACTGTTGAAAATGTCGTACAACTAACTGAAAAACTTGTTAATAACTAAGATTAGCTAGATTTTCAAAAGAAGAGCAGGCCTCTAAAACGCGAATGTTTTAGAGGCCAATTTTTTAATCGACAAAACTAGTGGGAATTTATAACAGAATATGACAGTAATCGTATCGCGGAATACGTATAATGGAATGAAAAAGGAGTGCTTTCCATGTATACGTATTCTATTTTTTCTGTTAAATCCGAGATAGCCGTACATTATTTCTATAAGACAAGTGTTCTTTTCCGTTTTTTCAAAGAGTTTAAAGAATGCCCAAGGCTTACCTATTTGCAGTTACAATATAATTATGTCATTGAACCACTCCAATTATCACTTGTGGCAGCTTACCTGCGCAGCTTAACCGATGACGTAAACATAGAAAAGAAGGATAAATACATACAGATTTTTTGGGAAGGAAAAAGTTTGACGATCTATGAGGATGGTCATCATATTGAACTAACTTGTTCATCCATTCAAGAAGCAGAGGAATTCTTCTTTCCAATCCTTCGTAATTCACCAGGATTTTATTTTGTCATAAACAATCGTTTGAATGACTATGGCTGGTTATCAGTTAAAAATAACAAATTGATCAATAATCAAATATTTTTTTCCTACCCATAATTATATTTTTTATCTATTGCAAGGTTGAATAGATGTTTATAACCAGATGAACCTCTTTAGTATAAAAGCCGTCTGAAATCGATAAATTAAAATGGATTTCAGACGGTAAATTTTCACGTAAGATTAGAGTTTTCAATGGTTTTCAACGAACAACTGCACGTGTACTTACTCTTTCTCTCCAAACTTCTCGAGAACACGGTATAAATCAGGCGCAGATCGCTCGAGCCGCGTTGGCTTGAAGTCTTGATTAACCCACATATGTTTTGTGATACCTGAAGTAATGAGTTCACCTGTAGGTTCAATAACGATTTGATTATGTGTTGTGGTGAAATTCTCTTCTGATATTTTCCGGGCCTCATAAGCAAATGTGAGTTTGATAGGTGAATAGTCAGTGATTTTTGTGTAAATCGCAATACAGTCATCGAATGTCGCCGATTGTTTATAATCGCATTCGACCCCAAGAACCGGGAGTAAGAAGCCCCTTTCTTCCACATGACTGTAGGCCACACCGTAGTGGCGCATACATTCGGTCCGAGCCATTTCAAACCAGTTGATATAGTTGCCGTGATGGACAACGCCCATTCGGTCTGTGTCTTTATAGGGTACACGATAATTTGTTTGATGCCACTTTGCTGTCAATATAAAAATCTCCTTTCTTTTTTTGATTGATTTTCCACTTTATCTTTTGATTCGCTCTTCAGCGATGTCTTGCAAACGGAACTTTTGCACTTTACCGGTACTCGTCATTGGCCAGTCTGAGGATTCTATAAACCAAACATGACGTGGAACTTTAAATTTGGCTAAGCGCTCGGCACACCAATCGGTGACGTCTTTTCGTTTTAAGGTTTCACCTTCTTTTAATTCAATGAAGGCCGCTCCGATTTCAGTTGTGATTTTATCACTGACACCGACGACCTGTACTGCTTCGACGGCTGGATGATAAGAAATCGCAATCTCTACCTCTCTTGGTGAGACAAGTTCTCCGGACACTTTAAACATTTCCTTACTTCTGCCGAGCATTTGGATATAGCCATTTTCATCAATTCTGCCGACATCGCCTGTTCTGAGCCAACCATCCTTATCAATGACTTTAGCTGTTTCTTCAGGCTTTTTATAATAACCATGCGTAACGGTAGCACCTCTAACAGCAAGCTCACCGATTTCGCCGTCTGGTAAGTCCTCACCTGTGTCGCGGTCAATCGTTTTATATTGAACACTGCTCCCATTAAACTCAGGTAAACCGCTCGCGCCATTCAGTTTAGGACGACCGACTCGGGTAGAGATACGTTCTAAAGGATCGCCTATTTCTGTAGTTACGCCGGATGAAACCACTTCAGTTTGTCCATAACCTGTGATCATTTCAGTGACACCAAGAACGTCAAGCGCTTTTTGCCAAACTGATACGGGTGCCGCGGCCGCTCCACACCACATGGCGAACAAATTCGATAAATCGAATTCCCCGACCCTCGGATGATTTAAAACTGGCATCAACGTGGAAGGGACGCAGAGATAATCATTTGCTTGGTACTTCTCCATCAACTCTAGGGATTTAAGCGGGGAAGCCCCTAATGCGGAAACGACTGAACCTCCGACAAAAGACATGGCACCAATCGCTTCAATAATCGCAAAACAATGATAAAACGGGAGCGGTGCAAATGTCACTCTTCCTTCCTCTATCGCCCGACTTAAGACCGTACCATACGAGCATCTGAGCAGCATATCATCCGTTAACATAACCCCTTTAGGACTTCCGGTAGAACCTGATGTATACATAATAATTGCTACTTCATCTGGGTAGCGGGACAGCTCCCAGCGTGCGTCTAGCTCTGAATCGGAAATCTTCTTTGCTCCGTTTAAAAAGTCTTCCCGGGACAGGAACTGTTCATCAATAGGTTCTGCACCCACTTTTTCAAAACTAATGACTTTCTCAAGGACGCTGTTTTCTTGAAACGTTGGTGTTGACATGAGCTCTTTAACAGCTTTTCCATGCAGTTTATCTTTGACTTTTTCCTGTAAAACTAAGTATTTGGCGTCTGACTGGGTCAAAATATATTCAACTTCCCCTTTGGTCAGCATTGAATTTATTGGAATAAATACCGCTCCGACCATCGACGCAGCAATCATGAGGGAGGGGAAGGATGCATCATTATCCATTAAAATAGCGATATGATCGCGGCGTTTAACACCAAGCTGCATAAAGCCTTTCGCATACTTGATTGCTCGTTCCCAAATATCACCGTAACGATGCTCTTCACCGTTAATATATAGAAAAGGTTTCTCAGCATAAGCTTTTGTCGCTTTTTCAAAATGTCTGGCTAACGTATCACGGGGCCAGACGGGAAAACGATTTTCTAATTTGTTTCTTCTTTCTTCAACACTTGCTAATAAAGCCTTAGACAATGACAATCTCCTCTCAATCAATGATGTATTTATTTCATTTTTTTAAAAACAAGGACGGCATTATGTCCGCCAAAACCAAATCCATTCGATAAAGCAATTTCAATATGTCCCTTGACGGCTTTGTTCGGTACATAATCTAAGTCACAATCTGGATCAGGCTGATGTAAATTCATCGTTGGCGGAAAAATATTTTCGTTCATACTTTTTACTGTAACAATACTTTCTACGCCACCCGCCGCTCCGAACAAGTGGCCCGTCATTGACTTGGTAGAACTAACTTTCAACCTATAAGCATGTTCTCCAAAAACTTCTTTAATAGCAGTTGTTTCGGATACATCACCAGCTGGCGTGCTCGTTCCGTGAGCACTGATGTAATCAACGTCTTCCGGTAAAATACCTGCCCGCTCAATGGCTAGCTGCATTGCCTTCTGTGCCCCGTGGGGTGCGGGATCGGTAATATGATAGGCATCGGTCGTGCTCCCATAACCGATAATTTCACCGAGAATATTAGCGCCACGCTGCTTTGCGTGTTCATATTCTTCAAGCAGCAGTACACCGGCGCCTTCAGACATGACAAAGCCGTCCCGATTGCTGTTAAATGGCTGGGAGGCTTGTTCCGGCGCATCATTTTTTGTGGACATCGCACGCATTTTTGAAAAACCTGCAAAGTAAAACGGATGGATGGTCGCCTCAGCACCGCCTGCAAGCATGACATCGGAATAGCCATGAGCAATGTTATGATAAGCTTCTCCAATCGCATGATTGCTCGTTGCACACGCAGAAGCGGAGGAGAAACTCGGTCCACGAAAACCTGTTTTTATAGCGGTTAAGCCGTTCGCCATATTAGAAATGGAGCCAGGCAGCATAAAGGGAGAGACCCGATTAGATCCTTTTTCAAGCATGGTTTTATAATTATCAAGCAAGGTTGTCAGCCCGCCGGCACCTGAACCAATATAAACGCCTGCCCGGTCTTTGTTTAACTTTTTCAAGTTTATTCCGGATTCTTCAAGCGCCTGGGTAGCGGCCGCATACGCATATTGAGTGAATAAATCATAACGTCGTGCTTCTTTTGGTTCAAGATATGTTTCACTTTGAAAATCCTCGATATAGCCGGCGATTTTTGTCTTGATATCTCGGAATTTTTCAGAATCCAATCGTTTAATCCCTGATTGACCTTGTTTTATATTTTTCCAAAGTGTGTCTGTGTCATTACCAAGTGGAGAAATCACACCTGTACCAGTAATGACTACCCGCCGTTTCATGATGATAACCTCCTTTAAAGCGCAAGTATACTTATTGTACAATGTATTTTACTTTCAGGCATGTTTTTTGAATTGGTATAGTCCAAATCCCCAGAGTATCCAAGCTGGTCATACAATTGAAAAAATTAAAAGAGGATGCGAATCAATGGTTTTAATTCCCACTTGAAATGGAATGAAAGTTCGCATACAATTAAATCGGAATGAGAACAATAGTTCTGATTGAAGGCTAGCAAAAAAGGGTTATTTTAGAGCTTAATCATCCAAATAAAAGATTATTATCTTTTTTATTTGGATGATTACAGTGGTAAAGCTACCGAGCAATATATACGTGTCTGTAGGAATGACAGTCACATCTTGGTTTACCGTTACAACTGCAAAAAGGACCGAACGTCGAAACTTGAATATCTTTTCGTTTGGCCTGGGAAGGAGATAGTGTAATGAAGGATAGAGGAAATATCAAATGGACATCAATCATGCTACCGGAGCACGCAAATTTATTAAAAGAAATGTGGGCTCGTGATGAATGGAATGAGAAACCGATCTTAGATGAACAGCTCGTAATGGAAATTAATTTAAAGCTACAACTAGCATTACATAATGAATTAACTGTTGAAGTGGAGTATTTCAAAAATCATGATTATCACAAAGTTAGAGATAAGTTATTGGCTGTTGATCCGCTCAATAATTATTTAAGATTAGAGGGTATGGAATTGCCGTTGGATGCAATTGTAGGCGTTTGGATTGATTGACAAGAGGCTGGGACATAACTATTCTAATATGAATTAAATCCGAACAAAACTGCTAACTAGCTCTGGGAATATACGGAGACTCCAGAAGGAGGAAAAGCATCGGTGAGACCCCGCAGGGCAGCAGCCCGAGGAGGCTCACCAGCCGCCTGCGGAAAGCGTAGTATATTCCCGGAGCGGTTGTTGATGCTCTTTCTTATCATTTGTTCGGATTTATAACCATACTAAGAAGTTATGTCTCAGCCTCATGTTTTTTATTTGTCCCATATTTTTAAAGTCTACCCACAAAATATCGGTCCCAATCTAGCCCCAAAAGTAGTCTCAAATTGGCTCATTAACTTGCATTATCTTGCTTTTCTATTTTTTATTTTTCTTGTTATTCTATTTAATGTTGTTGTGTTAGGGTTTCAATAGATTGATTCCATTGTTTACAAAATCGATTGTAAAAAAATCAATTACCATGGTCCATTTCATCAAAGGGAAGATAGAGGATTTAACTTTTAAAATAAGCAACAATCTATTCAGTAAAATAGTCTTGAAATAGTTTACAAAATATAAGATAATATGCCTATAACATTACTTTTTTAGGGGGAATAGTGATGAAGAAGGTCTTAATTTTATTTTTGTCATTGATTGTCGCTTTAACTTTAGCGGCGTGTGGTAGCGAGTCGGAGGAAAAGGAAATCGGGGAAGTTGATTCAGAAGGAGAAAAACAATCCGAGCAAGAAGAAGTTGAAGGAAGTTCTGATTCAGAAGAAAGTGAAGCAGCTGAAGAATCTGAAGAAGTTGAGTCAAGCACCTATGATGAGGTACTACTGGATAATGATGATGCAATGGTTTCCTTACAAGGCATCGAGACAATTAGAGATGAAACCTTTGGCGATGAGTATAAGGTTAAATTAACTATAGAAAATAAACTTGATGAAACTATAGAAGTTCAGGCACATGAAGTGTCACTTGATGGTCTTATGGTTGATGACATGGTATTCTTTAGCGAAACTGTAGCTGGAGGAAAAAAATCAAATGCGGAACTTTCAATTATGGCGCTTGATGAGGAACTGCCAGAACTGAACGAAAATCTTGAGTTTAAATTAATGATCTTGGATGAAAATTTTGAAGCACTAAATGATTCAGTAGTGAGTATTGACATAAAATAATTAATTTTACAGGCACTCTTCATTGGGTGTCTTTTTCTATGCTTAAAATTACGGAGGCAGGTGATGTGACATGAGTAAAAGCAAAGGTGTAGAAAAAGTAAGTACCATACACACGTAGAACCGAGACTAATTGAAATGGAAAGATGGGCAAGAGCAATATCTTGACTTAGTGAAAATGAAGCAGTTAAATTCGATCACTGGACAGGTTTCACCGACTTAACTATCTTGCGTTTTTATTTTTCTTGTATTATTCTATTTAATGTTGTTGTGGTAGGGTTTCAATAGATTGATTCCATTGTTTACAAAATCGATTGTATTCTTACCCATAATTATATATACTTGTTGAAGAGAGTAACGAAGGAGGAAGGCAGACATGAGCACAATTTGGGTAGTATTAATTGCTATTGCAGCTTTAATAGCAGGTGTTGCTCTTGGGTTTTTTATTGCAAGAAAATATATGATGAACTACTTGAAAAAGAATCCGCCAATTAATGAGCAAATGCTTCGTACATTAATGATGCAAATGGGTCAAAAGCCATCACAAAAGAAAATTAATCAAATGATGCGCGCAATGAATAACCAGGTAGATAAGTAATAAAACATCATCACACGAATTCAAAACCACTTTTTCTGTTAACTTTAAACAGAAAAGAGTGGTTTTTATGTTTTTATCTATACTATTAATATAGAATAGTTTACAGAAAGGAAATGCCAAATGATAAACGACGAAAATAGTTTTCAAATACTACCTGAAAGTTTCTACAGGCGGCCAACGCTCACGCTTGCAAAAGAACTACTCGGTAAAATCCTTGTCCATGAAACAGAGGAAGGAATAAGTTCCGGAGTGATTGTGGAAACAGAGGCTTATCTCGGTGCTGTAGACCGGGCTGCACATAGTTATGGATACAGGCGAACGAAGCGAACGGAGATTATGTATCATCAGGCGGGGCTAATTTATACCTACCGAATGCATACGCATTGTCTACTTAATATCGTGAGTGGAGAAGTCGGTGAGCCGGAAGCAGTCCTAATCCGCGCTGTAGAACCATACACTGGAATAGACTTGATGAAGCAAAAACGTCCGGTCAATAAAATGCAGAATTTGACAAGCGGGCCTGGAAAGCTGACGAAAGCGCTCGGAATAACGATGCAAGCGTATGGCGAGCGAATATACAAACAACCGTTATATATCGCTGAAGGTATCACGGTTGATGACATTCTGACAGGACCGCGTATAGGAATACCGAATACAGGAGAAGCTCGTGACTTTCCCTACCGTTTTTGGGTTGCTGGTAACTCATTTGTTTCAAGATAAGCGGATGTTTGAAGTGCGAATCAAACGACAAGGTCTCTCAATTCTTATATACTAGGAGTTGGAATACGATGTAAGTGTTGTCTTTTTGTCAAAAACAAGGCCGCTACTCCCAAGACGTTTCTGGTAAAATAGGGGAACATAACAAAAATATAGGGGAGATTATATGTCAGAAATCAATATATTTCTAGCCTTTGGTGCTGGGTTTCTTTCTTTTGTTTCACCCTGTGTCCTACCTGTATATCCTGTATTTTTATCCTATATTACAGGTATGAGCATTAATGAAATTAAAGATGATAATAAAAAAATGAACCGACAAGCATTACTCCATACGATTTTCTTCCTGATCGGTTTTTCGAGTATTTTTATTGCGATTGGTTTCTCTACCTCCGCAATTTCAGCATTTTTATTGACTTATCAAGATATCATTAGACAAGTCGGTGCAATCTTAATTATTTTCTTTGGGTTGGTTATTGTCGGTGTTTTAAACTTTAAATTTCTAATGAAAAACAGACAGATTCAATTTAAAAGCCGTCCAACCGGATACATCGGTACACTATTAATCGGGATTGCGTTTTCCCTCGGCTGGACACCTTGTACGGGACCGATCTTAATGGTTGTGTTCTCCCTTGCAGCATCCAATCCAGAGCTCGGAATGATTATGATGATCGCTTATATTTTAGGATTTGCGATTCCATTCCTCGTTATGGCATTCTTTATCGGAAGGATGAATTGGATCAGGAAACACAGCATGAAAATTGTTAAAATCGGTGGCTATGTGATGGTCTTCTTCGGAGTTGCCCTGTTCTTTGATTGGATGACCGATGTGACGGCACTGCTTGCCAACTGGTTTGGTTTTTACGGTTTTTAATGCAACTATTGATGATATAATGGGGAGTAAGAATTTTTGAGAGAGTGATAAAAACATGTTTTGGGGTATTGCAAGTACGATTGGAGCCACAATGATGGCTGTCATCATGATTTTTGTTCGTTTGAAAATGGGGAAGAAGCCTGCATCCGTGAAGAAGATTATCCTACCGCCGCTATTTATGAGTACTGGCGCTCTCATGTATATCTTTCCCATATTCCAGATTAGCTGGTTCCAAGTTATCGAATCCTTTGCACTTGGAATGGTGTTCTCTATTATTCTAATTAAGTATTCGAAGTTTAAGATTCACGATGGCGAAATTTACCTCAATCCGTCAAAAGCGTTTCCGTTTATATTATTTGGACTTCTCGTCGTCCGCTTAGCATTGAAGGTATTAATCAGTGGATACATTTCACTTGGAGAGACCGGCGGAATCTTCTTCATGCTCGCATTCGGCATGATCCTTACATGGCGGATTGCTATGTTATATCAGTACCTGCAACTTAGAAAGTCAATAGCAGAGCAAAAGCACCTTGCATAGAAGCGAGGTGCTTTTTGTCTTATTTCTTATAGCTCTCTTGCCAGTTTGTGCGATAGTCATTTTTGGAGAGTTGGAATAAATGTTCATACGGTTCCACTGGGATTCCTTTCTCCTTAAGTTTTTTACGCAAGAATTTATGGTCACGTTTTGGTGTAGCAATGATATAACCTTCAATTAATGTATCTTGCGTAATCACTTCTTCCTTTTTCTTTAAGGCGACTTCACCAATTTTACTTGCAATCGTTTGGCGGGCGACATCACGGAATAGCTCGGGAACAGGGGAGACGAGTTCGTCTAGTAAAGCTTTCTCCTCATCCCTCCACATCTCTTTAGTCAAATCGACATAATGCTCTTGCCAGTCCAGAACAGATTTCCCGTCTTCCTTAGGCAAGCTTTTCAGGAACTTACGGAACATGAAGAACCCGCCAATTCCCATAAGCGAAATTAGGAGAAAACCCCATAATACAAGAATAATACTCAATAATATTCACCTATTTCTTTACTTTATGACAAAATTATTAATAATGGGATTATAAACAATTGAATAATTTATTTTTAGAATATTTTATAGTAAGATAGAAATATACTTAACATCATTATAAGAAGAAACTGTTCAAGTAACAAGTATAACAGTCGATAGATTCATCACATTTCAATCTATCAGAATAAAAATGATAGCGAATCATATAGATAATATTACATATAAATATATTATGTTTTAATTTAGGGGGAAGGGTTTTATTGTTTCATTAAAAAGAAAGGGGACAATTGAATGAAGATAGGAGAGATTTATTCATTAGAATTCGAGCAGCAGCTATTATTTTCCAATTTTCCCAAATTGCCAATAAACATACTGGAGTGGATGGGGAATCACTTAAATGATGCATTTATTGTCTGGGATGATAAAGATCGAATCTGTTTTGTTAGTCAGTCCGTGAAAAACTTACTGGGTTATAGGCAGGAAGAGCTTATCGGAAACCCATGGTATGAGCGAATTCAACCACTCGAACCAAAGAGAGTCGAGCAGTACTTAGACATGGAAAAAGAAGAAGGCATGCATGTTGAACTTCTTCATAAAAATAAACAAGCTGTCTATGTGGAAGTGTGCTTAGCTCGGATTCATGTAAAGCTCCACATTGTTCCATCTAAAACACTTGCTAATTGT
>NZ_BMOS01000024.1 GCF_014647195.1 Oceanobacillus indicireducens | reverse complement strand
ATGGTAGTTGAGACTTTGTCTCTGCGAGAGTAGGACGTTGCCAGGCATACAAAAAGACAGATTATCATTTTATGATAATCTGTCTTTTTGTATTTTGTGCGCCCCAGCAAGCAATTAATTGCTAGTTGATGGGGGAACGGGTGGAGAAATTCTAAGGTTGAAGCCCTGTGACTGAGTGCGTGCGAGCAACCTAACAGGTCGTAATATAAATTATAACTAACGTTTAATTCTAGTTGTTATTTGGGAAAGGTGTTTCATATAATTGACTAAGGATAATATATAGAAAAGAGGATACGATAGATGGAAGTATTTTTACAGAATATAATAGGGGAGCATTTTTATGTTATCGTAACAAGGTTACTCGTTGCTTTAGTATTATCCGGAATAATTGGCTTTGAACGGGAGTGGAATAATCACTCTGCAGGATTTCGGACTCATATATTAGTGGGTGTCGGTGCAAGCCTGATGATGCTTTTATCAATATTTGGTTTTCTTGAATTTCTGGAGCACTATGATAATGTACGCTTTGATCCGGCCCGTATCCCTTCTTATGTGATTAGCGGGATAGGGTTTCTTGGAGCGGGGACGATTATAGTATATGGAGGAACGATTCGAGGGCTTACTACGGCGGCATCCATATGGGCTGTGGCAGGTATTGGGCTGGTTGTAGGCGCGGGAATGTATGGTCCAGCCATTGTTGCTACGCTGATCATTTTAATTAGTTTAGTTGTGTTGAATAACCTTGAAAGATTGCTTCCTTCCCAGCGGAAGTACACAAGAATTGAAATGGTTGTAGAGCGCAATATAAAAGTTCACCAGCTTGTTGAAGTAGCAGAAGCTTATGATGTGAATATTATTGCAGTGGAAGTGGAGAAAATGGAAAGGGATCTCCGAAAAATTTATTTTAAGATGAGAAATATGGAAGGTACCCAGTTACTTGCATTATTTGAAGAAATATCAGAATTAGAAGGAGTAAATAATATTAGACAATTGGAAAAGTGATGCCGTATAAGTTAAGCGGTAAAGTTAAACAAGGGAGAGACTTTTCCATTTTAACTGGCCCTTTATTATTTTAAACTCAAATTTCCTCTTCTCTCCGTTTATTTTCATGAAAAGTGTCTAGAATAGAATATTGGTTATTACTTTTCAACGGTTACATTTTGGCGTATAATTAATTTATAGTCAAAGATAGTCAAAGTCAATGTCATTCCTTTTGTTCCGGGCATAGCTAGAAATGAGTGATATGTAAGGAGAGGGGAATTCTTAGCAATGAGCAATATTTCAGATATTATTGAAGCATATCTAAAAAAAGTACTACATTCCACAGGAAAAAATGCAATTGAAATTAAGCGGAGTGAAATTGCGGATCAGTTTGAGTGTGTGCCTTCACAGATTAATTATGTGATTAACACAAGATTTACAACGGAAAAAGGGTATATTGTAGAGAGTAAGCGTGGTGGTGGGGGATATATACGGATTATTCGTGTAAAACATGAAGACAAGGCGGAATTGATTGATGGCATTATTAAAATGATTAATCCAAGTATTTCACAGCAGGCAGCAATTCATGTGCTGGAGCGTCTGCGGGAGGAAGAAATCATTACGAATCGAGAAGAAAAGCTGATCTATAGTGCGATTGAGCGGACGACTTTACCATTTCAACTACCGGAACGTGATCAAATTCGAGCACGTATTTTAACGGCGATGCTTAATACTCTAAAATACTATAATTAACTCTATTGTGTTGAGAAGGGGGAAGATGCGTGTGGAATGTCAAGAGTGCCAAAAGCGGCCAGCTACGGTTTACTTTAAACGAGTAATAAATGGGGAGAAAAAAGAAGTCCGTGTGTGCGAAGTTTGTGCTCAGGAAAAAGGTTATATGCAGTCTCAAGATCAAGGCTCTTCTCTCCATGATTTACTTACTGGATTATTTAACTTTGATTCGTATCCATTTGGAGCCCACGTGGCTGATACAAAGCAAACGAAAGAGCTGCAATGCCCGAATTGTAAACTGACCTTTTCCACTTTTAAGGAAATGGGCAAATTCGGTTGTGCAACCTGTTATGAAACTTTTTCGGAAAGCTTAAGCCCGATACTACGACGGGTCCATGCCGGAAATACAACACATGCTGGTAAAATACCAAAGCGAACAGGTGGAAATATACAAAAAAAACGTAAATTAGAGGAATACCGTAACCAGATGAAGAAGTTAATAGAGCAAGAGGCTTTTGAAGAAGCCGCAGTACTCCGAGATAAAATAAAAGCGTTGGAAACGGATGAAGCAGTTAAGAGGGGGGAGAGTGAAGGATGACATTGGAGCACTTTCTAAACGAAGCGATTAGTCCGTGGATGCGAGAGGAGGGTGCTGATAGTGATATCGTGCTGAGCAGCCGGATTCGTTTAGCTCGGAATTTCGCTAATGTTACCTATCCCATCCTAGGCAAAGAAGAGGAATTAAAGAAGGTTCATGATTTCATGAAACAGACATATAATGAATCTTCCTTCCAGGATTACACAGATTTTTACTTTTTATCAACAAAGGATTTATCGGAAATAGAGAACCAGATACTCATAGAGAAGCATCTTATTAGTCCTAGTCTAGCAAGATATCCGCAGTCAGCAGCACTTATTTCTAAAAATGAGCAGGTCTCCATCATGATCAATGAAGAAGATCATTTGAGGATTCAACTTTATTTACCCGGATATCAACTTACTGATGGTCTGAAACAAGCTTCAGAGCTAGATGATTGGATAGAAGAACGGATTGATTATGCGTTTGATGAGAATTTCGGGTATCTAACGAGTTGTCCAACGAACGTGGGTACAGGAATGCGGGCATCCGTGATGATGCACTTGCCGGCCCTTGTTATCACAAAGCAGATGAGCCGTATGATTCCCGCGATTAACCAGTTCGGTTTAGTCGTAAGGGGGATATACGGGGAAGGCAGTGAATCTCTAGGTAATATATTCCAAATATCTAATCAAATTACCCTTGGGAAATCAGAGAAGGACATTATCTTTGACCTGGCAAGTGTTGTCAAGCAACTGATTGAGCAAGAACGACTTGCCCGGAGCTATATTACCGAACAACTTGGAGTCAGTCTGGAAGACCGCATTTTCAGGTCTTACGGAACACTGAAGAACGCCCGAATCATCGAATCAAAGGAAGCTGCTAAATGCATTTCTAACGTGCGTTTAGGTATAGACTTGGGTATTATTGAAAATATATCTAAAAATATATTAAATGAATTAATGATTTTAACGCAGCCAGGATTCTTACAATATTATGCTAATAAACGCTTGACACCACGGGAGCGCGATGTATTTCGTGCTTCGCTCATCAGAGAAAGACTTGAATTAGAGAAATAGGAGGGATGCCAGATGATGTTTGGAAGATTTACAGAAAGGGCGCAAAAGGTACTTGCGCTATCACAGGAAGAGGCAGTTCGTCTCGGACATAATAACATTGGAACAGAGCATATTTTGCTCGGGCTTGTTCGCGAAGGCGAAGGGATTGCCGCTAAAGCGTTGCAATCATTAGGCGTACAAGTGGAAAAAATTCAAGAAGAAGTGGAGAAATTAATCGGAGTCGGTAAACAGCCGATGCAATCAATTCACTATACTCCCCGGGCAAAAAAGGTTGTGGAATTATCACAAGATGAAGCACGTAAGCTTGGTCATTCCTATGTAGGAACGGAACATATTTTACTCGGTCTTATCCGTGAAGGGGAAGGTGTGGCAGCACGTGTCCTCAACAATCTCGGTATAAGCTTAAATAAAGCTCGTCAGCAGGTTTTGAAGCTACTTGGTAGTAATGAGTCTCAAGCTGGCAGAAGAGGGCGTGCAGGGCAACAATCGAATGCAAGTACCCCAACACTAGATTCCCTTGCAAGAGATTTAACTGTAAGTGCAAGAGAAGGTAAAATTGATCCGGTTATTGGTCGTTCTAAGGAAATTGAGCGTGTCATTCAGGTGTTAAGCCGCCGGACGAAGAATAATCCTGTATTAATTGGAGAGCCGGGTGTCGGTAAAACAGCTGTTGCTGAAGGCCTTGCCCAGCAAATTATCGATAATGAAGTACCGGAAACGTTACGTGATAAGCGTGTTATGACGCTTGATATGGGAACGGTCGTTGCAGGGACGAAATACCGTGGGGAATTTGAAGATCGATTAAAAAAAGTGATGGAAGAAATTCGTCAAGCCGGAAATGTTATTCTTTTCATCGATGAATTGCATACATTAATTGGTGCGGGGGGAGCGGAAGGTGCAATTGACGCATCCAATATTTTAAAACCATCCCTTTCCCGTGGAGAAATTCAGTGTATTGGTGCAACGACGCTAGATGAATACCGAAAATACATTGAAAAAGATGCAGCACTTGAACGTCGTTTCCAGCCAATTCAAGTAGATGAGCCATCTGTTGAGGAAACGATTCTCATCTTAAAAGGTCTGCGTGACCGCTATGAGGCCCACCACCGCGTAACGATTACGGATGAAGCGATTGAAGCAAGTGCGAGCCTTTCTGATCGTTATATTACAGACCGCTTTTTACCGGATAAGGCGATTGACTTAATTGATGAGGCCGGTTCAAAAGTTCGTCTTCGTTCCTACACGATTCCACCGAACTTAAAGGAATTAGAACAAAAACTGGCTGACGTAAGGAAGGAAAAAGATGCAGCTGTCCAGAGCCAGGAATTTGAAAAAGCAGCATCTTTACGCGATACTGAACAGCGTTACCGGGAAGAACTCGAGAAGACGAAAAATGAATGGAAAGAGAAGCAAGGTCAAATGGATTCTGAGGTAACTGTTGAAGACATTGCGAGCGTCGTATCGATTTGGACTGGTGTTCCTGTAGCTAAGCTTACGAAGGATGAATCGAAACGTCTTCTTGATATGGAAGAAATACTCCATGAGCGTGTTATTGGTCAAGAAGAAGCGGTGAAAGCTATATCGACTGCAATACGCAGAGCTCGCTCAGGACTGAAAGATCCGAAGCGTCCAATCGGTTCATTCATCTTCTTGGGTCCTACTGGTGTCGGTAAAACAGAGCTGGCAAGAGCCCTTGCTGAAGTGATGTTTGCTGATGAGGATGCGATGATACGCGTGGATATGTCGGAGTATATGGAGAGGCATTCCACTGCTAGATTAGTCGGATCACCTCCGGGGTATGTCGGTTATGAAGAAGGCGGACAGCTAACGGAAAAAGTACGCAGAAAACCTTACTCCGTTGTTCTTTTAGATGAAGTGGAGAAAGCCCACCCGGAAGTGTTCAACATCCTGCTTCAAGTTCTGGAAGATGGACGCTTAACCGACTCCAAAGGAAGAACGGTTGATTTTCGTAACACGGTTATCATTATGACGTCAAATGTCGGTGCAAGTGAACTGCGCCGTAATAAATTTGTCGGCTTCAATATTGCGGATGAAAGCCAGCAGCATGCTGATATGAAGTCGAAGGTCATGGATGCGCTGAAGAAAGCCTTCCGTCCAGAGTTTTTAAACCGGATTGACGAGACAATTGTCTTCCATTCCTTAGAGAAGAAACATATGAAAGATATTGTTGTACTCATGCTGGAAGAGTTAAAAGAACGATTGCAACAACAAGAAATTGAACTATCAATGACAGATAAAGCAATCGAGAAAATTGCTAACGAAGGATTCGATCCGGAATACGGAGCAAGACCATTAAGACGCTCCATTCAGCAAAATATTGAAAATATGTTATCAGAAGAATTACTGAAAGGAACAGTCGAAAAAGGCAAGACCGTGAAAATCGGACTAAATAATAAGGGCGAATTCATCATACTAAAATAAAACAGCACGACTATCATAGAAAAGCTAGAAGAGCCACCTCTTCTAGCTTTTACTACACTCGAACCCGAGTTCCGCAGTTCAAAGCGCACTTAATTATATTTTTTTACAATATAAGAAACTACTAGGTAAATAAGTAGATACAAAATCAATTTTAAACGTACTTCCAGGAGATCCTCATTACACCGAAGACTCCTGCAGGAAGAGAGGCATATCAGCCGCTTGCGGGAAGCGAAGGTGTAAGGGGGCAGCATGAGCTCTGGACCTTCAAGGGAGTTAGTAACATGCATTTATCACCGAATGTGGCATAATTTAGGAAGATAGTTGTGAAATTGAAACTATTATGTAACCTATGAGAATCAATATTCGTATACAATAGAAGAAGGGACCGAATGAGTTTGGCTAAACGCAAGAATACGTTTGTCTGCCAAGACTGCGGCTATGAATCTCCGAAATGGATGGGGAAATGCCCGGGCTGTGGTAACTGGAATACGATGGTTGAAGAAGTCCAGGCTGGAGCTAGCGGCGGCAGGCATGTCACGACCGGTAAGCGGACGGTCAGTAAACCAGAACCGATTACACAACTTGAATCACAGAAAGAACCACGAATTACAACCGAAATGCGAGAATTCAACCGTGTACTAGGCGGTGGGATTGTTCCTGGTTCACTCGTATTGATCGGTGGGGATCCAGGGATTGGGAAATCGACATTGCTGTTGCAAATATCAGCCCAGATCGCTAAGAAAAAAATGCGTGTCCTCTATATATCAGGAGAAGAATCAACGAGACAAACGAAACTTCGAGCAGATCGTCTAGGTGTCCAAGAAGCGGAATTATACGTATTGAGTGAAACCAATTTATACGATATTGGTCAACAGATTGAAAAGCTGAAACCAGAACTTGTCATCGTTGATTCGATTCAAACGATCTACAGAGAAGAAGTAACGAGTGCACCAGGAAGCGTTTCCCAAGTACGGGAGAGCACTGGGGAACTTATGCGGATTGCTAAATCTAATCATATATCAGTTTTTATTGTGGGGCATGTTACGAAGGAAGGCGCTATTGCTGGGCCAAGATTGTTGGAACATATGGTAGATACAGTTTTGTATTTTGAAGGGGAACGACATCATACTTACCGGATTTTACGGAGTGTGAAAAACCGGTTCGGCAGTACACATGAGATGGGAATTTTTGAAATGCGTGAAGAAGGGTTACGTGAAGTCTTGAACGCTTCGGAAATTTTCTTGGAAGAGCGAAAGGCAGGAACAGCAGGTTCTACTGTCGTTGCATCGATGGAAGGGACGCGTCCTATTTTAGTAGAAATTCAAGCTTTAATATCACCTTCCAGCTTTGGAAATCCACGTAGAATGGCAACCGGGATCGATTCGAACCGTGTTCCGCTGCTCATGGCTGTATTGGAAAAAAGGGTCGGCTTCATGCTGCAGAACCAGGATGCTTATTTAAAAGTAGCCGGTGGAGTGAAGTTGGATGAGCCTGCAATTGATTTAGCGATTGCGATTAGTATAGCATCAAGCTTCCGAGACCAGCCGACAGAACCAAAGGATATTTTTATCGGCGAAGTTGGGCTGACTGGAGAAATTAGGAGGGTGTCCCGGATTGAACAACGTGTACAAGAAGCGGCTAAACTCGGCTTCGAGCGCGTTATTTGTCCACAACATAATTTGGATGGTTGGACGGTACCGAAGGATATTCAAGTAGTTGGTGTTTCCACCATTCAGGAAGCATTAGAAATTGGACTTGCAAGGTGATTTTATCGTTTTTAGTGAAGAAATGAGCTTATCTCTCCTATCCGTAGGGTTATAAATGAAAAATAAAGGTAATAATAAACTTAAGGAGGTGAGAAAATGTTGAAGAAGGTTGTTCGTATCTTTTTTATTGTTCTTGGGGGAACGATTGGTTTTCTATACATCCCCATGATTATTGATTTATTGAATATAGATATGAACTTGCTGAAAAACCCATATTTAGGCATGGCCTTAGGTGCAATTATTTTATTTTTACTCTCCTATGTTATTGTGGATCATGTAGTAAACTTTTTTAAATGGATAGAAGATACCCTGATTAAGCTGCCGGCAATGGATTTACTATTTGGTAGCTTAGGAATGATTGTCGGACTCGTCATATCTTATCTCGGTACGATGCCGCTCCAGGATATCAATATCCAAGTAGTCTCCCAGGTACTGCCGATTTTCATCACGATTATCCTTGGTTATTTAGGTTTCCGTGTCGGTTTTCGCCGGCGGGAGGAATTCTCCAGTTTATTGCGGACAGGGAAAAAGGATAAATTGAAAGAAACTACTGATGAAGGTGACGCGGAGCAAAAAGATGAGGTGCCGAAACCGAAAATACTCGATACAAGTGTTATAATAGATGGCAGGATTGCCGATATTTGCAGTACAGGGTTTCTGGAAGGGACATTAGTGATTCCTCAATTTGTATTAGGAGAGCTGCAGCATATTGCTGATTCGTCGGATGCATTGAAACGCAATCGAGGCCGGCGTGGACTCGATGTGCTGAATCGTATTCAAAAGGAATTACCGATTAAAGTAGAAATCTATGAAGGTGATTTTGAAGAGATAGCTGAAGTGGACAGTAAATTAATCAAACTTGCTAAAGTGACGGATGGAATTGTTGTAACGAATGATTTCAACTTGAATAAAGTGTGTGATCTGCAGCGTGTTCCTGTGCTCAATATTAATGATCTTGCAAATGCGGTAAAACCTGTCGTCCTTCCGGGAGAAGAACTGGTCGTCCAAGTAATCAAGGACGGGAAAGAACAGCGACAGGGGATTGCTTATTTGGATGATGGAACGATGATTGTTGTAGAAGAAGGCCGTGACTATATTGGGAAAACAATTGAAGTCATCATTACAAGTGTCCTGCAGACTTCCGCAGGTAGAATGATCTTTGCAAAACCAAAAACACTTGAAAAAGCACTGTAAAAACGGTATAACTTATTAAGGATAATACTTGAAAAGTGATAACATGTATATTGTTATCACTTTTCAAGCATTCACGGTCTGGAATCCCTCTAAACATGAGTATCTAATTAAGAGGAAGATAAGGGGGAAAGTCCGTAAATACGTGATTCTGTTCAACTATCTTTCAATGGGAGTGAAAGACGCCCCCATTTGAGTGAGGTTTACTATATCACTCATGTTACGGTACATATTTTTTAAAAAGAGAGGGGAAACATCATGACGAATGAGGTTCGGGTACGCTATGCACCAAGCCCTACAGGTCATTTGCATATTGGTAATGCAAGAACAGCATTGTTTAACTATCTGTTCACAAAACATTATAACGGGAAATTTATTATTCGAACGGAAGATACTGACGAGAAGCGAAATGTGGAAGGGGGCGAAGAGAGCCAGCTCCGCTATTTGAAATGGTTAGGTATCGAGTGGGATGAAGGACCGGATATTGGCGGAGAGTACGGCCCATACCGTCAGACCGAGCGTCTTGATTTATACGAAAAATATGTAGACGAGCTCTTGGAGCGTGGCCTTGCATATAAATGCTATATGACGGAAGAAGAGTTAGAACAAGAGCGGGAGGAGCAGAGAGCGAAAGGCCAGGTGCCGAAGTATTCTGGTGCTCATCGCAACCTGACGGACGAGCAAATTGCAGCATTTGAAGCGGAAGGCAGACTTCCGAGTATTCGTTTCCGTGTCCCTGAAAATGAAACTTATACATTCCATGATCTTGTACGTGGCAATATCACATTTGAATCTAGTGATTTTGGTGATTGGGTAATCGTGAAAAAGAACGGTATTCCAACCTATAACTTTGCCGTTGCGATAGATGATCATTTAATGAAAATCACTCATGTGCTCCGTGGAGAAGAGCATATTTCTAATACACCGAAGCAAATGATGATTTTTAATGCTTTCGGATGGACTGCTCCAACGTACGGTCATATGACGCTGATCTTAAATGAGAACCGGAAGAAGTTAAGTAAGCGGGATGAACATATACTACAGTTCATAGAGCAATATCATAATCTTGGTTATCTGCCGGAAGCGATGTTCAACTTTATTAGTTTGCTTGGATGGTCTCCTGTTGGCGAAGAAGAGATTTTCGATAAGGACACGTTAATTGATATCTTTGATCCGGATAGATTATCGACTTCTCCTGCAATTTTTGACCAGCAAAAGTTGAAGTGGATGAACGGAGAATACATTAAGAATGTCGATCTTGAAAAAGTAATCGACCTTGCCATGCCGCATTTAATTGCTGCTGGAAAATTACCGGAAAATATGGATGAAGAAAAGCGCAAGTGGGCGGAGAATGTGATTGCACTTTATCAGGAACAATTGGGTTATGGTGAGGAAATTGTCGAATTGACTGAGTTGTTCTTCACAGAGGAAATTAATTATAACGAAGATGCAATTAAAGTTCTTGAAGAAGAACAAGTCCCAGAAGTTCTTCAAAGCTTCAAAAATAAGTTGGACACACTGGAATCCTTTACGGCTGACGAGATTAAAGCCCAGACGAAGGTAACACAGAAAGAAACTGGTTATAAAGGGAAAAAATTATTCATGCCGATTCGTGTCGCAACGACTGGCCAAACCCATGGTCCAGAACTTCCACAAGCAATCGCACTACTTGGTAAAGAAGTTGTCATGATCCGTCTAGACAAAGTCCTCGAGGAAATAACAGCAAATTGATTGCAGAGCTTTCCGGTTCACAAAATTGGAAAACTGTAATATAGTAATAGTAAATATTGGAGCGTTGAAGAGGAAAAGTAGGAATTTCTTCGTTTATCCAGAGAGAATCACCTTGGCTGCGAGTGATTTTAAACGAAACTTCCGAAGTGCCCCTCTGAGTCTATTATGGAAATAAAGTACATAATAGCGGAACTCTACCGTTACCAAGAGCCTAAGTTGGAAGGAAGCAATTCCTTCAAACAGAGTGGAACCGCGCTTAAGCGTCTCTGTCTAATGCAGAGACGCTTTTTTTTATGTTGATTAATTCAATTCACTAACTAGGGTTTAAGCAAGTCATGTAAAATGCTCTTATTCTATAACGAAGGGTGGTTTGACGATGGGTATATTTCAGCGGATGAAAGAAGATATGGATGTTGTCTTTGACCAAGATCCCGCTGCACGAACTTATTTTGAAATTTTTTTAACCTATTCCGGACTCCATGCAATATGGTTACACCGGGTTGCCCATGCGTTTTATAATCGGCGACTGTTCTTCCTGGCCCGTGCCA
This sequence comes from Oceanobacillus indicireducens, assembly GCF_014647195.1. GTDB lineage: Bacteria > Bacillota > Bacilli > Bacillales > Amphibacillaceae > Oceanobacillus > Oceanobacillus indicireducens. The sequence goes on along the minus strand of NZ_BMOS01000024.1, from coordinate 42,730 downwards.
TTTCACAAATCAGCAGATTCCTGACTGGAATCGAAATTCATCCGGGGGCAAAGATTGGTAGACGCCTATTCATTGACCACGGAATGGGAGTAGTAATTGGCGAGACTTGTGAAATCGCTAATAACGTAACGATTTACCAAGGAGTTACTCTTGGGGGGACTGGTAAAGAAAAAGGAAAGCGCCATCCGACGGTAAAGGATAATGCCCTCATATCGACGGGGGCAAAGGTTCTTGGGGATATCACGATTGGAGAAAATGCAAAAATTGGTGGCGGTTCCGTCGTTTTAAAAGATGTTCCTGCCAACTCCACAGTAGTCGGAATTCCTGGTAAAGTGGTCATCCAAGACGGAGTACGCGTAAAAGACTTGGAACATCATAAATTGCCGGACCCGGTTGCTGATCGGATTGAACAGATGCAACAAGAAATCGATACACTACAAGCAGAGATTGAAAAGCTGAAGAAGGGGAGTCATTTCCAACATGTCGATTAAATTATTTAATACGTTAACTCGAGAGAAAGAAGACTTTAAACCAATAGAACCAGGGAAACTTAAGATGTATGTTTGTGGTCCAACCGTTTATAACTATATTCATATCGGGAATGCCCGCCCTGCGATTGTGTTTGATACGGTGCGACGCTATTTTGAATATAAAGGTTATGAAGTTGATTATGTACTAAATTTTACCGATGTCGATGATAAGATCATTCAAGCGGCTGAGGAGAGCGGCGAGGATGTTCGGACACTTGCCGACCGGTTTATCGATGCATATTTAGCCGACGTGCAGGCACTAGGAGTTAAAAAAGCGACACATCATCCGCGTGTAACAGAAACAATGGATGATATTATTGCCTTTATCGAAGGTTTGGTTGATAAAGGCTATGCTTACGAAGTGGAAGGCGATGTGTATTTCAAACCGCGTTCCTTTGAAGGATACGGAAAGCTTTCCCATCAGTCAATTGATGAGCTACGAGTAGGGGCAAGAATTCAAGTTGGGGAAAAGAAGGAAGATCCACTTGACTTCGCGCTTTGGAAACAAGCGAAGGATGGAGAAGTTGCATGGGACTCTCCTTGGGGAGTGGGAAGACCAGGCTGGCATATCGAATGCTCGGCTATGGCGAAGAAATATCTCGGTGAAACGATTGATATCCACGCAGGTGGTCAGGACTTAACTTTCCCGCATCATGAAAATGAAATTGCTCAATCGGAATCGATGAATGATAAACCTTTTGCGAATTACTGGATGCATAATGGTTATATCAATATCGATAATGAAAAGATGTCGAAGTCTCTCGGAAATTTTGTTTTGACGAAAGACTTAATTAAGAAACATGACCCTGAAGCGTTGCGCTTCTTTATGTTGAGTGTTCACTACCGCAACCCGATTAATTTCACGGAAGAATTATTGGGTAGTGCAAAAAACAGTTTAGAACGAATTAAAACGGCTTATCATAATTTGGAACATCGGAAGCAAACAAGCATGAATCTTGTCGATAACAAGGAAGAGTGGCTCAAGAAAATCAAGCAGTTCACCCTTGATTTTGAAAAGGAAATGGATGATGATTTCAATACAGCCAATGCGATTTCCGTATTGTTCGATCTTGCAAAAGAAGCGAATATTTATCTCGACCAAGAGCAGACTCACACGTCCGTACTCGAAGCTTTCCAGGAAACGATTGTCACCCTGCTTGGAATTCTCGGTATTGATCTGGAGGAGGAGCAGGAACTCTTGGACGAAGAGATTGAAACGCTGATTGAAGAGCGGAATGAAGCAAGGAAAAATAAAGATTACCAACGCGCAGATGAAATACGGGATCTACTAAAGAATAGATCAATTATTTTAGAAGATACCGCGCAAGGAGTCCGCTGGAAAAGAGGCTAAGCATGACACTTGAAGCAAAACAAATGAATAGTTTAGCACTTGCTTATATAGGTGATGCTGTTTATGAAGTGTATGTCAGGGAACATTTACTTAAAACGGGTCAGGTCAAGCCCCATCAATTACATCAGAAGGCTGTAAATTTCGTGTCAGCCAAGGGGCAGGCCGCCGTATTGTTTAATTGGTTGGAAACCGGAATGCTTTCTCCGGAAGAAGAGCGCATTGTCGCCAGAGGGAGAAATGCAAAGTCCGGCTCCATTCCTAAGAATAGCAGTGTTCAGACGTATCGCCATAGTACAGGTTTTGAAGCGTTGTTAGGCTATCATTATATCGACCAAAATGAAGACAGACTGTATGAATTGATGCAAGCTGCTGTAACATTCATTACAACAACAATAGAGGAGAGGAAGAACAACAATGAGTGATGAAATAATCATAGGTAAAAACCCCGTCCTCGAGGCACTTTCCTCGGGGCGTTCGGTAAATAAAGTGTTTGTTGCCGAGCATTTGAATCCCAATACCGTAAAGAAAATAAAGCAGCTTGCGAAAGAGGCTGGAACAATCGTTCAGCACGTTCCAAAAGCGAAACTCGATAGTATCTCTAATGGAAATCATCAAGGAATAGTTGCATATGTTGCTTCTTATGATTACGGAAACTTGGAAGACCTTTTCGTGCGAGCAGAACAAAGAGGAGAAGATCCCTTTTTTATTATCTTGGACGAGCTGGAAGACCCGCATAATTTAGGTTCTATTTTACGAACGGCGGACGCTACAGGTGTCCACGGTGTAATTATTCCGAAACGCCGCTCTGTTGGTTTAACAGCAACTGTTGCGAAGACGGCAGCAGGAGCAATCGAACATATTCCGGTCGTCCGGGTAACGAATATTGCGGATACAATCGATGAGCTGAAAGAGAGGCACGTTTGGGTCGTAGGCACAGAAGGGGAAGCAACCGAAGATTACCGCAGACTAGACGGAACCATGCCAATTGCAGTTGTTATTGGCAATGAAGGAAAAGGCATTTCACGACTCGTGCGAAAGAAATGTGATTGGACAGTGCGTATTCCGATGTCTGGTGAAGTTTCCTCCTTAAACGCTTCCGTTGCCTGCAGCTTATTATTATATGAGATTTACAGAAAGCGAACCCCACTAGGTGAGAGCTGATGAATATATTATTAGTAGACGGGTACAATATCATCGGGGATTGGGAGGAACTGCAACATCTACGCGATAAAGATATGGCGGCGGCACGGGACCTCCTTATAGAACGGATGGCTGAGTATCAGGCTTTTACCGGGATGAGGGTCATTGTTGTATTTGATGCCCACGAGGCCCCGGGGCGGGAGAGCAAGCTGAAGCAATTTAAAATAGAAGTTATTTACACAAAAGAAAATGAAACAGCGGACGAACGGATTGAACGTTTAATCAAGAAATTAAAAAATGTAAAAACACAAGTTTATGTAGCAACCAACGACTATACGGAACAACGAACGATTTTCGCTCAAGGAGCATTACGTATCTCGGCCCGTGAGCTAAAAGCTGACCTTCGCGATATGGAGAATGAAATCGATGAGCGCTTGAAGGAGCAAGAGAAGAAGCAGCCACAAACAAAGATTATCCTCGATCAAGAGATTCTGGAGCGTTTTGAAAAAATGAGAAGGGGAGAAAATTGAGAAAATAGATTCTTTTCTCCTTTTTATACTAAAAAAGCTCTTGCTATATTGACGAAACCATTACTCCTGTATATAATAACGTTTACAGCTAGCTTATCATATGTGAACGGGGGTAATTCTTGGTGGAAGTCAAGCAATTGGACATAGAGTATTCAGGCTTACACATGCTTGATGATGAAAAACTTATTCATTTAGTTCATCAAGAAGATAAACATGCGCTAGATTTTCTAATCAACAAATACCGCAACTTTGTCCAAGGTAAGGCACGGACATACTTCTTGATTGGAGCAGATCGTGAAGATATCGTTCAGGAAGGAATGATAGGTCTTTACAAAGCAATTCGTGACTATGATAAAGAGAAGCTTTCCTCTTTCAAGGCCTTTGCAGAGTTATGTATCACCAGGCAAATAATTACCGCAATCAAAACTGCCACAAGGCAAAAGCATACCCCGCTAAACTCCTACGTTTCATTGGACAAGCCTATTTTTGATGAAGAATCAGATCGAACACTAATCGATGTAATTGCAGGTTCTAGATCTGTGGATCCTGAAGAATTATTGGTGAATCAAGAGAAACTAGTAGACATGGAGTTAAAACTTTCAGAATTATTAAGCGGGTTTGAAAAGCAAGTCCTTCATCTCTATCTTGATGGGTGTTCCTATCAGGAGATATCTACGAGTTTAGGACGTCATCTCAAGTCGGTAGATAACGCCCTGCAACGAGTGAAAAAGAAGCTGGAGCAACTGATTAAACAAAACGAAATAAAGAGCTGATAGAAAGAGCCGTTGACAGAGAGATAGGAAACGTGCTACATTATTAGTTGAAAAAATACCCTGTTAGTGGGATGATAAGATGAGTAAGAAGATAACTTTAGCATGTGCTGTTTGTTCAAGTAGAAATTATTCAACAAACAAAAATGTATCCACAACATCTACCAGATTAGAAATGAAGAAGTTTTGCAAGCACTGTGGGGAACATACATTACATCAAGAGACAAAGTAGCGCATGAGGTGGAGCTTGGGGGGTACAAAGAATGTTTAAATTCTTAAAGAATGTTTCAAGGGAAATGAAAAAGGTAAGCTGGCCAACTGGCAAGGAACTAAGAAGTTATACCGTAATTGTATTAACGACTGTTATTTTGATCGCCATCTTCTTTTTCATTGTTGACTTCGGAATTTCACAGCTTTTAGAACTTCTTTGAATAATAATCCGTTAACTATGCTATAATGAAAGTAAATATACATTCAAAAGAAAACCCGCAACCAGTCGGGTTTTTCATGTTGGGATAAAACGGGCGTACCCCAATCATATTACCTAAGGGAGGGAAAGGGCAGACTGTCCTGATTAAATGGAGAAAAATTGGTATGTTGTGCATACGTACTCTGGTTATGAGAATAAAGTAAAGATCAACCTTGAAAAACGAGTGGAAACGATGGGGATGCAAGATAAAATATTCCGCGTCGTCGTACCTGAAGATGAAGAAACAGAAATCAAAAATGGAAAAAAGAAAGTAGTTAAAAAGAAATCATTCCCTGGTTATGTTCTCACGGAAATGGTGATGACGGACGACTCCTGGTATGTTGTACGGAATACACCAGGTGTAACCGGATTTGTCGGCTCGAGTGGTCACGGGACAAAACCAACCCCGCTACTGCCAGATGAAGTGGATGCCGTGCTGAAAAGAATGGGCGTCCAAGTATCTGAAGTACAGGTTGACTTTGCCTTGAAAGAGAATGTCAAGGTAAAAGAAGGGCCGTTCGCGGACTTTGAAGGGACAATTGAAAATATTGACCTGGATAAACAAAAACTAAAAGTTCTAGTCAATATGTTTGGTAGAGAAACACCAATCGAACTAGACTTCACACAGGTTGAGAAATTATAGAACAAAGGCGGAAATGCCTTTACAGTAAGTTTTGCGATTCATATCGCGACGGTTGGGGCTGCGGTTACTCGACCCACCACCGAAGGGCGTTTATACTAGAACGCCCAATTGTCGCAGCAACATACGAACTTTGCCTTCTAGGACGGTAGGTAGTTCGGTGTTTTAGGCTTTTTAAAAGAAAATAAAACTGTCCCTTGCAATTTTATAATATACATGGTAGAATTTCTATGTTATTTATGTACTTCAATGTTGAAGTGCTTGAGTAAGAGTGGGAGGGGAAAACCCTAATACCACATCACGGACTTTAAGGAGGTGTGTCTCGTGGCTAATAAAGTAATCAAATTAGTGAAATTACAAATCCCAGCTGGTAAAGCTACTCCAGCACCACCGGTTGGACCAGCACTTGGTCAAGCGGGTATTAATATCATGGGATTCTGTAAAGAGTTCAATGCACGTACACAAGAACAGGCAGGTTTAATTATCCCTGTAGAAATTACGGTGTTTGAAGACCGTTCATTTACATTTGTTACGAAAACTCCACCGGCAGCAGTTCTGCTTATGAAAGCGGCAGGAATTAACGCTGGATCTGGTGAGCCAAACAAAACAAAAGTGGCTACAGTTAAGCGTGATGAAGTAAAAGAAATCGCAGAAACAAAAATGCAAGACTTGAACGCAGCGGATGTTGAAGCTGCTATGCGTATGGTTGAAGGTACTGCCCGAAGCATGGGTATTACAATCGAAGACTAATTTCGGAACTTAGTTAGCTGTGGTCTCCCTGTGAAATCACAGCTATTTCACAAAAGTGTAAGCGGCTGTTTAGGGGCGTACAGGCTGCGCTCGCAGGAGAGTGAGTGGTTCGGCGTTGTCACATACGTGAGCGTGCGAACATCCCCTATCCGAATAAGATGAAGGAAACTTGGGCGACTAAGTCTCACAAAGACTGTTCGGCAAGTCTTCTTTATTGATTGAAGGAGTGTGCAGTCTATCAGTCCTTAGTCGCTGAAGCTAGACGGATCGAAACTTTGTGCGTGAAAGACAAAGTGAAGGACTTTGCTGACAGAAGGTCGGAAGGAAGTTCTCTATGGCTTTTATACGTGGGAGGTATAACCGCTAATACCACAATAGAGGAGGATATATAATGGCAAAAAGAGGTAAAAAGTATCAAGAAGCAGAAAAGCTAATTGATCGTTCAAAAACATACGAAATCAATGAAGCTATTTCCCTTGTTAAGCAAACTGCAAAAGCGAATTTTGACGAGACAGTGGAAGTGGCATTCCGTTTGGGAGTAGATCCAAAGAAAGCGGACCAACAAATCCGCGGAGCAATGGTTCTACCACATGGAACTGGTAAAACACAACGCGTTCTTGTTTTCGCAAAAGGTGAAAAAGCAAAAGAAGCAGAAGCTGCAGGAGCTGACTATGTAGGTGAAGCAGAATTCATCGAGAAAATCAACGGTGGTTGGTTTGATTTTGATGTAATTGTTGCGACTCCAGACATGATGGCTGAGGTAGGTAAACTTGGTAGAGTGCTTGGACCTCGTGGTCTAATGCCTAACCCGAAAACTGGAACAGTAACATTTGAAGTGGAAAAAGCAGTCAATGATATTAAAGCTGGTCAAGTGGAATATCGTGTTGATAAGCAGTCTAACGTTCATGTTCCGGTCGGTAAAGTTTCTTTCGAGGACAACAAGTTAGTTGAGAACTTGGAAGCAATCATTGACCAGATTGTTAAAGTGAAACCTCAATCTGCAAAAGGTGAATACATGAAGAACGTATCTGTTGCTTCAACAATGGGACCTGGCGTTAAAGTTGACGTTTCTCCATACAAATAAAAAAACATTGACTTGAATCAAGTCGTTTGATATACTGATTACGTTAAAAAGAATACGTTATACCGTAGACAGCAGGTGCGATTTATCGCTTAATTTCCCGCCGAGGTGTTTTATAAATATCGATCCAAGTACGTTTATTTGGGTAGTGATATAAAGCTCTCATGTCTAACTGAGAGCTTTTTTTATAGACTTGATACGGCAAATGCTAGAAGAACGGTATGGTATAAGTAATTAGGAGGTGGAACAATGTCTAACGTATTGGAACAAAAGAAACAGATTGTACAAGAAATTGCAGATAAGTTCAAAGAAAGTCAATCGTCTGTTGTAGTTGACTATCGCGGACTTGACGTTGCGCAAGTTACTGAATTACGTAAACAACTACGTGAAGAAGGTATAGAATTCCACGTTTATAAAAACACGATGACTCGTCGTGCGGTGGAAACTGCGGAATTAGATGGTCTAAATGATGTACTTACTGGACCGAACGCAATTGCATTCGGTAAAGATGATGTCGTAGCACCGGCTCGTATCCTTAACAACTTCGCTAAGGAGAATGAAGAGCTCGAAATCAAAGGTGGCGTTATCGAAGGGGAAGTAGTTACTTTAGAACAGATTAAAGAACTTGCTGACCTACCGAACTACGAAGGTATGGTTTCTATGTTACTCAGCGTGCTACAAGCACCAATCCGCAACCTTGCTTATGCAGTTAAGTCTGTTGCTGATAAAGAAGAGGAAGAACAAGGCGCATAATGCCAGAACGTATAAAAATTACAATTAATTAGGAGGATTTAAATCATGACTAAAGAAGAAATGATTAGTGCGATTAAAGAAATGTCCGTTTTAGAATTAAACGACTTAGTAAAAGCTATTGAGGAAGAGTTTGGCGTAACTGCTGCTGCTCCAGTTGCAGTTGCAGGCGGGGCTGCTGGTGGCGGAGCTGCTGAAGAGCAATCAGAATTTGATGTTGTTCTTACAGGAGCAGGCGCTTCTAAGATTAAAGTTGTTAAAGCAGTTCGTGAAATCACTGGTCTTGGACTTAAAGATGCGAAAGACCTTGTGGATAACGCTCCAAAAGCAATCAAAGAAGGCGTAGCGAAAGAAGAAGCTGAAGAAGTTAAAGGTAAGCTTGAAGAAGCTGGCGCTGAAGTAGAAGTTAAATAAGTTTATTCTAATAAAGAGCTCGTCGTTCATGTCGACGGGCTCTTGTTCATAACATTTTTTCTTCATATATCTATTCCATTACAATCACTTCTAAGGTGCTGGCCGAAAACCTTACCTTACGCACAATAATGATAATTTAGAAGCGTGGTGTTCCGAATGACTGAGCATTACTATTCAAAAAAGCCTCATACAGACAGTTCACCAAAAACCTGGAAAGCTGAATTACGCAATCAAATGTATACTTTCACAAGTGATACGAATGTTTTCTCTAAAAACGGAATTGATTTTGGTTCACGTTTGCTGATTGAGAGCTTTAACGAGCCATCTGTTCGAGGAGACTTATTAGATCTTGGTTGTGGTTATGGACCGATCGGAATTTCTTTAGCAGGAGCTTTTCCTGAAAGAAATATAGTACTCGCCGATGTGAATGAAAGAGCAATCCGGTTAGCGGCAGAAAATGCGGAAGAAAACAATTTAACGAATGTGGAAGTTGTAAACAGTGACCGTTTTTCGGGACTGAAAGAAAGAACATTTGCTGCGGTGATCACGAACCCGCCAATTCGCGCGGGCAAGGATGTCGTCCATGGAATGTTTGCGGGAGCTGAAAGAGCTTTAGTAAAAAACGGTGAATTATGGGTAGTCATCCAAAAGAAACAAGGTGCACCATCTGCACAGAAAAAAATCAACGAACTATTTGGAAACGTAGAAGTCGTTGATAGAAAAAAAGGTTATTATATTCTAAGGGCATTTAAAGTTTGACCTGCCGGCTTCATTATGGTAACATACTATAATGCTAAGATTGGCTCCATTTGTCAAGTCCGAACGTGGATTATATGACTGTAAACGTATATTTTATCTGTGGACGGAGACAATGGATGAAGTATTCTAGAGAGCTTGATTAATATTTCTTCATATAGTTTACCAAAATTTAAACGAGTTGTACAACTGTATTTTATTTTCTTAGAAAAATACAGTGCTAAATGTAGGTGTAAACATATAGAAGAAGTGCATATGCAATAAAACGAAATTGGTTTATGTTTCCATTCTCGTTTTATTTATTTCAAGGTGCGATCGTCCGTAACCCCTCGCTGCAAAGTGGGGAGATTATCAAATCTTTTTAAGCGGAGGATACGGTAGCTGACACCATGATTAATTCAACTAACATTCAGTGGAAGAAGAGCAAAAACTTCCACTGTAATGAAGTTTTATTTTATGAAAAATCCGTAGAAGATTATCTGCGAAAACATAAGATTTTAAGGGGTGAAGCAGTTGACAGGACAACTAGTTCAATATGGCAAGCATCGCCAGCGTAGAAGCTATGCACGTATCAGTGAAGTGTTAGAGCTGCCAAATTTAATCGAAATTCAAACCGCTTCTTATGAATGGTTCATGGAAGAAGGGTTGCGGGAAATGTTCAGAGATATTTCACCGATTGAAGATTTCACCGGAAACCTTTCATTGGAATTTGTAGATTATAGTCTAGGTGAGCCTAACTATCCTGTAGACGAATCAAAGGAAAGAGATGTGACCTATAATGCCCCGCTTCGAGTACGGGTTCGTTTATTAAACAATGAAACCGGAGAAGTGAAGGAACAAGAAGTGTTCATGGGCGACTTCCCATTGATGACTGAGACAGGAACGTTCATCATTAACGGAGCTGAGCGTGTTATCGTCTCACAGCTTGTACGTTCCCCAAGTGTGTATTTCAGTGACAAATTTGATAAGAATGGTAAACGCGGTGTGCAAGCCACTGTTATTCCGAACCGTGGTGCTTGGCTAGAGTTTGAGACAGATGCAAAAGACGTCGCTTTTGTCCGGATTGACCGGACTCGGAAATTACCGATTACAGTGTTATTACGTGCATTAGGATTTGGTACAGATCAGGAAATCCTTGAATTGCTCGGTGATAATGAGTACTTGAGAAACACCCTTGAAAAAGATAATACAGAAACAACTGAAAAAGCATTACTAGAAATTTACGAACGCCTTCGCCCAGGTGAGCCGCCAACAGTTGAAAACGCGAAAAACCTTTTAGTGACACGCTTTTTCGATCCAAAGCGTTATGACCTGGCACATGTAGGTCGTTATAAAATGAATAAAAAACTAAACATCAAAAACCGTCTGTTCAACCAAGTGTTGGCTGAAACAATTGCTGACCCGGAAACTGGAGAAGTTCTTGCGGAAAAAGGCGATCGTCTAGAGCGTAAATTATTAGACAAATTAATCCCGCTTCTTGAAAGAGAAGAAGATAAGCTGGGAGAGAAAACCTTCAGCCCGCATGACGGTGTGTTAGATGAAGATATTGTACTGCAATCGATTCGAATTATTGATCCGACAGACCCGGAAGGTGAACGGGAGTTAACAATCATTGGAAACGGCGGTGTAGATAGAGATATTAAAAACATTACACCAGCAGACATCCTAGCATCGATCAGTTACTTCTTTAACCAATTGCATAATGTAGGCGATGTAGATGACATCGACCATTTAGGGAATCGTCGTTTGCGCTCGGTTGGCGAACTCTTACAAAACCAGTTCCGAATTGGTTTATCTCGTATGGAGCGTGTAGTGCGTGAAAGAATGTCTATTCAAGATACGTCAAGTGTCACGCCGCAACAACTGATTAACATTCGTCCTGTCATTGCATCGATTAAAGAGTTCTTTGGTAGTTCACAGCTATCCCAGTTCATGGACCAAACGAACCCACTAGGGGAGCTAACGCATAAGCGCCGTCTATCTGCGCTTGGACCAGGTGGATTGACTCGTGAACGAGCAGGATTCGAAGTACGTGACGTACACTATTCTCACTACGGCCGTATGTGTCCAATCGAGACACCGGAGGGCCCGAACATTGGTCTAATCAACTCCTTGTCGAGTTATGCAAAAGTGAATAAATTTGGATTTATCGAATCCCCTTATCGTCGCGTTGACCCTGAAACCGGTCAAGTAACAGATCAAATCGATTATCTGACGGCTGATGAGCAGGATAACTATATTGTTGCACAAGCGAACGCTCCATTAGATGAGGATAATCGCTTTGTCAATGAAGAGGTAATTGCTCGTTTCCGTGAAGATAACATCGTCGTATCTCGCGAAAAGATCGATTATATGGATGTGTCGCCAAAGCAGGTTGTTTCTGCAGCGACGGCATGTATCCCATTCCTTGAGAATGATGACTCGAACCGTGCACTAATGGGAGCGAACATGCAGAAACAGGCTGTTCCATTACTTGTTCCGGAATCTCCAATTGTTGGTACGGGCATGGAGTATGTGAACGGTAAAGACTCTGGAGCTGCTGTCATTTGCCGCCATGGTGGAATTGTTGAACGTGTTGAAGCAAAAGAGGTTGTCGTTCGCCGCATTTCTGAAGTCGACGGCAAAGAAGTAGAAGGTGATACAGATACGTACAGAATGGAAAAGTTCCAGCGTACAAACCAAGGAACGTGTTATAACCAACGTCCAATCGTTACAGAGGGAGACCGCGTAACAAGAGGTGAAGTCCTTGCAGATGGACCATCCATGGAACTTGGAGAACTTGCACTTGGTCGTAACGTATTAGTAGGATTCATGACCTGGGAAGGTTATAACTATGAAGATGCGATCATCATGAGCGAGCGACTTGTAAAAGATGACGTATATACATCCATTCATATTGAAGAATTTGAACTAGAAGCTCGGGATACGAAGCTTGGTCCGGAAGAAATTACAAGAGATATTCCAAACGTCGGGGAAGAGGCACTGAAGAACCTTGATGAAGAAGGAATTATCCGAGTCGGGGCTGAAGTGAAAGACGGCGATATTCTGGTAGGTAAAGTAACCCCTAAAGGCGTTACCGAACTTTCTGCTGAAGAGCGTCTACTTCATGCTATCTTTGGAGAAAAGGCACGTGAAGTAAGAGATACATCCCTACGTGTACCACATGGAGGCGGAGGAATTATCCTTGACGTTCGAGTCTTTAACAGGGAAGACGGAGATGAGTTATCACCAGGTGTGAACCAGCTCGTTCGCGTCTACATCGTTCAGAAACGGAAGATCTCTGAAGGAGATAAAATGGCCGGTCGTCACGGTAACAAAGGTGTTATCTCGAAGATTTTACCGGAAGAAGATATGCCGTTCATGCCAGACGGAACACCGATTGATATTATGTTGAACCCGCTTGGAGTGCCATCAAGAATGAACATCGGACAAGTGTTTGAACTTCATCTTGGAATGGCTGCAAGACTACTTGGCCTTCATGTTGCATCACCAGTATTTGACGGGGCAACAGAAGAAGATGTTTACGCCACGATGGAAGAAGCTGGGATGGCACGAGATGCGAAGACCGTCCTTTATGACGGAAGAACAGGTGAACCATTTGATACCCGTGTATCTGTTGGAGTCATGTATATGCTAAAACTAGCACATATGGTCGACGACAAGCTACACGCCCGTTCAACTGGACCATATTCACTTGTTACCCAGCAGCCACTCGGAGGTAAAGCACAATTTGGTGGTCAGCGTTTCGGGGAGATGGAAGTTTGGGCTCTTGAAGCATATGGTGCTGCATACACCCTTCAAGAAATCCTAACCGTTAAATCCGACGACACGGTCGGCCGAGTGAAAACATATGAGTCGATTGTAAAAGGGCATAATGTCCCAGAACCAGGAGTTCCTGAATCATTCAAAGTATTGATAAAAGAACTTCAGAGTTTAGGACTTGATGTGAAAATGCTGAACAGCCAAGAAGATGAAATCGATATGCGTGAGTTGGAAGATGAAGAGGTTCAAGCAGCATCCAAACTCAATTTAGATATTGAAGAAAATTAAGATGTTATGACTATCTAAAATTAAAAAGGAGTGAGAATTGATAATGGGCTATCAATTCTCCTTCTCTTATATAAATACAGCACACTAAATAAGGGAGGATTGCCCCTTGCTAGATGTAAATACGTTTGAATATATGAAAATTGGTTTAGCTTCCCCTGAGAAAATCCGTTCGTGGTCTTTCGGTGAAGTGAAGAAACCAGAAACAATTAACTATCGAACGCTGAAACCGGAAAAAGATGGCCTGTTCTGTGAAAGAATTTTCGGTCCGCAAAAGGACTGGGAATGTCATTGCGGAAAATACAAGCGTGTTAGATACAAAGGTGTCGTATGTGATCGCTGTGGAGTAGAAGTGACAAAAGCAAAAGTACGACGTGAAAGAATGGGGCATATTGAACTTGCTGCACCGGTATCCCACATTTGGTATTTCAAAGGAATTCCAAGCCGGATGGGATTAGTACTTGATATGTCACCACGAGCTTTAGAAGAAGTCATTTACTTTGCTGCTTATATTGTTACAGATTCAGGCAACACACCACTTGAGAAAAAACAACTATTATCCGAGAAAGAATATCGGGCGTATTATGATAAATACGGAAAATCCTTTCGGGCTGAAATGGGTGCGGAAGCAATTCGTAAGCTTCTCCAGGATATTGATTTGGATAAAGAAGTAAAAGCATTGCGTGAAGAACTAAAAACTGCTCAAGGACAACGCAGAACGAGGGCAATCAAGCGTCTTGAAGTCATGGAAGCTTTTCGTCATTCCGGAAATGAACCGGATTGGATGGTTTTAGACGTCCTACCGGTTATTCCTCCAGAAATCCGCCCAATGGTACAACTTGATGGTGGCCGCTTTGCAACATCCGACTTGAACGACTTATACCGTCGTGTAATCAACAGAAACAACCGTCTGAAAAGATTACTAGACCTCGGAGCACCAGGTATTATTGTGCAAAACGAAAAAAGAATGCTTCAAGAAGCGGTGGATGCGCTAATTGATAACGGACGTAGAGGTCGACCGGTTACTGGTCCAGGAAACCGACCATTAAAATCTCTCTCTCATATGCTGAAAGGGAAGCAAGGTCGTTTCCGTCAAAACCTGCTCGGAAAACGTGTGGACTACTCCGGACGTTCGGTTATCGTAGTTGGTCCTAATTTAAAAATGTATCAATGTGGATTACCAAGAGAAATGGCGCTTGAACTATTCAAACCGTTCATTATGAAGGAATTGGTTGATCGAGGACTTGCGCACAACATTAAATCTGCAAAACGTAAAATTGAACGGGTTCATCCGGATGTATGGGATGTACTGGAAGAAGTGATTAAGGAACATCCAGTGCTTTTAAACCGTGCACCTACCCTGCACCGTTTAGGAATCCAGGCATTTGAGCCAACACTCGTAGATGGTCGCGCAATTCACTTGCATCCGCTCGTATGTACAGCTTATAATGCTGACTTTGACGGAGACCAGATGGCTGTTCACGTTCCATTATCCGCTGAAGCTCAGGCGGAAGCGCGCCTTCTCATGCTAGCGGCACAGAATATCCTTAACCCTAAGGATGGTAAGCCTGTCGTTACTCCTTCACAGGATATGGTTTTAGGTAACTATTACCTAACACTAGAACGTGAAGGTGCAATCGGTGAAGGAAGTATTTTCAAAGACACGAGTGAAGCGCTCATGTCTTACTATAATGGAAATGTCCACCTGCATACGAGAGTCGCTGTTCAAGCGGGAAGTTTAAATAACAAGACATTTACAGAAGAGCAGAACAACCAACTATTAATTACAACCGTTGGAAAACTGATCTTCAATGAAATACTACCAGACTCTTTCCCGTATATTAATGAACCAACACGGACAAATCTGGAGCAAAAAACACCAGATAAATTCTTTGTAAAAACGGGAGCAGATGTAACAGAATTAATTAAAAACAGTGAAATTGTTAAGCCGTTTAAGAAAGGTTTCCTTGGCGATATTATCGCTGAAGTCTTTAAACGCTTTAAGATTATTGAAACATCTAAAATGCTTGACCGCATGAAGGACTTAGGTTTCAAATACTCGACAAAAGCTGGTATGACAGTAGGTATCTCAGATATCGTCGTCTTGCCGGGTAAAGAGAAGATTCTGGATGAAGCACAGGAGAAAGTCGATAAGGTACTCAAGCAGTTCCGTCGCGGGCTTGTAACAGAAGAAGAACGCTATGATCGTGTTATTGCAATCTGGACACAGGCGAAGGATTACATTCAGGAGAAACTGATGGAGTCCCTCGATAACCAGAACCCGATTTACATGATGAGTGATTCTGGAGCGAGAGGTAACGCGTCCAACTTCACACAGCTTGCTGGTATGCGTGGACTCATGGCTGACCCGTCTGGTAAGATTATTGAACTTCCAATCAAGTCTAGCTTCCGTGAAGGATTAACAGTTCTTGAATACTTCATCTCGACACACGGTGCTCGTAAAGGACTGGCGGACACGGCGCTTAAGACGGCGGACTCCGGTTACTTGACGAGACGTCTCGTGGACGTTGCGCAAGATGTTATTATCCGTGAAGAAGACTGCGGAACAGACCGTGGACTTGTCGTGAAATCCCTGGAAGATGGATCGGAAGTAATTGAACCACTATTTGACCGTTTGGTAGGACGTACAGCATTCAACGATGTTGTTCATCCGGAAAATAAAACAGTCATTGTTGGGCATAACGAAATGATTAGCGAAGACCAGGCGAAAGAAATCATTAATGCTGGTATCGAAGAAGTCACGATTCGTACTGCGTTCACATGTAATACAAAACATGGCGTTTGTCAGAAATGTTATGGACGAAATCTTGCAACGGGTTCGGATGTGGAAGTTGGAGAAGCGGTTGGTATTATCGCTGCTCAGTCCATCGGTGAACCAGGTACACAGTTAACGATGCGTACATTCCACACTGGTGGGGTTGCAGGAGATGATATTACCCAAGGTTTACCGCGTATTCAAGAATTATTTGAAGCGCGTAATCCAAAAGGGGAAGCCGCAATTACGGAAATCGCAGGTACTGTCCAAGAAATTAAAGAAACGAAAGACAAGTACGAAATTGTGATCCAAAGTCCGGTTGAGCAACGCTCCTATTCTGTGCCATATAACGCCAGAATGAAAGTGTCAGAAGGTGACCAAGTGGAAGCAGGTCAAGAACTGACAGAGGGTTCAGTTGACCCGAAAGAATTACTACGCGTAAAAGGTGTCGAAGGTGTTCAAGATTACCTATTGCGTGAAGTGCAACGGGTATACCGGATGCAAGGTGTTGAAATTGGCGATAAGCACGTCGAAGTAATGGTACGTCAAATGCTTCGTAAAATCCGTGTTATTAACGCAGGAGATACCGACGCTCTGCCAGGCGCCTTGTTAGAATTACATCAGTTCAGGGAAATTAACAAACCAGTACTTCTAAACGGTGGAAATCCTGCGATTGGAAAACCAGTCCTGTTGGGGATTACAAAAGCTTCTCTTGAAACAGATTCCTTCTTATCTGCCGCATCCTTCCAAGAAACAACACGTGTTCTTACAGATGCTGCAATTAAAGGAAAACGTGATGAGCTCCTCGGCCTGAAGGAAAACGTCATTATCGGTAAGCTTGTTCCGGCAGGTACAGGTATGCAACAATACCGCACAATTGAAGCTGGATTAGATCAGCCTGAATTAGAGGAATTCGAAGAGACGGAAGAAACTGTACAATAACCGGTCGAAAGGTTTAAGCTAAATAAGTGAAAAAATCTGGAAGCACCTGAAAATTTACAAAGAAAATATTGACTTTGAAAAGCGTCAATGTTACTATATTCAAGGTGCTTCCGATTCCACTTGTTATTTTTAGAGGATCGAAGCAAACGTTTAAGAAGTTGGTGCTTCACTATAGCAGTAAAGAAAAGTTTTGGTGGATTTTCTACCAATCATTCTTTTTTACCTTAGAATGAACCACCTGGATGTGTGGTGTTACATCTCACTTCTAAATAGCACATTGCAATTATTCATAAATGAAGAGAAAGGAGGAAAATATAAAATGCCTACAATTAACCAATTAATTCGTAAAGGTCGTGTGAGCAAGCCGAAAAAGTATGACTCTCCTGCACTTAACGTAGGATACAACAGCTTTAAAAAGCAGTTCACAAAACTAAACTCCCCGCAAAAACGTGGTGTATGTACTCGTGTTGGTACACTAACTCCTAAGAAGCCGAACTCAGCATTACGTAAATATGCACGTGTTCGTTTATCTAATAATATGGAAGTTACTGCATACATCCCTGGAATTGGTCACAACTTACAAGAACACAGCGTTGTTTTACTTCGCGGTGGACGTGTAAAAGACTTGCCTGGGGTACGTTATCACGTAGTCCGCGGTGCACTTGACACTGCAGGTGTGGAAGGACGTATGCAAGGACGTTCCAAGTACGGTGCGAAAAAACCGAAAGAAAATTAATAATGCTTGAAATCAGATAGAGAAGAAAGGAGGTAGACATATGCCACGTAAAGGACCAGTACCTAAGCGCGATGTCTTACCAGATCCACTTTATAACTCAAAGTTAGTTACTCGCCTCATCAACCAAATTATGGTTGACGGGAAGAGAGGTAAAGCGCAAAAGATACTTTATAAAGCATTCAACCTTGTTCAAGAGCGTACAGGACAAGATCCAATGGAAGTTTTCGAACAAGCAATGAAGAATGTAATGCCTGTACTTGAAGTGCGTGCACGTCGTGTTGGGGGATCTAACTATCAAGTACCGATTGAAGTTCGTCCAGAACGTCGTCAAGCTTTAGGTTTACGTTATCTTGTAAATTACTCCCGTCTGCGCGGTGAGAAAACAATGGAAGATAGACTTGCTAATGAAATAATCGATGCTTCTAACAACACGGGCGCAGCAGTTAGACGCCGTGAAGAAATGCATAAGATGGCAGAAGCGAACAAAGCATTCGCTCACTATCGTTGGTAAGATTAAACTAATAAAAGCACTTAATAGGAAGGAGAAGAATACATGGCTAGAGAGTTCTCCTTGGAAAAGACGCGAAATATTGGGATTATGGCACATATCGATGCTGGTAAAACCACTACAACCGAGCGTATTCTTTTCTATACAGGACGTATTCACAAACTTGGTGAAACGCACGAAGGTGCGTCACAAATGGACTGGATGGAGCAGGAGCAGGAACGTGGAATTACAATCACATCCGCTGCTACAACAGCTCAATGGAAAAACCATCGAATCAATATTATTGATACTCCAGGGCACGTGGACTTCACAGTTGAAGTTGAGCGTTCACTAAGAGTTCTTGATGGTGCGGTGACGGTTCTTGATGCACAATCTGGTGTTGAACCGCAAACGGAACAAGTATGGCGCCAAGCTACAACATATGGTGTACCAAGAATGGTATTCATTAACAAAATGGATAAAACAGGTGCTGATTTCTTATATGCAACTAAAACGTTGGTAGACCGTTTAGGTGCGAATGCACATCCAGTTCAAATGCCAATTGGTGCAGAGGACGAATTTAATGGAATCATTGACTTAATCAAAATGGAAGCTCACTTCTATAAAGATGATTTAGGTACAGTCGATGAAGCAACCGAAATCCCTGCTGAGTTAAAAGACCAGGCTGAAGAGCTTCGTGCAGAATTAATCGAAGCTGTTGCTGAAACAGACGAAGATTTAATGATGAAATATCTTGAAGGTGAAGAGATCACAGAAGATGAATTGAAAAAAGCAATTCGTCAAGCTACTCTATCCGTAGATTTCTACCCGGTATTCTGTGGTTCTGCATTCAAGAACAAAGGTGTACAATTACTTCTTGATGGTGTAATTGACTACCTTCCAGCTCCAACAGATGTTGCTGCAATCGAAGGTATCGTTCCAGGATCAGAAGAAGAAGTTACACGTGAATCAGATGACAATGCACCATTTGCTGCGTTGGCATTTAAAGTAATGACTGACCCGTTCGTTGGTAAATTGACATTCTTCCGTGTTTACTCTGGGATGTTAGAGTCCGGTTCCTACGTGAAAAACACAGTGAAAGACAAACGTGAACGTGTTGGTCGTATCCTTCAGATGCACGCTAACTCCCGTGAGGAAATTTCTGTTGCTTACGCTGGAGAAATTGCCGCAGCAGTTGGACTAAAAGACACTGCAACTGGGGATACGCTTTGCGATGAAAAAAACCCAGTTATCTTAGAGTCTATGGAATTCCCTGAGCCGGTAATCCAGGTAGCAATTGAGCCGAAGACGAAAGCAGACCAAGATAAGATGGGGACAGCGCTAGCGAAACTTGCTGAAGAGGATCCGACATTCAAGACGGAAACAAACTCGGAAACTGGTCAAACGATCATCTCGGGAATGGGTGAACTTCACCTTGACGTTATTGTTGACCGTTTGAAACGTGAGTTCAAAGTAGAGGCTAACGTTGGTGCACCACAAGTTGCTTACCGTGAAACATTCCGTACACCTGCGGAAGTAGAAGGTAAATTCATTCGTCAATCTGGTGGACGTGGACAATACGGACACGTTTGGATTAAGTTTGAGCCGAATGATGAAGGTGCTGGATTTGAATTCAAAAACGCTATTGTTGGTGGGGTTGTTCCTCGTGAGTATATCCCATCTGTTGAGCAAGGTATCGAAGAAGCACTTGAAACTGGTGTATTAGCTGGATATCCATTAATCGATGTGAAGGCAACACTATATGATGGTAGCTATCACGATGTTGACTCTAACGAAATGGCGTTTAAGATTGCAGCTTCAATGGCATTAAAAGCAGCGAAGAACAAATGTAATCCAGTTCTGCTTGAGCCGATGATGTATGTTGAAATTGTTATTCCAGAGGAATACATGGGAGACATCATGGGTGACGTAACTTCCCGTCGTGGACGTATTGAAGGAATGGAAGCTCGCGATAACGCACAGCTTGTTAAAGCGTACGTGCCACTCTCTGAAATGTTTGGTTACGCAACAGCTCTACGTTCTAATACTCAAGGTCGGGGTACGTATACAATGACATTCGATCATTATGAAGAAGTACCGAAGAGCATCTCTCAAGAAATTATTGAGAAAAACGCTGGACAATAATTGATTTTTTTACGGAACTAACGTATAACAATTAGTGAGGACTAGAGAATAATCTATCTTAATTATTCCTTAGTTAGCATAAAAAATATAATTACTTTTATTTAATTAAAGGAGGAACTATAAAATGGCTAAAGAAAAATTCGACCGCTCCAAACAGCACGTTAACGTTGGAACTCTTGGACACGTTGACCATGGTAAAACTACACTAACTGCTGCAATTACAACTGTAATGGCAAAAGTAAACGGTGATGGTGACGCAAGAGGTTACGACCAAATCGACAACGCACCAGAAGAAAAAGAACGTGGTATTACAATCGCTACTTCTCACGTAGAATACGAAACTGAAACTCGTCACTACGCACACGTTGACTGCCCAGGACACGCAGACTACGTTAAGAACATGATCACAGGTGCTGCACAAATGGACGGTGCTATTCTAGTAGTATCTGCTGCTGATGGCCCAATGCCACAAACTCGTGAGCACATCCTACTTTCTCGTAACGTTGGAGTGCCTGCATTCGTAGTATTCCTAAACAAAGTTGACATGGTTGACGACGAAGAATTACTTGAATTAGTAGAAATGGAAGTTCGTGACCTATTAACAGAATACGACTTCCCAGGTGACGATGTACCAGTTATCGCTGGTTCTGCTCTTAAAGCACTTGAAGGTGTTGCAGAGTACGAAGAGAAAATCGTTGAACTAATGAAAGCTGTTGACGAATATGTTCCAACTCCAGAACGCGACACAGACAAACCATTCATGATGCCTGTAGAGGACGTATTCTCTATTACAGGTCGTGGTACAGTAGCAACTGGCCGTGTTGAGCGTGGAGAAGTTAAAGTTGGAGATGAAGTTGAAATCATCGGTCTTAACGAAGCTCCAAGTAAAACAACTGTTACAGGTGTTGAAATGTTCCGTAAGCTTCTTGATTATGCAGAAGCAGGAGACAACATCGGTGCATTGCTTCGTGGGGTAGCTCGTGAAGACATTAGCCGTGGTCAGGTTCTTGCTAAGCCAGGATCAATTACACCACATACAAACTTCAAAGCTGAAGTTTATGTTCTATCAAAAGAAGAAGGTGGACGTCATACTCCATTCTTCGGTAACTACCGCCCACAGTTCTACTTCCGTACAACAGACGTAACTGGCGTTGTTCAACTACCAGAAGGCGTTGAAATGGTAATGCCTGGTGACAACGTTGAAATGAGCGTAGAACTTATTTCACCAATCGCGATTGAAGACGGAACTCGTTTCTCTATCCGTGAAGGTGGACGTACAGTAGGTTCTGGCGTAGTTACAGAAATCACTAAATAAGTCTAAACCTATAAAAAAACAGGCAACTAGATTAGTTGCCTGTTTTTTTATGTAGGTAAATCAGCAAGATGCATTTCTTTTCAGGGTCTGCAGTCCCGATGCCTCTCGCTTTTTTTTCGCGGGCGTTCTGTGGCAACGTCTGCATTAGCATGTCCTGTGCGCTGAGGATCATCAGCTGCCCGCAGAAAGCGAAAGTGTATGAGAGCGGTGGAGCTTGATAGAAGCGACTATCTTAGAGAAATATGCTTTAAACCGTTTATATTTCTCTAAAAAGAAGGGTTATTATCATCTATATGCTCGCAATTTTAAAAAATATGCATTTCCCTTGAAAAAACTTGCGAAAAACCTTGATAAAGTCTTGCAATTCAACGGAAACCTGCGTATAATATGTAGATGTGCAATCGAATCGTGAGTAATAAAAAGGATTGCTTTGACAGACATTTATGTGTATAATGTTAATGTTGGTCAAAAAAAGGCGATGAAGTGAAAGGTTGTTGGCACACCCGGCCGCTTTGCCATGGCGCTGTGCTGAGAAATTTTCATGGAGTATGTCTATATTAATATGGGCGAAGGAGGGAAAATAATGGCAAAAGAGAAAATCAGAATTCGTTTGAAAGCTTATGATCACAGTATCTTAGATCAGTCAGCAGTGAAGATTGTTGAAACGGCAAAACGTTCGGGAGCAAACGTGTCCGGACCGATTCCATTACCGACAGAGAGAAACGTATTTACCGTATTACGTGCGGTTCATAAATATAAGGATTCTCGTGAGCAATTCGAAATGCGTACTCATAAGCGTTTGATCGATATTGTGAACCCAACACCAAAAACAGTAGACTCATTGATGAGATTAGATCTACCATCTGGTGTTGATATTGAAATTAAATTATAATTTAAGTTTTTATAGGAGGTGTAACGGATGACGAAAGGAATCTTAGGTCGTAAAATCGGCATGACTCAGTTATTCTCTGAAGCTGGTGAATTAATCCCTGTAACAGTTATTCAAGCTGAGCCAAACGTCGTATTACAAAAAAGAACAGAAGAGAATGACGGATATACTGCCATTCAATTAGGTTTTGCAGACAAGAAAGAATCACGTGCGAGTAAAGCGGAAAAAGGTCATGCTGAAAAAGCGAGTACCAATCCTAAGCGCTACGTTCGTGAAATCCGTACTGCTAATATCGATGACTATGAAGTAGGTCAGGAAATTAGCGTTAGTACTTTTGAAGCCGGAGAAAAGATTGATGTAACAGGAACTTCTAAAGGTAAAGGATTCCAAGGTAACATTAAGCGCCACAATCAAGCTCGTGGTCTAATGAGTCACGGATCCCGCTACCACAGAGGTCCAGGTGCAATGGCTATGGCGGCAGACCCATCAAGAGTATTCAAAGGTAAAAAATTGCCAGGACAAATGGGTCGCGAACAAGTGACAATTCAAAACCTTGAAGTAGTAAGTGTGGATGAAGAAAGAAACCTACTACTAGTTAAAGGAAATGTTCCAGGCGCGAAAAAATCTTACGTTAAAATTACAAGTTCAATAAAAGGAAATTAATCATTAGAAGAAGGGAGGATTTGTCATGCCAAAAGTAACATTGTTTAAACAAGATGGAAGTAATGCAGGAGAAGTAGAATTAAACGAAGCAGTTTTCGGCATTGAACCTAACGAACACGTGTTACACGAAGCAGTTGTTATGCAACGCGCATCAGTTCGCCAAGGTACACACGCTGTTAAAAACCGTTCTGCAGTAAGCGGTGGTGGTCGTAAACCGTGGCGTCAAAAAGGAACTGGACGTGCGCGTCAAGGATCCATTCGTTCACCACAATGGGTTGGCGGTGGCGTAGTATTCGGACCTACACCACGCAGCTACAGCTACAAGCTGCCAAAGAAAGTTCGTCGCTTAGCTCTTAAATCCGCTTTAGCTTCTAAAGTAAAAGAAGAAGGCATCTTTGTTTTAGAGTCACTTGCAATTGAGACACCAAAAACAAAAGAAGTCATTAATTTACTAGATGCATTAAAAGTAGATGACAAAGCATTAATCGTGACTGCTGATAGAGAAGAAACTATCGTTCGTTCAGCAAACAACCTTCAAGCAGTTAAAGTACTTACTGTAGAAGAATTGAATGTTCTCGATTTAATAACGTATGACAAGTTAGTTATTACGAAGGAAGCGGTCGAAAAAGCAGGGGAGGTGCTTGCATAATGAGAGATCCACGTGATATTATAAAGCGCCCTGTCATTACAGAACACAGTGCTGATTTAATGGCAGATAAGAAATATACTTTTGAAGTAGACCCTAAAGCGAACAAGACAGAAATTAAAGACGCAGTAGAACTTATCTTCGGCGTTAAAGTAGAGAAAGTAAATACGCTTAACCTTAAAGGTAAACTTAAGAGAATGGGCCAATATAGCGGGTACCGTTCAGATCGCAAAAAAGCTATCGTAGAGCTTTCGGAAGACAGTAAAGAACTGGACTTCTTTGAAGGCTAAAAATCATTTAGGTGAAGGAGGGAAAAAAGATGGCGATTAAGAAGTTTAAACCAACTTCAAATGGTAGACGTAATATGTCTGTATCATCATTCACAGAAATCACTACGGATACCCCAGAAAAAACCTTGTTAGCTCCACTCAACAAACGAGCTGGACGTAACAACCAAGGAAGAATTACTGTTCGTCATCAAGGCGGCGGTCACAAGCGTCAATACCGTCTTATCGATTTCAAACGTGACAAAGATGGAATACCAGGACGCGTTGCTACAGTTGAATACGACCCGAACCGCACAGCAAACATTGCATTAGTTCATTATGCAGATGGAGAAAAACGTTATATCCTAGCTCCAAAAGGAATTCAAGTAGGTCAAGTAGTTGAATCAGGTGCTGAGGCTGATATTAAAACAGGTAACGCTCTCCCGCTTGAAAATATTCCGGTAGGAACGATTATCCATAACGTAGAATTAAAACCAGGTCGTGGCGGTCAATTAGCTCGTTCAGCTGGTGCAGAAGCACAAATCTTAGGTCGCGAAGGTAAATACACACTCGTTCGTTTGGCATCAGGAGAAGTTCGTTTAGTGTTAAGCACATGCCGTGCAACAATTGGTCAGGTTGGAAACATTGAACATGAACTAATCCGTGTTGGTAAAGCAGGACGTTCTCGTTGGTTAGGCAAGCGCCCAGCAGTTCGCGGATCTGTTATGAACCCGAATGATCACCCGCACGGTGGAGGAGAAGGTCGTTCACCAATCGGTATGCCGTCACCATTATCACCATGGGGCAAACCAACACTTGGTTACAAGACACGCAAACGCAACAAGCCGTCTAATAAGTATATCGTTCGTAAACGTAAAAAATAAATGAATAGGACGGGAGACGAATAACCCCGTCTCTAAGCTCTGGAAGGAGGTTTATCCATGGGTCGTAGTTTGAAAAAAGGACCTTTCGCAGATGACCATCTATTGAAAAAGGTGGATGAAATGAACGAGAGTGACAAGAAACAACTGATTAGAACTTGGTCTCGCCGTTCTACAATCTTCCCATCCTTTGTTGGTCACACAATTGCAGTATATGATGGACGCAAACATGTTCCGGTCTATATAACAGAAGATATGGTTGGACATAAATTAGGTGAATTCGCGCCAACTCGTTCATTCAGAGGACACTCTGGTGACGATAAGAAAACAAATCGCTAATTTGAGAGGAGGCTACTTCGCATGCAAGCAAAAGCTGTTGCAAAAACGGTTCGTATCGCTCCTCGTAAGGTACGTTTAGTCGTTGATTTAATTCGAGGAAAAGATGTTGGTGAAGCAATCGCAATCTTAAAGAACACACCTCGCAGTGCTTCCCCAGTCGTAGAGAAAGTGTTGAACTCTGCAGTCGCAAACGCAGAACACAACTACGAAATGGATACAGACAACCTAGTTGTTTCCGAAGCATATGTAAATGAAGGTGTTACATTGAAACGTTTCCGTCCACGTGCTCAAGGACGTGCAAGTCAAATTAATAAACGCACAAGCCACATTACAGTTGTGGTAACTGAAAAGAAGGAGGGGTAGTTAGTGGGTCAAAAAGTAAATCCAACGGGTCTTCGCGTAGGAATCATTAAAGACTGGGAGTCAAGATGGTACGCTGATAAAGACTATGCAGACTTACTACATGAGGATATTAAAATTAGAGAATTCCTTGATAACCGCTTAAAGATTGCTGCTGTTTCTTCTGTCGAGATTGAACGTGCAGCAAACCGAGTGAACATTACGATTCACACTGGTAAGCCAGGAATGGTAATTGGTAAGGGCGGTTCAGAAGTTGAAGCTCTACGTAAAGAATTAAATAAATTAACTGGTAAGAGAGTTCACATCAACATTGTGGAAATTAAAAAGGTTGATCTTGATGCGAAACTAGTTGCTGAGAGCATCGCGCGTCAATTAGAAAACCGTATCTCATTCCGTCGTGCGCAGAAGCAAGCTATTCAACGTACAATGCGTGCTGGTGCACAAGGAATTAAAACTCAAGTATCTGGACGTCTCGGCGGTGCGGACATCGCTCGTGCAGAACATTACAGTGAAGGAACAGTACCACTACACACATTACGTGCTGATATTGATTATGCTCACGCTGAAGCTGATACAACGTACGGTAAGCTTGGCGTTAAAGTGTGGATCTATCGTGGGGAAGTCCTTCCAACTAAAAAAGAAAACTAAGGAAGGGGGCACTTTGTATGTTAATGCCTAAACGTGTAAAATATCGTAAACAACACCGTGGTAAAATGAGAGGCCAAGCAAAAGGCGGTACAGCAGTCTCATTTGGAGAATACGGTCTACAAGCTACAGAAGCTAGCTGGATTACAAGTCGTCAGATTGAAGCTGCCCGTATTGCAATGACACGTTACATGAAACGTGGCGGAAAAGTATGGATTAAAATTTTCCCGGATAAACCTTATACATCAAAACCATTAGAAGTACGTATGGGTTCCGGTAAAGGTGCTCCAGAAGGCTGGGTAGCAGTAGTAAAACCAGGGAAAATTTTGTTTGAAATCGCAGGAGTGAATGAAGAAGTAGCACGCGAAGCTTTACGTCTTGCTTCTCACAAATTGCCGATTAAAACGAAATTTGTAAAACGTGAAGAAATTGGTGGTGAAAGCAATGAAGGCTAAAGAAATAAGAGAATTAACCACTGCCGAAATTGATGAAAAGGTAAAATCACTAAAAGAAGAATTATTTAATTTACGCTTCCAGCTTGCTACAGGTCAGTTGGAAAACACTGCACGTATTCGTGAAGTACGTAAATCAATTGCTCGTTTAAAAACCGTTGCACGTCAACGTGAATTAACCGCAAATAACTGACTTGAAGAGAGGAGGTTTAATCAAGTATGTCTGAACGTAACAATCGTAAAGTATACACAGGCCGCGTTGTTTCTGACAAAATGGACAAAACCATTACTGTATTAGTTGAAACGTATAAAGTTCATAAATTATATGGTAAACGTGTAAAGTATTCCAAAAAGCTCAAAGTACATGATGAAAACAACCAAGCGAAGACTGGTGACATCGTGCGCATTATGGAGACACGTCCACTCTCAGCTACAAAACGTTTCCGCCTAGTGGAAATCATAGAAGAAGCGATCATTATCTAATTTAAGTTGATTCGGAACAGATCCGAAGGGAGGTAACAGTGTTATGATACAACAAGAAAGTCGTTTGAAAGTTGCAGATAACTCTGGTGCTCGTGAACTACAGACAATTAAAGTTTTAGGCGGATCAGGCCGTAAGACTGCGAATATTGGTGATGTAGTAGTTTGCTCAGTGAAAAAAGCAACACCAGGAGGCGTTGTCAAAAAAGGTGACGTCGTTAAAGCAGTTATCGTTCGCTCTAAATCTGGTGCGCGTCGTATAGATGGTTCATATATTCGTTTTGATGAAAATGCTGCAGTAATTGTCCGTGATGACCAAAGCCCAAGAGGTACTCGTATCTTCGGCCCGGTTGCACGTGAATTACGTGATGCTAAATTCATGAAAATCGTATCTCTTGCTCCAGAAGTATTATAAGTGAATCTTTCGTTACTAAGGAGGTGCGTCAAGCATGCATGTAAAAAAAGGTGATAAAGTAAAAGTATTATCCGGAAAAGACCGCGGCAAAGAAGGTACAATTCTTGAAGTGTATCCAAAGAAAGACCGTGTACTTGTCGAAGGAGTTAACATGGTACAGAAACACGCGAAACCTTCTCAAGAAAACCCACAAGGCGGTATTCTAAACCAAGAAGCTGCAATTCACGTGTCCAACGTACTACCAATTGACCCTAAATCCGGTGAGCCAACTCGTGTTGGTTATGAAGTTCGTGACGGAAAGAAAGTAAGAATCGCTAAGAAATCCGGAGAAGCGTTAGATAAATAAGTTTCTAGTTGAAAGGAGGGCGCCAAGATGAACCAATTAAAAGAAAAGTTTCAAGATGAAGTTACACCATCTTTAATGAATAAATTTAACTATAAATCTGTTATGCAAGTACCAAAAATCGAAAAGATCGTAATCAACATGGGTGTTGGTGACGCGGTACAAAACTCAAAAGCATTGGATAGTGCTGTCGAAGAACTATCATTAATCTCTGGTCAGAAACCACTAATCACTCGTGCGAAGAAATCAATTGCTGGTTTCCGTCTACGTGAAGGAATGCCGATCGGCGCAAAGGTAACCCTTCGTGGTGAGCGCATGTATGAGTTCCTACAAAAGCTAATTGCAGTATCACTTCCACGTGTACGTGACTTCCGTGGTATTTCCAAAAATGCTTTTGATGGACGTGGAAACTACACACTAGGTGTGAAAGAACAACTCATTTTCCCGGAGATTAACTACGATAAGGTAAATAAAGTACGCGGACTGGATATCGTTATTGTAACAACAGCTGATACAGACGAAGAAGCTCGTGAACTATTATCTGAGTTAGGCATGCCTTTCCAAAAATAAGTTCCAAGCAATAAGGAGGGAAAATAGTGGCTAAAAAATCAATGATTGCAAAACAAAAACGTAAACAGAAGTATAAAGTTCAAGAGTATACACGCTGTGAGCGTTGTGGCCGTCCACATTCTGTAATTCGTAAATTTAAACTTTGCCGTATTTGTTTCCGCGAACTTGCCTATAAAGGTCAAATTCCTGGTGTCAAAAAAGCAAGCTGGTAAACCCCAATTTGGGAAGGAGGTAATGATGAATGGTAATGACAGATCCAATCGCAGATATGCTTACTCGCATTCGAAATGCGGTTACAGTAAAACATGAAAAATTGGAGCTTCCTGCTTCAAAGATCAAAAGAGAAATCGCTGATATCCTGAAACGTGAAGGTTTCGTTAAGGACTATGAATATATTGAAGACAACAAACAAGGTGTACTGCGTATTTTCCTGAAATACGGTGCGAACGAAGAGAAAGTAATTACAGGAATCAAACGTATCAGTAAACCAGGTTTACGTGTCTACGCGAAAGCTGATGAAGTACCACGAGTGTTGAACGGATTAGGTATTGCAATCGTGTCTACTTCACAAGGTGTACTATCGGATAAAGAAGCCCGCAGCCAACAAATCGGTGGCGAAGTGCTTGCATACGTCTGGTAATATTTTTTAACCCAAGGAGGTGCAGAAAATGTCTCGTATAGGATTAAAGCCGATTGAAATCCCAGAAGGGGTAGAAGTGAAGCTCGATGGTAACAAGGTATCCGTTAAAGGACCTAAAGGAGAGCTTTCAAAAGAAATTCATCAAGATATTGTTGTGAAATTGGAAGATAACGTCTTAACATTAGAACGTTCAAGCGACCTTAAAGAACACCGCTCCCTACACGGAACGAGCCGTACGATGATTGCGAACATGGTTGAAGGTGTGACAAAAGGATTCGAAAAATCACTTGAAATCACTGGTGTTGGTTACCGTGCACAAATGCAGGGCAATAAACTAGTAGTTAACGCAGGTTATTCCCATCCGGTAGAAATCGACGCTATTGATGGAATTGAAATTGAGGTTCCTAAAAACACAGAATTAACCGTAAAAGGTATCGATAAAGAATTAGTTGGAGCAGTTGCAGCGAACATTCGTGCAATCCGTCCGCCAGAGCCATACAAAGGCAAAGGAATTCGTTATGTTGGCGAATACGTACGCCGTAAAGAAGGTAAGACTGCTAAGTAAGATTAGTTAGGTGAGAAAGGAGTGACCTTGATGATCACAAAACCAGCTAGAAATGAAATGCGGAAAAAGAGACATGCACGTGTACGCAGAGACGTAATTGGTACTGCTGAACGTCCACGTCTGAACGTATTCCGCTCTAATAAACATATCTATGCACAGTTAATCGATGACGAAAATCGTGTTACAGTTTCCAGCGCATCTACTGTTGATAAAGAATTGAATATCTCAGAAGGTGGTAACATAGAAGCTGCGAAACAGGTAGGAGAGGCTGTTGCAAAACGCGCAATTGAAAAAGGTGTCAAAACTGTAGTATTCGACCGTGGAGGCTATTTATATCATGGACGCGTTAAAGCATTAGCTGAGGCTGCTAGAGAAGCAGGTCTCGAATTTTAATCGACAAAGGAGGTTACCATTTTAATGAATAATCAAATCGATGCGAACAAATTAGATTTAGAAGAACGTGTTGTATCCATCAACCGCGTTTCTAAAGTTGTTAAAGGTGGACGCCGCATGCGTTTTGCTGCATTGGTTGTAGTTGGCGACAAGAACGGCCATGTCGGTTTCGGTACTGGTAAAGCTCAAGAAGTACCAGAAGCAATCAAGAAAGCAGTAGACAACGCGAAGAAGAACTTAATTCGTGTACCATTTGTAGGTACTACAATCCCACACGAAATTATTGGACGTTTTGGTTCTGGTAACGTAATGATGAAACCAGCTACTGAAGGTACTGGAGTTATCTCCGGTGGACCAGCCCGTGCGGTTTTAGAGCTTGCAGGTGTAGGGGATATTCTTACAAAGTCACACGGAGCAAGTACTCCAATTAATGTGATCCGTGCAACAATCAATGGGTTAGAAAATCTGAAAACAGCAGAAGAAGTAGCGAAACTACGTGGAAAGTCTGTTGAAGAACTGTTAGGATAAGGAGGGAAACAATATGTCTAACAAATTAGAAATCACCCTCAAACGCAGTGTTATTGGCGGTACTGAAGTACAACGCAGAACTGTTGAAGCACTCGGTTTAAAGAAAATCCGTCAAACAGTGGTACTTGAAGACACACCAGTAACCCGTGGTATGATTAATAGAGTATCCCACTTATTAGACGTGAATGAAGCGTAAGAAATACTAGAGATAAGGAGGTGCTCCGATGAAACTTCATGAATTAAAAGCAAACGAAGGTACTCGTAAAGAAAGAAACCGTGTTGGACGCGGAATGTCTTCCGGGAACGGTAAAACTTCCGGCCGTGGACAGAAAGGGCAAAAAGCTCGTTCCGGCGGTCGTACACGTCCAGGATTTGAGGGTGGACAAACACCTTTATTCCAACGTTTACCTAAACGCGGCTTTACGAATATTAACCGTAAAGATTATACAATTGTAAACTTAGATAAATTAAATCAATTTGAAGAAGGCACTGAAGTTACACCAGAGCTATTACTTGAAGATGGTGTCGTGAGTAAGTTAAATGCAGGTATCAAAGTACTTGGTAATGGCACGATTGATAAGAAGCTCACAGTAAAAGCTCATAAGTTTTCTCAAGCTGCAAAAGAAGCGATTGAGGCTGCGGGCGGTAAAACTGAGGTGATCTAATGTTTCGCACAATCTCCAATTTCTGGCGTGTCGCTGACATTAGACGGAAAATACTATTCACGCTAGCCATGCTTGTTATTTTCCGTCTTGGCACATTTATTCCTGTACCATTCACAGATAGGACAGCACTTGGTTTTATGACAGAGCAACAAAACGTATTCGGATTTCTTAATACGTTCGGTGGAGGGGCATTACAGAACTTCTCCATATTCGCTATGGGGATTATGCCTTATATCACGGCATCCATCATAATGCAGCTTTTGCAAATGGATGTTGTCCCGAAATTTACAGAGTGGAAGAAACAAGGAGAAATGGGCCGTAAGAAAATTGCTCAAGTCACGCGCTATGGTACAATTGGGCTTGCGTTTATTCAAGGAATAGTCATGTCAATTGGGTTTAATGCAATGGCAGGCGGCTTACTAATCCAAGATCCGGGCTTTGGGAAATTCTTGATAATAGCTGTGACATTAACAGCAGGAACAGCCTTCCTTATGTGGTTAGGTGAACAAATTACTGCTCATGGAGTAGGGAATGGAATTTCCATTATCATCTTTGCAGGAATTGTTGCTGCTGTACCAAATGGAGTTAATCAACTATTCAGCCAGTATTTCGTAAATGCCGGGGATGAACTATTCATCAACATTATTATCGTAGCCATTATTGTACTTGTTATTATCGCAGTAACTGTTGGTGTAATCTACGTCAACCAGGCACTGAGAAAAATTCCAGTACAATACGCAAAACGCCTCGTTAACCGTTCACCGGTTGGAGGGCAATCCACTCATCTACCGATTAAAGTAAATGCTGCCGGGGTAATTCCGGTCATCTTTGCAGTTGCTTTCATGGTAGCTCCAACGACAATCGCTGGTTTTTATGAGGGAAATTCTTTTGCAGATACGATTATGATGATCTTTGATTATACACAACCGATCGGAATGGTTATCTATACAGCGTTAATTATCGCGTTCACCTATTTCTATACATTTGTTCAGGTGAATCCGGAACAAATGGCAGAGAATCTGCAGAAACAAGGTGGGTATATTCCGGGTATCCGTCCAGGACACAACACGGAAAACTATTTATCGCGCGTATTGAAACGCCTAACATTTGTAGGAGCGCTTTTCTTGGCTGCTGTTTCCATACTGCCTATTATATTAGGAAGTCTTGCGAACTTACCACAATCCGTACAAATCGGCGGAACAAGCTTACTAATTGTTGTAGGGGTTGCATTAACAACTATGAAGCAACTTGAAGGCCAGCTAGTGAAACGTCACTACAAAGGTTTTATCAAGTAATTTCCTGCCGACATTGAAGAAGCGAGGGGAAACGATTGAATTTGATTTTAATGGGTCTACCTGGTGCCGGTAAAGGTACTCAGGCAGAGAAAATAAATGAAAAATATAACATCCCTCATATTTCTACAGGGGAT
Source organism: Oceanobacillus indicireducens (assembly GCF_014647195.1). Taxonomy (GTDB): domain Bacteria; phylum Bacillota; class Bacilli; order Bacillales; family Amphibacillaceae; genus Oceanobacillus; species Oceanobacillus indicireducens. The sequence continues at coordinate 9,932 of NZ_BMOS01000024.1, read as the reverse complement.
ATGTTCCGAGCAGCAATTAAAGAAGGTACAGACCTGGGAAAAAAAGCTAAAGAATATATGGATCAAGGAGCACTTGTTCCAGATGAAGTAACGACTGGAATCGTGAGAGAACGTCTAATGAAAGACGACTGTAAAGACGGCTTTCTTCTGGATGGATTTCCAAGAACGATTGCTCAGGCGGAAAGCTTGGAAAAGATTCTCTCCGAATTAAATGAAACCATTGATTTCGTGTTACACGTAGATGTTCCAGCAGAAAACTTAGTGGAGCGTTTATCTGGCAGGCGGATTTGTCCAACTTGTGGAACAGCTTATCATGTGAAATTCAATCCTCCAAAAGAGGAAGGGATTTGTGATAAAGATGGTTCAGCATTAATCCAGCGTGATGATGACAAACCAGAAACGGTGAAGAATCGCTTAGCTGTAAACCTCGAACAAATGCAACCATTACTCGATTTCTATGAGAATAAAGGCTATCTTGCTCGAGTAAATGGAGATCAAGACATTGAGATTGTTTTCCAGGAAGTTCAGGAAATACTGGATAACAAAGCGTAACAGAGGATGACCGGATTAGGTGCAATTCTGGCCTTCTGACGTTATAATGAAGGGCGTAGTAACTTACAGATAGCTATAACTTTAAAAGCTCATCTGAAAGCTTAAAACGTAACGTACACAGATCCCGGAAACTGCGGGTTAAAAAGGTACATTAATATTAGCGGATGGAGTAAATCGAAGCAGATGCAGCTTGAGGTAACTAATTATTACTAGGGCTCGACAGCTTTTCTCCACATATCCCAATAGCCTTCTAGAAACTGATCATGTCACAATTGGGAAATTGCGATTTACCATCCTGACGAGTACTTGGGCTTGTGACTGATTTAAAGGAAGGAGATCAAACGAATGGCAAAAGATGATGTTATTGAAGTAGAAGGTACTGTAACGGAAACACTGCCGAACGCAATGTTTCATGTCGAACTCGAAAACGGTCATACTGTTTTAGCGCATGTATCTGGAAAGATTCGTATGCACTATATCCGAATTTTACCAGGTGACAAGGTTACAGTTGAACTTTCTCCGTATGATTTAACAAGAGGTCGAATTACGTACCGTTATAAATAATGCTCCGATCTTAAAGGAGGTAATAAGGATGAAAGTAAGAGCATCTGTAAAACCAATTTGCGAAAAATGTAAAGTAATTAAGCGAAAAGGTAAAGTAATGGTGATTTGCGAAAATCCAAAACACAAACAAAAACAAGGTTAATATAGGAGGTGCATGATCTTGGCACGTATTTCAGGTATTGATATTCCACGTGATAAACGAGTCGTTATTTCATTAACGTACATCTTTGGAATTGGTAAAACGACTGCAAAACAAATCCTTAAAGAGGCAAACGTTTCTGAAGATACTCGTGTACGCGATCTAACAGAAGACGAACTCGGACGTATTCGCCGAGCAGTAGAGTCTGTTACGATTGAAGGGGACCTACGTCGTGAAGTATCCCTCAACATTAAGCGTCTGATTGAAATTGGATCTTACAGAGGTGTACGTCACCGTCGCGGTTTACCGGTTCGTGGACAAAAGACAAAGAACAACTCTCGTACGCGTAAAGGCCCACGTAAAACAATGGCTAACAAGAAACAGTAATAATTGAAAGGAGGCACATTTTAGATGGCTCGTAATACAAACACACGCAAACGCCGTGTCAGAAAACAAGTAGAAACTGGTATTGCACATATCCGTTCTACATTTAACAACACAATTGTAACGATTACTGATGAAAAAGGAAATGCTGTATCTTGGAGCTCTGCAGGTGCACTAGGTTTCAAAGGTTCACGTAAATCCACTCCTTTTGCAGCTCAAATGGCAGCTGAAACTGCAGCTAAAACAGCAGTTGAAAATGGTATGAAAAGTCTCGAAGTAACCGTTAAAGGACCAGGAGCAGGACGTGAAGCAGCAATTCGTTCCCTTCAGGCAGCAGGCCTAGAAGTAACGGCAATTGTTGACGTAACACCGGTTCCTCATAATGGTTGTCGCCCACCAAAACGTCGTCGTGTATAATTCACTGTAGTTCGGTTATTTAAGGGCTGATTCGTTAGCTTTTTGGATAACATCGTATAGATTTTGTCACCCTGTCTATACTGGGTTATAATGGTAAAATTATACTCTGCACGTTTTATTAACGATAGATAGGTATGTACAAAGGAAAGACAGGTAGTGCAAGATTGCACGGGCTGCCTACTTGAGGAATTTCGGTTAGACGATCTGTGTCTAACCGGGGTTTTGACGTTTTTAAGGAGGGTTTTATTGAATGATTGAAATTGAGAAACCAAAGATTGAAACGGTTGAAATTAGTGATGATGCTACATTTGGAAAATTCGTAGTTGAACCTCTTGAGCGTGGATATGGTGCCACTCTTGGAAACTCCTTGCGTCGTATTTTGCTGTCCTCACTTCCGGGTGCTGCTATTACTTCAGTTCAGATTGACGGAGCATTGCATGAATTTTCCACGGTTGATGGCGTGGTTGAGGATGTAACAACGATCATTTTGAATTTAAAAAAGCTCGCACTTAAAATCTACTCTGATGAACCAAAAACATTAGAATTAGATATCCAGGGTAAAGCTAATGTGACTGCTGCAGATTTAACTTATGACAGTGATGTCGAAGTAATGAATCCAGATCTTCACATTGCAACGGTTAACGGTAAAGGTCGCTTGTATATGAAGATGACTGCTGAACGCGGTCGCGGCTATCGCCCGGCTGAGGAAAATAAACATGAAGAACAACCAATTGGAGTCATTCCGGTAGATTCGATTTTCACACCAGTAGAACGTGTAACCTACCAAGTGGAAAATACACGTGTTGGGCAAGTTGTAGACTTTGATAAATTAACATTCGAAGTTTCAACAGATGGAAGTATCCGCCCGGAAGAAGCTATTTCTTTGGGTGCAAAGATTATTTCTGAACATCTGAACATCTTTATCGGACTGACAGATGAAGCTCAGAATGTCGAAATCATGGTTGAAAAAGAAGAAGACCAAAAAGAAAAAGTAATGGAAATGACGATTGAAGAACTTGATCTTTCTGTAAGATCATATAACTGCTTGAAGCGTGCTGGGATCAATACTGTTCAGGAACTAACAACGAAGACTGAAGAGGACATGATGAAAGTACGTAACTTAGGTCGTAAATCATTAGATGAAGTAAAGCAAAAGCTTGCTGATCTTAGTTTAGGTTTACGAAATGACGATTAAAGCAGTCACCTTGAGATTTTGGAAAAAGGAGGGATAGTCCATGACTAGAAAGTTAGGACGTACCACAGATCATCGTATGGCACTACTTCGTAACCTTGCATCTGATTTAATTATTCATGAACGCCTGGAAGTAACAGAAGCAAAAGCGAAAGAGCTTAGATCTGTAGTGGATAAAATGATTACACTCGGAAAACGTGGCGATCTTCATGCACGTCGCCAGGCAGCAGCTTTTCTTTACAATAAAGAAACTGCAGAAGACAACTCAGTAATTCAAAAGCTTTTCGATGATGTTGCAAAACGTTATGAAGACAGACAAGGCGGCTATACGCGCGTACTTAAACTAGGTGAGCGCCAAGGTGATGGAGCGCCCATGGCAATCATTGAATTAGTTTAATCAAAAAACGGCAAGGGCAGGACGATATCTCTCCACAGAGGTGAATCCAAGCCCTTTTTTGTTTTATACTCAACTTCATCAAGAATTCCCAGTCAATGAAGTCTGTGACATTTTCATTCAGCGTAAGTGCAACGTTCATCTGGAGGTCCGCAGTCCAGACACCCCTCGCTTTCCGCGGGCGGCTGGTGAGCCTCCTCGTGGGCAAGCCCACTGTGGGGTCTCACCAAGCCTGTCCTCCCGCAGGAGTCTCGAGGTGTCTGGACTGCTCCCAGGAAAGGCCTGATCCGGAGCACTATTTATTATGCTAGGAATAGAACACTCATCATGATGGGATAGTATCTCCAAAAATAATAACGCTCTCTACCAGTTCAGTTGCCCAGAAGACGGTGACTCCTACGGGAATAGCACGAGTCCGAAGACCCCGCAGGAAGTGCTTTTCTTCCGAGGAGGCTGAGGCCGTGCCCGTGGAAAGCATCCGTTCTCTGGGCAACTGAACGGCAATCAGGACGCTATAAAAGGAAACGAGCAAAACACTTACGCTGAATGAAAGTATTCAATGGTTTTTAAATTTTGCTATTGCTGCTGTTTCTGGCTGCGAAGGTTTTAAAGATAGGGTTTGTTATCAATGCCCGTATGAAGCTTGTATCATGTTGGTAGGGTGTTGAGGACGCTCCTCAACGACCGACTGGATTCTGTTTTTGGAGTATCGGTCGTTGATGAGGCTTTTCAACTCCCTAATGGCTGTTATTTTATGTGTCTTCGTTGTTGATAGATCTTCTCAGTGCTCAAATAGCTTCTGTTTCTTCTGTTTGGGTAGCTGATAGGATTGCTTGAAATAGATGCGAACTATTATCCTTATAATAAATTTAAATCGGGATTACAATTAGCAGAGAAGAGTGGAGTACCTTTCTTCGTGAAAATCTTTGACAGGGGATTTAGATACTGATTCTCCGTCTAGATTGAGATATACTAATACATAGAATAGAAAGGTCCGCATTTGGAGCGGAGGAGGCTGATAAGATGAGGAAGGCATTGATTGAGTTTCGGAATGTGTCGTTTCGTTATGAGGAGAACTCACCTTGGGTTTTGAAAAACTTATCTTTTACAATTTATGAAAATGAATTTGTTGCGATTATCGGACATAACGGTTCAGGTAAATCAACCATCGCAAAACTAGTGAATGGCCTACTATTTCCCCAACAAGGGGAGATTTTAATAAATGGTATTACCGTGAATGAAGAAACGATTTGGGCTATCAGGCGGGAAATTGGGATGGTATTCCAAAATCCGGATAACCAGTTTGTTGGTGCAACGGTACAGGATGATGTAGCGTTCGGAATGGAAAACCGGGGTATTCCTCGGGAAGAGATGATTAAAAGAATTGAAGAAACACTTCAAGCTGTTCGGATGTCGGATTATCGTCTTACGGAACCGCATCGACTTTCTGGTGGCCAGAAACAACGGATCGCCATTGCGAGTGTATTGGCGATTTCACCTAAAGTGCTGATCTTAGATGAGGCGACGGCCATGCTTGATCCAAAAGGAAGAAAAGAAATCATGGATACTGTTTCGGAGTTGAGTGAACAACGCGGACTCTCGCTTATTACGATTACCCATGATCTTGCAGAAGTTGTCCAGGCGGAACGGGTTATTGTCATGAATCAGGGTGAGATATGGGCAGAAGCGACGCCGAGAGAGATTTTTTCAAAGCGTAAAGAGCTGAGAGAAATCGGGCTTGATGTCCCATTTGTCGCCATATTGGCAGAGGAATTAAAACAAGTCGATGTAAAACTTACGAAAGAACCATTAAATCAAGAGGAACTACTGGAGGAACTATGGACATTACATTCAAGAACGTGACATATATCTATCAACGTAATTCACCCTTTGAGCATAAAGCGGTCGATGACTTGTCGTTCCATATTCCATCTGGCTCATTTGTAGCAATCATTGGCCATACGGGTTCAGGTAAGTCGACCTTAATCCAGCATCTGAATGGACTATCTGCTCCAAGTGAAGGGGAAGTGCACATCGGTGATTTCAAGCTGACCAACGAGGAAAAGCCGAAAAACATGAAAGAACTGCGGAGTCGGGTCGGGGTGGTGTTCCAGTACCCGGAACACCAGCTATTTGAAGAGACCGTCGCAAAGGATATTGCTTTTGGACCGGAGAACTTTGGCGTCCAGCAAGAAGAAATTGAGAAACGGACGAGGCACGTTATCCGTCAGGTGCATTTACCGGAAGAGCTGCTGGAACGTTCCCCCTTTGATTTGAGTGGAGGACAGAAACGACGAGTTGCAATAGCTGGCGTATTGGCAATTCAGCCGGAAGTGCTCGTGCTTGATGAACCGACTGCAGGTCTTGATCCTCGGGGCCAGAAAGAAATTATGGACATGTTTTATGAATTGCATAAGCAGGAAGGCCTGACAACGATTCTCGTCACTCACAGTATGGAGGATGCCTTAAAGTATGCGGATCATATCCTGATTTTAAACAAGGGAAAGAAGTTTATGGAAGGAACCCCCGTTGATGTGTTCAGTCAAAGGGAAGCACTCCAGAGTGTCCAGCTGGACGTTCCGGAAGTCGTGGAGTTCCTGATCAAGTTCGAGAAAAAGATCGGCAAACCGATTCCATTCCATAATCAGTCGATGAAAGAACTTGCAGAAGAGATCCAGCAAGTTGTAAAAGGAGTGGATCTTCATGAATAACTCCTTAATCATCGGTCAATATGTTCCAGGGAATTCACTCATTCATCGTTTAGATCCCCGAACGAAAATTACAATTATCTTTTTCTTTGTCTTTATCGTCTTTTTTGCCAATAATGTGCCGAGTTATGGGGTTTTAATCGTATTTGCTTTAACTGCGATGTTTACGAGTAAGGTACCAATTCGTTTTATTATGAAGGGTCTGATGCCGGTTTGGTTTCTGATCGTTTTCACCTTTATTCTCCATTTGTTTGTCACGAAAGAGGGAACAGTCGTTTTTGAATTGGGTATTTTCAAGTTTTATTCGGGAGGAATTATTCAAGGGTTCGCTATCTCCATCCGTTTCTTCCTCCTGATCCTTGTTACTTCCCTATTAACATTAACGACAACGCCGATTGAGATTACGGACGGAATTGAGGATATGCTGCATCCATTGAAGCGATTTAAATTCCCTGTACATGAACTCGCGTTGATGATGTCGATTTCTTTACGCTTCATTCCGACACTGATGCAGGAAACGGATAAAATATCAAAAGCGCAAGCCTCTCGTGGGGTTGATTTCCGCACGGGACCGTTAAAAGAGCGGGTGAAAGCAATTGTCCCGTTACTTGTGCCCTTGTTCATCAGTGCTTTTAAACGGGCCGAGGAGCTGGCGATGGCAATGGAAGCCCGGGGCTACCAGGGTGGGGATAATCGGACGAAATTAAGAGAATTAAAAATTACAAAGCTCGATATAATGGGTTATATCGTTTTTATCCTCGTGGTAGCTATTCTATTTGTAACAAGAATGTATGGGTGAGGGTTGCAAGATGAGACGAATAAAATGCACGCTGGCCTATGATGGCTCGGGATTCTTCGGTTTTCAAATCCAACCGGATAAGCGAACGGTGGCAGGTGAACTGGAGAAAAGCTTACAGAAAATGCATAAGGGACAAACCATTCGCATCCATGGTTCAGGTCGTACGGATACTGGTGTTCATGCAAAGGGGCAAGTCATCCATTTTGATTCCCCGCTCCAGTTGCCTGCGGAAAATTGGAAAAAAGCCTTAAACGCACTGCTCCCGGAAGACATTTATATAACGAAGGTAGAAAACGTCACAGATGCCTTCCACGCGCGTTTTGACGCTATAGCTAAGGAATACCATTACTTCGTGCGAACGGCGCCAGAATGGGACGTATTTAGCCGGAATTATACCTATCACTTCCCGCACGCACTCGACGTCGACAAAATCAAGGAAGCATGCACCTATTTCGAGGGAACGCATGATTTTACTACATTTTCTTCGGTGAAAACAAGTGTCAAAGGAAACAAAGTCCGAACGCTATATACTGTAACTTGTGAAACGAAGGAGTCTGGTCTTCGCTTCATATTTCATGGGGATGGTTTCCTGTATAATATGGTTCGTATAATTACCGGCTTCCTTCTCGATGTTGGTCAAGGAAAATGGGAACCAGAGGAAATACCAGGTTTAATCGCGGCAAAAGACCGCAGTAAAATAGGAAAAACAATCGGTCCAGAAGGTTTATATTTAATGCGGGTAATTTATGAATAGATTAGTAATAATTTTATCCCGGTGCAATCGTTCGTAAATTTTCTGCTGAATGAGTTTCACTTGATAGAAAAACCAAGAGAAACCTTGACAAACCTACCCATTATGTTATATTATGATTTATGGCATTTTATTTCTAAACCATGATTAGCCCCGGAATCTAATTATGTTTTAAGAAACTTAAAATACAAAATATGAAACGGATTTTATATATATGGAGGGAAATCTATCATGCGCACAACATTCATGGCAAATGAAGCGAACATTGAACGCAAATGGCTTGTTGTTGATGCAGAAGGCAAACGTCTAGGCCGTCTTGCGAGTGAAGTTGCTACTATCCTTCGTGGAAAGCATAAACCAACTTATACTCCGCATGCAGATACAGGAGACTATGTCATCGTCATCAATGCAGAGAAAATCGAATTAACTGGGAACAAAGAGAACGACAAAATGTATTACCGTCATTCCAATCATCCAGGTGGACTGAAAGGGCGTAATGCAGCAGACTTACGTGCTAAGCACCCTGAACGTATGATCGAGCTTGCAGTAAAAGGTATGCTGCCAAAAGGTCCATTAGGAAGCAAAATGGGTAAAAAATTACATGTTGTTGCAGGTCCAGAGCATAAATATCAAGCACAAAAACCAGAAGTATACGAGCTTCGTGGGTAATCAAAGGAGGTAAATTCATTGGCACAAGTACAATACTACGGCACAGGACGTCGTAAAAAATCAACTGCACGTGTACGTTTAGTACCAGGTTCAGGTAATATCACAATCAATGGTCGTGAAGCAAGCGAATATTTCCCATATGAAACACAACTTCTTATTCTAAACCAGCCACTAGTTGCAACAGAAACAGAAGGAACATATGACATTCTAGTTAATGTTCACGGTGGTGGATTCACTGGTCAAGCTGGTGCAATCCGTCATGGAATTTCTCGTGCGCTATTACAAGCCGATCCAGAATATCGTGCTTCATTAAAACGTGAAGGTTACTTGACTCGTGACCCTAGAATGAAAGAACGTAAAAAATACGGTCTTAAATCTGCACGTCGCGCGCCACAGTTCTCAAAACGTTAAGACTTTATTATATCAAAAATACGCCTGTTTGGATTTTTCCAAATAGGCGTTTTTTATAATATGTACGTTAAGGTCTTTGAAGAATATTCATCTTAAAATCTTTACATACTGATTCTAATCATCCATTTGGTTATGCAAAAGGTAGTGGAAAGGTAGGGTGAGAATATGGTTTGTAATTGGAATGAAACTGGAATTTCTAAAAGATTCCTTGATGAATTGCAAGCATATTGTAGGGAAAACGAGTCTGTTGAAAAGGTAATTCTTTTTGGATCACGGGCAAGAGGGGATCACCGAAATACGTCGGATATTGATTTGGCATTGGTTACAAATGACCTTTCTCACAGTAAGCAAAATTTAATTGAAGAAGACATTTATAATATGTCCACACCATTAAGAATAGATATTCTTTTTCTAGATCGCTTGTCCAAAGAGAAGCTAATTTCAAATATCTGGAATGAAGGAGTGATTATATATGAAAAAGGAAAGGCTTTACGAGAGGCTTGATACTTATAAACGTGCAAGCGAGCGACTGACTGAAGCGACAAAACTACAAATTGATCATGCTATTGTATATGACGGGGTTATTCAGCGTTTTGAATTTACATTTGAATTGAGCTGGAAGCTTATGAAAGCATTTTTAGAATATGCAGGGCTTGAGGAATTGAAAAGTCCCCGAGCAACGATTCGTGAGGCATATGCCTATGGGCTAATTCACGATGGGGATGAATGGATTGATATGATGACTGATCGGAATAAAACATCCCATATTTATGATGAAGGAGAAGCAAGAACGATTTACATTAAAATAAAAATGGTTTATGAAGAGCTTCTTCGGGGGTTAATAGATAACATAGAGCAAGAGTTAAGAAGAGTTCAGTAGGAAAGTCCATTTTCATTCGCTGAGTGTTCGCAGCCACGCATAATGTCGTATGAATAGCCAGTGGCACTGGCG
>NZ_BMOS01000023.1 GCF_014647195.1 Oceanobacillus indicireducens | reverse complement strand
CTCTTTTTTGTTCAAACCTCAAATTTCTTCATTACAGGAATGCTCCTAATTTGTTTTTGTGGTTAAAAACATTCTATCAGAGGAATTAATATGGCTCATTCTTTATGTTTGAGCTTTTGGCAATTTACACAATTATAAGTACTTAATCGGTGAACATGCTAAAGGGAGAATAAACGCTAGTTGTTTTCCCATTACAGTAAGATGAATATGCTAAAGGGAAAATAACCCCCAGTTGTTTTCTCATTAAAGTAAGATGAATATGCTAAAGGGAAAATAAACCTCAGTTGTTTTCCCATTAAGCCAGATGAAACTCTAATGGGAAAATAAAACTGACAGTTGCCAGAGGAGGCGAGGCTCACCAGCCGCTCAGCAGGTGCGAGAGGTGTCGGGACTGCGGACCTCCAGATAGCCGAGGAATACATAACTGTTTCAAACTGCGGATGTTGAGTTAGTAAATAACTTTATAAAAAGAACAGGAAATCTATGAGCACAGCGTGATTTTCTGTTCTTTTTTATATTGCGTCTTAATCATTCTTATTGACAAGGCACTCTCACATGTTAACATATACAATATGCCAATCATCCTACAACTTTTAAAAGGAGAATACTATGATTCATAAAACGAACCGCATGTATTTAGTTGAACAGGTTGCTTCACAAATAGAGCAATTAATTGAGTCTGGACATTGGCCAGTTGGAGAAAAGATTCCACCTGAGATGGAACTGATGAATTTGTTTGATGTCAGTCGTAATACACTTAGGGAAGCAATCCGTGCCCTCGTTCATGCCGGGTTACTAGAAACGAAACAAGGTAGCGGGACGATTGTTCGCTCTGCCAATCCTCTTGGTGCAACGCTGAAACGCTACATAAAAAGATCTGCTTTACTTGAAACACTTGATGTACGCTTGGCGTTAGAAAAACAAGCGGCACAATTGGCTGCTGAACATAGAACCGCAACCGATTTATCAACGCTTGAAGCATGTATTCAATCTAGTCGCGAGGCAGCTGAAAATGGTGACTATGAACAATTTATTGCATCAGACATTCGCTTTCATCAGACGATTGTACAGGCCTCAGCTAATCAGTTACTGATTGATTTATACGAACCGATGGTGGAAATTGTATATTCTTTTGTTCAGGATTTAATGGCGATGGACGCTCCTTTTAAGTATGAAGAAGAACTTCATCTTGAGTTATTTAGGGCTATCCGTAACCAGGATAAGGTGGAAGCAGCATCATATATGGAAGATTATATGAAAATACTGAGAGAGAATATAATGAAATTGATGGAGGATTAACTAAATGAATAATGATGGAATATCATCTACCTTAAACAACAGTACAAAAAATAGTTGGTTGTTACTAATTGGCGTGATTTTAGTTGGCGCCAATTTAAGGGTTCCTTTAACTTCTGTTGGAGCGCTTATTTCTTTTATACGAGATGACCTAGCTATAAGTAATGCCCTCGCTGGGTTTATTACGACATTACCTTTACTTGCATTTGCACTTATATCTCCATTTGCTCCGAAAATAGCAAACCGTATCGGTATGGAATGGACAATTATGTTATCACTCGTCGTGCTCATAATTGGTATTGTAATTCGATCACTTTCAGGAATCGGCTTTTTATTTACTGGTACACTTTTCATAGGGCTAGCTATTGCAATTGGGAATGTGCTCATTCCGGGAATTGTGAAGATGAATTTTCCGCTTAAAATAGGCCTGATGACTGGTATATATGCTATATTCATGAACATTTTCGGCGCACTTGGTTCCGGTCTTAGTGTTCCCATTGCTTCAATCGGTAACTTTGGATGGCAAGGTGCGCTTGGGGTATGGGGAGCCTTGACAATGGTATCCTTGTTAATTTGGCTACCGCAGCTCAGCAAGCGGCGGAATCAGAAAACGAATGTGAAAACAGAGAAGAAAGAAAAAAGTAATCTATGGCGTTCTCCGCTCGCATGGAAGATTACAATATTTATGGGTGGGCAATCGTTAACTTTCTATACATTAATCACATGGTTGCCGGATATATTGCATTCAAACGGTTATAATTTAAACAGTGCCGGATGGATGGTATTTCTTATGCAGTTTGCTCTTATCCCTTTTACTTTTATTATTCCTGTTATTGCAGAGAAAATGAAGAATCAAGTTGGTTTAAGTGTGGCAACAGCCTTACTATTTATGATTGGTTTTGTAGGGTTACTGCAAGGAAGCCCTGCACTTGTTCCAGTATGGGTCATTCTTCTTGGAATTGCTGGCGGAAGTGCTTTTAGTTTGTCAATGATGTTTTTTACACTAAGAACAAAAGATGGAAAAGAAGCAGCAGAATTATCAGGGATGGCGCAGTCTTTCGGTTATCTTTTAGCGGCAGTTGGCCCTGTATTGGTTGGTGCGTTGCAAGATATAACTGGAGGATGGACAATCCCCCTTTTCTTACTTATTCTCCTATCTGTTGTTTTACTAATCGTTGGTATCGCATCAGGGAGAGAAGGACAAGTTACAGACGGGATAGACTTATACCCAGCTAAAGCAGTTGTAAAGCAATAAAGAAACGGTGCTCGCTCTGATGTTTGGAGTCAGATATGCCGGACATAGAGGGCTTGTAAGGATACCCCACTGAATATGAAAAAAGATATTGTTCCATTAATAATCGAAAATATAAAGGGATTCCTAAGAAGGTAAAAAACACTTTCCTAGGAATCCCTTCAACTATGCTGGACACTTTATTTCTAAAAAAGAAACATAATATACATACTCCTTCATACTATATCCTGGAGGTGAAGAAATGGCGAGAGTAGCTTACCGGGAAGCGGACGTTGATTTAATGGCAAGGATGATGAGAGCAGAAGCTGAAGGTGAAGGTGTTCAAGGAATGCTATATGTCGGAAACGTAATTGTTAACCGTGCTGTAGCAGATTGTTTAGATTTTAGTGATTTGAGAACGATTGAAGATGTCATATTTCAAGTACAAGGGGGAAATTTCTCTTTTGAAGCTGTTCAAAAAGGCAATGTATTTTATCAAAGGGCGAGGGAAAAAGAAAAAAGATTAGCAAGACGGAATTTGGAATCATGGAGGGATCATCCCGCGCAATTTGCTCTGTGGTACTTTAATCCATTTGGTCCGTGTCCACCAACATGGTACGGTCAGCCTTTTACTGGTCAATTCAAACTGCATTGTTTTTATGAACCAGAGGCTGGAACATGTGATAGTGTTTATATGGGTTAGGAGTTTGCGGGCTTTGATTGAAGTTTGTTGCTGTTTAGTACCAACATACAATTTTTAAAACTAAGGTACTGGTAGCCAATAATATTCATTCACTAGAACCATGTGGAAAAATTCAACTTGAAACTAAGCATACCAAAACGCAGCCAACTTTGTTTTGATGTACTTTTATTCCATGAAATAACGAGGGGAACTTTCGGTTGAGGGAGTTCCCTATTTTAATGGAAATTTCCATAGCGGCACTCCAAGGTGAGCTAAGGGGATAGCGCTGTTTTCCTCTTCATTTTAGCAAGAGGAAAAATCATCTGTAATAGTATGAAAGCAAGGAGGCTATAACGTGTGTGCAAGTAAAAATAGAATTTCTTCGCATTGTCTCTGGATTGGAATTAGCGCTGATGAAGATTAAATTAAATTTTGCTTCTCGACTCCTGAATAAAGCAGTATAATCGTCTCAACAAAGAAGCAAATGTTAAGGAGATGAAACATGATTTCATATGTATTCATGGGATTGTTGACTGTTATCGGTTTAAGTGCAGCTCTTTTGTTACGAAAGTATCATGAAATTACAAAAAGAATCGGCATGGTATCCTGGGTATCATTAAGTGCATATTTCTTTATGGAATACATTGTTATCCGGGCTGCTGAAGCACCGTATAATTTGTTGAGACAGCCGATGAGTGATCTAGGTGTCACTTCTTGTGGAACAGGGACATATGAACTTGCAACTTATGAAATTTGTTCCCCTTATCATTCGTTAATGAATTGGACTTTTACGCTTACCGGAATTGTTACATTTGCCGGTGCTATTTTCTTGCAGCAATGTTGGCCAAATAAACGAGGTATAAGAGCAGCAACAGTCTTACTCGTCATATTCGGGCTTAGTTATGCGATCTCAGGTATTTTTCCCGCCGACTTAAATTTTCTGATTCATACATTTGCTTCATTACCGGGAATGTTTGTTCAAATACCTGCTTTGATTTTAATCGGGGTTGCAATCAAAACGGTTATGCCGACATTATCAAAATGGACCTTCTTCTGTGTGTTTCTGTCAACCGTCAGTCTTATCCTGATATTCTTTCAGCCCCTATTTAATGATCTACCGGGCGGGCTGTTGCAAAGATTTCTCTATGGTTCCGTCTGGTTATGGATGACTGTAACTGGAATAGTACTTTGGAAAAAGGAATAAATTAAAAATCCGGATTAAGTGTTAAAGCTAGGCATATCAGCACTCTCTTGTAAATGAATTAACTTTCTGCCGCAAAAAAGTCCTCCAGCTACCACCCTGAAGGATAACCTGGCTAAAATTATCCCTGTTATTTTATCCTTTCGCACCTGTGTAATTAGAAATTAGAACCTCCATCTATTCGTAAAAATGTTCAATATTTGTTACGATCATATAGGAAGTATTTGTGATATTTTCAGTTATATGGTTCGCTACGGATGCTTGTGAGTGGCTTTATGTTTAGATGGCTTGAAAAGTTAAAAAAGGTAGAAGGATAGTGGTAACTTTGGTGAGGCAGAGGGATCTTTTTATGGCTTTTTTTCGGGCAGGCATGCTCGGATATGGTGGTGGATTGTCGGCCATTCCACTGATGCAAAGGGAAGTGGTTACGAAATTTGAATGGATGACAGATGAAGAATTTGCAGATGTATTAGCACTTGCCAATACATTGCCAGGCCCCATTAATACGAAAATTGCCGGGTATATCGGCTGGAAGATCGATCGGTGGCGCGGAATGTTGAATGCACTCCTTGCGACAATTTTACCGACATTAGTTTTAATGATCTTATTGTTAACGGTTTTAAATACTTATAAGGACCGTCCATGGGTACAAGGAATGGCCAAAGGTGTTATTCCTGTTGCCGGTGTGATGATTGGTGTGTTGGCCTGGGATTTTCTCAGGCTTTCCAAGAAACTGATGGGGTGGTTGCCGACTGTGATGCTAACGATTATCAGTTTAGTCGTCATGCAAATGCTCGGTATTCATCCGGCCATTTTAATATTGATTCTCATTATTTCCGCATTGCTTTCCAGAGAAAAAAAAGAAAGGCGAGTTGATGGGAATTGATATACTGGGAAATTTTTAAAGCAAACTTTATCGCGAATATATTAGGATATGGTGGGGGTCCAGCGACCATACCATTATTGGAACATGAAGTGGTTCATAAATATGAATGGTTTACGGTGAGCGAATTTAGTGAAATGGTGGCATTAGGGAATGGTTTACCAGGTCCTATTGCGACTAAGCTTTCAGGCTACATCGGATTTGAAATGGGTGGTGTGTTAGGATCTTTTATTGGTGTCTTTGCAGCTGTCGCACCCTCGATGATTTTAATGATTGCATTGCTTGGTTTGTTGTTAAAATTTAAAGACTCCCCGAAAGTAAAGCGGTTGACACAATATATTCGCCCGACAATTGCTGTTTTGTTAGGTGTAATGACCTTTAACTTTTTCATGAATGCTTATGAGACATCGGGGATCTATCATACTGTTATTATTGCTGTCTTAAGTTTTTTTGCGCTTGAGCGATTTAGGATTAGTCCTGTGTTAGTTGTTTTAGGAGCACTTATTTATGGAGCAGTGTTAATTGGGTAATAATTTATAAGAGAAGTTGTTAGAATTTCTGGCAAAAGACGTGAGATTAACATTTTCTCTCTCGTCTTTTACTTTTTTCTGTTTCAATTAAATTCGTAAAGATATGCGAAGTTTGTTACGATTGAATAGGAAGTATTCAGAGCTAAGTTTTAAAAATCCTAGGGACAACGAAAACTAATTTTAGCTAAGAAACCATTGATATATAGAACTGGCGAAAGAAGGGTAAGGATGAAAATCAAGAAATTTTTATTGCTTTTTGTATTACTTGTTTTCCTGGCAGCTTGCGGAGACAAGATAGAAACAAATATGTCTGAACCGATGGTTGATTTTGAATTTATAACACAAGATGAGGAAGTATTAAACTTGAACGATCTTCAAGATGAGTGGTGGGTAGCAAATTTCATGTATACGAATTGTCGAATAGTTTGTCCAAGAACAACAGCTAACATGGCGGCCGTCCAACAGAAATTGAAAGAGGATGGTCTGAGCCCACAATTCGTCTCGTTTAGTGTTGATCCAGCACACGATACTCCGGAGGTTTTGAAAGAATATGCCGAGGGGTATGATGCAGATTTAGAAACGTGGAGCTTTTTAACAGGTTATGATTTTGAAACGATTCAAGAAATATCAGAGAATACGTTTAAAACGGTGTTGGAAGAAGGAGTAGTGGGACAAAGGGCACATGGAATTTACTTTTACTTGATTGATCCTGACGGGAACATTGTAAAAAAATATGATGGCATGAGCGAGGCGGAACTTGACCTACTGGTTAACGATTTAAAGACGGTATTATAGAAGGGAACGTCAATTGATCCTAAACTGTGAAAAACACCTTCGAATGGTGTATACCATTTCGAAGGTGTTTTTTAATGCAAGTACTTAAGATTGTTTATCAGACACTTCTCCCGGTTCTTCTACATTATCCGTAGCTTCGTCTTTCTTTTCGTCCCCACTAACTAATTCATTAGCCGAATTTTTAAACTCCGAGAGTGTTTCTCCGGCCGCCTTGCCGATTTCAGGTAGTTTTTTTGGACCGAAAATAATCAAAGCTAGAAGTACAATAAGAATTAAACCTGGAATTCCAATATTAGCTATCCCCATAGCAATTCACCTACTTTTCGTCTATGCCATTTTGTGTGTGTTTGTTTTCTTTTCAGCGAGTAATCCTCCGTTTTTGAGGTATTTCTCTACACCTTCAGCGGCACGATAAGCTAAAGCTCCGATTGTTCCGGTCGGGTGATAATCGGAAAAGTGTGGAAATGCAGATCCACCTGTGACAAATAGGTTTTCCATATCCCACATTTGCAAGTAATTATTAACAGCAGATGTTTCTGGATCGGCACCCATTGCAACTCCGCCAGCATAATGTCCACCGCTGTAGATATGGTCGAACTCTTCCGGAACTTCATCTTCATCGATGATATCTGCACCCATTTCTTCCATGATCTTTCTAGTTACTTCGATACCGTACTTCGCAATATTAATATCTTGATCTGTTAATTTATTTGTAACACGTAGTAACGGATCACCAAATGCATCTTTATAGGTCGGATCTAAGTCTGTAAAATTGTGCCACCATGGCATAACTCCTGGTACAAACCAAACATGCAGCATACTGTTTGCATATTTGACAGAGTTGTCCTTGAATTCTGCACCCCAGCTAGGAGTATCACTTGGTACGGCTAGACTTTGGATTGGACCCAATCCATACTGTCTAATTTCCGGGTGTCCACCATGTATGAAGTTTTTACCCTCAGGGTCAATATGCTCTACTGTAAAGTCTCTTAATGTTGCGCCAAGAGCCCCTGCTCCACCATACATATTGAATTTCTTGTCATTGAAAAAGCCCCGAACACCGAGGAAAGTATTATTAAATTGGCCGACAAAGTTTCTTCCAATTACACCTTCTCGTTTTTTTGGATTATAAGGCTTGCCGATTTCGGAAAGTAGTAGTAAGCGTGTATTTGTAAAGGTAAATCCACCTAAAACAACTACATCCGCGGGCTGTTCGTATTCAAGTCCTGTTTTCATATCTACATACATGATCCCAGTAGCCTTTTTACCATTATGTAGCACACGACGGGCATAGGAATGAGGACGAAGCTCGTAGTTACCTGTTTTTTGTGCTGTTGGAATAACGGTAACAACAGGATCCGATTTTGCCCCGAAATCACACCCGAAGTGAGAGCAGTAGGAACAAAATTGGCACTGGCTCAGTTTTTCCCCATCTGGGTTTTCATAAGCTTCACTCATGTTACCTGCAGGAATCATATATGGATGGTACCCGAGATTCTCTGCTGCCTCTTTAAATAAATTGATTGCCGGTGAACTTTTAAGTGGCGGGTTTGGATAAGGGTTCGAACGGGGTGGTCCGAGTGGATCCTCTTCTCCTGATGTTCCTGCTGTTTTTTCAAACCGGTCATAGTACTTTTCAAATTCATCATAAGTGATGCCCCAGTCTTGCAAAGTCATTCCTTCTGGTATTTTATCTTTACCGAATTTCTCAACGGTTTTCGTATACACTTCAAAGTCAAATGGATTATTACGGAACGTACAGCCTGCCCAGTGCGCACTACCTCCACCTACATCGTTTCCAACCATCATTTCAGCTTGTGTTCGGACTGGCTGGGCTTCTTCATCCATTTCACTACGAGAAGTAATGGTTTCTTTTGATAAATCTTGCATCATATCATAACGCTGTGTAAATCTGAGTTCATCTTTACTTCCAAGATAATCGTTGACTGTTTTTTCTTTTCCTCGTTCTAGTCCAACGACTTTATAGCCAGCTTTGGCAAGCTCGGCGGATACAATACCACCTGACCAACCTGTACCAACTACAACTACGTCTACTTTATCCAGTTTTATTGCCATGAAATCTTCCTCCTGTTGTGTTTAAACTTATGATTGTTGGTAATCGTTCAATCCCATTGGTTCCATTTTGACAAATTCTTCTTCCTCGATAATATCGATGAAGCCTGGACGTGGACCTGGATAATCTACCATTCTCCAGCCATCCATGTTTTTATTTCCGCCATAGAGAGGATCCGCAAATACACCTTCGATTGTCATTTTTCGGAGTAAACTAAAGAAATGTTGTGAACCTACACCAGTCAGTTCAACCTCTCCATTATCAAATAGTTGTAATATCTCGTCTTGTTGCTCGCCATCAAGGTTACTGAATTTATCATCGAACTTATCTTCACTTACTACATCCAATTTTCTTAGGCCTTCGATAATGATTTGACCTCTGTTTAGAGGTGTTTCATAACGCATCACTTCATCATCATCCGTATCACCATTGACCTTAAATGGATTTTGCATATACTCTTTCGCGTTCGTTCCCCATGAGCCTGCTAATTGCTTGTCAATGAAATATGGTACACCTAACTCAACTGCACCTGGGCCATTGTCATCTTCCGGGTAGATACGCTCAACTGCTGCTCGCAGAATTACAAAGTCCTCAAAGCGATCGAAAAACATGCGCGCTTCTTGGAAATCGCTTGCTGATTCTGTTGTGGTTTGCGGTGTTTCTGACTCCTCCTTTAGAAACGGATTCGTTAGTATTCCCCCAAGGATAGATCCACCTACAACACCACCAGTGAATATCCCAGCATTTTTCATGAATATCCGGCGGTTCATTGTTTTTTTATTATTAGAGTTTTCATTAGCCAAGATAGTACCTCCTTAAAATTAGATATATGTACTAAAAAAAACAGTACAGTTGAATATTATACGCTTTTCTAACTTTAATGTCTAACAATCTAAATGAAACTAAAGACTTGCTTATATTTGGGTAATCCTTCAAGTGGAATGTGCGGAAGATTAGAATGAAAAATGGTCCTATTTACTTAGTTATCAGTCTACCCACAATCTAGCGTTTTAAACCAAATTTTTTGAATGAATTATGAAGTATTATTTTATAAATCTCCCCTGCTTGCAAATCAAGAAGGATGGGATAAAATTAGATAAGGAAGTAAGTGAAGTAAATAGAAAAAGCGGAAGAACAGGTGTATTTCTGCGCAAGAAATACACCTATTCAATCAGATTTTTATTTTCAGTTGTAAAAGGGGAGTGTGAATGCATATGAAGAAAAAGGTAATCGTTTATGACCGAATTGAAGAACCAGTACTTAGCGCATTACAAGAAGAATTTGATGTACGAATATTTAAAGAACGTGATGCGCATGATAATCCTGAATTCTTATCATTCCTCCAAGAGACCGAGGGGGTTATTGGGCTAGGTTTTCCTGGTCAAAGTGACATCCTTGATAAAGCACCGAATTTAAAAATCATTAGTAATGTGTCTGTCGGTTACAATAATCTAGATACCGAAGAATTAACAAAGCGGAACATCATGGGAACGAACACGCCAGATGTATTAACAGACACTGTAGCTGATATGGCAATGGGCTTAATGCTTTCAACCGCGAGAAGAATGCCCGAGCTCGACCAATATGTAAAACAAGGAAAATGGAAAGAAGCTGTTACTACAGAATTATTCGGCGTGGATGTTCATCATAAAAAGCTCGGAATTATCGGGATGGGCCGGATTGGTAAAGCTATTGCACAACGAGCTCATTTAGGGTTTAATATGGATATACTGTATCATAGCCGCACGCCGAAACCAGATGCGGAGGAACGGTTTAATGCAACATACATGAATCTCGAGAGTCTGCTTAGGAATTCCGATTACATATGCCTTATTACCCCTCTTACGGATGAAACAAGGGGGATGATTGGCAAAAAAGAATTCCAATTAATGAAGCGATCCGCAATTTTTATTAATGTATCCCGGGGAAGTACGGTTGTGGAAGCGGATTTGATTGAAGCGCTGAAAAATAAAGAGATAGCAGCGGCAGGGCTAGATGTATACGTACAAGAACCAGTAAATCCAGATAACGAGTTATTAAAAATGAAAAATGTCGTGACATTACCGCATATTGGGTCGGCTACGGCTGAAACAGAACATAAAATGGCAGCATTAGCAGCTGAAAATTTAAGAGCAGGATTGAACGGTGAAAAACCAGGAAATCTTGTAAATCCAGAGGTATGGAAGAAGGAGTAAGAAAATGGCAGAGCAACTAAGATTAAGAGCATATGAAGAAGATGATATTCATTTTCTACACAAGTTAGTGAATGATCCCGCAATTATGTCCTATTGGTTTGAAGAAGCTTATTATTCAAAGTCTCGACTAAAAGAAATATTTGAAAAAGAGCAGCAAGATAGCAGTACGCGCAGCTTTATTTTAACAAACGGCGAACAAGCACTTGGTCTTGTTCAATTATTTGATATTGATTTTGTCCATCGTCATGCTGAATATGCGATTATGATTGATCCCGCAGCTCAAGGAAATGGCTATGCAGCTAAGGCAACAAATTTAGCATCTGATTACGCATTTAAAGTGTTGAATCTACACAAATTATTTTTATATGTGGATGAAGTTAATGAAAAAGCCGTGCATGTTTATAAAAAATGTGGCTATAAATATGTTGCTACGTTAGAAGAAGCGTACTTTGTTAATGGAATTTATCATAATGCTGTCTTGATGAATATTTTTAAGCGGGATTATCTTGGATTGAATTAATTTTTTTATGTCTGAAAAGAATAGAGAAACTTGTGAAACAGTTGATATTCATGCTGTAATTAGGGTATACTTTATATAGAAAGACATATACTAAAAAGACCGCAGATGCTGGTAACATCTACGGTCACAATAAACTGAAACCCCATCAAGAGGGGTAGGTAGCTTGGGAAAATAATCCCTCACTTTCCCGCTTAAGATCATGAGGGATTATTTTTTATTGCTTTCGGACATGATAAACGCTATTAACATCCCAAAGGATATCATTAGCGCTAACACGCTTTCAAAAGCCATTGGCAACACCTCCCAACTTGGGAAGTCTCCCGCCGAAAACGAATCGACAAGACGACAAGTGCTACCATAACCCCTCATGTGAAGCTCAGTTTATTGATGAGTTTAGTATATCATAAGAACGAATGAAGTTTCCTAAGACAGAGTTATTGTGTAGCAATAGCTCTTTTTTGTGTTTTCTAGTGAAGAAAGAGCAGAAAGGAAGGGGTTAATTGCAAATACGAAAAGCTAATTCAGACGATGTAACCGGTATCGCAAAAGTACATGTAGACAGTTGGAGAACGACTTATAAAGGTATTATTCCAGACGATTTCTTGAATAACCTTTCCTACGAGCAACGAACAGAATTATGGAAGGAAAATATTGCAAGAGAAGACAATTATATTGTTGTTGCAGAAAATAACGAAGGACAAATTATAGGTTTTGCGGATGCTTGGAAAAGAGAAAGCAATATAGTGAAGAACTCAAGTGACTTAACTTCCATTTATTTGCTTGAAGAATTTCAGGGTAAAGGGATGGGGAGGAAATTACTTCATGAACTGTTTTTGCATTTTAAGCGATTAGGCATTGAGAAAGTCTTTGTCGAAGTATTAGAGGAAAATAAAACCCGGTATTTTTATGAACATTATGGTGCGAAGCTAGTTGAAACGAAACAGATAAAACTTGCCGGAAAAACGTTGAGTGAGTTGATATATGTATGGGATGATGTAGACAAGGTGATAGAGAGAATAAATTCCTAATGAGAAGCAGATTCTAAATCGTTCAGTAAACGAGCCATATGTGAAACTTCTGCAGGAGTACATACGTAATGATACGAGGAGGGATAACCGTGAAACTTTTATCCTATGCTCTATTGCTTGGCTTCATTTTATTTTTAAACTTAGGACTTTATTTACCATCCTTACTTTCAGTTGATGAGGAAGACATAGGAAAAAATACAAACCGTTTAAAGAAATCTAAATGGTTTCAAGAGTGGAATATAAACAATTAATTATTCACGATAAGGATGTCCGTAAAGTTATTGGAAAGTTCAATGATAAGAAAATTGATAAGAAATTTTTTCAGAATAGATACCGAAAAAAACTACAAAGTATTTTACAACAAAAGCCAAATAATAATTTAGCTTAGTATGCATATTATCGTGCTCAGAGTTCTGGAGGGATCGTGTGAAAGATAGTTTAATTGTGGTGTTATCCATCGTGGTAGTCACTTATATTATTTATAAAAACAGAATTAAATTAAAGGAACTTACAAAATTTCAAATTCTAGGAACGGGATTTACCTATCTTGCTGTTGCTTGTATAGGGGGATTTATTATATATTACGGTGGAAATTGGGTTGCAGGGAAAATGCCGAATTTGTTTTTTAAATATATAATTTTTCTAGTAGTCATTTGTATAACGCTATATTTATGTGTAAGTGTGTTGCACAAATTATTACGGAAGATTACGAGTGGGAAACTGCCTACAAACAATCATGATTGCTAAAGCTAACAGTATCATTGGTTAAGCTGGATTAAGCTCCGACTGTTTTTAATAAATAGCAGCAAACATAAAACGAGATAGGTGAATTAATTGAGTATAAAAATAAATAACGAACTTGAAATGAGGTCGTTAAATGAAACAGATTTAAAGCCCTTGTGGGTATTAGCATATAAAGAGTCAAATCCGGAATGGAAAAAATGGGATGCCCCTTATTATGACCACGCGGCGGTAACATACGATGCTTTTCTGAAAGAAATGAAATCATCTCTAGTACAGCAGGATAATCGCTGGGGCTTGTTTGTTAACGGAGAGTTGATCGGAACCGTGTCCTATTATTGGGAGCATAAGCCTTCAAATTGGCTTGAAACGGGTATTGTTATTTATAACCCCGATTATTGGAATGGTGGATACGGAACCATCTATTTTAAAGCGTGGGTCGATCATTTGTTCAACACTTTACCCTTAGTTAGAGTGGGCTTCGCTACGTGGTCCGGGAACGAGCGTATGATGCGGTTAGGCGAGAAATTGGGAATGCGTTTGGAAGGAAGACTGAGAAAATGTCGGTTATACAATGGCATATATTATGACTCTATTCGAATGGGAATATTAAGAGAAGAATGGGAGCGGTTATCAGACGAGTGCAAATTGTATTTTTAAGAAGCATTAATATAATAATAGTAAGATCATAAACTATTAAAAAAGAAAGGCTTGAGCACTCTAATATCTAAAGCCCAAGATGAAAATTAACTTCAGACGGGCTTTTTCTTTCGCTCTTATGTTTTACTGAACGGAACTTAAGGACAATTTAAATGCATCATCGAATACTCGCTGACTTATCTACCTTCCTTTTAAAACAAACTTTACTTCATCACTCCACTGAATAATTTAATATTTTCATCGAACTTTCATAATCAATGTGTATGCTTAAGGAGAGAACAATGGTATAAAGGAGAAAAGTTATTGGCGCTAATAAGTAAATTAATACCTATAGGTGTATTTGCTCTGAGTTTTGCAGGTGGTATCCTTTTCTTTTATATAACGAGTGATTTATCTAAAAACAATAAAAAAATACATATCGAACAGATGGTTTCAGAGTTGATAAATGTTGTCATCTTTATTTGGATCGGGAAAATTTTAACAAATCTGAAGCTGTTCATCCAAGATCCTTTGGCAGTGCTTGCTTACCCAAGTGATTCTCAAGCATTTTATCTCGCTATTCTAATCAGTGGGATTATCCTGTTTATAAACGTAAAGAGGGGAAAAATAAATGCTGTCCCATTTATGAAAGCATTTATTCCCGTAATTTTAGTCGCATCTTTTTTGTATGAATTTATTTACCTCGTTTGGCTTCAAACGGGTGGTACAATTGGATACTTTATTTTAATCTCCTTGCTTCTTATCTTATATTACATCGTACATGATCAATTACCTGACAAGCTGCTGTTCATCATGTTACTGGTAGTTTGGTCTGTTGGAGTGTTCATTCTTTATTCGATACAACCATTTGTTACCGTGTTCGGTTATATAATAGCACCTTGGTTTGTTTGGTTATTTTTTACAATAAATATCGTTATTATTTTAAGAAAGAGGGATCGTCGTGGGCGGAATTGAAGCAGATACGCTATTGATTGCGGGCACATTTCTTGCGGTTGGTGCAGGGGCGTTATCATTCTTATCTCCTTGTGTACTTCCAATTTTTCCAGCGTACCTGTCCTATATAACAGGAATCAGTGTGAAAGAGTTACAAGGAAGTAAAAATACAAAAATCAGAAAGGAAATCCTTAGTCATTCTTTAATCTTTCTAATTGCTGTATCGCTTGTCTTCATTAGCCTTGGAGCAAGTGCGTCATTCTTTGGACAGTGGGTGCAAGGATTGCTGATAGGAGATTCAGGGTTGTTTATTCAGCGGATTGCGGGCATCCTAATCATGTTCATGGGGCTCTTTGTTGGTGGTTGGATTACAATTCCAAGCTTGATGAAAGAAAGGCGTTTTCAATATACGAAAAAGCGGGCGAATTACATTGGAACATTTTTAATAGGTCTTGGATTTGCGGCTGGATGGACGCCATGTATTGGACCGATTTTCGGATCTATTTTACTACTGGCAGCTAGCAATCCTGGACAAGGCATTTTTTACACGGTGATGTATGTTGTCGGCTTTTCGTTGCCGTTTCTTGTTTTAAGCTTTTTCCTCGGTTCCACAAGGTGGATTGTGCGCCATAGTGGCATCATTATGAAGGTCGGTGCGGTCGTCATGATTCTCATGGGGCTCGTCTTGTTCTTAGGACTGATGCCACAAATTACTGGTTTCTTACTTGATATTGTTGATGATACATGGTTATCAAAGCTAGGATAATATTAGGAGGCTTTTGGGATGAAAAAGTTAATTCTTATTGTTGTATTTGTTCTCATGTTTGGCTGGGCGGTCTATGAATTTGTCGGAGATGCTGATACGGAAATTGTAGAGGAAAATGGTGTGAATGATTCTGAAATAGAAACAAGCGGAGAAGAGGGTGCGAGTGTGGCCAGCGATATCGCAGTAAGTGGGAGTACTGAAGAGGAAGGGCTCGATTTTGGTGATATGGCACCTGACGTGAAACTGAAGACAATGGACGGGGAAGAGGTGCAGTTATCTGATTTCCGCGGGGAACGTGTCATGCTGAATTTCTGGGGAACTTGGTGCCCGCCTTGCCGTGCAGAAATGCCGGATATGGAGAAGTTCCATCAGAATACAGATATAAAAATTATTGCAGTTAATTTAATTGAAACAGAGACGAGCCTTGATGATGTTCATCAGTTTATCGATGATTATGGACTCACCTTTTCTGTTTATACCGATGAAGGGAATGCTGCAGCGGAGGCGTATCGCATTCAGCCGATCCCAACTTCCTATTTGATCAACTCGGACGGGACAATTCATAATAAAGCCTTTGGTGCTTTGAATTATGAATTGATGATACAGGAGTTCGAAAAGATGAAATAACAGTTTCTTTTCCTTACAATATATATAGAGGTGTCAGAGGATGAAACAAACGGTATTAGTTGTTGAGGATGACGAGATGATTCGTAAGCTCGTGAAGATCTATTTGGAAAAGGCTGGGTATGATGTTTTGGAAGCTGTGGACGGTGAGGAAGCGCAGGAAGTCTTTTTAACTCATCGTCCTTGTTTGATTATCCTTGATTTAATGTTGCCAAAGCTTAGCGGGGAAGAATTTTGCGGGTGGGTAAAAGAGCAGGCCGCGAATGAAGTTTCTATTATTATGCTTTCTGCTAAAGCGAAGGTAGAGGATCGGATTAATGGTCTAAAAATCGGAGCAGATGACTATTTAACGAAGCCGTTTGATCCTGATGAATTAATTGCCCATGTTGAAGCAGTGATGCGTCGGACAGGTCAGTTCTGTCAAAAAATAGTCTATGACGGATTATGCATTAAGCCTAGAAGGGGAGAGGTTTTGTTATATGATGAGGAGCTTCATTTAACAAAACATGAATTCAATCTCCTTTATTATTTTATGGAGAATCCGAATGTTGTCTTGTCGAGAGAAGAATTAATTGACCAATTATATCCGAATGTGGATAAAACGGTGTTAGATCGGACGATTGATGCACATATTAAAAAGTTAAGAAGTAAAATTGAAATCAATCCATCAACTCCAACACGGATTCAAACGGTTCGAGGAATGGGGTATAAATTTGTTCATGAATAAAAAGAAGACGTCCTGGCTGCCGAAAAACTTTCTCTTTCGTTTGACTTTCATCAACATCATTATTGTAGCTTCCTTTATTGCTCTAAGTAGTTGGGCAATCTACAATACAGCATGTTTTCTTGTGGAGAGCATGGGAACAATGACTGGAATGAATCAAGCACAGTTTAATAAAACACTTTATTATTACTTGTGGATTTTCAGCCTGCTTGCGATCATCATTGGAAGCATCGCCCATTTTTATCTAACGAAACGATTAATCCACCCATTAAAAAGATTGATTGAATCTACAAATAGTATGAAAAAAGGTGATTATCCAGAACCTATCGAAGTTACAACAAGTGATGAAATCGGTCAGTTGACAAGGAACTTTAATGGATTAGTTCATCAGTTGAAAAAGAATCATGAACAGCGACAGAAATTAGTATTGGATTTATCACATGAAGTACGGACACCGCTTGCGAACTTAAGCGGCTATTTGTATGCATTAAAAAATGGGGTTATCGAGGGCGATCCAGCTTTATATGAATCGCTTTATAAAGAATCGGAACGGCTGACGAAGATGATTACACAGCTCGAAACGTTGAAGGAATGGGATTACATTTCGGAACAATTATTTTTTAAAAAAGAAAATGCTGATCTTGCGAAATTGCTTAAGGAAACGGTGAGCATGTTTGATTGGCAGTTGCAGGATAAAAATATTCCACTGGAGATCGATGTGGAATGTGCAGAATTATCAGTTGATAGAGAAGGAATTTTACAGGTGTTTCGTAATTTAATTGATAATGCGATTCGTTATTATTCTGGTTCAGGCACGATAATGATTAAAGGTGAAAGGTTAGCAAACGATTATTATATAGGTATCACTGGTCCAAGCCATCCTATTCCGTCCGACGCGGGGGAAAAGCTCTTCGAACGGTTTTACCGGGTCGATCCGTCGCGTAGTCGAGGTACGGGAGGTTCAGGACTTGGTTTAAGCATTACGAAAGAAATTATTGAACGACATAATGGAGACATTGGTTGGAAGGAAGGAAAAAATAAAAATACATTTTGGTTAACATTGCCGCTAGAAGATGCCTAATCAAACAGCATCAGGTTGGATAAATGATGAGTAGAAGAAGGAGCCATACAGCTTTTATGTTGTATGGCTTTTAGCAGTTCTAAATTTTAATATGCAAATTAAATTATAAAATAAGCAAAAATGGATAGGCAAATAGAGGTGATGCCTATTGTAATGAATGGTTTTAATGCTTTTGTACGTAAATCTCTCAGGCTTACATTCAATCCAAGGCCAACCATGGCTGCTGTCAAGATCCAGGTTGTTGCAGTACTCACGCCTTCTAAAAGCTTCACAGGAAGAGGGAAGATGCTACCGAGTACATAGCTACCTAACATACTCATTAAAATAAATCCGAGCAAGAACCAAGGGAATTCTATCTTTTCCTGTGTCTGCTCCTCACTTCGCTTGAATTTAAGAAAATAGATAAGAAGGAAGCAGAACGGTACAAGTAGGAATACTCGACCCAATTTCGCCAGAAGTGCCATAGCTAATGCTTCTTCTCCAGCTGGCTCTGCCGCGATTGCAACGTGGGCAAGCTCATGTAAGCTGATTCCCGACCAGATTCCATAATCAATTGCAGTGAATGGTAATAATGGCTTAATTAATGTATATCCAATTGCGAAAATCGTTCCCATTAACGCAATAATACCGACACTAATAGCCGTGTCTTCATCCTTTGTTTTTATTATTGGCGCGACCGCAGCAATGGCAGCAGCTCCACAAATCCCAGTTCCCACCCCGAGTAAAAATGAAATATTTTGATCTGCTTTCCACGCTTTCGCTAGCAACATCATCAGACCAATTGCAAAGACTATAACAATGGCGTCACGGAAGAGCAATCCAATGCCATCTTGGAATATAGTATTAATATTTAATTTCAGTCCATATAAAATGATAGCGAAACGTAGGAGCTTCTTCGTCGAAAATGTAATACCTGCTCGCAATATTTCCGGATAACCAAATAGTTGTCGGTAAAGAACAGCGATAACGATTGCACAAGCCAATTGGCCAACGGGCTGAAATCCTGGTACGAGTGCCAATAAATAGCCGAGTAAAGCAATAAAAAAGGTAAATGCGATACCAGCTAACCAATAAGGAAATGATTTTGCATTGTTCGTCATGGAACCCCTCCTTTTCTAAGCATAGCTAAGAAAAGTTCATAAGAAAAATAAAATATAGTAATGATTATCATAAGTAATTAGTTATAATAAAG
Source organism: Oceanobacillus indicireducens (assembly GCF_014647195.1). Taxonomy (GTDB): domain Bacteria; phylum Bacillota; class Bacilli; order Bacillales; family Amphibacillaceae; genus Oceanobacillus; species Oceanobacillus indicireducens. The sequence goes on along the minus strand of NZ_BMOS01000023.1, from coordinate 38,201 downwards.
AAAAATGAATAGGTAAGGAGGCGAGATGATGGATAAACATTTACAACTATTTATAACCGTTGCTGAAAAGAAAAGCTTTTCTAAAGCGGCAGAAGAACATTACATGACACAACCTGCTGTGAGTCAATATATTCGTGCATTAGAAGATCAAATCGGCATGCGTTTATTGGAAAGGACGAACAAATACGTTCATTTAAATAAAGCAGGTGAGATTGTCTATCATTATGGAAAGGAAATTCTAGGTTTATATACAACGATGCAAAACCTGGTGGACGATTTAACGAATAAAGCCAATGGGCCACTAGCCATTGGAGCGAGCTATACCTTTGGGGAATATGTTCTGCCGCGAATGATCGCTGAGCTAAAGAGGAATTATCCGGATATTGAACCGACTGTAACAATCGGAAATACGGTCAGGATTGCAGATTTAGTTGCGGCCCACCAACTTGATGTAGGCATTGTCGAAGGGCATTTTAACAGGAAAGATGTTCATATAGAACCGTTTGCTGAAGACGAAATGTTTATTGTTGCTTCCCCGACAAGCAAACTGTGTAGTAAAGAAGGATTAACGCATCGTGATCTTGAAAATGAAACATGGATTGTCCGGGAAAAGGGGTCTGGAACGAGAGAAGCGACAGAGAAGCTATTTCAAACTTATGGAATTAATCCTTGCCGGTTCATGCATTTTAGCAGTACCCAGCCGATTAAAGAATCGGTAGCGTCCGGGCTTGGAATTAGCCTGCTATCTAAGTGGGCGATTCAAAAAGAAGTGAGATATGGAGATTTAAAAATTATTGCAATCGACGGCCTCCCGCTCTTACGGGAATTCTCGATTATTACAAAATCTCCATTCCAGACGAGGGCCTTAGAAGTCTTTCTTAATCTTCTTCGGGACAATGGAAATGAAACAAAGAAAAAACATCCAGAATGAGCGGTGAAGTTTTTCCTCTGTATATTTTTCAAATATTTAGTTATAATGAAAGATAAAAAGAGGGGATTACATACAATGGGGAAATTAAAGAAAAGCGCGCAAGTTATACAAGATTCTCTGCTTGCGAAGGGATATGACAATGAAGTAATTGAGCTTGCAGATAGCACACGAACCGCAAAGGAAGCCGCTGAGGCACTGGGGTGTAAAGTTGCGCAAATTGCGAAGTCGATTGTCTTTAAATTGAAAGAATCCGACAACGCATTGCTCGTTATAGCCAGTGGTTCCAACCGGATTAATGAAAAGCATTTAGGGCAGTTGATCGGTGAAACATTAGGAAAAGCAGATGCGGAATTTGTGAAAGAAAAAACTGGCTTTGCGATAGGCGGTGTGTCGCCAGTCATTCAGGATGCGACGATTAAAGTTATCATTGATGAAGATTTACTTCAATACGAAGATATATGGGGCGCCGCGGGACATCCGAAAGCTGTGTTTCAAATGACACCTGTCCAATTAATTGAACTGACAGATGGTGAAGTATTAAATATAAAAGGATAAAACAGGAAAACATGTCCTTACCGATTAATGGTAAGGGCATTTTTTTTGAAAAAATCTGTTTAATTCCAATTAAATCGGGTAAAAATTGAATATATTAAAATAAATGCATTAAATTTGTGACGGAAATGTGAACAAAGGTATTGTTTCGCATAACGTATAGTGTTATACTATTCATAAATTCCGAAAGGGGCAAATTGTATGAAAACATTGGGAAACGGAGTGATAAGGTTTTTTTTGGCTAATCTTACGGTAATTGTTGTGATCGCAATGCTACCGGTATTTTTGGTCACGGATCAAGTACCTTTTTATAATAGTTTGATGGATTACTTATTTAATAATAAGTCTGCACTATAAGGAAGTGCCAGGCACTCTTAAAGAACATAGGATAATCTAAATAAACCCCGCCTCATGAGCTGGTGGGGTTTTTTTGTGTTTCAGTCTGCGGAAGTTCGGTTAATGACAAATTTATTCATCCAACAAACGATATAGGTAATTAATAACAGAAACTTTAAAAATATCAAGATTTACTATAGTATTAGATGAATAGACAACAAAAACTTTGAAAGTGAGGAAATTATATGCGTTTTGAAACAAAGGCAATTCACGTTGGGCGAGGAATAGACCCGTTAACTGGGGCAGTGACGAGTCCACTTCATTTATCTACTACATATGAACGAGCTGCAGATGGCTCGTATACAAATGATTTCATGTATAGTCGCGGGGATAATCCGAATCGTCGAGCACTGGAAGCGTGTCTGACATCGCTTGAATCCGGGTTTGACTGTGTGACTTATGCTTCCGGTATGGCAGCGATTTCTTCTATAATCGAGGCACTGCCGCAAGATTTACCACGCCGGGTTGTGATGCCGGATGATATGTATTTCGGTATTCGTGCACTTATATCTGAGACGGATATTGGAAAGAGATTCGATATTGCCATCGCAGATATGACGAATCTTGCTGAAGTGGAAAAGGTGATACAAGATGCGCCGACAGGTCTTGTCTGGATGGAGACACCATCTAACCCGCTCGTGAAAATAGTCGATATCAAAGCAATTACGAAGATTGCACAAAAAGCAGAGGCTTACACGGTCGTTGATAATACATGGCCAACCCCGGCTTTACAACGTCCCCTTTCATATGGAGTTGATTTTTCTCTTCATTCTGTTACAAAATATATTGGAGGTCATAGTGATTTAATGGTTGGGGCAATTGTGGCTAAGTCTGATAGTATCTATTTGAAAAATTTGCGTGCTTGGCAGCATGAAAAAGGTGCAGTTCCTTCACCGTTTGATTGTTGGCTGGCTCTCCGGGGTGTCCAATCGCTTTCACCAAGGATGAGAGTCCATTGTGCAAATGCTTTAGAACTTGCGGAATTCCTTGAAGCACATCCGAAAGTCGAAGCGGTCCATTATCCTGGCCTTGCTAGTCACGCAGGGCATGCGATTGCAGCTAAACAAATGAGTTCATTCGGCGGGATGTTATCTTTCCAAGTAAAAGGCGGCGAGAAAGAAGCAATGGAAGTTGCAGCAAACGTAAAAATATTTACACGTGCAACGAGTCTAGGCGGGACACATAGTCTCATTGAACATCGCGCCTCCGTTGAAAAAGATAAAACGATGGCACCAGCTAATTTATTACGTGTTTCTGTTGGAATTGAAAATATAGAAGACTTGAAAGAGGATTTGTCACAGGCATTAGAGTAAGTTCGTGATACATGAAAGGAAGCTTGGAGGCATCAATAAAATGGTATTAGATACAGAACAGAGAAGGAAAAATGAGACAATTAGCCTTCTATTAGTTGCAGGAATTATGTTATTTGCTTCTAATTTACGTGTTCCCATCACATCAATTGGCTCACTGGTGCCAGTTATCCGCGATAATTTAGACGTAAGCAGTTCGGTGATGGGCTCAATCTCAACTTTACCGCTACTGGCATTTGCGTTTGTTTCCCCATTTGTACCGAAAATCGCAAACCGGTTCGGTATGGAAAAGACGATATTTTTAGCGATGATGATATTGGGGCTTGGGATTGTTGTTCGGTCTGCTAATGGAATTAGCACATTATTTATTGGGACCGCTCTGATCGGGATTACGATTGCTTTTGGAAATGTGTTGCTTCCAGGTCTTATAAAAATGCGTTTTCCCTTTAAAATCGGCTTAATGACAGGTCTGTATACGATATTTATGAATATATTTGGTGCACTAGCTTCTGGGGTTAGTGTACCATTATCGAATATTGAAGGATTTGGCTGGAGAGTTTCCTTGGGAATATGGGTCGCATTAATCCTAATTGCTCTCATTGTTTGGTATCCGCAAGTAAGAAACCCACAGCCCCAACCTGACTTAAATGTCGAACAGAAAAAAACAAAAATGTGGACTTCTGCTACAGCTTGGAACGTAACAATTTTTATGGGTTTTCAATCATTGATGTATTTTACCCCACTAACCTGGCTGCCTGATATTCTGCAGTCTCATGGTTATTCGCTTAGTCAGGCAGGGTTGATCATCTCGGTGATGTTGTTAGGCATTATTCCAGTAAACTTTATTATTCCGGTGCTCGCCGACCGAATGAAAAACCAAAAATTATTAGGAGCGTTTACGGGTATTGTTTTCATCCTCGGTTCAGCGGGGTTATTTAGCAGCAATCTTAGTATACTCATTATTTCCGCTATCTTAATTGGGATTGGATGTGGCAGTGGTTACAGCTTATCGATGATGTTCTTTACATTACGAACTAGAAATGGTTATGAGGCCTCTGATTTATCTGGGATGGCCCAATCGATTGGCTATCTTATCGCGGCAACGGGACCAATTGCATTTGGAGGATTTTATGATGTAATGGGCAGCTGGACGGCGCCGATTATCGTATTAATTGCAATTGGAATAATCATCGTGATATCAGGAGTGCTCGCTGGTCGGGATGTCGTTATCGATAATTAAAAAATGGAGGTAACAGGATGCTGAAAGAACAGTTTCATATTGCCGTACCGACAGCTTTTTTAGAAGATGAATCAGTGGACCTGGATGGAACAATCAACCATATAAGAAACCTTTATAAACAAGGGATAAGGTCTGTACTTGTTTCAGGAACAACTGGTGAACAGCATAGTTTAAACCTGCAAGAGAAAATGGAACTCCTTAACCGCTTAGAAAAGGAAGAAGAACTCATTAACGAGATGGAAATCATATTCGGTGTTTCTTCCGTTAGGCAGAAAAAAGCGGAGGAACTTGCGGAAAGGATTCAAGAGACAAAAATCGCGGGAGTTATGCTTGGCTTTCCTCCTTATATTTTACCGACACAGGAAGAGGCTGTCAGCTATGCAAAGAGCATTTTGGAACGGAGTAAGAAACCTACCATTTTATATAACAATCCGAAGAGAACTGGTTTCGACCTTTCCGTTGACAGTATTCTTGAATTGAGCAAGCTTGAATTAGTCCTGGGAATTAAGGATGCCGGGGCTAAAGAAAAAAGTTGAAGCGATTAAAAATCATCTCAAGCGCAATGAATTTTATTTTTATGCAGGCGGAGAAGTAGATTTAGAGGAGAAAATATCTTATGGCTATTACCGATTATCGTCTATTGCAGGGAATATAGCGCCACGAGTAATCAATAATTGGTTTCGCGGATTGTTAGAAGGGCGACAGGAGAACGAACAAGAAATAATGGAAATAGGCATGATTTTAGAGCAGGTTTATCAAGGAAATGCAATTGTAAATGTGAAAAGAATCTTGAATCAGAAAGGTTTTCAAGTGGGGATTTGTAGAAGTCCGATAGGAAACTAGTTTCTTGAATAAATTTTATACTTTAGAAAGTGGAGTAGAATAATAAACAAATTTAGATTAGGGATTGGAGAGCTACCTCAAAGCTTCCAATTCCTTTTTTTGTATAAGAAACCAGTTGTTTATTATGGCGTTATTATTATATTCACATTCACCAGTCAAACCGAAATGTTTGAATAATAAAACAGTTGACTTGTAGGACGTCCAATCATATACTGGTTGTAGAACGACTGAAAGGGCTTTCTAATTAGTAGTTGTTGGACGTCCTATAAGTAGTCAGTTGCTTTGTTGGATAAAAGTATTTGAAACCGTAAAACATAATATAAAAAGGAAGGTGCTTTCCACATGAGAATGGTAGATGTTCTTGAGAAGAAACGTGATGGATTGGAATTAACAAAAGAGGAAATTGAATTTGTAATTGAAGGGTATACAAATGGTGAAGTTCCTGATTATCAAATGTCCGCATTCCTAATGGCTGTTTATTTCCAGGATATGACGACAGAAGAACGGGTAAATTTAACAAAAGCGATGGTTGAATCTGGAGACCAAGTCGATCTATCAGAAATTGACGGTGTGAAAGTCGATAAGCACTCTACTGGCGGGGTGGGTGATACAACAACATTAATCCTTGCACCACTCGTAGCCGCTGTAGGTGTTCCTGTTCCGAAGATGTCCGGCCGTGGTCTAGGGCATACAGGTGGTACGGTTGATAAGCTGGAATCTATTGCAGGCTTTCAAGTTGAAATCGAACCGGAAACATTCATTGAACTTACGAATAAAAACAAAGTCGCAGTTGTCGGCCAAAGTGGTAACTTAACACCTGCTGATAAAAAGATTTATAGCTTACGTGATGTAACGGCTACGGTAAATGCGATTCCCTTAATCGCAAGTTCGATTATGAGTAAGAAAATTGCTTCCGGTGCAGATGCAATTGTACTTGATGTGAAGACAGGCTCTGGGGCATTTATGAAGACATTGGAAGATTCCAAGGAATTAGCCCATGCGATGGTACAAATTGGTAATGGAGCTGGAAGAGAAACGATAGGGGTTATCTCGGATATGAACCAGCCTTTAGGATTTGCAGTTGGTAATGCGCTTGAAGTAAAAGAAGCCATTGACACATTACGGGGAGAAGGACCAGTTGATTTACATGAACTCTGTCTTGAGCTCGGCAGCCGGATGGTTTATCTCGGTAAGAAAGCAGATTCCATTGAACAAGCGAAAGAAATGCTTGAGGAAGCAATTAACTCAGGAAAAGCGATTGAAACATTCAAAACAATGATCACAGCGCAAGGCGGAGATGCATCGATTGTCGATGCGCCGGAAAAACTACCTAAGAGCTCCTACACATTTGAAGTGGAAGCAAAAGAAGATGGCTTTGTATCAGAAATCATTGCGAATGAAATAGGAATTGCAGCAAGCTTACTTGGAGCGGGACGTCTAACGAAGGAATCCGAAATTGATTTAGCAGTTGGACTCGTGCTGAATAAAAAGATCGGTGATGAAGTGAAAAAAGGCGAATCGCTTGTGACAATTCATAGTAACCGGGAAGATGTAAAAGATGTGATCGATAAGATTTATGGATCCTATTCTGTTTCCAAAGAAAAGATAGAGAAAAAACCCCTAATCTATGATGTCATTTATGAATAAAAGAACAACATTTTTAAAGGAGTGAAGATTAATGAGTCATACATTTAAGCGAGTATTTGTTGTTGTTATGGATTCTGTTGGAATTGGTGAGGCACCGGATGCTGAGAAATATAATGACGTAGGAGCGAATACTCTTGGTCACATTGCCGAGCATATGGATGGGCTTCATATGCCAAATATGGAGAAATTAGGGCTAGGCAATATTCACGAGTTAAGAGGCATTGGGCCTGTAGAAAAACCACTTGCACATTATACAAAAATGCAGGAAGCTTCTGCTGGAAAAGATACGATGACAGGACACTGGGAAATCATGGGGCTTTACATTGATACACCGTTCCGTACATTCCCGGACGGATTCCCTGATGAAGTCATTCAAAAATTAGAAGAGAAATCCGGTAGGAAAGTGATTGCAAATAAACCGGCATCGGGAACGGAGATTATTGAAGAGCTAGGGAAAGAACATATGGATACAGGAGCGCTAATTGTTTATACATCAGCCGACTCCGTATTACAAATAGCTGCACACGAAGACATTGTTCCGCTTGAGGAACTATATGAAATCTGTGAGTATGCCCGTGAAGTATTGAATGATCCGGAGTATATGGTTGGTCGTGTCATTGCCCGTCCGTTTATCGGAGAACCTGGCAGCTTCGAGCGGACGGCAAATCGTCATGACTATGCTTTGAAACCATTCGGGCGGACAGTGATGAGCGAATTGAAAGATGCAAACTATGACGTGATTGCAATTGGTAAGATTTCCGATATATTCGATGGAGAAGGAGTAACAGAATCTCTAAGAACCGTATCTAATATGGATGGTATGGATAAATTACTGGAAACGATGGATATGGACTTTACTGGTTTGAGCTTCTTAAACCTAGTTGACTTTGACGCGAAGTATGGTCATCGCCGTAATCCTCAAGGCTACGGAGAAGCGCTGGAAGAATATGATGCAAGACTTCCAGAAGTGTTTGAGAAGTTAAGAGAAGATGATTTACTCATCATTACAGCTGACCACGGAAATGACCCCGTCCATCATGGAACCGATCATACGAGAGAATATGTTCCGTTACTCGTCCATCATAAGGGAATAGCAGTAGGAAAAGAACTGCCGTTACGGAAAACATTTGCCGATCTTGGCGAAACGGTCGCCGACAACTTTCAAGTTATAAGTCCGAAGTTCGGGCAAAGCTTTTTAAATGAAATAAAGTGAGGGGGAGAGACATGAATAAAACAGCAATTGAAACAGCTGCAACGTTTATTAACGATAAATTGACAGCACGTCCTGAAATTGGTCTTATTCTTGGTTCAGGTCTTGGTGTACTCGCGGAGGAAATAGAAAATCCGGTACAGATAACGTATGAGGATATACCCAATTTCCCGGTTTCGACGGTGGAAGGGCATGCTGGCAGACTTGTTATTGGTGAACTTGAAGGAAAAACGGTACTTGCTATGCAAGGGCGTTTCCATTTCTATGAAGGTTACGGTTTAGATGAAGTGACCTTCCCGGTTCGAGTGATGAGGCAGCTAGGGATTGACAAGGTAATCGTCACGAATGCGGCTGGAGGAGTGAACCCAGCGTTTGAAGCAGGAGATTTAATGATGATTACGGACCATATTAATAATGTCGGAATAAATCCGTTAATCGGTCCGAATGATGCGGAACTTGGCGTCCGTTTCCCGGATATGTCAACTGCCTATGATCGCAAATATCAGGAACTAATGGAAGAGGTTGCTGAAACTCTAGAAATTCCGTTACAAAAAGGTGTTTACGTCTGGAATAGTGGACCAAGTTATGAAACACCAGCGGAAGTTCGAATGCTGCAACAAGTAGGCGGGGATGCGGTCGGAATGTCTACCGTTCCGGAAGTGATTGTCGCTAAGCATAGCGGGATGAAAGTGCTTGGAATATCCTGTATTTCGAATATGGCTGCAGGAATCTTAGACCAGCCATTATCCCATGAAGAAGTAATGGAAACAACAGAAAAAGTAAAAGCGGATTTCCTCAAATTAGTTAGAGGCATCGTACGCCGTTTACCAAGTTCCCATAAATAAGATGAGGTGAGAAAATGACAGAGAATATCGCGAAAATGATTGACCATACGTTGCTCAAAGCTGATTCAGTGAAAGAGCAAATCATAACTTTATGTAAGGAAGCAAAGGAATATAACTTCTATTCCGTATGTGTAAATCCAACTTGGGTGAAAGAAGCAGCGGAACAATTAAAAGGTACTGACGTAGAAGTTTGTACCGTTATCGGCTTTCCACTAGGCGCCAACACACCGGAAACGAAAGCATTTGAAACAAAGGATGCAATTGCAAATGGTGCGACCGAAGTGGATATGGTCATTAATATTGGCGAGTTGAAAGCTGGAAACGATGAAGCAGTTGAAAATGATATTCGTGCGGTTGTAAATGCTGCGGCAGGTAAAGCGCTTGTCAAAGTAATTATCGAAACGAGCTTACTTACAGAAGAAGAAAAGGTTCGAGCTTGCGAACTTTCTGTAAAAGCAGGCGCAGATTACGTGAAGACTTCAACTGGCTTCTCTACTGGAGGAGCCACGCTGGAAGATGTGAAACTTATGCGCGAAACAGTTGGCCCGGATATTGGTGTAAAAGCTTCTGGCGGTGTGCGCGGTAAGGAAGATGCACATGCTATGATAGATGCCGGTGCTAGTCGAATCGGCGCAAGTTCCGGGATTAAAATTGTCACCGAATAACGATCAAACGACTGGGCGGGCCGAGGGAATTTTAGAAGGAAGTAGACAGAGTGAAAGATAAATTAAATCGAATAACTGGAGTTTATGATAAAGGATCAAATGTAAAGCAAGAGATCCTAGCAGGATTGATCTCATTCTTTGCAATTGTATATATTATTGTTGTAAATGCGACGATACTTTCGGATGCTGGAATTCCGATTGAAGGTGCCGTCTGGGCAACAATTATAACGTCGATGGTCGGCTGTTTCATTGTCGGATTCGGTGCGAATGTGCCCTTGATTCTTGTTCCGGGCATGGGATTGAACGCGATGTTCACGTATACGTTCGTCCATGCCATGGGACTAACCTGGCAGGAAGCATTGGCGGTTGTATTTGTAGCGGGGATTATTTTTGTTCTCATATCATTTACACGATTAGCGACGATTCTTGCTCAGTCGATTCCAAATGCGTTAAAAGAGGCCATTACGGTTGGTTTAGGGATGTTCCTTGCACTTATTGGTTTAGAGAAGAGTCATATTATTGTGAGAGGGGAACATTCCATCATTGCGCTTGGTGATATCGGGAGCCCTGAAGTATTAGCATTTTTCCTTACATTTATTATAGCGCTTGGATTATTCCTCCGTAACATACCGGGACATTTCCTCATCACCATTTTAGTTGGAACGATGATTGCCTGGATGTTTGGCCTGATTGATTTTAACCAAGCTGGAGGGGCTAACTTATCCTTGGCTGATTATGCGGGTGTTTTCAATGCGATGTCTTTCGATGGGATCATGTCCATTACATTTTGGATTGCCGTATTTTCCCTGACGATGGTTCTCGTGTTTGAAAATATTGGTCTGATAGGTGGCCAACTAAAACAAGCACAGCGGGATGAACAGTATACCCCAGCTATCCGTTCTGTTTCCATATCAGCGATGTTAAGCGGATTGTTTGGTACAAGCCCTACGGTGTCTACGGTTGAAGGAGCTGCTGGAATTGCAGCAGGTGGCAGGACAGGAATTACCTCGATTGTGACTGGGTTCCTATTTCTTGTAGCATCTCTTTTCATTCCAGTCATTAAGTTAATTCCAAGCACAGCAATATCGCCAATTTTAATTATAATAGGCGGACTTATGATGCTTAATATTAAAAACATTAATTTTAAGGATCTGTCAGATGCCTTTCCTGCACTAATCATTATAATAATGATCCCATTCACATACAGTATCGCGGATGGAATAGCATTTGGCTTTATTGCTTACCCACTAGCAAAACTTGCAGTAGGCAAACGCAAAGAAGTATCCATGCCACTATATATCATTACCCTGTTATTCCTTATTAATTTCGTATTACAAGCGATATAAAGAAACAAAGGCGGAAGCGCCCGTTTAGCAACGTACAAACTGGAGCACTCCGGAATGAGATAAAGGAAACATGCCCCTTTAGGGGTATGCCGATGTTGGGCCTTGGCCCGTTCTTAGTCGGCCTTCCTTTTCTCTTTGAGTTGATGTGGACTTATCGATTGGAGGAGTGTGAAGTTTGATAGTTGCTGGGCGCAGAGTGGACGTGGCTCGTGCTGGTAATTTTAGTTATCCATCATTTTCCTTTGGTTTAATATCTAAATTTCTATTGAAAGCGTTCTGACCATGCTATACAATATGAAAATGGAGAGGAGAGCGCTCATTGAAAAGTCACTATCAAAAACCGCGTTACTTGATTGTTATCGAACAAATCAGAGAAAAGATAAACAATGGTGAACTTGAACCGGGAGAACAATTGCCATCCGAAACAGCTTTGGCAAAGGCACTTGGCGTATCAAGGAACACATTACGGGAAGCATTACGAATACTAGAAGAAGAAAATATTATTATCCGTAAACATGGGATTGGCACATTCGTAAATCGAGTACCTGTATTCCAGGGTGGCATTGAAGAGCTATTCAGTATTACTGAATTGATTGAAAGAGAAGGAAAAAAATCAGGAACAGAAATCTTATTTACAGGTATTGTCGGACCGCATCGGGATGATATAGAAGAGTTGGAATTGGAGGAGGACGAGCAGGTTTTCCTAGTGAAACGTGTTCGGACGGCAGATGAAGTCCCTTTAGTTTATTGTATTGATAAAGTTCCGGATAGTATTCTTCATAAGGGTTATAAACTAAGAGAGGAATCAATTTTCAACTCCTTAGGTGATGCTGGGATTGTAATCAACCATGCCAGGTCACAGATCAATACAATTGCCTATCACGACGAAATATCAAAAATTATGAACTGTGACCAGCATACGCCGCTTCTTGTGTTGCGACAGGTCCATTTTGATGAGTCGAATCGACCTGTACTTTATTCGATTAATTATTTCCGTTCGGATCAAATAACATTTAACGTATTGCGGAAAAGAGTATAAATTGGGCGAGTGAACCATTTCAAACCGAAGCATATTTTACGCTTCCAGAATCTCTGGAAGCAATATTCAGCACTATACTTGTAGGACGTCCAATCATTCACAGATAAATGGAAAGAGTTAGAATTATTTCTTATATAATGTAAGGTGTTTCACTGAAGCGGCTAATAAAGGAGGAAAAAATAATGGATATTATCCTAGGTATTGTAGGGATTGCGGTTATCCTTGGCTTAGCATATCTATTTTCCAATGACAAGAAGAACATTAATTTTAAAAGTATTGGAATTATGCTAGCCTTACAGCTACTTATTACGTGGTTTATGTTCGCGACGGAAATTGGAGCGAAGATTATTAATGGCATTTCCGCTGTATTTAACAAACTGATTGAATTTGGACAAGAAGGAATTGGATTCGTTGTTGGTGGGTTTGAACTCCAAGAGGGTGGCGTATTCTTCTTTAACGTACTATTGCTTATTGTATTCTTTGCCACACTTCTTTCCGTTTTAAACTATTTAAAAATCTTACCAACGATTATTAAATGGGTTGGAGGCTTGGTGTCTAAGGTTACCGGTATTCCAAAAATTGAAGCCTTTAACGGGGTAAATAGTATCTTCTTTGGACAATCGGAAGCTTTACTTGCGATTAAGGCACAGTTTCACCACTTGACAGCTAATCGTTTGTACATGGTTAGTGCTTCGGCAATGAGTTCGGTATCAGCTTCCATTGTAGGAGCTTACATCCAAATTTTGCCGGCAGAGTATATTCTTGTTTCCTTACCATTGAACATGTTTGGTGGTTTAATCATTGCATCGATTCTTGCTCCAATTAATGTGCCGAAAGAAGAGGACGTCGTGGATGTTCAAGATGTCAGCACAGAAAAGAGTGTATTTGAAGCGATGGGGAACGGTGCACTCGATGGTGGTAAAATTGCTTTAATCGTTGCGGCTAACTTGATTGCATTTATTGCATCATTGGAGCTAGTCAACTGGTTAATTGAATCAGTCCTAGCAGGTGTAACATTGCAACAAATCCTAGGATATATCCTTGCACCGCTTTCTTTCTTAATGGGGATTGCGCCGAGTGAAATTATTGAAGCAGGGTCTATTATGGGAACGAAGATTGTAACGAATGAGTTCGTTGCAATGCTTGAATTCCAGCCATTGATGGAGACCATGTCTGAGAAAACAATTGGAATCGTCAGCGTTTTCCTAACAAGCTTTGCTAACTTCTCTTCTATTGGAATTATCGCTGGAACAGTGAAAGGGATTGACGGGGAGAAGGCGAGTATCGTTTCTAGATTCGGTTTGAAACTCCTATTTGGTTCCATTCTTGTTTCTATCCTATCTGCAACGATTGCAGGTTTATTCCTATAATTGAATCAGATAGAATTTCCTAAATCAGCTAGAGGTCTCTAGTAAAAAATGAGACTTCTAGCTGGTTTTTATTTTCTCGGGCCTCTTTTCTTAATATTATTTTGTTGACAAAAACTGTCCAGCCTTTATTCTTAACTTAAAATGAAAATTTTAATGAGTGAGGTAAAAGGATGGGTACGATTTTTGTTAGAAAAGCAACAGAACAAGATTTAGCAGAAATTATGATGATTATTAATCATGCCAGAGCGTTACTAAAAGCGGATGGCAGTGAGCAATGGCAAAATGGAAATCCGAGCGAGGAAACAATCCTTCAAGATATTGAAAAAGGCTATGGTCACCTTCTAATTGTTAATGGTGAAATTGCAGGGACTGCTGCATTACTGACAGACCCTGACCCAAACTATGAGATTATCCATGATGGCTCATGGAATAATGACTTGCATCCTTATGCAACGATACACCGGTTAGCTATTTCTAATAAATTCAGAGGAATGCGTCTTGCGAATTATCTCTTTTCCAACTTGCTCACATTAGCTTATAGTCAAGGATTTCGGAATTTCCGGATCGATACGCATGAGAAGAATTTACGGACACAAGGGTTGATTGAGAAGTTTGGCTTTGAATATCGCGGAAGAATCTTTGTGGACCCAACTCCGGAAGGGGAGCGGAAGGCTTATGAACTTCATTGGAATAATAATTGCTTGTCATGTAATGAATAACTTTATTAGTCAGAAACATTAGCTATGCTCTGATATCATTAGTGAAACCAGTAATTCATAATAGTAACGGACACGTTTCCAAGTTAATGGAGTGAATAGAGATGTTTTAATCTTTAATTGCTCGTTTGAGCTTATCAACTAATAGGATGTATGTGTAGAATAAACAAGGGGCATACGTAGTCCCCTTGTTATAGCTACCTCCTGAGTTAAATAGGTCTAATTAAAACTTCATTCACATTAACGTAATCAGGCTGTGCTACTGCATACACGACTGCACGAGCAATGTCAACAGGAGCTAATTTTTTCCTGCCTTCTTCAAATGGACTTTTCGAACTTAGGGGTGTTTCGACCATGCCTGGTGAAATACTAGTGGTGCGTACGCCTGTATTAGCAAGCTCTTTTTCCAAGCCTGCTGAGATGGCGCGTACGGCAAATTTCGTCGCACAATAAACAGTGAGTCGTTCCGTCACTTCAAACCCAGAATCCGAAGCAATATTAACGATATGGCCACTTCCTCTTACTTTCATATCGGGCAGGACGGAGTGAATGCCATACAGAACACCTTTAATATTAATATCAATCATCTGATCCCAGTTAGTCACATCTCCTTCTGTAACTCTACTTGATCCCATCATGTCAGCATTATTCACGTAGATATCAATATTACCAAACGCTTTTTTCGCACGCTTGGCGAGGGAGTCAACATCATCTTGCTTCGTTACATCGGTGGGAACACATAATATTTTATCTTTCTTGTTAATCTCCTTTGCTATTTCCACAAGCTTCTCTCCATTTCTTGCAGCAAGAACGACATTTGCACCTTCCTTAGTGAGTTCTTTTGCAATTGCTGTTCCAATCCCACTGCTTGCCCCTGTAACGATGGCTGTTTTCCCATCTAATTGTTTTGCCATTATTGTTTCCCCCTTATTATCATGAATCATTTCTATCTACCAAACAAAATACATTATTCATTCAATTCGGTAAAGGGAAACGGTGGGAAAATTCTCTGCATATTAAGCCGCTCGCTGCCGTTTTAAAACGAGCATATTCAATAAAATAAATACAATTGTAAAGCCGATTAATACGATAAAATCATTTGCTATGTCGGAAAAGTCATATCCGCGAATCATGACATTTTGCAGAGCATCTGTCGCATAAGAAAGCGGCATGATTTTGCTGATGAACATTACCCATCCAGGAGCGTTCGATAAATCAAAAATTCCACTGAAAAAGAATTGTGTTATTACTGCCACTGGAATGAATTGGAGTAACTGAAACTCTGTACGTGCAAAAGTAGACAGTAATAAACCTAATGATAAGGCGACGGTAGCGACGATGATATTCATAAATAGCAATAGCCAGTAACTGCCAAGTCGATCCACATGCAGAATATCGACAATCATAATTTGGATGATTACAGTCTGTATCGTAACGAATAAAAAGAAACCTAAAAAATAACCGAATACAATAGATGATCGTTTTAATGGGGTTGCAAGCGTCCGTTCCAACGTACCGGAAGTGCGTTCCCTGAGAAAACTAATCCCAGCGATAAGGAAGACAAATAGAAAAATGAAAAAGCCCATTAAAGCAGGTGCGACTTGATCAAATAAATCAGCATTCTCATCGAGGTATAAATAATTAATTTCAGGTTCTTCCATTAATAAATCGACTTCTGAAAAATCAATCGGGATCGATTGACCAGTTTGTTGTTGCATATTCTTGAGTACAATTGCTAACTCATCTTGCATAACCTCAAAGTCTTCTTTCATTTCTTCCGCACGTTCTTTTTGAAACGTTTGTAAGGAGCTTTGAATCGCTTGCATCACTGGTGATTTTTTCGTAATGTCGCCGCCTTCAATTTCAATATAAGGTGTGTTAGCTTCCATATAAAAATATGCATCGATATCTTGAGTTTTCATTGCTTGTAACGCTTCTTCTTCTGAGGGAAACTCGATAATATGCGCTTCGGCTTCCAGTGATTCCTGTAATGATCGCTCAAGATCGATGATGCCAATATTCGGTTCATCACTAGAGCTTCCCATGATAACGTATAGAAGTCCAAGCACAAATACAGGAGCTAAAAGCAGGAAGAGAAGCGTACGTTTATCTTTGATCACCTGTTGGATGACCCGAATGGCAACAGTTAAGATTTGCATAAATTTTCACCTGCTTTCAAAAACGCTTCCTCAATCGTCCCGTATGTTTGTTTTAATGCTTCAGGTGTGCCAGCATCAATCAGTCTACCATCAGAAACAATTAATAGTCGGTCACAGCGTTCTGCTTCATCCATTACATGAGTCGAGACTAGGAAACTTTTGCCCTGATCACGTAAACGCTGAAATTCATTCCAGAAAACACGTTTTAATGCGGGATCAATGCCGACAGTTGGTTCATCTAAAAAGATAAGCTGCGGGTTATGAATCAAACTAATAGCGAGACTAAGCCGCCGCTTCATTCCTCCAGAATAATGTTGTACAGCCTTCTTGGTTTCTGAATCAAGATTAACAAAGGAAAGAGATTCTTGAATTCGCTTTTTTAAATTTTTGCCTCCCAGACCATAGAGTCTTCCAAAGTAAGCTAAATTAGCCCTAGCAGTCAGCTCTTCATAAAGCGCATCGGATTGAGCCATATACCCAATCTGTTTCATAGGTTTTAAGGATGGTTGTTTAATACCTAGTACTCGGATTTCCCCTTCCGTTGGTCGCGACATGCCGATTAATGCTTTGATTAGTGTTGTTTTCCCAGATCCGCTCGGTCCAAGCAATCCAACAATTTCCCCTTTATTCATCGAAAAGGTAACATCTTGTAGAATAACCTTTTTGCCGTAAGTTTGTTTTACATTCCTTACATCAATCATATAGCCACCTCCAAATTAATTTACAACTGTTGTTTATATTACGTAACGTTGTATAATTAAAGTAGCACAGACTTGATAGGCTATTCAATATTCAATAGTTGGCACTTTGTCAGTTATTTTACAAAATAAGTCTTTTTGTTTAATAAAGGTGTGAAAATCATGACTAAAAGGCAAGATCTACGAATACAGCGAACGAGAAAATCATTGAATCAAGCGCTCATAACATTAATGGAAGAAAAGAACTTCCAAGCGATTACTATTCAAGAACTAGCGGATGAAGCAATGATTAACCGCGTCACTTTTTATTTACACTACGCTGATAAATACGAGCTACTTGAAGAATGTGTGAAGGATAATTTGGATGAGATTATGCTCAAGCACCTTTCACCAATCAGGCATATTAGAAAAGGTGTTGTTTATACGGAAGCATTTCGTTCTATTGTTATGGATATTTTAAAAAGTGTGGAGAACAACGACCGGTTTTTCCAAGTTATGATCCAATCAAACTGTGAAGGATTGATTAAAGATTATTTCATAGGATTAGTACAAACAAAATTCCTTCCTCAATTAGGGGAGATGTTTTCTGGCATTCCATCGAATAAACATGTGGATGTTATGATACAGTTAATCGTTTCCGCTATTTTAGGAGTTATCACTTGGTGGATTGTTTCAGAAGAAAGAGAAAGTCCTGAAGAAATTGCAGCAATCGTTGTTGATGTTGTGACGAAAGGGCCTGCTTATGTGTTGGGATTGAAAACGGAGAAATAAAAGTGGAAGGGAAAAGTTATTATAGGGTGGTATTTAATTTTTTGAACGGTTAATATTCATGCTGTTTTATAGAAAGACATATGATAAAGAAGACCGCAGATGCTGTTACGTTTACGGTAACAATCAACTGAACCCCGTCAAGAGGGGCTAGCTAGCTTAGGTGAATAATCCCTCAATTATCAGCTAAAGTGCATGAGGGATTATTTTTATGTCCGTCAACCATTGGACTTATATCGTTAAGTCTTTTAGTCAAACATTCGTTTAATCCAAACGAAAAGCTCTGAGGTAGAAGAGACCGTGCTCGTTGCGATATTTTTCTCACATTTTTCATTTCTTGGGTTAAACCAAATGGAATTCCAGCCTGCTTCTCGAGCACCAATAATATCGTTCGAATAACTGTCTCCAATATACCAAGTTGTTGCTTTATTAAGTTGGAATCTATTTTCCGCTAGTTCAAAGATTCCTTTGTCTGGTTTAGCAATGCCTTCCTCCCCGGAGACGAAAATCTTTTCTGGTGAAAAATACTTTTCCAAACCAAGATTTCTTATTTTTTTACGCTGATGGAATTTGGGTCCATTCGTTATGATGATACTTAAAACTTCTTTCTTCATTAGAAAATCCAAAATTTCGATAATTAGTGGATAGACTTCGATTTCTTGTTGGTACTGTTCATATGTTTTTTGAAACATAATAGCTTGTTCATCGTTAATCTCTACACCTAATTGTTTAAGTGTTTCTTTGATCCGGAAAATATGTGATTGTTCTAACGTCCAAATTTGATTCTTCTCCTTAACGAAAGCTATCTCACCATTAATCTGAAATATCTCATGGAACTTCCAAAAATCGATTCGGTCTTCTTGGATAAATTCTCGAAAGGCTTTCTTGAGGGGTTGTGCCCGGTCATAGAGCGTGTCGTCTAAATCAAAAGCTAATGTATAGATTAGAATTCTCTCCTTTCATTCTCGACAAGTTTATTTGTTAATCTTCCAATGTTTTCAATCGTTACTTCCATTTCATCTCCAGCTTGCAGCCATGTTTGATTTTCTGGTGTATATCCTAAAATAACGCCTTCCGGAGTACCGGAGAAGATCACATCCCCTGGCTTTAATGTCATATATTGGGAAATATAACTAATAAGCGTTGCACAATTGAAAATCATGTGTTTCGTGTTGCTGGATTGCCTAACCTCGCCATTAATCTTACACTCAATATTCAGGTTTGCTGGATCAATCGCATCACTTGTAACGAGGTACGGTCCAATTGGAGCAAATCCATCAAGTGTTTTCCCGAGCAGCCATTGACCAGTCTTCATTTGCAGATCCCGTGCAGATACATCATTTCCAACACTATATCCATAAACATAAGACAGGGCCTCATCTTCAGCAACGTTACGGGCTTCTTTCCCAATCACAATAACAAGCTCTGCTTCATAGTCATATTTTTTAGCGGACCTAGGTAAGGGAATCGTTTGCTTGTGCCCAGTTAATGCATTATTAAATTTACTGAAGAGTACAGGAGATTCTGGTATCGCCATATCTGCTTCTTCAGCGTGAGGGATGTAGTTTAATCCGACACATAAGATTTTTTCAGGGTGGAGAACAACAGAGTCGAAGGAAACATCATTTTCATGTAAAGAATAAGATTGTTTACTTGCTTCAAGAGCGGCAATGACATGGGATAGTTGTTCTTCTCCTTCTTTGCCGGAACGAATTAATTCATCGATCGTTTGTGGGAGTGGCAAGTTATTTTGTGTAGCCGCTTCACTTAAATTATAAAGCCCATCTTCTGTTTTAAGACTGAGCAATCGTTTGTTGTTTTTAATTACATGACCTAGTTTCATTGTTATACTTCCCCCTTGTTTTTATTTTGGTATTTGTAAAACAATCTTAATTATATGGTATCATTTTTAGTGAGGATTTAAGAGGTTATAATGAATTATCCAGAAAAAATGAGTTGTGAGCCATGATTTAATGATAGACTCTCAACTCATTTACAAATTTTATACGATTGATTCCCACTGACTATCAATCATTTCATTAGAACCCTCTAATCACTCAATTGAAGTCTTGGAATCGTGTCCATAACTATAATGAATTGCTGGTTTCACTAATTATACCAGGGGATAGTTTACTGTTTCAGCTGCAAAAGTTGAATTTATAACTTTTTAGACACTTGCTTAGGCTCATCATATTTATTGAGTTGTTTTCAGAAATATCCTACAATGTGGAGTATTATATTAAAATTACCGGAATAGAGGAGGGGATCAGGAATGGAAAGCATTATCCATTTGCAAGACGTAATCTGGAGGAGGAACAGGCAAGAGATTTTGAAAAATATCAATTGGGAAGTGAAATCGGGGGAACATTGGTGCATTTTAGGGTTGAATGGATCGGGAAAAACCTCGATATTAAATATAGTAACAGGATATAATTATCCGACAGCGGGCAGGGTTTCCGTTCTTGGAAATGAATTTGGTAAAACGAATATCCCAGATTTAAGGAAGCGAATCGGTTATGTCAGTAATTCCCTTGGACAATTTTCCCAGAGCTTGAACCGGGAAAAAGTCGAAAATATTGTCGTAAGCGGAAAATTTGCTTCCATCGGTTTATATGAAGAAGTGCAGCAAGAGGACTGGGAAAAAGCGGATGAGTTACTATCGACTTTACGTTTACGCTACGTTAGCGGAAAACATTATCAAGATTTATCGCAAGGGGAACAAAGACGGGTGTTAATCGCTCGAGCCCTCATGGCTGATCCTGAGATTTTGATATTAGACGAGCCATGTTCCGGGCTTGATGTATTGTCGCGGGAAGAAGTGCTTGGATTGATGAATGATATTAATAAGCGGAATTGTCATTTACTTTATGTTACTCATCATATTGAAGAAATAGTGGAAGCAATTTCTCATGTCTTGCTCGTCCGTGATGGTGAAATTGTTGCGGCTGGACGAAAACAAGAAGTGCTTACGGATGATTTATTATCGGAAACATTTAAAATTCCTGTCAATGTTCGCTGGGATGATGAGCGTCCATGGTTAACCATTCCAAAAATCAAAGTACATTGAGTAATTTAGTAAAAGGGCAGAATTTAATGAATAAACCGTCTGAGACAGTCTTTAAGAAAAACCATCCCGTGAAACCTTCGTATATGCGGAGAATATGCGGTTTGAGTATGTTGGCTTGGAAGGGTAAACTTTTAACCTATACGTTGTTTCTCGAAGTAAACAAATTTAAATAGGAGAAACGAAACTAACATAAGGGGTGTAAATTTGGATTTCAAGAAGTTTAAGTATGTAAGTTTGATTTTAGGAGTTTTAATTACATTGCTGCTTGCAGGATGTGGTGACAAAGAAGAAGGTACGGATTCAGAGAGTGGCAGTACAGACAGTAATGGGGAAGTTGATTATAGTGAGGCGGTCGATTACACGATTATAGGTATCGAACCAGGAGCAGGAATTTCTGTAACGACAGAGGCAGCGATAGAAGAGTATGATAGTTTACAAGGATGGAATGTTGAACTATCTTCCACTGGTGCTATGATGACGGAGCTCGATAATGCAATCCGGAATGAAGAGCCAATTGTTATTACTGGCTGGAACCCGCATTGGATGTTTGCGGCACATCCAGATATGAAGTATTTGGATGATCCGCTTGAGATTTATGGCGGAGAAGAAAGTATTCATTCAATGAGCAGACGCGGGTTTGAAGAAGAACAACCGGAAGCTTACAAGATGATTGAACAGTTTGAATGGAACGTGGAAGATATGGAAGAGATTATGTATGAAGCGGAAGAAACCGGTGATGATATCAATCAAATCGCTGCCCAATGGGTAGAAGATAATGAAGATAGAGTTTCTGCTTGGTCAGAAGGTGTCGAGGATGTGGACGGTGTTGAAGTTGAGCTTGTGTCCACACCATGGGACTCGGAACGCGCATCCTCAGGAGTGTTAAAAGCAGCTATGGAGCAGAAAGGATTTGACGTAAGTGTAACAGAAGTGGATGTTGCTATTGTGTTTGAATCCCTTGCGACAGGCGATGCAGATGCTACATTAGCAGCATGGTTACCAATTACGCACAGAGAATTCTATGAAACTTATCAAGATGATATCGTAGACATGGGGCCAAACTTAGTCGGCGCCAAAATCGGTTTAGTCGTACCAGAATATATGGACATTGATTCTATCGAGGACTTGAATCCTAATAATTAAATGGAAGTGGAAGAACCAAGACAGGCAATTTAATGTCTTGGTTCTTTTTTTTGATTTCACTCCAAATTGCAACAAATACGAATGTTAATTGCGAAATATTAAATAACATTCGGGTTTTATTGACAAATATTGTCGAGGAGAGTAGAATAAGTTTATAATTAAATGAAATTGCGTATAATTTCGGGAATATGGCCCAAAGTCTCTACCAAACCACCGTAAACGGTTTGACTACGCAGGATGGGTAATGAAGCTTTTTTTCTGCTGTCATTATTCAACTCTTGTGCTTTGGTAGACGCTCCTTATCTGAGCGTTTTTTATTTTTATATATATTTAATTTTAAAAGGATAAGGGGACAATTAGAAGCAAATTTTTCCGTTCGCAACGCATTTTCCAATTTTAGGAGGAAAAGTGGAATGAAAAAGTATTTTCAGTTTGAAGAGCTCGGCACAAACTACAAAACAGAATCCATTGCAGGGCTGACTACCTTTCTAGCGATGGCATACATTCTTTTTGTTAACCCGGCAACACTTTCAGCTGCGGGGATGCCTGAGGGGGCGGTATTTACAGCAACAGCAGTAGCCGCTGCAGTAGGTACACTAACAATGGGTGTGCTCGGGAAATATCCTGTCGCACTTGCACCGGGAATGGGCTTGAACGCATTCTTCGCATATACTGTTGTTTTACAATACGGAATACCTTGGGAAACTGCTCTATCCGGAGTTCTTGTATCCGGAGTTATTTTTATCTTCTTATCTTTATCAGGTTTAAGAGAAATTATCATTAATGCAATCCCTGGAAATTTGAAGCTTGCAGTAGGTGCAGGGATTGGCTTATATATTGCTTTTATCGGCTTATCGAGTGCAGAAATTGTCGTTGCAAATGAAGCGACACTTGTAGGGCTTGGAAATTTGCGGGATCCGAATGTGTTGCTGACAGTATTTGGTCTGATTGCGGCCGTTGTTTTACTAATAAGAGGTGTTAAAGCCGGAATTTTTTACGGAATGATTTTGACGGCAATTGTCGGGATGATCTTTGGTTTAATTCCTGTTCCACAAGGGATTGGCGATATCGTTGGTACAGTACCGAGCTTAGCACCTACGTTTGGTCAAGCATTCATTAATTTTGGTGACATATTTACTGTTGAGATGCTTATTGTTATTTTAACGTTTTTATTCGTTGATTTCTTTGATACAGCTGGTACATTAGTTGCGGTTGCAACTCAAGCTGGTCTTGTGAAAGACAATAAACTTCCACGGGCTGGTCGTGCATTACTAGCAGACTCAACAGCAACAGTTGTCGGTGCGGTTGTCGGTACGTCAACAACGACATCTTATGTGGAGTCAACTGCTGGTGTTGGTGCGGGTGGACGAACTGGTTTTACATCCGTCGTAACAGCAGGACTTTTCCTGTTGGCCTTATTCTTCTCCCCACTTCTTGCAATTGTAACAAGTGCAGTTACAGCTCCAGCATTGGTGATTGTCGGGGTCATGATGGCGTCACAGCTTAAGAATATTGAATGGGATCGTTTCGAAGTTGCCGTTCCTTCCTTCTTTATCGTGCTAATGATGTCTCTTACTTATAGTATCGCAACAGGAATTGCGATTGGCTTTATATTCTATCCGATTACGATGATTGTAATGGGGAAAGCGAAAGAGATCCACCCGATCATGTACGGATTATTCGTTACCTTTATATTGTATTTTATTTTCTTAAGCTAAAGAACAAAGGTGAAGGTGCTGGCAATTTTAGGTATCGCGGAATTTAGCCACGTATTAACGTCTGTAATACCCCCACCTCTAAACAAGAGGGAAAACCAAAATGTCAAGGTGGGGGATAATACAGTCCGTAAATCCCTGATTCTGTTCAACTAACATTCAGTTGGGAGGGGAGGAACCCCCCGCTGAATGAAGTTTCACTTTACCGTTTTTTATGCAATGCAAAAAGTCGGGCCTCTATTAGGTTCGGCTTTTTTTGTATAAGTAATAATTAAAAGTATCAGATGATACAATATAGGGTAGGGAGGGATTGATGGTGAGACCTTTAATTGGGGTAGTACCGGGAATGGAATTAAATGAGAAGCATTATAAAATAACGAAAAATAATATGCTCGCAATCGAACAAGCGGGGGGAATTCCTCTTGTGATGCCTTATTTAACAAATTCAGATATGATCGATGAACTGATTGAACGGATTGACGGACTGTTTCTAACGGGTGGAGATGATATTGATCCGATTTACTTTAATGAAGAACCCCATTTGAATCTTGGTCCGTTTATCCCAGAGCGGGATGCGTTTGAAATGAAAATAACAAGGGAAATATTAGCGAAGGATAAGCCGGTATTTGGGGTGTGTAAGGGGGCGCAAATGTTGAATCTTGCGGCTGATGGTGATATGTATCAGGATATTTGCGGGCAGCTAAAGGGTGAACTGATCCAACATAGTCAAAAGGCTGCCAATTATGCACCAATCCATGCAGTCGAATTAATGAAGGGTTCTTTGATCTATCGATTGGCCGAGGAGAAAACGATTCGAGTGAATAGTTATCATCATCAGGCAAATCGTAAGCCTGGTAAGCATTTTATCATTAGCGGAAAAGCCCGTGATGGCGTTGTTGAAGTTGTGGAAAGCACAGTTCACCGTTTTGCATTAGGAGTCCAGTGGCATCCGGAGCATATGAAAGATCCTGTGTCGAAAAAGATATTTCGTGGATTTGTTGCTGCGTGTGAAGAAGGAAAAAGAGAAAAGAAAAAGGCTTGAGAAGATTGAATTTCCCAAGCCTCTGTTTTAGTTTTCAGTCATAACGTTCCAATGGGTTTCGATAAAATCATCTCGCCCAGATTTTGTCCGGTCTTTCTCATATACTTCTTTTTCTTTTTTATAGAAGTCTTGATGGTATTCTTCTGCCGGGTAAAAACGAGTTGCTGGAAGGATTTCCGTTACAATCGGTTTCTTAAAAATTCCACTTTCTGCTAACTTTTCCTTTGATTGTTGAGCCTTCTCCTTTTGCTCTGGAGTCGTATGAAAAATTGCTGCCCGGTATTGGCTGCCGCGATCATGGAACTGACCACCAGCATCAGTCGGATCGATTTGCTTCCAATATAAATCAAGAATTGTATCATAGCTTATTATCTCAGGGTCGAACGTGATTTCAACTGCTTCGTAATGGCCAGTTTCCCCTGTTTTCACTTGTTCATAGGTTGGATTTTCCACCTGGCCACCCGTATAACCGGAGATTACGTTATGAACGCCTTCCCATGTATCAAACGGCTTTACCATGCACCAGAAACAGCCACCTGCAAATATTGCCTTTTCTACAGCCATATCTATACCTCCAAGTCTTTCGGTTTCTTTCTAACATTCTTTCATATAGAATAAAATTAATAATATCATGGAAAAGCAGGTGAAACAATGGAGGAGCCACATCTACATAAATTGTTTATCGGTAAAGTGCAGCGGGTAGGTAAAGAAAATGCGGAAAATCCATTAGAAAGGCAATGGGAAACAGGAATTTTTAAAGGTGAAACAAAAGGGCCGATCTGGCTTAATAAAACTGGTTTTATAGGCGATGAAGTTGGCGATAAGAAGAATCACGGCGGAATGGAGAAGGCTGTTTTTTGCTATCCGATCAAGCATTATACATACTGGCAGGAGAAATATGACCATGAAGATCTCGTAATGGGAGGTATGGGAGAGAACTTTGCTGTGCTGGAAATGGATGAATTCAGTGTATGTATTGGTGATACGTACAAGGTCGGTGATGCGGTGATTCAGGTTTCACAGCCCCGACAGCCATGCTGGAGACCGGCACGCCGTTTTCAGATTCTTGATCTCGCTCTCCAGATTCAGAATACAGGAAGGACAGGCTGGTATTTCCGTGTACTTGAAGAAGGTAATGTCAAAGCGGATAGTCCAATTGACTTAGTGGAGCGCCCTTATCCACAGTGGACTGTTCAAGCTGCGAATGAAGTGATGCATTTTTATAAAGATGACTTACGGCTCGCAGACGAACTAGCTTCCTGTGAATTGTTGGCTGAGAATTGGGTCAAGCGTTTGAGGAAGCGATTGCGCGGTCAAGAGTCAGGAATAGATCGACGTGTATTTGGTCCGAATAAAGAATAAGTTAGGAGCGGATAAGTCATGGAAGTTGTTCTGAATGAATTGAAACTAGATGCGCAGAATGTTAAAGAGGAAATTAGGGAAGATAAAGGAAAGATACGGAAATTTATCGCTTTTGACTTTAAAGTTCATAGTGACGACTATCATGACGTGACGACGGAACTATATAAAAATGATTTTTTAGTCCGAGTGCCGGAAAGAAATCTCGAGTTCCAAGCAGTGATTCATAATTATTCGACTTCCGTTACAGATTTATATGTGCAAGATGCGGTTGGGGATTTTAAGTTGGAACTAATTGAAAAGTAAGAAGAAAGAATGATGTTTTCGAGGGGGATTGCGATGCTTGAAAATGCGTTAATTATGGTGGCAATTATTTTTATAATCAATGTCGTCTATGTATCAATGTTTACAGTGCGGATGATTTTTACATTAAAAGGCAAGCGTTATATCGCGGCTTTAGTAGGTATGTTCGAAATTGTCATCTATGTCATCGGGTTAGGGTTAGTGCTTGACAATTTGAATGAGATCCAGAACCTGATTGCCTATGCGCTCGGTTTTGGACTTGGTGTAATTGTCGGTTCCATGATTGAAGAAAAGCTCGCGCTCGGATATATCGTTGTGAATGTAACCTCCTCCAATCCGGACATTAAGTTCACCCAACAAATTAGGGAAAAGGGGTTCGGTGTTACGAGTTGGTATGCTTATGGGATGGAAGGGGACCGCTTAGCGATGCAAATCTTGACGCCGAGAAAGTATGAACTTTCCCTATATGAACTCATTCAGGAAATTGATCCGAAAGCATTTATCATCTCTTATGAGCCAAAGCAAATCCACGGTGGGTTCTGGGTGAAACAAGTGAAGAAAAGTAAGATTCAGAAGCACCATGAAGAGCTCGTGGAAGAACATGAGAAGGAGAAAGAGGAAGAAGGCTGAGGCATTTAGTTTATATACACTTTGATATGTGTGGAGTCGCAGATATCAAAGTGTATTTTTTTATTTTATTATGGTTGCTTTCCCATTAGAATATTATAAATGTGCTTACGCGAGATTAAAACTCGGTTGTTTTCCTTAAAAAGCAAGATGAATGGACGAATGGGAAAGTGAAGACCGGTTATATTCCCAATAAAGCAAGATGAATGGACTATTGGGAAAGTAAAGTCCGGTTATTTTCCCATTAAGACAGGAAGAATGAACTAAAGGGAAAATAAAGTCCGGTTATTTTCCCATTAAGGCAGGAAGAATGAGCTAAAGGGAAAATAAAGTCCAGTTATATTCCCAATAAAGCCAGGGTGTTTAGCCGTTTAACCATATCCTTCGCTCACTTTTAAATTTCGATGTATAAGAGTTACACACCCCCATCATTTTCAGTCCAGCAAATTTGAGCAAACCACTAAAGTGGGACAAATGCTCTGACCCCATGTCCCAGAAAAAGAGTGAAATCCGAACGTTAATAGGTGAAGTTATTTTATCGTTCGATTTTTGTTGATTTTCCTTCCTTGTTTTGATATGCTTAACGCAGAAAAAGTGAATAAAACACCTCATATATTTCATGGAGAATATGGCTCCGAAGTTTCTACCCTTGACCGTAAATCTAAGGACTATGAGGGGAGATGGGTCATTATGCAAAATAATGATGAATGTTATCTACTCGTAGTCTATCATCTTCTCTTATATGTGGAGAATTAGATAGACTTTTTTAATCTTAATGGAAAGTAGGGATTTTCATGGCTTTAGTAGGTGTAATCATGGGAAGTATCTCTGATTGGGAAACGATGGAACATACGTGCAAGGCACTTGAAGAATTAGAAATTCCGTATGAAAAAGAAGTAGTTTCTGCACACCGTACACCGGATGACATGTTTGAATATGCGAAAAATGCCCGGAAGCGCGGACTAAAAGTAATTATCGCTGGTGCGGGGGGAGCGGCACACTTACCAGGAATGGTAGCCTCGCAAACCAATCTTCCGGTTATCGGCGTACCAGTCCAGGCGAGAGCGCTGAACGGACTTGATTCCTTACTATCGATTGTGCAAATGCCTGGTGGCGTACCGACTGCGACTGTAGCTATTGGAAAAGCCGGAGCGACGAATGCAGGAATTTTAGCCGCTCAGATTATCGGTACTTATGATGAAGGAACAGCGAATAGATTAGTAGATTATCGAAATGGAATGAAAGAAAAAGTAGCAGAAATGAGGGAAGCTCTTGCAGACAAATAAAGTGATTCTACCACCGAAAACGATTGGGATTATTGGCGGCGGACAACTTGGTCGGATGATGGCAATCGCAGCGAGATACATGGGGTATAAAATCGCTGTCTTGGACCCGACACCATATTGTCCGACAGCCCAAGTGGCGGACACACAAATTACAGCAGCGTACGATGACATGAATGCCATCAAAGAACTGACAAAAATCAGTGATGTCATTACGTATGAATTTGAAAATGTTGATTTGGAAGCGGCGACGTATATTGAATCCCTTGGTAAATTACCCCAAGGTTCCCTCGCGCTTGAAGTCACGCAAAACAGAGAGAAAGAAAAGACAACGATCAAAGACCTCGGTCTCCCAGTACCGGACTTTTCCATTGTAAGAAATGGAGCAGAAGCAAAAGCTGCATTAGAAACAGTGAAACTACCTGTTGTTATTAAAACATGCAGCGGTGGTTATGACGGAAAAGGCCAGCTGAAGATCGAGACAGAAGCGGATAAAGAAGAAGCAATCCGATTTGCGGAAGAACAGAAGCACTGCATCATTGAAGAATGGGTTCCTTTTGATAAAGAAATTTCCGTCGTGTTTTCAAGGACTGCAACAGGTGAGATTGAGTATTTCCCGATTTCTGAGAATGAGCATCGCGACCATATTTTATATAAAACAACCGTCCCGGCTGCTGTCAGTAAATCAGTCCAAGAGAAAGCGTACCATGCGGCGAAATTACTCGGGGAGAAGATGGGAATTGTCGGAACCTTTGCGATTGAGATATTTGTAAGTGGAGATGACATTTACTTAAATGAAATGGCACCCCGACCGCACAATTCTGGTCATTACAGCATTGAAGCATGTAACATATCACAGTTCGATCAACATGTCCTCGCTATTTGCGGGCTTCCATTAAAGGAAATCGAATTATTACAGCCGGCAGTGATGGTGAACGTGCTCGGTGAACATGTCGAAGGATTGCTCGAACATATGCAAGGGAGTTCGTTGGGGCACAGCCATTTATATGGTAAAGCTAGTGTGAAAGAAAAGCGGAAGATGGGTCATATCACTTTTGTCGACAAGGACGAGCAAGCAGTATTGCGCCAAGTTGCGGCTTATGAAAACGGCAAGTAGCAAATTTCCAAACACGGAGGGGAAAAGGAATGAGCAATAATTCAATGACAAACGAGCAAATTGAAACGGAAAAAATCTATCGGGAAATGGGATTAACGGATGAGGAGTTCCAACTCGTAAAAGAAAAAATGCAGCGACTCCCGAATTATACGGAAACTGGAATTTTTTCCGTTATGTGGTCAGAGCATTGTAGTTACAAAACATCGACACCATTATTAAAAAAATTCCCGACAAAAGGCGAACATGTTCTCCAAGGGCCTGGTGAAGGTGCTGGTGTTGTTGATATTGGTGACGAGCAGGCGGTTGTCTTTAAGATCGAAAGCCATAACAGCCCGTCTTACATTGAACCATTCGAGGGTTCGGCTACAGGAGTCGGCGGGATATTACGTGACGTATTTTCGATGGGAGCCAAGCCGATCGCTGCACTCAATTCCCTTCGTTTTGGAAAGTTGGATCAAGACCGGACGAAATGGTTATTCACCGAAGCAGTTCGCGGTATTGCGAATTACGGAAATACGATTGGAGTTCCCACAGTTGGCGGGGAAGTTCAATTTGATGAAAGCTATGAAGCGAATCCGCTTGTCAATGCGATGGTCGTGGGGCTCGTTAATCATCAAGACGTGCAAAAAGGGGTAGCATCTGGTGTCGGTAATACAGTCATTTATGCTGGTGGGAAGACTGGAAGAGACGGAATCCATGGTGCTACATTCTCCTCCGATATTGTGGAAGCAGAAGAAGATCATAAGTCAGCTGTTGCGATTGGTGACCCGCATATGGGTAAGAAACTGATTGAAGCTTGTCTTGAAGTCATTCATTCGGATGCACTCGTTGGAATCCAAGATATGGGAGCGGCAGGCCTTACATCTTCAGCAAGTGAAATGGCGAGTAAGGCGGGAACTGGGATAGAACTTGTTCTTGACCATGTCCCGCAGCGGGAAGAAAATATGAACGCATACGAAATGATGTTATCTGAATCCCAAGAGCGCATGCTGCTAGTTGTAGAAAAAGGTCGGGAGCATGAAATCATAGCCATTTTCGAGAAGCATGGTGTTGAAGCGGTAGCAATCGGTGAGGTACTTGAAGAAGAAGTTTTCCGAACTAAACATCAAGGTGAAATCTATGCGGAAATCCCAGTTGCAGCTCTGACAGATGATGCACCTGTGTATGAGATGCCTTCTAAAGAACCGGATAATTATCGCGCATTACAAGCACAGGAAGTTACAATCCCTGCTGACTTGAACCATAGTGAAATGCTCCGGACCTTATTACAGCAGCCGACAATTGCTAGTAAGGAATGGGCGTATAAACAATATGATTCAGAAGCGCAAGGAAACACCATTGCTGGACCTGGTCATGATGCAGCAGTCGTAAAGATTGATGGAACGGATAAAGCAATTGCGATTACAACGGATTGTAATTCTCGTTATCTCTATTTAGATCCGAATGTGGGCGGACAAATTGCGGTCGCTGAAGCAAGCAGGAACATTGTTTGTACTGGTGCGAAGCCACTTGCAATTACGGATGGATTAAACTACGGAGACCCGACAAAGCCTGAGAACTTCTGGCAAATGGAACAGAGTATCGACGGGATTCGTGAAGCTTGTCTAGCACTTGAGACACCGGTAATCAGCGGGAATGTATCGCTTTACAATGAGTCGAAAGGTGAAGCGATCATGCCGACACCAATTATCGGAATGGTTGGTTTACTGGAAGATACGAAATATTTAACACCGAACACGTTCCAAGCAGCAGGAGATGCGATTTATCTCATCGGCGAAACAGAAGCAGAGTTCGGGGGAAGTGAACTGCAGAACGTTTTAGAAGGAAAGTACGCAGGTAAAGCTCCTAAAATAAACTTAGAGACAGAAACAGCAAGACAGAAACAGATCTTAGAGGCGATCCGGGCAGGAGTCGTAGCATCGGCTCATGATATTTCAGAAGGTGGTTTTGCCGTTGCCCTTGCTGAATCCGCATTTAATGAGAAAGGTTTAGGAGTGGCAGTTACGCTGGAAGGGGACGCGACAACTGCATTATTCAGTGAAACCCAGTCGCGCTTTATTCTTTCTGTTAAAAAAGAAAACAAAGCGAAATTTGAAGAAATCGTTCGTGACGCAACCGAAATCGGCACGGTGACAACAGATGGAACATACGAAATCCAAGTAAGTGGCCAAGCAATCATTAAGGAAAATGTAGACCAACTCAATACGCTCTGGAAAGAAGCAATCCCGGCGTTATTGAAATCTTAAAGCTAAAAGAGGAATGCCTTATGTTTGGAATTTGGGGACATACCCATGCTGCTGCGCTCTCCTATTATGGGCTGCACGCTCAGCAGCATCGTGGACAAGAAGGGGCCGGCGTTGTTGTCAATGATGGAGAAGAATTGAAGCTCCATAAAGGATTAGGACTTGTCAATGATGTATTTAAACATGCCGATTTTCAGGAGTTTACAGGTAAAGCAGCAATCGCCCATATCCGCTATTCGAAGCATGGGGATAAAAATCGGGCGGTGGATAGTGTCGAGCCACTCGTCTTTCATTCAAGATCAACGAGTATAGCCATTGCCGACAGTGGCAATATCGTCAATGGTGAAAAACTGCGTGAAGAATTGGAGGATAACGGCAGTATTTTACAGAGTGCGACAGATTCGGAGCTCCTCGCCCACTTGATTAAACGCAGCAAGAAAAAGTCGAACGAAACAGCGATAATAGAAGCTCTTCAGCAACTTAAAGGTGCTTATACATTTTTAATTATGGATCAAGCGCATATGTATGTCGTGAATGATCCCCACGGTATCCGTCCCCTTTCGATCGGGAGACTCGGGGAAGCGTATGTTGTTGCCTCGGAAACGAGTGCTTTTGATATCGTTGGAGCAACCTTTGAACGAGAAGTTTTGCCTGGTGAGTTGCTTGTTATTAGTGACGAAGGATTGAAGTCTGTAAGATTTGCCATGCGGGAACAGCGCCGTCTCTGTGCGATGGAATATGTTTATTTTTCCAGACCGGACAGTGATTTAAATCAGGTAAATGTTCATGCCTCAAGAAAACGGATGGGGATGGAGTTGGCGAAAGAAGCACCAGTGGAAGCTGATGTCGTGACCGGGGTTCCGGATTCAAGTATTTCGGCGGCGATTGGGTACGCAGAGCAAATCGGTTTACCATATGAAATGGGTATTATAAAAAATCGTTACATCGGTCGGACATTTATTCAACCATCCCAGGAACTAAGAGAGCAAGGGGTAAAGTTGAAGCTTTCACCGGTGCGTGGGATTGTCGATGGGAAAAGGGTTGTCATGATTGATGATTCAATTGTACGGGGGACGACCTCTAAACATATCGTAAGGCTGTTAAAAGAAGCGGGAGCAAAAGAAGTGCATGTGCGTATTGCTTCACCCGCGATTCAGAATCCTTGTTATTACGGAATTGATATGTCAACGAGGGAAGAATTGATTGCGGCGAACAACTCGCTTGAGGAAATAGCTGAGCTGATCGGAGCAGACAGTATCGAGTATCTTTCCGTAGAAGGAATGAAACAAGCAATCGTTCGGGAAAAGTCGATTCATCAAGGGATTTGCCATGCTTGTATGACCGGGGAATATCCGGTGCCAATTTTAGACAAAAGAGAAGATCCTTTTTAAATAATGAATAAGGAAGTGTAATCATGTCAGATGTATATAAGAAAG
Organism: Oceanobacillus indicireducens; assembly: GCF_014647195.1. Lineage (GTDB taxonomy): Bacteria > Bacillota > Bacilli > Bacillales > Amphibacillaceae > Oceanobacillus > Oceanobacillus indicireducens. Next base: position 5,131 of record NZ_BMOS01000023.1, on the reverse strand, counting down.
CAGGCGTTGATGTTGAAGCGGGCTATGAAGCGGTAGAACGGATGAAGAAGCATATTAAGAAAACAACACGCCCGGAAGTGCTCGGCGGAATCGGTGCATTCGCAGGATTATTTGATCTATCGAAGTTTTCATTTAAAGAACCGGTCATGGTTTCCGGGACAGATGGTGTCGGAACGAAACTAAAGCTTGCCTTCGAAATGGATAAGCATGACACGGTAGGGATTGACCTTGTTGCGATGTGTGCGAACGATATCATTGCTCAAGGTGCAGAGCCATTATTTTTCCTCGATTATATTGCGTGTGGAAAGAATAATCCGGAAAAAATCGAGCAGATTGTAGCTGGTGTCGCGACCGGTTGTGTAGATGCTGGTGCTGCATTGATTGGTGGGGAAACAGCGGAAATGCCGGGGATGTATAACGACGAGGAATACGATCTTGCAGGCTTTGTTGTCGGAATTGTGGAAAAGTCGAAGCTTGTTACCGGTGAACAGATTGCTGAAGGAGACGTTCTCATCGGGCTCACGTCCAGCGGAATTCACTCCAACGGTTATTCGTTAGTGCGGAAAATCGTCGCTGATCTTGATTTTAATCAAACCTATAAAGGTCTTTCGAAACCATTGGGCGAAGTACTTTTAACACCAACGAAGATTTACGCAAAGCCAGTTGCAAATGTACTGGAAAAACTCACGGTTAAAGGGATTTCTCATATTACTGGTGGAGGATTTTATGAAAACTTGCCACGAATGTTACCAGCCGGTTTAGGAGTCAATGTAAAACAGGGCAGCTGGAACATCCCAGAGATCTTCCCATTCTTAGAGCAAAGAGGTGTCATTCCAGAGAAAGAAATGTACGGTGTATTTAATATGGGTATTGGAATGGTGCTTGTTGTGGAAGAAAAAGATGCAGAAGCTGCGGTTGCAATCCTACAAGAAGCTGGGGAAGAGGCTTCCATTATCGGTAAAGTAACTGGTGAAGAAGGAGTTCAGTTTTCTTCATGAGTATGGTGAAAGTAGCTGTATTCGCATCTGGTAAGGGAAGCAATTTCCAGGCTATGCTGGATGCAGACAATCTCCCATGTGAAATTGTTCTCCTCGTCTGTGATCAGCAGCAAGCTGGGGTTTTAGATAAAGCGAAGCAGCATGGTATTGAAACATTTGTCTTCTCTGCGAAGAATTATGAAAGCAAGGAAGCGTATGAATCGGAAATAGCGGAACAGCTGAGAAAGAAAGGAATCGAATGGATTTTCCTTGCGGGTTATATGCGTCTGATTGGTCCGACACTGCTTGAAGCCTACGAAGGGAAAATTGTCAACATCCATCCATCGTACTTACCTGCCTTCCCGGGGAAAGATGCAATCGGTCAAGCTTTTGAAGCTGGAGTCGAGGAGACGGGTGTTACCGTCCATTTCATCGATGAAGGAATGGATACGGGGCCGATTATTGAGCAAGTTGCTGTTCCGATTTTAGCAAATGATACGAAAGAAACGTTACAAAAACGGATCCAAGCAGTGGAACACCGTTTGTATCCGCAAGTAATTAGAGAGCTAATACAAAAGTGAGGGATTTTTCATGGGGAAAAGAGCGTTAATCAGCGTTTCCGATAAAACGAATATTACAGAGTTTGCCAAGAATCTTGAGGGACTTGGAGTTGAAATCATTTCAACTGGAGGCACGTTACAAGCGATAGAAAGTGCAGGAGTTAAAGCGATTGCGATTGATGAAGTGACAGGATTTCCTGAAATTATGGATGGCCGTGTGAAGACATTACATCCGAAAGTTCATGGCGGACTACTTGGGATACGCTCCAACGCTGGTCATAGGAAAGAAATGGAAGAAAATGAGATTGAGCCGATTGATATCGTTGTTGTCAATCTTTATCCATTCAAAGAAACATTACAAAAGCAAAATGTATCAAAGGAAGAAATTATCGAGAACATTGATATTGGTGGCCCGACAATGCTTCGTTCTGCTGCAAAGAACTTTGAGGACGTGCTTGTGGTTGTGGACCCGGAAGATTATCCGCGGGTGCTTGATGCTTTGCAGGAAGATGATGCACCAATTGAACTGCGCCAGCAATTAGCGGCAAAAGTGTTCCGCCATACGGCAAATTATGATGCAATGATTGCAGGTTATTTCGCAGGAGAGACCAAAGAAGAATTCCCAGAAACCTATACAGTTACATATGAAAAAGTCCAGGACTTGCGTTACGGGGAGAACCCGCATCAGAAAGCAGCCTTTTACCGTGCACCACTAGCAACTGGAATTAGTTTAGCTGGAGCGAAACAGTTACACGGAAAAGAGCTATCTTATAACAATATTCAGGATGCAAATGCGGCGCTTGAGATTGTCGGTGAGTATGAAGATGCAGCAGCTGTGGCGGTAAAGCATATGAACCCGTGCGGAATTGGCGTTGCTGCTAACCTGCATGATGCATATAAACTAGCGTATGATGCGGATCCGATTTCAATTTTCGGTGGAATTGTTGCACTTAACCGCGAAGTCGATCAAGCAACAGCGGAAAGTTTACGTGAAATATTCCTTGAAATCATTGTAGCACCAAGTTTTTCAAAAGAAGCACTGGATATTCTGACAGAAAAGAAAAACATTCGCTTACTTGAAGTAGATATGTCAGAGAACAAAGAAGTGAACCACAAACTGACAACTGTTGGCGGCGGTGTGCTTATTCAGCACCAAGATGCTGGACAAGTTACAGCAGACGATCTCCAAGTTGTAACGAAGAAGCAACCGACAGAACAAGAGATTGCTGATTTGCTATTTGCTTGGAAGGCAGTGAAACATGTAAAGTCGAATGCGATTGTGCTCGCGAAGGATAACCAGACAATTGGAATTGGAGCAGGCCAGATGAACCGGGTCGGCTCCGCTAAAATTGCAATTGAACAAGCAGGAGAGAAAGCGAACGGATCAGTGCTGGCGTCTGACGCATTTTTCCCGATGCCGGACACAGTGGAGAATGCAATTAAAGCAGGGATCATAGCAATCATTCAACCAGGCGGCTCGAAACGTGACCAGGATTCGATTGATGTCTGTGATGAGCACGGGATTGCTATGGTTTATACAAATATGCGTCATTTCAAACATTAATTGAAATCGGGAAATAGAGGAGAATAGCGATGAACGTATTAGTTGTTGGCCGTGGTGGCCGTGAACATAGTATTGTTACAAAGCTAAAGGAAAGCGAGCAGGTTACAACCATTTATGCAGCACCAGGAAATGCAGGTATGGCGGGAACGGCTGAATGTGTAGCCATTGATGAGATGGATATTGCCGGACTTGTAGCATTTGCAAAAGAAAAGAAATGTGATCTAACTGTCGTCGGCCCGGAAAGTCCGTTGAATGCAGGGATCGCTGATGCCTTTCAGGAAGCAGGCTTAAAGATCTTTGCTCCGACAAAGGCGGCAGCTCTATTAGAAGGCAGTAAAAGTTTTGCAAAAGAATTTATGAAGAAATATGATGTGCCGACTGCCGATTATGCTGTTTTTAATGATGCGAACCAGGCGAAAGCATATATTAAGGAAAAAGGTGCTCCAATTGTTGTGAAAGCAGATGGTCTCGCTGCTGGAAAAGGAGTTATTGTTGCACTAACGGAAGAAGAAGCACTAGCAGCTGTTGATGAAATGCTTGTATCGAAAGCCTTCGCTGAAGCTGGTGCGACTGTCGTTATTGAAGAGTTCCTTGATGGGAAAGAATTTTCTCTCATGGCTTTCGTAAAAGAAGATAAGGTGTTCCCGATGGTGACCGCACGCGACCATAAGCGTGCGTTTGACGGAGATGCGGGACCGAATACCGGCGGCATGGGTGCTTTTGCTCCTGCTGACGATGTGACGGAGAAAGATCTGGACTTTGCGATGGAGCATATTTTACTTCGGACGGCAAAAGGGATGATTGCGGAAGGTCGTCCGTTCACAGGAATCCTTTATGCTGGACTGATTATGACGAAAGAAGGACCGAAAGTCATTGAATTCAATACGAGATTCGGTGACCCGGAAACACAGGTTGTCCTGCCGTTATTGAAAAATGATTTATACCAAGTGTTTATTGATGTGATTGATGGCGCGGATCCGAAGCTTGTCTGGGAAGACAAGGCTTGTCTCGGCGTTGTCGTTGCGTCGGTTGGCTATCCGGGGGCTTACACGAAAGGTATCGTGCTGCCAGCCTTGCCGGAAGGGCCTAATCCATTTACAGTACATGCCGGGACCGTGCTTGAAAATAACAGACTCGTTTCGGATGGTGGGCGTGTGCTTCTCGTTGGAGCTGTTGCTGATACGAGAGAGAATGCAGCGAAACTCGTTTATGAATCAATGGGTGAACTAAAAAGTTCAAACGACTTTTTCTATCGTACGGATATTGGTAAACTATAAAAGAACTGGGACAAGGGCACTGACCCCAATGTCATCAAGTTAAGCTATAAATAATTACAGTTAAACGATGACAAAGTTAAGCATAAACAGCATGAGGGTAACAAAAGTGAATTTATTTCTGCCTTCCCTTGTGAAGTAGCTACTTTTGATTCGGGATTCACACATAAAGCTGTAATCATAAAAAATTATCCGACTTAATTCCACAGCTTCTAAAAACTTACTTTTAGTCAACATAATCACCCCTTATTGTTGGTATAATACCTTTACCAACAATAAGGGGTTTTGAAACCAGTTATGGAATTTCCTGTTTAGGGGTCAGAGCAAGTGTCCCAGTTATGATTAAGATGGTATGAAACGATTGGTTTCGTTCGATCAGGTCGGCTTCATACCATTTGGTACGCAGTAAAATTATTCTTTAAAATCGCCAGCAATGTTAAAGAATAATTTTACTGCGTACCAAATGGTATGAAGCCGAGCTGATCGAACGAAACCAATCGTTTGATACCATCTTAATCATAACTGGGACACTTGCTCTGACCCCTAAACAGGAAATTCCATAACTGGTTTCAAACCCCTTATTGTTGGGAAAGGTATTATACCAACAATAAGGGGTTGTGAAACCAGTTATGGAATTTCCTGTTTAGGGGTCAGAGCAAGTGTCCCAGTTACGATTAAGATGGTATGGAACGCCCGGTTTCGTTCGATCAGGTCAGTTTCATACCATTTGGTAGGCAGTAAAGATTATTCTTTAAG
>NZ_BMOS01000022.1 GCF_014647195.1 Oceanobacillus indicireducens | reverse complement strand
TCTTACCTCTTTTTCATACTGGTTGTTTTGTTCAGTTTTCAAAGAGCAATTGAATCTTTTGTCGATTTTTGCGACATGAATTAATTTATCATGTTTCAAATTGGTTGTCAACACTTTTTTAAATCTTGTTTAAAATTCTTTTCGCACGGTCAAATAATTGTCCGAGGTGACGAACCACTGAAAATCACAACAAAAATAACTATACCATAGTATTTTTAATCATGCAAGAAGAATTTTATATTTTTCATACCAAACTAATAAATCATCTTTTTCAGCTTTTCTTATACTGACTTCTAGCCGGTATATATGGCAGGCAATCTTCTTTGCTAGCCACACGCAACAGAAGTTGAAAGAGTTTTTCATACCTTTCTCTCATCGACTTCTTCAGTAATGCGTCGATACGATTGTCTTCCAAATCCATTAATAGTTCTTCTAACTCCCGTTTGATTAAATACTCCATTTCCTTTTGTTCCATTTCATTTATTAATAATTCCAGCATTCCTGTTCACTCCAAACATATTAACTTTTTTCACCATTTCTTCCTTTACCTAATATAATTATACGCATATATGCGGGTTAAGCAGAATTTCGTCGGTTATTTATAGATTTTCTGTTTTCATGTTAATTTACTATTCCCGAATTTTCTCTTCATACAACATCTTTTTAAACTTTCTTCTAAACCCAGCTCATTACATGATGTTTTTCATTTTTTTAGTTTCCCATCATATAGATGAAGTAAGGACAAGTTATCCAAGGAGGAACGAAAATGGATCATTTCTATGTATTCAGCTTTAAAAAGAGAAGAAGATATTTCACGCTTAGTCTTGTATTGCTATTAGCCGCTGGTTTTTTCATATTTCAATCCAACATACTTGGCAGTAACGCAAGTGATGAAGTTGCACTAACAAAGGGGAGCGTGGAAGAACCGAATATTGCACTTACCTTTAACATCAGTTGGGGAGAGGAGAAAGTTCATGATATCCTCGATACATTGAAACAGGAAGAAGTACAAGCAACCTTTTTCCTAAGTGGAGAGTGGGCAGAGCGTCATCCGGCCATTGTTGAAAAAATCACAGAGGATGGACATGAAATTGGAATACTCGGGTATAGATATAAAAGCTATGTAGAACAGGATTTGGAAGAAGTGAGGAGAGACTTATTCCTTGCTCAAGAAGCATTTGAAAAGCTTGGATTTGAAGATATCAACTTACTTCGGACTCCTAGCGGACGGTTTAATGAAGAGATTCTGGATCTTGCTGAATCAATGGGATTTGAAGTGGTGCACTGGAATATCAATCCAAATGATTGGAAGAACCCAGGTACAGAAAACATTGTAGATGTTGTTATGAATGATACAACGAATGGAGATATCATTCTGCTTCACGCATCCGATAGGGTCAAACAGACGGCCTCCGCTCTAGAAACAATTCTACCTGGTTTGAAAAGTAAAGGATTAAATTTTGTACCAATTAGCGAGTTAATCAGTCAAGCCCATGCCGATATTGAGTTGATTGAGTAATTTTTTCAGATTGGGATAACCATCCCTCTGTTCTCACCACCATAAAGTGAAATTTCATTCAGCGGGGGGTTTCCTACCGTTTCCTACCTCCCCCACTGAATCTTAGTGGAACGGAATCAGGGATTTACAAACTGTATATCCCCCACCTTCACTTCACATCTTGGGCTTCCTCCTGTTTAGGGGTGGGGTATTATAGACCGTTAATGCGTGATAAAAGGAGACCTACAGTTTCTACAAGGAATCTTTTCTTAATAGAAAAGCGCCAACCTCAAAATTTGGTCCGGCGCTTTTTGCTTCATTTTTAGTAAGTTAATCCATGGCCAAGCTTATACACATTTCCTAATTGATCACTCAAAGGGAGTCTGAGCGGTAATGCACTTGATGATCGATATTTTCCCGTTAAGACTTTGAGCTCGGCCAAATACATATAACCTTTCCGAAGACTTCTTACTTCTAAATTTAGTCGTTTTTCCCTTATATTGATGCCCTTCTTTAACTCGTTGATCTTTCTCTCCCTAGCAAAAGGCTTATACAGGTGAATAATTTAGGTTATATCATATATTAAAGCCGAGCCTTTCCTATAGACTCAAGCTTTTTTACGCTTTTGTTGTTGCGGTTTGTTTGACATTCTTTTTCGGTGTTGTTGTTTCTTTTCTAGCTGGGTCTTTCTTAGACTTGCCGTCTACACGGTTTGCGATTCGGTGTAGGCCAATGATTTGGTACGTATTACATGCAAGTAACGGGGCAAACATTAACCAGACGTAATCCGGACCTTCCGCCATAAGAGCCGGCGTCCATTCTAACGTTGTAATGACAATCATGAAAAACAATGTCGGAATAAAAGCAGATTTATTTGTTTCTTTCTGTTTTAGCTTGGCGACAAACCAAGAATAAAGGTAGAAGAGTAAGGTGCCAAAAATCAACCAATATATTCCTATTTCCCCATCAGACCCTCTGTATGGGAAATAAATTAAATCAAATAATACAAATACGATTAACACAATCTGCACTGCTGGCCAAAAAGAACGAAATAAACTAATTCCGAACCGGTGAATATATAAGTAAGCAAAATATCCAGTCATACTGACAACAGCGAAAGTAAAGCCTAAACCAACAAAAAATGTCAGTAATCCTAATAATTCCATCCAATTGATTGGATTAAGATAGGCAGCATATGTATCCCACTTAACAAAAAAACTTATAATAATACCAGTAGCTCCACCGATGACTAACGTATTGAATAAAAACTTAATCAATTTACGAATATTCAATGTAAATCCTCCTACACTTTCCATGCGTATGTTTGTATTTTAACACGAACAGCAGCTTTTTTCCTCATTTTAACTGTATAGTTGGTAAATTTGTCAATCATATTATAACTAAAAGCAAAGCGCCCGGGTAGCGACGTACACATTGTGCCTTCTAGGACGAAGGGTAGTTCAATATTGCCACATACGTGAGCGTTTATCGGATTTCCTTTTACACAGAGGTGCTGGAAATCCGCTAGTCGCCGGCACGGGAGCTGGACATAAAATGAAAGGTGGTTCATCATGAAAAAGCTTTTCTTCCTCATTCTCTTCATTATTCCCCTAACAGCTTGTGGCGGGAATCAGGCGGCAAAGGATCAAGCAGATTATGAGCAGACAAAAAAGATGGTTGTCGATATCTTGCAGACTGAAGATGGTAAAAAAGCATTAACCGAATTATTCCAAGATGAGAAAGTGAAGCAAGAACTTACAATCCAATCCGATGAAGTGAAATCTGCGATAAATGAAGTATTAGTGAGTGACAAGGGAAAGGAAATGTGGCAATCACTCTTCAAGGATCCAAGTTTTGTCAAAGGATATACAGAAGCTATTCAAAAAGAGCAAACAAAATGGATGAAGAATTTAATGAATGATGCAGAATATCAAAAGCAGGTGCTCGAATTACTGCAGAATCCAGAGGTAACAGCATTGATCTTGGCAACCTTAAAAAGTCAGCAATTTCGCGCTCATTTGGAAGAAACAATCCAGCAAACATTGGAAACCCCGCTATTCCAAGCAAGAATCCAAGAAATTCTTCTAAAAGCCGCTGAAGAACAAGCAAAACAAAATGGTGGAGGTCAGGAGAACAACCAGCGGCAACAGGGTGGTGGTGATGAGCAACAAGGTGCCGAAACACAAAATGAACAAGGAGCTGGCGCTGGTGGTGGAGGCGGTTAAAATAAAAAAGAGCCCTCAGGCTCTTTTTTATTTTCATTCTTCCACTTGGGCAACAATTTTCGCAGCGATTCGGCGGAATTCCTGTCCAGTTGGATGGTCTTCTTGATAAACGGATGGCGCGAATACTTCATCATCCATATATGGTTGCTGGAGCGGTAGTTGGCCAAGTACTTTCGTCTTCAATACCTCAGCGAGCTTTTTCCCGCCGCCTTTACCAAAGACATGTTCTTTTTCCCCCGTCACTTTACTTTCAAAGTAAGACATATTCTCGATAACTCCGAGAATCTCATGGTTCGTCTTCATTGCCATCTGACCAGCACGGGCGGCAACAAATGCGGCCGTCGGATGCGGTGTTGTAACGATTACTTCCTTACAAGTTGGAAGAAGCTCATGAACGTCCATTGCAATATCTCCTGTCCCTGGTGGAAGGTCGAGCAATAGATAATCCAAGTCACCCCACTCCACTTCAGAAAAGAAGCTATTCAGCATCTTACCAAGCATTGGACCGCGCCATATGATCGGCGAGTTATCTTCAACAAAAAAGCCCATGGAAATGACTTTCACACCGAAGCGTTCCACTGGGATAATCTTTTTCCCGCGGACGATTGGACGTTCTTCAATTCCCATCATATCCGGCACACTGAACCCGTAGATATCTGCATCAATAACCCCAACCTTCTTTCCGAGCCGTGCAAGCGCTGTTGCAAGATTAACGGTTACTGTCGATTTACCGACACCACCTTTACCAGATGCCACTGCAATAAAGTGCGGATTCACACCACCCATTAAGGAAGCTTCTTTCGCCTGATCGACAGCTGGTTGATGTTCTCGTATGATTTCATCTGGCAATTGTTCGAAACGTAGTCCTACGGTTGTCGCACCATTTTTCTTTAGAATCCCAACAATTTCTTGTTGCATCTGCATCTGTTCGCCGGTATTCAGTTTGGAAATTCCAATCTTCACACTGACGTGCTTTTTTTCCTCCCTAATGGTAACGTTCTTAATCCCGTCTGTTTCTGCTAATGTTGTATGTATAAATGGATCCCTTACCGGACCTAAGAGTTCCATCACTTGTTCTTTCGTTAGCAATGTTGTCACCATCCTTATCTGCATTTATGTACATCCTCAAGTATAACATAAACAACTGGAAACCTAAGTAAAATGCATTGTGATGACGGTTTCACTCTTCCGCTTCAGCTGGCTCTGTAATATAGCGTAGTAACCCCCGGTAAATACTTGCTGCCATCTGTTCCTGATAGTCCTTTTGCTTCAATAACTCCCGCTCTTCAACATTTGATAAAAAACCAATTTCAACAAGAGCACCTGGTGCCTCTGCATGTTTCAACAGATAAATTCCATCAATCTTTAGCGCCTCCCGGTCTGTATTCTCTAGATTACCCCTAATTTCCGCTTGGATCATACGAGCAAGATGTGCATTTTCCTCAAAAGATGGATAATAAAATGTCTGGGCTCCCCGCCATCTCTCTGAAGGTAGAGCATTCAAATGGATGGTCAAAAATAAATCAGGCTGCTTACCCTCAATAAATTGAAGTCGATTTCTTATGTCTTCCGATTTTCTACGGGAGAGTCCTTTCGTATCTTCATGAGCAAGATCCTCGTCCGCTTCTCGGGTTAAATAAACAAGCGCACCTGCCTGTTGTAAATAGCGCTGCAGTTGTTTCGTAACCGCCAGCGCAATATCTTTTTCTACTGTATCATCCTTGCCAACCGCCCCTCCATCCGGTCCGCCATGCCCCGGATCAAGGACAATCACTTTTCCCGATAATGGGAGTGACCAAGACGCCCAAGTCTTATCCGTCTCCTCAATCGGCATTTGAATCAAATACACTAAAATAAAAAGTCCAAAAAGCCATGTCCCAAGTTTAAAAAGACGCTCCATCCCGTCGCCACCTTTACTATATTACTCAACCTTTTAATATCAAATTAAATGAAAGCAATCCACAGTTTTTCAACATTAGGCTGCGTAAGTTGAGTATGTTATTAAAATTTTATGGGTGACTGGAAGGGATTATGACTAGGGATATGTGATAAGCTAGGGTGAAGGAGCAAAAACTTCCACGTAAGAAAGTTTCGTTTTATAATAAGGATAACGTGGTATGATAAATATATAATGACGGAGAGGAGTTTTTACGATGATTTGGATTGGAATCGGATTAATCATCATCGGAATTGCCCTATTAGCATTAACTGGCATATTAATTAAACCGCTTAATAAGATAGCTGCTATTTTAGCTGACGTAAAAGACACAACGAAGGATCTTCCTGAGACGGTAAAAGATATTAGCAACCAAGCAAATGCGGCCCTCCATACTGGTGTAGATACGCTTCAGCAAATAAATGGACAATTAAAGGAACTGACTCCTATCTTTTACCTTGTTGGAGATGTAGGTAGAGCAACACATGAACTCTCCTCTAAAATGGTGAATGCTGTGGAAGACTTCGAACGGAAAGAAACCGGTACATTTGCCACAAGGAAAAATTTGGAAGCATTATATGGTGCGGCCACCCTAGGGATGATGGTTATCCAGAAGGCTAGAGAATTCAGTAAAGAGAGAAATGTAATCGACAACGAATAATCATTAATTAAAAAAATGCATGGTATCCGCTGAAAAACAGGTACCATGCATTTTTATTACTCCTTTGCGGCTAAGCGTGCATCTTGTTTAATCTTCTTGATCAGGTCCGCGCGCTCTGCACCATCCTGGTAGAGCTTTCTTTCCCACGCTTGCGCTTTTTCGAGTAATGAGGGGTCGTCCGCATGCTCATCCCGGTAATTTGCAATAACAGCAAGCACGGCACCGCTCACAATGCCACTAGCAATCGAACAGATTAGATTTTTAGTTACCACCAGTAAATTCCCCTTCAGCATCGTCATTCTTTAATTGTTGGCGCCGCTTCAGCCAGTAATATCCCAATGCGAAAGAACCGTATATACCACCCAATTTATTCGTATCGGCAATGCCTTTACCTGCCTCACTCTTCTCTTTCATCGAGTCGGTTACGTCTACTAAAGATGATGTAAGCTTTCTTGTCGCATTCCCAACGTCACCAACAATATAGAATAATGGGCTCAATTGCTCCATCTTCACATTTACGTCAGCTAAAGTCTGATTACTCTCCCGAATAATATTAGATGTTTCATTCAACATATCATCAAGCTGTCCAGGCAGCTGCTGAACAGTTTTATCCACTCCGTCCAAGACACCAGCCAAATTATTCAACACATGAGCCACGAACACAGCTAACACAAGAAATGCAACACCAATTAATAATACTCCTACACCAACTAATGTCATGTCTATCCCTCTCTCCCTGTTACTTCTACTATATCATGTTCTTCTTGAATCATAAGTTCATTCTTTTGCTTCGGCTGCTTATCTTTCCACGTGCCATACAATTGCACCGCAACTTCACTCCATTTAATTCCTTCAATAAACGGCTTTACTTTACGAGCCATTTCCTCGTCCGTTAAATTGCCTAACCCACTTTGTAGCGCAGTATTGGCAGATTGAACAGACTCACCGAATAATTGGACCGAGTCAAACATACTGTCCGTTGCTTGGACCTTTTCCGTTACATCAGCCATTAACTCATCCGTCTCTTTTATCGTCTGCGAAAGAACTGGCGTCATCTTCTCGACCCGCTCTTCGGCACTACCTATTGTTCCACGTAACGTTTGTATTGTGTTCGTCACACGCTTCAGGACGAAACAAATATAAACGACCGTGATCAGAAAGGCGATGGCTACAAGTAAAATACTAAGATAAATAAGTCCCATATGTACTGTCCCCCTCCTTTAGCATCCACATATACAGGCATCTATTATAGTGATATTATACCACTAGATGGTGTAATTAAAACTTTTAACGTTTCACAATTCTTCCCTGCCTCTCTTTTTCAAAAAGATTATTTTCAAAACAGGCGGGGTATAGAGTCTATAGTAGGAAGTTTACTGGAGGTTAATGGATAATGGGTAAAATAAAAGGATTTGGAAAAGAATTATTGCAGAAGCTTAAAGAAGATAATATTACATTCCTAGCTGCCGCCTTGGCTTATTATTTCCTGTTGGCGATTTTTCCATTATTGATCGTCGGCTTTGCAATTATCCCTTATTTCAATATTTCAGCAGACGACGCGCTCGGTTTCTTCTCTACCGTCTTACCTGGAGAAATCGCCTCTTTATTTGAAGAAAATATTGTCAGCCTAGTCGAAACCCCAAGAGGCGGATTACTAACCGTCGGGATCATCGGTGCATTATGGTCGGCATCAGGCGGGATTAATGCATTCATTAAATCATCGAATGAAGCATTTCATGTGGAGGAAACCCGCTCGTTTATTACTGTTCACTTAATTTCACTTGGTCTCACAATCGGACTGATTATTTCTGTCATTGTCGCGATTCTTTTACCGGTTCTCGGAGACGTTATTTTACGATTAGTTGGATCGGTTATCGGATTGACCACAGGAATGGGGGTTTTGCTGCATATCTTGCGCTGGCTGATTAGTATCATTGTTCTTACGACATTTATCATGTTGTTGTACCGCTTTGCACCGAATAAGAAGATTTCCTTTAAGCATATTATCCCTGGAGCTTTAGTTGCTAGTCTGCTTTGGCAGATTATTTCATTCGGATTTTCAATTTATGTAAGTAATTTTGGTAACTATTCGGCAACATACGGGACACTTGGTGGGGTGATCATTCTCATGACATGGTTCTTCCTGACAGGGCTTATCCTGATGCTTGGAGCAAGTATCACTGTTATTTATCATCGCTATAAAACCCACAACGCTACAGAACTTCATAAGGCAGCGAATATTTAGGCGATATAGATGAAAATCAATCTATATAGGTTGAATAAAACAAATGGTATTCTTGGCTGGTGCGAATTTTACAGTTGTAATGAATTTGTTTTAGGGCTGATGCTTAAATTCCAGTTGTGGTGTGGGTTCGGTCAGGAATAGTGCGCAATTCTCAGTTGTCGTTCGAATTCGAACGTATACCAGGGGATTGCGCACCACATTCAAACTAGCTAGGACTTTTACTAACTATTTCTTCTTATCGCGCTAAAATAGCAATGTTTCATGCTACCTATAAACCGTACGTGGGGCTATTCTTTCTACTTTTGTTATTTTCGCCTGTGCTGGAAAAGATTCCATTATAGGTCCTTCTATTTCGACTGAGATATAGTCGCCGTTCTTGAAAAAAAGCCCATCTTTATTTGTGAGTTTATTCGGAAGAGAAAGGATATCCATCCCTCTCTCTTTAAAGTAATCTTCATAGTCATCCCCTGTGTCAGTCTTTTCGTCCGTATCTTCTGTAGGAGTGATTAATTCAAAAGAGTATGTTTGGAAATACCTGTCCATATAATAATAATATTCTTCTTCCTCATCTCCCACTAATCTTTCACGTATATCGACATAATCAAAAAAGAAATAACCTGTTACTGTTGTTATACTTGGACTCTCTGGTTCTTGATTCACCATTCCGTTATCAGAATTTACTGTAGATTTAGGATCTTTGTTTTCCAATGGTTTGAATTCATAATTGATAAATACGATTATGCACAGCAGGGAGATTGCAATGAGTGAATATATAATTTTGCGCATCCGATTACCTTCTTTACTTTATGGACTTTTTATAAATAAAATTTTTATTGAATCTAATGCAGCCCCCAAGTTTAAATCCAAATCCCTGTAACCGGCTGAATGAACACCAATAATCCGATTATTAACATTATCTAAAATAGGTGCCCCGCTTTGACCCCCAAAAGTATCAATCGTATAATGCAGTCTACCATTACTTTCTAAGGTAGCAGGACCACTCATAATGTATTGTCTTTGTCCTAAATCTGCAGGGTATCCACCAATCTTCACGTTCCTATTGGTTGCAACTTCTAAATCTAACACACCAACTCTTGACGACAGATCGTCAGCGAGATCAATAACTCCGAAATCATATTGATTTGCTAATGTATTTATATATTCCGCCGGTAACTTTATTGATGTGGCACTTGATACTTCATCATAATTTCCATTGTTATAGCCCGTAAATACTGATACTCCCACCGGATGACCCTCAATCAATTTTTCGTCATCTAATTTATATAGGCAATGTGCAGCTGTTAAAATCCTACTACCTCCTAGATTTTTGGGAACTACAGCCCCTGAACATCTATATACGTAAAGCTTTGAGTCTAAACTTAAATAATATTGATTGATGTAAACTGTTTGTTTATATGGAGCTCAACTTTCGCAGAGTAAAAATGACATCTAACCTTTATCTGGTAAAGTACTTTTGGAAATTCATTATGGACCTTGACATCTGCCTACTATAAAAAAGAAAAACACCTCCACTTTTGGTATAGTTTAATTGTCTAGAAAAAACTACCAAATAGAAGAGGTGCCTCCTACTATGATAGCGAATAATGACCAAAATAATCAAATGCCAACCGAATTAAAATCTGGTTTTAATGAATTAGAGATGCTTAAACATTTGCGGAAAGCCGGTATCACCAAAGGATTTGGGTTTTCTTGTGCTTATTTATTTCAGCTCCTATTTTGTTTAATTTTCGAACAGAAAAATTGGTTTCGATTGCTTGAAAGCAAAAAATCAGAAAGTCTGCCAGGGAAAGACACCATCTATCGCTTTTTAAACTATTCCAAGTATAATTGGCGCCGTTTTTTACTTTCACTAAGTGCTTCAACCATTTCTAAAGTAAGTCGGTTGACCAAAAACGATCGTCCAAAAGTGTTAATCGTTGATGACTCTGCCTATGAACGGAACCGGAGTAAGAAAGTAGAATTACTGGCTCGCTGTTTTGATCACGCATCTCAAAAAATGCGTTTTTACAAAGGTTTTCGTATGCTTACGCTTGGTTGGTCGGATGGTGCCACTTTCATGCCAGTCGACTTCTCCTTATTAAGCTCAAAGAAGTCAAAAATCAATGATATTTCGAATAAAGTAGACAAACGCACTTCTGGTTATAAAAGACGGGAAGAAGCCCTACAAACAGCTCCAGAACAACTACCATCTATGATTTCACGGGCACTTTCTGCAGGAATAGACGCATCTTATGTGTTAATGGATAGTTGGTTTACCCAGCAGCCACTGATTCAATCGATTGTGGAACAAGGTATAGACGTGATTGGTATGGTGAAAGCTACCAATCAACGTTATTTAGTTGATGAAAAACGGGTTAATTTAAAAGAACTTTATCGTCTAGCGAAACCAGCATCGGGAAACAAAAGTATCTTGCGCTCTATTCATACAACGATGGCAAACGGAGTACCAGTAAAAGTTGTATTCGTTCGAAATCGCAATAAAAGAAGTGAATGGTTAGCTATCTTAAGTACGGATTGTACGTTAACAGAAACAGAGATTATTCGAATTTACGGAATGCGCTGGGACATTGAAGTCTTTTTCAAGGCGACAAAATCTCTGTTGAAATTACAAAAGGAATTTCAAGGTAGATCCTATGATTCACTAATCAGCCACACGACGATTGTCTTTTCAAGATATATCCTTTTGTCTTGGCAAAACCGCTGTAGTACAGATGACCGCACACTTGGCGGGATGTTTTATGAACTTTGTGACGAAGTAAATGAACTGGATTGGGCAGTTGCATTACAACAACTAATCGAGCTTCTTGAAGATGCTTTGAATAAAACGAACAAGAAATTCAAAAAGTTAATCAAAAGTCAACTACAGTATTGGTTTGCGGGATTACCTAACTATCAAGGTATACCTGCCTAGTTTGGGCTGCGAAAGTTGAGTATGGAGTTATACCAATATTTTGTACTAATTTTCTACCATCTGAACCTATTACTTTATTTGGTGAGATTATATTAGATGCCCATTTAAAATCATCTACAAATATTACCTCATTAATTTTATGATCAGAATTTAAGTTATTCCATTGTCTTAATATCCCATTTTCGTCTAGCTCTATTATATTGTTTAAAAAACCAGTATCAACATCTATACTTTTAATTACTTTTTCCTGCTGTTGAGTATTAACACCTTTTTCGACAGGTACTATATTAACGGTGAGTGATTCTGCGCTCGCATAAAATGGTTTACTTAGAATTGCTACAATGAGTATCATAAGTACTGATAATAATTTCTTCATCATCAAAATTCCCCCTCGTTATTTATTTGTCTTTAATATTAATATAATTGTCAGAAAAAATCAACATATCAAATTTTATGAAATGGCTTAATTCCACAATAAATCTAGTGATAGGGTTCTAACTCTATATCAATTATTTTCTCCGTTCCAATTGAATACCAATTGAATGAATTTCATAATTCACAGTCCTTGTCTCCCATCGGTTTTGAGAGATGAAAAAAGAAGCACCTCCCCAAATCTTGTATAATGGTAATATCCACAAAACCATAAAAAGACTGAAGGAGTGCTTCTTATGACCATTATACGACAACCAAGCCTATTTGGCATCCAAGAATTATACAACATGGAACCTACTCAAAAGTACGAAGCGATTATTTCTACGATAGATGTGGATGCCATCTATCATGCAGTAACTAAAAAGTCACGTTTTGGTGCACCTGAAGAACTAAATTATGCGGCCATGATTATTTCCTGTTTTGTGAGATATGTAGAACGAATCCCAACTATTAAAGATCTGATCAAACGTCTCCATGAGGATATTGCTTTTAAACTAAATTGTGGATTCCTCGTATCGGATGCCGTTCCGTCAGAAGCCTCTTACTCTCGGCTTGTGACGAAATTACTGGAGTGCGACATACTGGAGAAACAAAAAGAAAAAGTTGTGCTTCAAGCTATTGAAGAAGGCTTTATCACAGACGATACAGTTGCCATTGATGCCACTCATTTTGAAGCTCGTGACCAAACGCCTCCGAAAGAAGAAAAGCCAAAGTCCGAGCAGAAAAAACGTGGGCGCAAAACAAAAGAAGAGCGTGAACAGTGGCTAAAAGACCAAGCCGAAAAAGAAGCAACTATGCCTTTATATGAAAAGAAAATAGAAGCACAATTAGATGTTCCTTTAGCGGAGTTGCGTTCCGAAGTTCCCATAGAGCCAAAATGGGGCGTAAAGAAGAACTCGGAAGGAAAAAATGTTTTTTGGTTTGGCTACAAAGCTCACTTAATCGTTGGCACATCCAGTCAATATATTTTGGATTCACTCTTTTCATCAGGAAATCTAAATGATGGGAAGGCTGCCATCCCGTTGCTTAAGGGAATTCATGAGCGCCTTCCTCAACTGAATTTACGTTATAATACGATGGATGCAGGCTATGACTTTGAACCGATTTACGAGCAAGTCCATCGGATGGGACAACAATCTGTGATTGCATACAACAAGCGAAATGAAGGGGAACTTCTGGGTTACGACAAACACTTTGCCCCAACATGTTTTCGTGAGCATTCGTACCGTTATGATAGCTTTGATGCCAAATATGAAACACTAAAATACACGAGCCCAAAAGAATGCAGGGAATGCCCTTTAGCGAATGAGGGCATCTGTCAAAAGGTTTATAAAATGAAAATAACGAAAGACCTTCGGAAGTATACTGCTCCAGCCCGCGGTTCCAAAGCATGGGACAATATTTACAAACGTCGCACCGCTGTAGAACGCGTGAACGCCTATCTTAAAGAATGGTTCCAATTGAACAATGTTCGTTATCGTACGGGAAAGCGTGCAAAAGTCCATTTTGACATGGTAACCCTTGTTTATAATGCATCAAAGCTCGCCGCGGATCGTATCGATGCGCAATTAAATCCATCACAAACTGCATGATTTCTGTTTTTAAAAATACAATTTAGAAATTCTGTACGTCTTTGTATTTTTAAAAAGAGCAATTATGAAATTGACTCAATTCTTTAAATAATAAGAACATTTATTTCGCTCCAAGGTTCTTAATCCTGCCTTCTGTTTTCCAATTCGATCACAGTGACGGGAGGAATAACTACTACCATCTCATTTATATATCAACAAAAATAAGGTACAATCCATATGCGTGATTGCACCTCTATTTCATTTACTTTTTGATTTTTTACGATTCAAAACTAAACTCGTACAGGTTACTTTTATCTTGCTAATAGACCACTGACAAATGGCTGCAACCAGTTATTCCCCTTCATATGAAACGATTCTTTCGTTACTTGCTTCCATTTTAACGGGGTAATGTAAGATGCTCCTTCTCTAAGTTGGCGAACTGGAGCTTCAGCTAGCGTCGAGGCCACCTCTAGTCCGGAGTTTATTTCAAATTTTTGATCTTCATATAGTCCGGTCTCGACTGCCTTCTGTTCCAGCCTACCAGCACTGGTCATTTGCCAAACGGACCCATTTAATAAAGCATCCTCAAAAATAGTGGTCGCACCTAGCGATTCTTCAAGTGTAATCGCAAGCGTTCCATGGTAGCCTGGTAATAGCTCTGCTTCTATTTCAGTTTCAGCCTCTGCTTCCGTTTCCTCGTCCTCTATATCTTCTTCTAAAGTATCTTCTTGGAAACTCGCAGAAAACGGGTAAATACTTTCTTTTTCCACGTTAAGTTCAGCAGGGGAATCACCAAGCAACTCCACCGTACCTTCTAAAAGAACATCCGTTTCCTCCAGTTGTAAAACAGCATTCATGCCTTCTTCCACTTCCAACCGTTCCGCTTCACTTAAATCACCTGTTGCATGGAGTTCTGTACTTTCAATAACAATCAATGGATTGCTAAGATCTGTTGAGATATGTTTTATTTTCCCTCCGAAAGGACTCTCATATGTAATCATATCCCCTGTATCACGAAGTTCTGCCAATTGATTTTCCAATGTCGTCAATTCAATCGTTTTTGCTGCTAATTCTTGTTCTTTCTCCGCGATAAATTGTTCTTTCATCAATTCTGCTTCAACCGGTGACTCTGGAAGCTCAACGAAAATATCTTCCTCGGTAATCAAAACGGAACTCGATGGATTAAATTCATTCGCAGGAATTTGGTATGCCTTCATTTGAGAAATCGCTTGTTCAGTGGCAGTGATTTCTCCTTGCACACGTTCCAGCTCCTGAAGTAAATCCGATTCGGTTTCATAATAGTTTTCCACACGGAAGGTGAATAAGCTTGAACCCGGTGTCACTTCTTCTCCAACTGACACAAGAAACTGCTGGAAAATTCCTTCCGTCCTGTCAAAGTAAATCTCCTCTTCATCCGCAGCCGCTAAGACAACTGGTTTATACAGCTCCCGCTTTAAATCCGCAGTGACGCTTTCCGACCATTTATTCACATAAGAGACCCGATCGACCCGTGCTTCGTCGTCTAAGTAGACAAGCAGTAAATTTACAGCTATAAATACAAGTATTCCTAATTGAATAAAGTGACTTCTCCTCATTCAAACCACCGACCTATCATATAAGAATCAGCGAATGCAATGGTTCCCGCAAGAACCCAACCGAGAACATGGAGCAACAAGATAAATGCCCATAACGTTCGACTTCCGACTTCAGAGAGCGTATGTAAAAACCGGTATTGGAACCAAATAATCCAAAATTGAAACAACGTAATTGCACCAAAGAAATAAATAAACCAATCGATTTCCGTAATATAGGAAGCGATGATTCCAAAGGATAGCGGGGATACAAACCAATCCAGTCCTGCAAATAAGGCAAGAGGAATCCATAGAAGCCTTTCGATCAACATGACCGCAAGCACGACTTGCTGCATGATGGCGAGTTTCCCGTACGGTATTTCCGTAATCAAGTAGAAGATCAGACTCGGTATAAAAAGAAGGAACGCGGCAAATAGGGCACCATAGATCATTCGTCCAATGACAAACCATAATTTACTCGTTTCATATTCCATTGCACCAAGTTCCGCTACTCCTCCCGACAAAATGGAACTGCCGATGCCTAAATAAGCCATCCATCCATAGATAATTATCGTCGCGAGAATCAATAGAGTACTAGTTTTTCTAACGTTGGATAGTTTTTCCGCTTGTCTAATCCGAAAGATATGGTCATAGATTGATGTGAAAAATTTAAACAACTGGACACGATAGAGCATGATTCGACTTCCTTTTTAAGTTTATATGTAGTGACTTACATTTTAACCTATGTACCGAATAATTTCTATGTATTACATTAAAAAACTTGACATTTCGCCAAGCCTTTACGGCGAATGCTTGTTGAACTTATGCAGAAATAAAACTTTCTTTTATAGTAACCAATTCTTTGCATTTTAAATAAACACCCTTATTTGTTTGCCAAACCAACAAAATTAATATATACTTAACATTACATGTAAACGCTTTATAACTCAAGAGAAGCCATGATTAATCTTTAAAACATCTTTACTCGTTTGTTTGAAGTCTATCAATTTCTATTTGTGTTCTACCCCACAGAATTAGAGGATTTGTTATAATAATTACGAGGGATGAAAGCACTTGCATTATCTTAAATAAACATTAAGATATTTACAATTCATGATGTATCATCCAGACGTATGAAGGGGGAACCGAAATGGTTATTGGGGATGGCGCCTATATAAAAAAAATAAACAGGTCGCTGATTTTGCAAAAGATTATTGAACATGAATTTATTTCACGAGCGGAAATTGCTAAGATAACAGGCTTAAATAAAGCAACGATTTCCGTCCAAGTTGCTGATTTATTGAACGAAAAGCTCGTGCAAGAAACACAACAGGAACATAACACAGTCGGCAGGCGTCCGATTATGCTTTCCATTAATGGAAATGCTGGTTATGTTCTCGGTATCGATCTTGACTTTAAAGAAATTAAATTTCAAATTGCGGATTTACAAGGAAATATAGTGGAAGTCAATACAATGGCGATCCATACAGAAGTGTACGAAGAAGTCCTTTATATTCTTGTTGAAGAAATCCGCAATTACAAGGAAAAGTATTCTACAAGTCATTATGGACTTGTTCAAACGATCATCGGTGTGCACGGTACCGTAAATAACGATGAATGGATTCAATTCATTCCGAGATTGCAATGGAGCAACAAGGACTTGAAATCAGATATTGAAAGGGAAATCGATATAGATATTTCGATTGAAAATACAGCGAACCTTTCCATTTTTGCTGAAAGAGTTTATAAATATCCTGATAGCGATAACATGCTTGGTATCGTACTGGGTTCGGGGATTGGGGCAGGAATTATTAACGATGGTAAACTTGTAAAGGGACACGATGGTTATGCTGGAGAAATTGGTCATATGATTATCTTTCCGTTTGGACAAGAGTGCAGATGTGGTAACTCGGGCTGTTGGGAGCTTTATGCAGCAGAGTCGGTTGTCTTTTCACAGTTGATGGAAAAGCTTGACCGCCCGAGCTTAAATTATCATGACATTAAGCAATTACTGGCTGCAGAAGATCCAGAAACTTATGATGTAATGAGAAACTTTATCAGTTATATATCCATTGGATTAAACAATATGATTAATTCCTATAATCCTGAAACATTGATTATTAACAGCGAGTTATTGAAGGTATATCCAAATGCTATTGAAGAGATTGTCGCAAACTTGCAGTCTTCGGTCTGTGTGTATGGCCAAATCGTCTTATCTGACCTTGGAAAAGATGCTAGTGTTTTAGGGGCAAGCGCGCTTGCAATCCAGAACTTTTTTGAAGTCAAAGAAGTAGTCTTCTCCCGGGAGGAAGTTCTAGCTTAGTAAGTAAAAGCTGAAATAAAAACGAGTCATTCAAAATGGAATGACTCGTTTTTTAATTTCATAGCGTACTATAAAATAAAAAGCTGTGATAACTTAGGTATCCAGGGCTAGCCACGTCCGGCTCCAGCGCCCAGCAACTAGCAAACTTCACACTCCTCCAATCGATAAGTCAACATCAACTCAAAACTAAAGGAGGGCCGCTTAAGTACGGGCTAAAGCCCAACAGCGGCATACCCCTAAAGGGGCATGTTTCCTTTATCTCATTCCGGAGTGCTCCAGTTTGTACGTTGCTACGACGCACAGGATGTGCTAGTACAGGCATTGCGACAGGACGTCGCGAACTTAGACTGTAAGGGCGCTTGCGCCTTTGTTCTTAAAACCAGTTCGTATGGAACGTTCCTTCTTTATCTTTACGCTCGTACGTATGGGCACCAAAGTAGTCGCGTTGTGCTTGGATTAAGTTTGCTGGTAAATCTTCCGCACGGTAGCTGTCATAGTAAGCAATTGCGCTTGAGAATGTTGGTACTGCAATACCATGCTTTATTGCAAGTGCAACAACTTCACGCAATGCATCTTGATAGCCTTCCACAATCTCTTTGAAATATGGGTCTAGCATTAAGTTCGCTAAGTTTGCATTGTTATCATAAGCATCTTTGATCTTTTGCAAGAAGTCTGCACGGATAATACATCCTCCACGCCAAATCATTGCAATGTCACCATACTGAAGGTCCCAATTGTTCTCTTCAGATGCTGCACGCATTTGTGCGAAACCTTGCGCATAGGAAACAATCTTACTCATGTACAGAGCTTTACGTACCTTTTCAATCAATTCCTTGCGGTCACCATCAAACTGGGATGGGGTTGGGCCAAACAACACTTTGCTTGCTGCAATACGTTCATCTTTCAAGGAAGAGATGAAGCGAGCAAAGACGGACTCTGTAATAAGTGGTAGTGGCACTCCAAGGTCAAGGGCGTTCTTACTTGTCCATTTACCAGTTCCTTTTTGACCAGCTTTATCCATAATTACCTCTACTAGCGGTTTGCCTGTTTCGTCATCTTTCTTCTTAAAGATGTCTGCAGTGATTTCAATTAAGTAACTGTCAAGTTCGCCTTTATTCCACTCAGCGAATACTTCACTTAATTCATCAGCTTCCATGCCAAGAACATGTTTCAGAATGAAGTATGCTTCTCCGATTAATTGCATGTCGCCATATTCAATCCCGTTATGAACCATCTTCACAAAGTGACCTGCCCCATTTGGTCCAATGTACGTAACACATGGGTCGCCTTCAACTTTTGCGGAGATTGCTTCAAAGATAGGTGCAACAAGTTCGTAAGCTTCCTTCTGTCCGCCTGGCATGAGAGATGGACCTTTTAAAGCACCCTCTTCCCCACCGGATACACCAGTACCGATAAAGTGAATACCTGTTTCGTCCAACATTTTATTACGACGCATTGTATCTTCATAAAGTGTGTTTCCACCATCGATTAGAATATCGCCTTCTTCTAAATACGGTTGTAATGATTCGATTGTCGCGTCTGTAGCTGGTCCCGCTTGAACCATCAACATGATTTTACGTGGTTTCTCTAGGGAATTTACAAATTCTTCAATTGTTTCTGCACCAACAAAATTCTTGCCTTTCGCTTCGTTTGCTAAGAATTCCTCTGTTCGTGCGTATGTACGGTTATACACTGCAACGGAATAACCTCTGCTCTCAATATTCATTGCCAGGTTCTTACCCATGACCGCTAAGCCAATTACACCAAATTGTTGTGCCATATTATTCCCATTCCTCTCATAGATTATGGTTTTTATATTATTATAAATGCTCTATCTAACTGGTATTCAAGATTACATCCGGAACCTAAAGGGACAATTTAATCTATTTCCCTAAACTACTTCATTAAAAAAATAAAGATTCCTCTCCATCCTTGTCCTATCAATTAATTGACTGACTAAACAAATTAAGTATTTCATAATTATATCATATCGGACTAGTACAGGTTTTACAAGTGATAATGCGTGGGAATACATTGTAGAAACTGCGGATTCATCATATAATAACTATAACAAATTACAGGAGCGACTGTGTATGAATAACATTATTTTATTTGATGGTGATTGCCACTTTTGCGATGCGAGCGTCCAGTTTATTATTAAAAGAGATCAAAAAGCTGTTTTCTCATTCGCTTCCCTCCAAAGTGAAACAGGAAAACAACTTTTAGCTGCATACGAACTCTCCGGGAACATCGACAGCATGGTGCTTATTGCTGACGGGAAAGCCCACCTTAAATCGAGTGCTGCCTTACGGATTGCCAAGGAGTTATCAGGTATTTGGAAATTAGCGTATGCCTTAATCATTATGCCACGTCCAGTTCGGGACTTATTTTATGATGTAGTCGCTCGAAATAGATATAAGTGGTTTGGGAAAAAGGAAAGCTGTGCAATCCCTTCCCCTGAGGTAAGAAAAAGGTTTTTATAAAATGAAAGTAAATTAAATCCTATTGGAGCGGTGGGAATTCATTCTTGTCTATTTCATTATACATTCGATTAGAAATTCCCGATCTTCCGGAAACGATAATTCAAGTTCTTTTATTTCTTGTACATTCTTCCAGGCTATCCCATGAATGAGTTGATCAGGATCTTGAATACTTCTAGTACCGCCAATAATTTTTACTAAGAAATAATGGACTTCTGCAGAAATATTATATTCTTCATATTTTCTTTTTTTCACTTTCATTTTTTTGATAATTTCTGTTTTATATCCCGTTTCTTCTTCTATTTCCCTCATGCAACAATCTTCAAATGTCTCATTCAGTTCTTTTCCACCAGAAGGTACGGACCATGTTCGTCTCTCGTCAGGCGCACCTTGCAAAACCATCAATAACTCGCTTTTTTCATTTATACAGACGCCAGCGGCTCCTCGCCATTCCTCCATACGAAAGCCCCCTTTAAGATTTGTGATGTCATCTCGTATAAAACTTTCTAAGCCCTCTTTATCTTTTATTTACAACAATTCTCTCGCAAGCAACCGATACACATCCAACCGTTTCTCCTGCGAATGCGGGATACTCACAATCATTGCTTCATCAAAGCCATACTGCTCCTGCTGCTCCTTTAACGTTGCTGCCACTTCTTGCGCACTGCCTACAAGATGTAACTTACGATTATCTTGAATCTTCATCTTATCCACTTCTGTTAATGGATAATCTTTTGCCTCTTCTGGTGTAAGGACTTGCATATTTTTCCCCTTCTCGAAAAGCAGACGCCAAATATCCTGTGGTTTCGCTTCGAATTCTGCTTCTTCTTTCGTTTCCGCAGTCGTCACCATGTAGCAAACATTAATCTCCGGTTTATCCATGAAACTGGAAGGTTTGAAGCTGTTCTTATAAATATCAAACACTTCTTTTTCCATCTCCCCGGTGAAAAACTGTGCATAGGAATACCCAATACCGCTGCGTCCGGCCTGTGTTGCACTATCACCTGTTGAACCGAGTAACCATGCTTCTGGTAACGTGACTTGATACGGGGAAGCAATCATTCGCTGATATAACGGATCATCTGGGGCCTCGTCGTTGATGAGCTGAAGTGCTGTTTCCAATTTTTCATACATATTATGGACCATCGGCTGCCTTCCTTCTGATAAGGCATAGATTGAATAATTATCGCCTCCAGGAGCTCTTCCTACTCCGAAGTCTATTCGCCCTGGAGAAAAAGCGCTCAATGTTTTAAACACTTCAGCCATTTTCAATGGGGAATAATGCATCATCATAATACCGCCTGTTCCAATCCGGATGTTTTTTGTCTTTGCTGCTAAATGGGCGGCGATGATTTCCGGTGCGGAACTTGCAAGTGTGTTCGTGTTATGGTGTTCTGCCATCCACATTCGGTGGTACCCTAATTCATCCCCTAAGATAGCCAACTCTTTCGCTTTCTTTAATGCATCAGATGCTCGGTTTCCTTTTGTAATCGGAGCTTGATCCAGTATGCTTAACTTCATTCTATCGATCCCTTTCCAACATTTTTTAATCTACAGCCTAGTATAATACATCATTCCACGAACACCATTCATCTGCTTGAACCAACAAAGGCGCAAGCGCCCGTTAAGCAACGTACAAACTGTGCCTCCCAGGACGGGAGGTAGTTCGATGTTGCCCCAGGACGGGGCGAACTTAATCGAACTTCCCCTTTACTGGAATGAGATAAAGGAAACATGTCCCTTTAGGGGTATGCCGTTGTTGGGCTTTAGCCCGAATTTAAACGGCCCTCCTTTAGTTTTGAGTTGATGTTGACTTTCACCACAAGGGTATAAGGGCGACTAAGCCTCACAAAGACCGCTCGGCAAGTCTTCATTATCGATTGGAGGAGTGTGAAGTTTGCTAGTTGCTGGGCGCAGAGCGGACGTGGCCAGCCCTGGATACCTAAGTTATCACATCATTTTATTTTATAGTTTCTTATTGTACTAAAAAATCCTAATGCAGCCACGAAGGCCACCTTAGGATTTCCCTTTTAGTTCACAATATGTTTTTTTATTCTCCGTATATAATTATGACGAATAAAGATAAAGTAAATAATTTGGATCAGTGTGAAGCTCCCAAGAACAAGAACAGAGCTTTCGAGCATACTTGTAGCGAACATGTTCTTTAGTGCCGTTAAAGCAACTGCACCATGGATAACTGCTACGATAATTGGAATAAAGAACAATAAGGCAAGCTGTGTTGTTAACACTTTCGACAATTCCTTATCCGTCAGACCGATTTTACTGATCATCGCGAACTTCTGCTGTTCACTTTCTAAGTCAGCATACAAGCGGAAATACAAGAAACTGCCTGCTGCTACGAAGAATACAACACCAATGAATAAGCCGATAAACAGAACTGTACCGAAAGATTGATTGATAATATACCAATCGTAACCAAGATTACTAAAGGTGAAGTGCTCACCATATCCATTCGTGTCACTTACCCCTAGCTCTTCTAGCAGCTGTTCTCCTATATCCGCTGTCGCTTTCCAATCTTCTACTTGAAAGGCATAGAAGGTTTCCTGCTCAAAGTCAGTGATTGTATCATAAAATGCATCATCAACAATTAAATAATTTTCAAACGTACGGATCAGAGCCGAACCGAATGCTGTTATCTGATTTACTTCATTACCCGCAAATTCAAGCATTCGCTTCCCCTCCACTTCTTTTGGTGGAAGCATTGCACTATGATAATACAGGTAAGCCGCCTCCTGTCCATCTAAGGCAACCTGTTCCTCGCCCCGTCCTGCTGCTTCAGCAATTGCATTAAACTCCGACTCGGAAATAATCCCCGTTAGTGGATTATAGCCATCATCGGCGAGACTTGGAATTGAAACATTTTTTATATGAACAGGCAGTTTCTGATAGGTAATGCCATCAAGTTTATCCTCAATAATTGCAATATGTTCCGTTTCTTGTTCATCCCCATGCTCTGAATAATATTCTACCGCAAAGGGACGTTCATCTAATATATTATTCGTAATCATAAACCGGAAACCGACAAGCGTACCTATCGCAGTAAACGCAACCGTTGATACAATTGCAACAAAGAAAAAGGTGCGCGCATTATCCTTCATCCGGTGCGCCAAATCGGAAAATAATACGAGATTCGTCTTTTTCCAAAACAGCCCTTTTCGTTTTTTCAACCGATTGATCATAAAGACACTTAATTGAGTGAAAAGGAAATAGGTCCCGATAATGACAATAATTGTTACAGGAATCATGGCGAATACGACTTGATCCCCTTTCACTGTTAATGCAACCCCGTAACCAACCGCCAGTAACATAGCAGCTAATAACGAGAGGAGAACAGAAGCTTTCGGTTCTTTCTTCGGAACAGCGCTTCCCTTGATCAAATCGATTAATTTATTTCCTTTCAAGATGAACACCGTGAAGAAGGATATCACAACAAACAAGAGTAAGAATGCACCACAAGTAAGCAAGATCGCTTCCCATGGCATATAAAACGGCAAGGATTCTTTTAACTCAAGCACCGTTTCCGCCGTCATTAGGATGAGCTTCGCGAACACAAGCCCGATTCCCACACCGAAAATCGTTGCAATGAAGCCGATCAACACATTTTCTAAAAAGACCATCCTACGCAATTGCTTATTCGTCATACCGAGCATAACCATTAAGCCGAATTCCTTCTTCCGTGAATGAAGGAAGGCACTCATCGAAACGAGTACAAAGATGAACGAAAAAACATAAATAATTCCCTCAGCAAAATGCAGACCTACCGTAACGCTCGAATGCACTTCCTTTAATGCCGGGTGAAAGGCAAAAATCGCATAAACAAAGAAAACCATTACTGAAAATAAGCTACTAAGGAAATAAGCAGCATAGACCCGTTTATTTCTTAAGACATTATTAAACGCGAATTGACGAAAGGTCACTTGTATCTCCCCCCAACAGCGATAGCACATCAATTATTTTTTGAAAGAAAGCTTGACGGTTATCTCCACGCTGAATCTCGTTATATAGCTTCCCGTCCTTAATAAAAACAACCCGCTGCGTGTGACTTGCAGCGATTGGATCATGGGTCACCATCATCATCGTTGTCCGGTCGTCCCGATTAATTTGTTCAAGCATTTCCATTACCGTCCGGGATGCTTTAGAGTCAAGGTTACCTGTTGGCTCGTCGGCGAGCACCATTTTCGGCTGGTGGATAATCGCTCGGGCTATAGCCGTCCGCTGTGCTTGTCCACCGGAGATTTCATAAGTGCGGTTTTTCAAAATTTCCAAGATGCCGAGCTTTTCAGCAACTGCTGCGACACGCTTCTCCATTTCTTTGACCTTTGTTCCTTCAAGCGTAAGTGGCAGCACAATATTTTCCTCCACGGTCAATGTCGACAGCAAATTAAAATCCTGAAACACAAAGCCCAATTCTCGGCGGCGGAACTCTGCCATTTCATTATGTTTCATCTCTAGCGGATTCTTGCCACTGATAAGAATCGAACCTGAAGTTGGCTGGTCAATCGTTGCAACCATATTGAGCAATGTCGACTTACCGCTTCCCGAAGGACCCATGATTCCAACAAATTCCCCTTCTTCAATAACTAAATCAATATCCTCAAGCGCTTTATGCGCTACTTTTCCATCATATACTTTGCTTACGTTTTGTGTTTTTAAAATTTCCATGCTAAAAACCCCTTTCCTTCTACAACTAGTGTAAAAGAAAAGAGGAATTTTAAACATCGGTCTAGCTTTCAATTAGCTTACATTTCTGTAAGGTTTCTTAACTCGGGAATGTTAATTTGACTAATGTCCCTTTTCCAGGCGTAGATTCTATTTCCACAGTATGTCCTAGGTTGTCACATATATCTCGAACTAGCGCAAGTCCCATCCCCGTCGATTCACGATAAATCCTTCCATTTTCACCAGTAAAAAATGGAGCAAATACACGTTTTATATCTGATTTCGGAATACCGACTCCATGGTCTTGAATGAGTAATTGAACTCCTGCAGCAGTCCTTGCTTCCAAGATATAAATCTTATGTGCTTTCCCTGCTGAATATTTTACAGCGTTCGTAATAAGCTGGTTGATGACAAAGACTAACCATTTCTCATCTGACTCCACACGAACTTCCGAAAGGTCGAGCTCCGGGTAAACCCTGTTCTTAATGAATAGCCGCTTATTATCGCGAATTACTTGTTCCACCGCTCGCTTTAATCCGACCGATTTCACGTGAAAGTCTTGTTCGAACACTTCTAGGCGAGCAGCATATAAAACCATTTCCAATCCCTTTTCAAGCTTATCCGTTTCTTCACGGATACTTAGAATTTGCTCATCTTCATATTCCTGGATAATCAACTCGATGACAGATAATGGTGTCTTCATCTGATGCACCCATTGATTGATGAATGTCATATGTTCATTTTTCTTACTGTTCGCATGTGCTATTTCGCTAATATATAAACGATGTTGTGTCTTTAAGAGTTCGCTTAGGGCAGCAGAAAGTGGAGCTTCGTCAAATGTTTCAAACACTTCCTCCAGCCAGGCAATCGGATTTGCCAAGCGTTGGTAAAATTTCCGTAATGTAACGTAACGGTATACTAAATAACCTGTTAGAAAGAGGATGCTTAAAAATAAAAGATAAAAGATGAGTGACACTTCACGAAGGCCGCTTAACCAGAGCACAAGCACCATAACCGTGAGCTGAATAATATTTAAAAAAATGAGCGAAAACTGGTCACGAAAAAATAGTTTCTTCATGAGCCGTGCTCCCAATTCGCTACGAGCCGGTAGCCTGCACCTCGAATCGTTTCAATCGCATCTTGAATCCCTAACTCCTGCAACCTTTTCCGAACGCGAGTGACATTCACATTCAGTGTATTTTCATCAACAAAAGCTTGGTCATCCCACAGCTTTTCGAGGAGTAATTCCCTTGATACAACCCTCGGAGAACGACTCAACAGCATTTCGAGCAAAACAGCTTCTTTCTTTGTTAGAGTAATCACGTTTCCACCTTTCACTAATTCCATCCGTTCCGCGTAAAGAGTAAGCCCGTCCAGCTCAATCTTCCGCTCTTCCACTTTTGGTGCATATTCCCCGTATGCTCTCCGTAAGTTACTCTTAATTTTCGCAACGACGACTTCATAAGCGAATGGTTTCGTAATATAATCATCCCCGCCATTTTCCAGTGCCATGACTTGATCCATCTCCCCTGAACGGGCAGAAATGAATATGATCGGACAGGTTGAAAACTGTCTAATCTGCCTGCACCAGTAGAAACCATCAAAGCTAGGTAAATTAATATC
Source organism: Oceanobacillus indicireducens (assembly GCF_014647195.1). Classification (GTDB taxonomy): domain Bacteria; phylum Bacillota; class Bacilli; order Bacillales; family Amphibacillaceae; genus Oceanobacillus; species Oceanobacillus indicireducens. Next base: position 33,474 of record NZ_BMOS01000022.1, on the reverse strand, counting down.
CAATAATACAAGATCCGGTTGAACTTTGTGGAACTCTTCCGTTATTGCATCAAATTGTTCTGCGACTACCGCGTTATAACCATATTTTTGCAAATGGCTCTGCAGGAGTACGGCAATCTTTGGATCATCCTCGATAATTAAGATCTTCGCCATTGGTAACCGTCCTTTTATACATAAGTTATAATCGTTCCTTATAGTATAACGTAAGTCGGACCATTTTTAACATAAGCATTTCAATTGAATAAACGGGAATCGATCTAAGCAATTCAAATTTTGATTCACTCACAGTTTCACTGGATGATATAAATATATTTCTTTCCCTCCAAAGACTAAAACCCTTGGAAATCCCCAAAAATTGGCGCAAATAATGAATTAAAAATAGTGAACATATCAAAAAACAATATAATTCCCATTAGAATCATGATGCTTCCACCGACTTTCATAAATGCACCACTGTATTTTTTAATCCACGTAAATTTCCCGATAAAAAATGCCATCAACAGAAACGGGATACTAAAGCCTAATATATAAGCTCCCATGTACCAGATACCTTGGGACGGATTCGCGCCGACAAGAGCTAACGTGGCTGCTAATATCGGTCCCATACAAGGTGTCCAGCCCAATGCAAAGGTTAAACCAATCAACACAGTGCCTAGATAACCAGATGGCTTGTTTTTTAAGTTTAGTTTATGGTCTTTCATCAAGAAGGTCGGGGTGAAGATCCCAACTGTAACTAAACCAAAAAACACGATGAAGATCGCGCCGACCTGGCGGATGATATCTCCGTATTGTATATACCACGTCTCAATTAAACTGGCACTTCCAGTTGACCCTAATCCCAGCACGAGATAAATAATGGAAAATCCTAATAGAAAGAATAATGTATGAAATATCGCTTTGCGTTGTCCTCCTATTTTACCGCTTTGTACATCAGACACACTCATTCCAGTAATATAGGATAAGAATGCTGGATAGAGCGGAAATACACAGGGTGATACAAAGGATAATACCCCTGCGCCAAACGCTAGAATAATAGAAACTTCCGTTAGCATACTCCACCTCCTTTGCTTTGCTATTTCATTTCTTTACACTTAGTAAAATGGTGTAAGACAATCGCTAGTTCTTCTTTCGAGTAATTTAAAAGCAGCGACTTTATTTGATTTCTTTCTTCTTCAGAAATTGTCTTTATTGTTTCATGCGCACCCATGTCACTCTTCCCTTTCACAAACGTCATTGCTATTCCTTTTACCTTACACTAGGATAAGTATTTGTTATCATACTATACTTAAGAAGCCAAGCACACTTGTAACTTCAATCGTGAGCGGTTCAATCAATCACTTCTGTATGGAAACAACGTACCATATGATTAACCATTGTTTCCCCAAGATCTGTAAACGTTGCTATACCTCGTTTGTGAATCGCCGTTTTAAAACCTTCTGCATCTGCTCCTGAAACTGTTAAAAAGTCACAGATATCCGTCGTTACCCCAACGGTATGAACCTTCTCCACACCCGCCTTCCTGAATGTTTCAGCCAAATCTGTTTGGAAGAATGCATTATAGTTAGTCTTTGCCGAATATATTAGGTTTTCATTATTCTGATTAGCTTCGTACCAATCATAGAGCTCCCCGTACAATTGCTGGCCTTCCGTACCGACAATATTATGAGGTGACCATAATTCGAAGTGAGGGTCATTTGGCTGATGGGCATCCATCGATACAACAACCATCTTTCCTGCTTCTAGAAATTCGGTTGCCAAATCCTTAATGTAAGGTACAATTTCTTGTGCTGGTTTACCGACAGTTAATGGGCCATCGTCTGCTACAAAGTCATTACTCATATCAACAATTAATAACGCTTCTTTTACCAATTTGAATCCGCTCCTATATGTTATTTTTTAAAACTATATTTTTTCATTTCTTCTATATGCTTCATCTTGTTATCCCAACAAGCCTGACTTAAATCGACTGGATATTCTTCCGGATTTAAGGAACGCTTGTATTCTTCCCATAATAGATTCAATTGTTCCTTGGAGTAAGATTGAATCTCTTGGAGTGGTGGGTTTTCATACATAAGTATACCATCCACAAAAATATCCTCATGTAAATCCTTTGCGATGAAATTGGTAACAAAACTTCCAATATACGTATGCACGGGATGGAACATATGAAGTTTAGATTCTTTTTCAGGTTGTTCGTAATTTAAGGCGATATAATCCCCTTCTGATTTATTTGTAAATTTATTAATGATACGGTATACCTTTTTTAGTCCCGGTGTCGTAACCTTTTCAGGACTGGAAGAAAGCTTGATCCGATCGGTCATTTCGCCATTTTCATCTTCCATAGCTACCATCTTATATACGGCTCCCAAGGCTGGTTGGTCGAAAGCAGTAATCACTTTCGTTCCAATACCCCATGCGTCGATTTTCGCTCCTTGTGCGTTTAAATTCATCATGGTATATTCATCTAGATCATTTGAAGCGATGATTTTGGTATCTACAAACCCTGCTTCATCTAATAATTTTCTTGCTTCCTTGGAGAGATAGGCTAAATCTCCACTGTCTAATCGAATCGCTTCAAAATTTATGTTATCGCCAAGCTCTTTCGCAACTTTGATTGCCGTTGGAACACCTGACTTTAACGTATCATAAGTATCCACTAGGAAAACGCAATTCTTGTGGGATTTTGCATATTTGTGGAAAGCAATATATTCATCTTCATATGCCTGAACATACGAATGGGCATGCGTTCCAGATATAGGAATACCGAAGCGCTTGCCTGCTCGAACATTGCTTGTGCTAGAGAAGCCACTGATAAAAGTTGCTCTCGTACCCCATAATGCAGCATCAAATTCATGCGCGCGTCTCGTACCGAATTCCGATGCCGGCTTGTCCCCCGCAACTTGCATAATCCGGGAGGCCTTCGTTGCAATAAGCGTTTGGTAGTTAACGATATTCAACAGAGCCGTTTCAATTAGTTGCGCCTCGATTAACGGGGCTTCGACTTGAAGAATTGGTTCATTATTAAATACAACCTCGCCCTCCTTCATTGCACGGACATTCCCTGTAAAGCGCACCGTTCGTAAATAGTCAATAAAATCTCGCTTGTAGCCTAACTCCTTTAAATAATCCAGATCACTTTCGGAAAAATGAAAGGTCTGTAGATAATCGATGATTCGTTCTAACCCAGCAAATATTGCATATCCATTCCCAAATGGCAACTTCCTGAAATACAAATCAAATACAGCTTTTTTATGATGAATATTATCTTCCCAATAAGCTTTTGCCATATTAATTTGGTATAGGTCCGTATGAAGGGCAAGACTATCATCACTGTAATTGTTCATAATAATTTCCTCCTAAGCTGACTAATGGTGCTTGGACACCCGTACTATAAATAAACTTTACACCTACTCATTTGTTTTTTCACCTTTTTTGCAATATATCTTTTGCAAAGTCAACAAGTTCATGCACTTCTTTTGTCCGTAAGAAATTTATATCCAAGCGAGCAAGATGTGCTCATTTTGCTTAGCGCGTCATCTTTAAGATATATCATAGCATGGCGCCCATTTTTATACCCTATCTTTCAAAAAGACGATCTTCCGGAAATCCTGCTTATCTAAAATGATCATATACATTCGATGTAACGACAAAGAAGTCTTTATTTTTTATCTTAGCTTCAATCTGTGTGAAAAAGAAAAAGCCTGAATAAAGTTCTATTAACTTCATCCCGGCTTTTATCATGTCTAGAACATTCTCTCCATCTCGTTTCATATTCATATCTAACATCCTTTTACTGTTTTATTCCTTATGAAAAGGTATGAATCACTTTCAGTATAACCTATGTTACCATGTTTACAAAGCAGTCTCTTCCAGCTATGATGAATACAGAATTCAGGTAGGGAGGACGTAAGATGAATACAATCATGGATGCCATTGGAATAGAGATAATTGAAGTAACAAAGGAAAAAGTGATAGCGACAATGCCTGTACATGGACCAACACGCCAGCCTTATGGATTGCTGCATGGAGGAGCGTCAGTGGTTCTTGCGGAGACCGTGGCCAGTGTAGGAAGCATGAATCTAGTAGATGCTGAAACGGAAGCAGCAGTGGGGCTTGAGATTAATGCGAACCATATCCGCAGTGTGCGGGATGGTAACGTAACTGCAGTTGGAAAACCGCTCCATATCGGAAGGACAACCCATATATGGGAAGTTAAAATTACGGATGAAGCAACAGGCAAGCTTGTCTGTGTATCCCGTTGTACAATCGCAGTCATTCAGAAATAAGCATTTATAATTATGATGGTGAAGAAAGAATGAGTAGACAGAACAGGAAACTAGGGTTTTTCTTTGTTATTATCGGTGCAACATTTTGGGGAGTCGGTGGTACGGTTTCCCAAAAACTTTTTCAAGATTTCCAAATTGAAGTAGATTGGCTTGTTACCGTCCGATTGCTTGTTTCTGGAATCTTATTATTAACGATTCAATATCTCACAAGGGATAAGAAACAAGTATTCGATGTTTGGAAAAATAAGCGGAATGCGTTCCAGCTTCTTATATTCGGACTTTTTGGTATGCTTGCGGTCCAATATACGTATATGGCTTCGATAAATCACGGAAACGCGGCTGTTGCTACCCTATTACAATATCAAGCGCCAATTATGATTATCGCCTATTTATTGGTACGGAGACAGATGAAGTTAAGAAGAATTGATTTTGTAACTGTCTTCCTTTCTTTGAGCGGCTGTTTCTTTTTACTGACGAATGGATCGTTATCAGGATTATCTGTCCCCGCACCGGCAGTCATCTGGGGAATTCTGTCAGGGGTCGCTTTCGCTTTTTACACATTATATGCTGCTTCCCTCCTCGCCTATTTCGATTCCCTCGTTATTGTCGGCTGGGCGATGGTCATTGGAGGCTTCACGTTAAGCTTTATCCATCCACCATGGCAAATGGATTTCGCGGCGCTCCCACTAGAAGGGTATCTTTATTTATTTTTCGTCGTGATTTTTGGAACGATGATTGCTTTTTGGTTTTTCATCGAGAGTTTACATAGTCTTTCACCAAAGGAAACGAGTTTAATAGGTAGCTTAGAGCCGCTCGCCGCAGTTTTAACGACTGTATTTTGGCTGAAAGAGCCATTCGGATCGTTTCAATGGCTTGGCACAGCTTGTGTGATTGCGATGATTGTCTTTATGGCTTTAGCAGATAGTGAGAAAGCTGAGATTGAATGAGGAAGAGACATTCAGGAGTATGGCCTGGATGTCTTTTTATGCTTTTTTACTTTTGACATTTCCTTTAAAATACTCTATAGTTTCCTTCGTTAACTATTACCCTAGGTAACTAATTTTCGCAGGAGGAGGTTAAAACTTGGAAGGATTCTTTCAGCGTTATTTAAGCTTATATCGCCCGCTCATTAGCAAATTGAATGAACTATTAAGCGATCATGGACTTTCCTATTCCTTATGGCAAGTTATCTTTTACTTAAATAATAACGGGCCCTCTACATTAGTTGAGATTGCGAACTACTATAATGTGGAGAAACCAACAATCACAAGAAGAGTTCACCGCTTGGAAGAAATGCAAATTATAAAACCAATTCCAAGTGAAGACAGAAGAGAGAAGATTATTCAATTAACGGATTTGGGTAAAGAGATTTATCGAACATGCAGAATAAAAATAACGGATTTAGAAAATCATGTCATGGAAGGTATCACGAAGGAAGAGCAACTAGCTGCTTATCATATCTTCCCTAAATTACAAGAGAATATTAGAGCGGATAATGAACGTGAGTAAACCGAAACTATGGACAAAGGATTTCATCATTACTGCCATGATTAACTTTTTCCTGACGATGGTCTTTTACTTATTAATTGTCATCATGGCGGTCTACGCTTCTAACGAATATCAAGCTTCCACAAGCCTTGCTGGGCTCGTAACTGGAATCTTTATTATCGGCACGCTGATCGGAAGACTATTAGCTGGGCGAAATATTGAGTTGATCGGCCGGCGGAAAACATTATTTATTGGCCTAATTCTTTTTACGATTATGAGTATTTTTTATCTTTTTAGTGCGAGTATCTATTCGCTATTAATTGTGCGACTGTTGCATGGATTTACACTTGGAATAGCGAGTACAGCAGCTGGAACAATTGTTGCTGACCTGATTCCGGCATCTCGAAAAGCTGAAGGGATCGGCTATTACAGTATGAGTGCAACTTTGGCTGCAGCTATTGGTCCATTCTTTGGGCTTTATCTAAGTCAAAACACGAGCTATTCGATTATTTTTGGTTTCTGTTTACTATTGGGGGTTATTAGTTTAATTACAGCATTTCTAATCAATGTGCCAAAAGTAGACTTTTCAATAGAAGAGTTAGAGGAGAAAGGATTTAAAATCTCTAATTTTATCGAACCAAGGGCGATGTCTATTGCAATTATTGTTCTCGTGCTAGGTCTTTGCTATTCGAGTGTGCTTTCTTATATTAACTTTTATGCCGCAGAAAAAAACCTCGTTGAAGTGGCGAGTTTCTTCTTTCTCGTCTACTCTGTGGCAATCTTACTATCACGCCCTTTCACTGGCCGCTTAATGGATTTGAAAGGAGCAAACTATGTCATGTATCCAGCTTTTGTGATTTTTACAGCTGGAATGCTGCTTCTAAGTACAGCAAGTGGCGGGATGACTCTATTATTGTCTGGATTTCTGATTGGTCTTGGGTTTGGGAATATCCAGTCCTGCTCACAGGCTATCGCAGTTAAGCTGACCCCGCCTCACCGATTAGGACTCGCTACATCAACCTATTTTATTGCGCTTGATGCAGGGCTTGGGTTCGGCCCTTATCTGCTCGGATTCATTATACCTTTAATAGGTTACAGTTCCCTTTACGGTATTTTAGGTTTTGTAGTATTAGCTTCAACCGTGCTTTATTTCTTCTTGTATGGTAGAAAAGAGAAGCAAATGCTAAGAATAACATAACAAAAATCCGAACAATCTAAGGTAGAAGTTCCTCCTAGATTGTTCGGATTTTCCTATCTAACAAACGATTCTTTTATCGCGCATTAACGGTCTGTAATACCCCCACTGAATGAAGTTTCACTTTATAAGTCGTCAAACCCGTTCAAATCACTTACTTTTGTATAGGCACGTGACTTTTGCTCAAAGAAGTCTGTCTTCGTTCCATCAAAGTTATCTACATATGCGCGAATCCATTTCATCGGATTATCGAAGTAACCATCATATATCTCACTTAAGCCCAACATACGTAACATCTTATTCGCTCGATATTTAATATAGCCTTCCATTTCATCTAAATCAATTCCATCAACATGAGCTAATACATATCTGGACCAATTAATCTCTTGTTCCACCGAATGACGGAACGCATCATATACCCACTCATTGAACGCTTCCGTATTATACTCCGGATTCTCAGCTAGTGTTGCGCGGAACAATTCGCCAATATATCTTCCGTGCTCGAGCTCGTCCCGATTAATATAGCTGATCATCGTACTAGTTCCTACCATTTTATTATTTCGTGCTAAGTTATAAAAGAAGGCAAATCCGGAATAGAAAAACATTCCCTCCAGCAGAGAAGTATAGACCATGACTTTTAATATGTTTTTGATTGTCGGATTCTCTGCAAATTCATTATAAACTTTGATAATCCGTTCGTTCCGTTTTAGGAGAACTGGATCTGTCCGGCCTAACTCGAATGACTTATTCTGTTCATCCAACGACACGACAGATGATAAAACATACGAGTAGCTCTCATTATGCACAGCCTCTTGCTGCGAAATTACAGCCATAATGGATTGTACGGATGGATCGGTTGCGTATAAAGATAATAACAAGGCCGTCCGTGTCTGTGGTGCATCTAACGTAGACAGTAATCCGATAATCTTCAAATAGGCATCCTGTTCATCCTTCGTCAACTCGGGAAACTGCCTAATATCGGAAGACATATTGATTTCATCCGCTTGCCAGTAGTTTCCTAGTAACTTTTTGTAAATCTGATACCAATGGGGATATGCAATATCATTCCAATTTAAAATACCACTGGACTTCCCCCCAAAAATCCCTGTTGATTTATTAGGGTTTTTTGGTTCTAACGTTCTAGCTTTTTTTAAAACTACAGTCATATTTGTATTCCCTGCCTCTTTTAATTTTCTATTCTTACTCACTCTATACGCCTACTGTCACCCAGCTCTTCTGCTCTTTTTCTTTTCTTACACTTTCTACAATTCCATCTACCCAATTGGAAACTTTTATCTCCTGGCTTCCCCTTGGGGACTGTTCTATTTTCAAACCTTCCCATGGACTATTGTAAAATCTAGCTAGTTTCGTAACTGCAAGACAGAACATCTCTTCCCCGCCAAATTGGGTTTCGCCTGAGCCAAACACGGCAATATTATCCGGCTTATAGCCGACATCTGCTACAAAGTCTTTTACTTCAGCCGGGGTACTACCCAGATCCCAAGTAAACGTCCCTAACATGACGACATCGTAATTACTTAACTCAGGAAAATAGGCACCCATACCAATTTCATATAATTCAGGTTGATAACCGTGATGATTTAATCGATCCTGGATCATCTCCGCTATTTCCTCGGTATTGCCACTAAAACTATGATAAGCAATGAGTATCTTCATTTATTTCACTCCTGTTTATAACGTACGATTAATCCCTTTGTCATCGATTCCTTTGGGCAGAGATATGGGAAAGTAAAAACTTTCCCATATCCATTATTGACACCACTCACATTCTTCAATATCTGTAGAAGAAGAGCGTACATAGTAAGTTGTTTTCAGTCCGCTCTTCCAAGCCTGTAGATGCAAGTCTAGTAAAACAGAAGCCCGGATCGTGTTCGGCACATACATGTTAAATGAAATCCCTTGGTCTACGTGTTTCTGGCGCATTGCATTCTGTTTCACCGACCAGCGCTGGTCAACAATATAAGCGGAACGTCTGTAGATATGGTAATTATTGTGGTCCATATCTGGTGCCGTTACAGGCATTTTAAAGTCTTTCTTCTCTTCATGATAGAAAGGTTTAAACACTGGGTCGATTCCTGCAGTAGAGCCGGCAATAATCGAAGTAGACGCATTCGGTGCAACAGCCATTACATAACCATTGCGGATTCCGGTTTCTTTCACCCGCTCCTTCAATGCCATCCACTCTTCGGAATCATCGTACCCTCTGTTATCAAAGTACTCTCCTGTACTCCATTTACTTCCTTCAAATACTTGATAGCTGCCTTTTTCTTCCGCTAAATCTGCTGATGCAGAAATCGCTAAGTAGGCGATTTTTTCATAAATTGCATCGGTATATTCTACAGCTTGCTCTGATTCCCACTCAATTCCTTCTTTTGCAAGCAGATGGTGGAATCCGAATGTACCTAGACCAATCGCTCTATACTTTTGGTTCGTGAGCGTTGCTTGTAATAATGGCAACGTATTGATATCAATGACATTATCAAGCATGCGAACTTGAATTTTGATGAGGCGTTCCAATACATTATCTGGTACAGCCTTTCCTAAGTTGACGGAGCTCAGGTTACAAACAACAAAATCACCAGGCTTGTATTTTTTCACAACGGCATTTTCTTCCGTGAGATATTGCTGGACAAACTCTGTCGGGGATTGGTTTTGCGTAATCTCCGTACATAAATTCGTGCAATAAATCATCCCAGTATGAGAGTTCGCATTCCGGCGGTTCACTTCATCTCGGTAAAACATGAATGGTGCCCCTGTTTCAAGCTGTGAACGCATGATTCTCTTCATAATTTCAATTGCAGGTACTTTCTTTTTCGAATCTAAATTAGCGTTAATGCATGCTTGATATTTCTTGCGCCATTCTCCATCACCTTTCTTCTCATCGTAGAAATCTTCTAGAGAGAAGCCCATCACCTCACGAACTTCATGAGGGTCAAATAAATACCAGTCTCCTCTGTTCTCCACTTGTTCCATAAATAAGTCTGGCATACTTACCAAAAAAATTATTTAGCTTCAAGTCAAGAAATTCCTCAATATCGCGATGCCATACATCTAAATAAACCGAAATTGCACCTTTTCTAGTACCAAGCTGATCAACACTTACCGCCGTGTTATTTAACTGTTTAATCCATGGTACAACCCCACTAGACATCCCTTTAAATCCTCTAATTGAACTGCCCCTCGCTCGGACTTTACCCATGTAAACCCCAATTCCACCGCCATTTTTCGACAGTTGGGCAACATCGCTATTACTATCATAAATGCCTTCTAAACTATCATTTACCGTATCGATAAAACAACTCGACAATTGCCCGTGACTCTTCCCTGCATTAGCCAATGTTGGTGTCGCAACCGTCATATATAAATTACTCAGCGCCCAGTATGCTTCTAGAACGTGCTTCGTGCGACCCTCAGCTGGTTCTTCTTGCATAAGATGCATCGCAATAACCATCCAGCGCTCTTGTGGCAATTCATAGATATTCTTTTCATGATCCATTGCAAGATAACGAGTTGCCAATGTATAAATGCCAGGGTACGTAAATAATAAATCCCTTTCCTGTTCAAGTGACTCACCAAAATAATCAATTTCCCCTTTCGTGTAGCTTGAAAGAAGATTAGTAGAATAAATTCCTTTATCGGTCAATTGCTTTAATAAATCGTAGAAGGGACCATACGAAAGAGAAGCGTCATAACCCCTATTTTCTGCAGCCTTTTGATAGAGTTCATGCAAATAAATTCGTGTAGCAAAATAAGTCCAGTCTGGTGATACTTCGTCTATATTTTCAAGGGCATGGTTAATTAGAGCATCATAAAATTCATCCCTCATTTGGTCAGAATTCCAGAGTCCTTCCACTTTTTCTTTATATTTTTCGGTTTGAATATTTAATCCCTTGGCCCATTCATCAATTAATTCAATCCCTTTAGAACTTTTAGTTTGACTCATTGTTTGCATTTTATTTCCTCCCTTTATGTAAACACATTAAAAAAACCGTTCATTTTCGGGATGAACGGCAGGAAAAAACGACAAAATGCATAAAAAAATACACACTTCTTATCGTTTTACCTTTCTTACACCCCGAAGAAACAAAACTTGCAAGTTATGGCAGGTCTCCTGGCTTGTGCTTCTTCCTACTATAGCCCTTCCCATATCGTCACCTAACAGCAAGCGATATAGTGGTTTACTAATTCGTCCACACGTACAGTTGCGGGGGCAGCTCCAGCTTTTAACTGGATTCCCTTTTAAACAGTTATCTTGTCACCATTACTTATATACTACATTTAGTATTAAATTGTCTTGTCAAGCACTATATATTGAATTCTATCATAGAGTATACCCCTTTTCAACAATTAATAACTTACGAAAAGGTTCCGTTAGCTGAAGGAAAATTTACTCAAATGTTACAGACCGTTAATACGTGCTAAATTTAAATATTAAATTTCTTTATGCGATATTGAAGGCTCTGTCTGCTTATACCTAGAATCTTTGCAGCTTGTGTTATATTATAGTTATTTTCTAAAAGTGTTCGTTTAATATATTCCTTTTCCAACTGTTCCATTCTAACTCGCAGCTTTCTCGAATGAAAATCGTTTATAGGGGGACTATCCTTGCTGTTTCTATCATTGTCTCTCTTATATTTATTATGGTTTCGAAAACGAGTGGGTAAATGATGAACTTGAATTTCCTTTTCTTCAACTACTAGATTCATCGCACCTTCAATAGTATGCTCTAACTCTCTTACATTCCCTGGCCAGTCGTGTTCATAGAGTAATTCTTTTGCTTCCGCACTAACATTCTTTATATTCATTTGAAAAAGTGTGTTGTATTTATTAATAAATTCCGTCGTTAAAGGCATAATATCTACTTTTCTTTCACGTAAGGGGGGGATGAATAAAGTTACGACACTCAAACGATAAAATAAATCTTTCCTTATTCGATTTTCCATAATCATATCGGCCGGGTCTTCATTAATCGTTGCGATAATACGAACGTCCACCTTTTTATCCTTTGTATCCCCTATTCTTCTTACTGTTCTTTCTTGCAGCACTCTCAAGAGTTTTGCTTGAAGGGAAGCGTCTAAAGAATTAATCTCGTCAAGTAACAAAGTTCCACCATCTGCTTGTTCAAATAGACCGGGTGAATCTATCGCATCCGTGAAGGCCCCTTTCTTTGTACCAAATAATAAACTCTCCATTAAACTTTCGGGTATTGCTGCACAATTCTGGGCGACAAAAGGAGCAGATGACCTTGCACTACCATTATGGATACTTTGCGCAAATAATTCCTTACCAGTTCCTGTTTCGCCAACAATAAGAACAGATGAAGTTGTTCGAGTTGCTAGTTTTGCATCTTCAATTACCGTAGCAAATTCTTCACTATCTCCAATAATTTGATCAAATGTAAATTTGGTGTTTTTCCTCTGTAACACATTTTCCTTAATAACTTGTTCTAATTGAGTGATATCTTTTGCTATCTCGACTGCCTCAGTAATCTTTCCATCTTCTATAATTGGAAAAGTATCATTAATTGTCGTGATTTCTTTTCCAATATTATTAAAGTAAGTTTGTTTAATCCCTCTAGTTTCTTTCCCGGTTGTTAATGTATGGACAAGTGTACTATGCTGATTTTCCTTAAATGAAAAAACTTCTAATACATCCTTATCCAATACGTCAGCTGCTTCCATTGATTCAATTTCCATCATTTTTTTGTTATAAATAATTGTTTTCCCTTGATTATTAATTACGTGGATACCAACATTCACTTCATCCAGCAACTGTTCATATAGTTTATTTCTATGCTTTAGTGCTTGCAGATCCATTACATCATTTCCCATGAAAGTGTTCCCTCCCTATTATCAGCTTAATGGAAATATACTGTAATAGCAAAATAATTTTGCACGGTTATGCGCTTTTTAAAAATAACGCAAATTTATTTTGCATCTCTTTTTATTAAAACCTTGATAAGTCAACACTTAAATAGTTGGCATGATTTTTGCTATTTATACAAGCAAGCGAAATTTTATAAGGAGAGTGGATTCTATGTTAACACCGTATAAGCACGAACCATTTACAGACTTCTCAATAGAGAGCAATCGCAAAAGATTGGAATCTGAGTTAGAAAAAATTGAAAGAAAACTCGGGGGAACTTATGACCTCTTAATAGATGGAGAAAAAGTACTTACTGAAGAAAAGATCACTTCTATTAATCCGGGGAAAAAAGAAGAAATAATTGGATACGTTGCCAAGGCGAATCAGGAACATGCTGAAAAAGCTGTGCAAGCAGCGAATCAAGCTTTCCAAACTTGGAGATATACGAATGCAATTGACCGGGCGAATATTTTAATACGGACTGCAGCAATTATCCGTCGCAGAAAGAGTGAATTTACAGCTTTACTGATTAAAGAGGCTGGAAAACCATGGAACGAAGCCGATGCTGATATTGCAGAGGGTATTGACTTTATGGAGTATTATGCCCGACAAATGATTGAATTAGATAAAGGAAAAGAAATAAATAGTAGACCAGGGGAATACAATCGGTACCTCTATACCCCTTCAGGCGTTGCAGTGACCATTCCGCCATGGAACTTTGCTTTTGCCATTATGGTAGGTACAACGGTAGCACCACTTGTTACAGGCAATACAGTCATACTTAAACCTGCAAGTGCAACCCCTGTAATTGCTGCAGAATTTGTAGATGTTTTATTGGAAGCAGGCATACCAGATGGCGTCATCAACTTCCTACCAGGCAGTGGTTCAGAAGTTGGAGATTATCTTGTGGATCATCCAAAAACAGCGCTAATAACCTTTACAGGTTCACGTGAAGTTGGAACTCGCTTATATGAACGTGCCGCAGCGGTTAATGAGAACCAATTTCACTTAAAACGTACAATTGTAGAGATGGGTGGAAAAGATACAGTTGTAGTCGATAATGAAGCAGACATTGATATTGCTGTCGACGCCATTGTAACTTCTGCATTTGGATTTTCAGGGCAAAAGTGCTCTGCTGGATCTCGCGCAGTCGTTCATGAAGATGTCTATGATGAAGTACTAGAAAGGGTAGTAAAACGCACGAAAGAGCTAACTGTTGGTGAAACTACCACACCCGACGTTAATATGGGACCTGTTATCGATCAAGCTGCCTTCAACAAGATTATGAATTATATCGAAATCGGTAAAGCAGAAGGCAAACTAATGACTGGTGGCGAGGGGGACGACTCCAAAGGTTATTTTATTCAGCCAACCATTTTTGCTAATTTAGATGTAGAAGCACGTATCATGCAGGAGGAAATCTTTGGCCCTGTTGTTGCATTTGCAAAGGCAAAAGACTTTGATCATGCACTGGAAATTGCCAATAACTCTGAATATGGATTAACAGGAGCGGTAATTACAAATAATCGTGAAAAAATAAATAAAGCTTCTAGAGAATTTCATGTCGGTAATTTATACTTCAACCGTAATTGTACGGGGGCAATTGTTGGTTACCACCCGTTTGGCGGATTTAAAATGTCTGGTACGGATTCAAAAGCGGGAGGTCCAGATTATTTGGCACTCCATATGTTAGCGAAAACAATTTCTGAATCATACTAATATAGAACAGTGCAAGGAGCATCATAGCTCCTTGCACTACTCTAAAGGAGGAGTACGGATGACTTTAACGCAAACAACCGAAGAAATTATTGAATTAACCGAGCATTATGGTGCACATAACTATCATCCACTACCGATTGTAATTTCGGAAGCAGAAGGGGTCTGGGTAAAGGACCCGGAAGGCAATAAATACATGGACATGCTTAGTGCTTATTCAGCAGTCAACCAAGGACATCGGCACCCCAAAATTATTAAAGCACTTAAAGAGCAAGCCGATAAAGTAACTTTGACATCCCGCGCTTTTCATAATGATTTGCTAGGTCCCTTGACAAAACGAATTTCAAAATTAACTGGTAAAGATAAAGTATTACCAATGAATACAGGAGTAGAAGCAGTAGAAACTGCGATAAAAGCTGCTCGCCGATGGGCTTATGAAATAAAAGGAGTAGAGGATAATCAGGCAGAGATCATTGCTGCAAAAGGGAACTTTCACGGACGAACAATAAATGCAGTTTCTTTATCTAATGATCCTACTGCAAGAAAGAATTACGGCCCATTTATCCCCAATATTAAGCGAGTAGACTTCGGTGACATAGATGCTGTCAAGCGTTCGATTACAGAAAATACTGCTGCTATTATTGTAGAGCCTATTCAAGGGGAAGCCGGAATCATCATTCCCCCCGAAGGCTATCTCAAAGGAATTCGTGAAATATGTACGGAGAATAATGTGTTATTCATTGCCGATGAGGTGCAAACAGGCTTGGCACGCACTGGAAAAATGTTTGCATGTGACTGGGAAGATGTTGTACCAGATATCTATGTATTGGGTAAGGCCCTTGGAGGTGGAGTATTTCCAGTATCCGCTATCGCTGCGGATAAAGAAATAATGGATGTCTTTACACCTGGATCACACGGTTCGACTTTCGGTGGAAATCCACTAGCATGTGCAGTTTCTTTAGCTGCCCTTGATGTAATAGAAAAAGAGGATCTTGTGACAAGATCACTGGAGCTTGGTGAATACTTCGAAAAAGAATTGCGTAAAATGAACATCCCCGAACTGAAAGCAATTCGAGCTCGCGGACTATTCATCGGTCTAGAGTTCAATCATCCGGTTCGCGGTTATTGTGAGAAACTAAAAGAAGAAGGCGTCTTATGTAAAGAAACGCACGAAAACACAATCCGACTTGCACCACCATTAACGATAAAACATGATGAACTTGACTGGGCTATTGAAAAAATTAATAACGTATTATCATCATAAAAATAGATAATCTATCATCCTATTTGTACAATCGCTGTATCTTTATCAGGCTTGAACGGCGATTGTATTTTTTTATCTTATCCATTTAACTGCTATAAAGCTTTATTTTATAATCTTCTCTGCTGCTAATAACAATCTAAAGTGGTATATTATAGGGTATTAAAGTTAGAAGAATCAGTAATATTTTTCTGTTTGTTATGGAAGGAGCGATAAAATGGAAATTAGAAATCTAAAGACATTTCAAGTTGTAGCGGAAAAATTAAACTTAACGGAAGCTGCAAAGGAATTGAAATACACCCAACCTACTGTAACTTTACATATCCAAGCTTTAGAAGAAAGATTAAACCATAAACTTTTCACCCGAATTGGTAAAGAGACCTTTTTAACGGCCGCTGGTAAGAAGTTTAAGGTACATGTAGATCATTTACTTGCCTATATAGAAGACATCGAAAGAGACATGCAGAAACTGCACCGCCCTGATGGAACTCTTACGATTGCAGCATCTGAATACTATTGTACGCGCTATCTTGCATTAATAATAAAGGCTTACTCCGAGATGTATCCAAATGTTCGTTTAAACCTTCTCCCACTAAATAGTCACCACGCTCTTGCATGCGCTAGAAACCATGTTGCTGATATCGCCATAGTGGCAGGTAACGATGGAGGAGCTGATTTAAATAAGATTATTTTAGATGAAGAGCATGTGGTATTAGTCGCTTCCTCTGAGATTAGTCAGGGAAAAAATGTAGATGAAATTTTTTCTGATTACCCATTTATTTCTTATGATGACGATTGTAGTTTTAGTGAAATTGCTAGTAATTACTTTAAAGAAACGGGTCTCAAACCCGAATCAACCATTATTTGTGGAGGTAGTGATGAAACAATAAAGCGAATTGTTTTAAATGGGACAGGCTCCGCTGTATTAGGAGAGAATATAGTCAAAGAAGAATTGGAGGATGGTTCTCTTATCGTTTTAGAAAGGATTGCTGATCTTGTCACCACTTCATCTATTTATTTAAAGGTTCGTTCGGAAGAGCCAAATATTCAAACATTTAATGAGCTATTACAAAGCGCTTGGCCACTAGCTACTCATCATTAGAATTTAACTAAGCCAGTTATATCTAAACTAATGCAAAAAACATCAATTAACCCACATCAAATGAATATGTGGGTTAATTAATCCTTACAAATTAAAAATATAACATGCTAGTATACTTCAATTTTTTAGCAAAATATTATACATACACTCCATTTACAATCTGAGCCTTTTTATAGTTCCCTTCAAAGAAGTTTTTTACATTTGTTGCACTTTCAATTGAAGCCTCCCGAATCGCTTCTTGGGAATAAAATGCAATGTGGGGAGTAAGAATTATATTTTCATACTCCATAAACGCATGGGTGTGCAAATCAGGGTTTTCTTCAGTTAATACATCTGCAGCATAATATTGCATTTTCCCAGAATCAATGGCACGTACAATTGCAGATTCATCAATCAATTGTCCCCTTGCTGAGTTAATAAAAATAACTTGGTCTTTCATTTTTGCGATACTTTGATCATTAATGATTTGATATGTATCATTATTTACCGGCAGATGAATACTTAAAATATCTGACTCGGCCAGCACTTTGTCAAAAGAAACTAGATCCACATGATATCTTTCCTTCACTTCACGTTTATCAATAAACGGATCATACGCAATTACTTTTGACCCGAATGGCTTCAATCTTTCGACTACCAACCTAGGAATATTACCAAATCCTAATAGACCTATCGTTTGTTCTTCAAGTCTTCTTGTATTTGGAAATGTATCAAACTTCCATACTCTTTCTTTTTTAACTTGATGATGAAATGAACTAATTCTACGATTAAGCATCAATATCATAGCCATCGTATAATCAGCAACCTCTTTAATGCAGTATTTTGAAACATGGGATACTGCAATGTTTTTAGATTTTGCATAGTCTACATCTGCATAATTGAATCCTATCGTACCGAATGCAATCAGCTTTAGATTAGGTAATGCATCTATTACCCGCTTTGTAAATGGTTCATATTCACAAATGACAGCATCTGCATCTTTGCAGTTTTTAATCAAATCATCTTCCGTATAAGATGGAATTTCTTTAATTTCAAGCTGGTCACCAAAGATTTCTTTCTCAATTTCGAGTGCACCCGGAAAGTCAAAGGTACGTACTACTTTAAACATAAAATTGCCTCCGTTATTGAGTTAATTTTTAAAGTCTAGTAAATAATATGTGCAATGATAGCAATAATCGGCATTGAAATGATTGTTCTTTGAATGAAGATAATTAATAAATCCCAGAAATTCGCCGGCATTTTTGAAATGATTATTAAAGTTGCCATTTCTGTTAAATAAATAATTTGAACTAATGATAAAGCTCCAATAAAGAATCGTGTTATTTCAGTTTCTATTCCTGAAGCTAACACTGCAGGAATAAACATATCAATAAATCCAGTGATCGTAGCAGGCGCCGCAGCTTGTGCCTCAGGGATTCGAAGGAACTCTAGCACATAAACCATTGGCTGAGAAATAATAGTGAAGAAAGATGTATATTCTGCAATAATCAATGCAATCGTGCCAATTGCCATCACTTGAGGTATCAAGACAAATGAAATATCTACAAAAACTTCATACCCCTGCTTCAATTGTGTCTTTAATGAACCAGACTTTTCCGCACGTTTTACAGCTTGTTCCAACGCCCAAGCAAATTTATTTTTGTTTTTTGGCACTACTTCTGTATAATGATTCTCAACATGGAATGTATCAGGGATTCTCGATATCGGTGGAATTCTAGGAATGATCATTGCACAAATAATCCCTGCAATAACAATCGTTAAATAAAACACTGGAAACATATGATCCACTTCTAGCATTCTTGCAATAACAAGACAAAATGGTAAGGATACCGTTGAAAAGTTTGTAGCAATGGCTACCGCTTCTCTCCCAGTATAAAATCCTGTATTATATTGCTCCCGTGTTAGTACCACGCCAACGTTAACATTTCCGATCCACGACGCTAATAAATCAATAGCCGATCTTCCAGGCAGGGTAAACAATGGTCTAATAACATCTCGTAATAGTGTTCCTGTGAATTCCATAATCCCAAAATTAATCAGGTAAGGCATCAAGAATGAAGCTACTAAAAACCACATAATCAATGTTGTCAATAATCCCATCATTGTACCACCTGTACTATCAGAATACACCACACTAAGTCCAACTTGATAGTGTGTCATAATGATAGCTGCCATTCCAATGACTCTTATGACGAGCCAAAAAAACGATGTATTGAACATTGAATTTAACATTCTAGATGATGTAATGAATTTAGGCTTAAAGAAATAGGCTATGACTGACAGAACAGTTGAAATGATAATTACTAATGTTATTACGAATGGAAGAAAACTTGAAAATAAATCAATAAAAAATTCAGTGATTACTCCAAGCGGGATATTAAAATTATTATCTGCATCTCTTACTGGCATTAAAAAAATAATTACTCCGAATAATGAAGGAATGATAAACTTTAACAAACCAGATATTGAGACTGAGTATTCTTCAACTTCCTTCTTTTGCGCTCTCATAACGATCACTCTCCAATCTTAGATCACACTAGACCATAAACCATACTTACATGCTGAATATCTATTTTCCAATTCTTAATAGGTCTACCTCCTCAAGATACCGCTTACATTCAAACGCACATCTAAACAATAAACCCTATCACAGATTAGAACATCATGACTCACATGATGTTGTGGGGTAAACACAAAAAGTTATTTTCCCAAGCTACTCAGTTATCTGCTCCCTTTAAATCCTGCTCATATTCAGCTATTGCTTCACCCAATATAGCAATTCCTTGATCTAAATGTTTTCTATCAATGGTTAGAGGTGGCATCATACGAATTACTTCCCCCTGATTACCACTCAAGTAAAGAATAACTCCTTTTTCAAGACACTTTTCAAGTATGTTCATTAATCCTTCCCCATTCGGCTCGCCTGTGTCTGGGTGAACAATTTCAATTCCTATCATCAATCCAATTCCTCTTACGCTACCAATAGCTGGATGGTTTTCTTTGAGGTTCTCTAATTTTTCCAACGCATACTCACCTAAGATTCTAGTATTTTCAATTAAATTTTCCTCTTTAAAAACATCAATCGTTGCGCATGCCGCCGCACATGCCACTGGATTCCCTCCAAATGTTGTACTATGACTCCCAACTTCCCATTGTTCCATTAATTCCCTCGAAGCCACAGTTGCACTTAATGGAAGTCCACTAGCAATTCCCTTTGCAATTGCCATGATATCTGGAGTAACACCGAATCTATTAGCTGCAAACCAGTCACCGGTTCTTCCAAACCCTGTTTGGATCTCATCAAAGATTAGTAAAATATTATGCCTGTCACAAATCTCTCTAATCTTTTGCAACCAAGCTTTCGGAGGCACGACATATCCTCCTTCACCCAAGACAGGTTCTAAAATAACTGCTGCAACTTCACCAGGGTCAACTTGATGATTAAATAGTAATTCAAAGTCCTTTTCTACATGGTCGGACCAGTAAAGCTCCGGATCTTCCCCTTGTGGTGTTTCATCTACTTTTGCATAAGGAATCTGGTAGGTCATACTCCCTCCAACCGGAAGATGCTTTCTGTATTTACTTTTAGAAGATGTCAAACCTAATGCTCCCATCGTTCTTCCATGGAATCCGCCAATAAATGAGACAACATATGGTCTCTTCGTTACGTGTCTCGCCAATTTTACTGCACCCTCAATTGCTTCGGCACCACTATTATTAAAGAAGAAACAATCAAGCGGCTTAGGTAAAACGGTTCGCAGCTTTTTTGCTAATTCAATAATAGACTCGTAGTTGATAATACCAATTGGGCCATGCATTAAATAATCGACCTGATCTTTAATAGCAGCAATAACTTTAGGGTGTCTGTGACCAGTATTTTCCGTAGCTATACCCGCTGTTAAATCTAGATATTTACGATCATCCATACCGATGTAATACAAACCTTCAGATTTTTTAACTGGTAAATTAGGGAAATCTTTAGCCATCGTGGGTGCCAATAATCCTTCATTATTAATTGTGTTCCAATCAATCATTGATAACATCTCCCTTTTCCGCAAATTTTGAAATATTAATCATCATTCTTCCACAATATTAAAACCTCGTCAAACGCAATCCATAAGAAAAATTAATACTAACGAAGGAGTCTAAATCCACGATTTTTTTGTAATTAACCTCAAAGTTATTTATAAAAATACAAAGAGTACTATAAGTTTTATTACCTAAATGCTATTATTCATGTGTTAATAAACGTCCATCAGAAAATCATGAGGTAAATTAGTGTATATTTATTAACATTTAATGTTCGTTTGATTCATTTCGCTTAAAGAACTAAGATGTCCTTAAGCTTTAATAGGGGAGGTACTTTTTATGGGAAAGAATATTTCAATTTTAGGAGTTCCAATGGATCTAGGACAATCAAGAAGGGGGGTAAACATGGGGCCAGATGCTATCCGCTATGCCGGTATTGTAGAACGACTGGAGGAACTCGGCCATTCTGTGGTTGACAATGGAAATATTGCTGTCAGCAACAAGGATAGGAATGATTTATCATTAACAAACTTGAAAAACTTACATGCAGTTCTTAAGACTAATATAGATTTACAGGAACAGGTAGATAATATAATTAAAAGCCAAGCATTTCCCTTAATTCTAGGAGGGGATCATAGTATAGCAATTGGAACACTAGCAGGATTAGCACAGAATTATTCTGATTTGGGTGTTATTTGGTTCGATGCTCATGGAGATCTCAATCTACCTGATACATCTCCCTCTGGCAATATTCATGGGATGCCGCTTGCAGTTAGCTTAGGATATGGTCACCCTTCCCTTGTCAATATCGGGAGTAAGGCTCCAAAAGTAAAACCTGAGAATGTAGTGATGATTGGAATACGCGATTTAGATGAGGGAGAAAAAGAATTGATTAATCAAATTGGCCTGAAGGTATACACGATGCATGAAGTTGATAAACTCGGGATGAATCAAGTTATACTCGAAACAATGGACTATCTTAAAAATACAGATGGAATCCATTTATCTTTAGATTTAGACGGTTTAGATCCACTTGATTGTCCCGGTGTAGGCACTCCAGTAAACGGTGGAATCAGTTATCGTGAAAGTCATCTTGCAATGGAAATGTTAGCGGATACAAATTTAATTACTTCTGCTGAATTCGTTGAGGTAAATCCTATTCTAGATGAAAGGAATAAAACAGCTGAAGTTGCAGTTGATCTTATAGGTTCTTTACTAGGTGAGAAAATCTTAAAAACATCTCCACCGAAAGCAACAGTTTAAATTAAAGTATCTTAGGAACGCAGCTATAAATCTATCTTCATGTATTAAGATATTTAATAGTTGTTCATTTAACTTTTGCAGTCTGAAACTGTAGGCTCTTCCCTGGAATAATTAATGCAATGCAACAAGTAATTCATTATGGTATTGGACACGTTTCCAACATCTTAATCAAGAGGGCATAGGCATTTTCATTTTTCATTGCCCATTTGAACAAGTTTTGAATTCGTTCGGGTGATTAGGAGTGCTATAATCACTCGAACGGGCTTAGATTTGAGTTTGTTCGGGCAATTAAAGGTGTTCTTACCAACCGAACTAGATACATTTAAGGGGTAATCGGAAAATAGTGTGGAAAAGTCAGCACCATAGATTTCTTCATATACCCATTCAAAGCCAGTTTGTGTCCAATTTGGTAATTGATCAGGCAACATTTTTCCGAAAGTAACCTCAACCTCTTTGAATTTCTTTTTCTTTTTAGCTTTACGATAGCCTTGAGTAAACAAAATCTTTGCTCTAAGTGCCTCAAATATCCACGACCAACATGGTTCATTGTTTTAATTAAGCGATTTAGGGATTCTGTATAAGCGTTTGTAATGGGAGAATTAAAATAGTTGAATATCTCTTCTTCCCAGTTGTTCACTGCCCTAATCAGATCCTCAAAGTAGATTATTAATTCTGTGGGTACGTTTGAAAGCCAGTTTTGATAGAGTTCATAGGCTTCGTTGACTGTATTAGCTTCATAAATATCAATGAATTGTTCCTTAAGCTCGTACGCTTGACCCAGTAACGGGAACATATCAGTCCACACTTGCAGTTTAATTTGATCGTCAAAATCATTAAGCTCTTTACGCCTTTTTAGAAGCACATAACGGTCTCTCATGAGTTGCCTACGCTCTTTAGCTGATACATTTTCACGGTTAGCCTTTCGTATCTTTTCCAAGGCTTCATTAGCTAATTTAACAACATGGAACTTATCAATTACGATTTTGGCATGTGGTATCACTGAGTTAACAGCACTTTTATAGGGATTCCACATATCCATTGCTACAAGTTCAACTTTATCAATGTCTTTGAGCTTTGAAAAGTAACTGATAACCATATCCTTATTGAGTTTTCCTAAAATATCAATTACTGACTTATTTTCAACATCGGTGATAACACAACGATAGTTTTTAAGCAAATGAACTTCATCAATACCAAGCCATTTAGGAGTTCTAAAATCAGTTTGATCTTCAAGTTCAGCAACGTAGTCATTAAAGATGTTTCGTACAGTTTTTTCATCAACGCCAATCTCATCTGCAACACTAGTAAACGTCTTTTTAAGGCTTGCTTCTTGAATCCAATTAAATAGCCTATTAGTAACAGAACGATTGACGTCCAGAATATTAAAGTTTGATAGATTAATCATATTGGTTAACATTTTTACAATCCCTTACTGTCGGTAGTTAATACTCGGTTGTTAATTAAATCCTATTATCTTCTTTTAATAATAAGAGAACCTATACCTACAATCCAAATATACGAAAAGAAAAAGATCCATAGGTAAAAAATTGAAATCGACTCGTTTCCTAAAAGTGTAAAAACTCCTAAAGCTATAAATAAAATAGCTAAGGAAATATGCGATGCGTATGCAAAAAAACGGAACACATTACGAATGATTCGTTCATCTGCTTCGGGAAGATTATCTTTTTTTCCTTTTTGTTTAACCACTTCAATAATTGTAAGAATAACCGCTACTATCAAACCAGCTGTAAGAACTTCAGACGGAAATTCTCCTTGAATAAAGTAAATAAGAATTGAACCTAAAACAGCACCCATAAAAGTGCAAATAATTATAAAGAAAGGAGTCCACTTTTCTAAAAATGCTCCCCATTTTTTTCTATCCTTTACATTCATTTGTCATCCTCCTCTAAAATAAATAATTCATCAATTGGTACGTCAAAATATGCTATTAATTTCAACGCTAACTCCAGACTGGGATTATACTTGTTTTTTTCAATTGCATTTATAGTTTGACGTGTAACTTGTAAATCTTCAGCCATTTTAACTTGGGTTATCCCCTTTTTTAGGCGGATTTCTCGAATATGGTTAATTACCCTCATTAATCACCCCTCCAAGTCATAGTAAAGATATCTTTACACATACAATAACAAAATAACGACCGACTGTAAAGACTTCTTTACAGTCAGTCGTTATTTTTCCCACACGATAATCCGAATACCCCATTTAAGTTCGTTCGGGCGATAACATGATAAAATCAAAACCACATGGAATAGGGGGAGAATATTAGATTTTTTTCTCTTGTTTCCATGCGGCTTTTCTATTGTTTTTTCTATAGACTTTTAATCTTAGTCATCATACGCATTTAAAGCATTCACACTATGCGCGATCGCCGAGCCCGCCTTTAATGCCGTTGCAACAAAGATCGACTCTGCTAGCTCTTCTTTCGTCACACCCGCTTTCTTTGCACCCTTTGTATGGATATCAATGCAATACGGGCAACCCGTTGTATGCGCAACAGCTACTGCGATAAGTTCCTTTTCTTTCACACTTAATATATTATCCTTGAGTGACAACGTATCAAAATCTACAAACGCTTTGAATATATCGCCATTAAGGGCGG
The DNA here is from genome assembly GCF_014647195.1 of Oceanobacillus indicireducens. Taxonomy (GTDB): domain Bacteria; phylum Bacillota; class Bacilli; order Bacillales; family Amphibacillaceae; genus Oceanobacillus; species Oceanobacillus indicireducens. The sequence continues at coordinate 8,628 of NZ_BMOS01000022.1, read as the reverse complement.
AAAACTCTTTTAACCGGTTGAAATAAGATTGTTTATATAATTCTTCATCCTGGATTTCATCGTAAGCATTCAGTGCGTTTACACCATGAGCAATTGCAGATCCTGCTTTTAACGCTGTTGCAACGAGAACTACTTCAGACAATTCTTCTTTCGTTACACCTTCAGTTTTAGCCGCTTTCACATGGACCTCGATGCAATACGGGCAACCTGTCGTATGTGCAACAGCAATCGCAATGAGTTCTTTCAACTTTCTAGATAACTTTCCTTCAGCCAATGCCACCTTATCAAACTGCGCGAACGCTTTAAACGCATCCGGCGCCAGATCACCTAATTCACCAAGACGGTTGAAATATGATTTTTGGTACAATGCTTCCTGATTTGTAGCTACTGTTTCTTGACTCATGATAAATTCCTCCTTGTTATGTTCATCTATTTAAAAACAATTACTTCTCCAATGAATTAAACTCCTACTTTTTCAAGCTCTTTCGCTTTTAACTCCCGACGTAAAATTTTTCCGCTGATCGGTGTTTTCGGAAGCTCCTCCATAAATTCAATTTCTTTTGGGGAGGCATGTGCTGCAAGACCTTTACGGACGAATTGGCGCAATTCTTGTAGTAACGCTTCACTCGTCTCATAGCCACTCTTCAATACAATAAACGCCTTCACAATTTCTCCTCTGACCGCATCTGGCTTCCCAATAACACCAACTTCTGCGACTGCAGGATGTTCCATCAGCTTACTTTCTACTTCAAATGGACCGATTCGTTCACCGGAAGAATTAATCATATCGTCACTTCTCCCTTGGAAAAAGATATAGCCATTCTCATCCATCGTCGCCAAGTCACCTGACACATACCAGCCTTCAAACGGGAAGTACGTCTCATATTTCGCCGGGTCTTTCCAAACTTCGCGCATAATAGCAGGCCAATTTGCTTTCAGCGCTAAATGCCCTACCTTTCCAGGTAAAAGTTCTTTTCCAGCCTCATCTAAAATCACTGCTTCAACCCCTGGAAAAGGCTTGCCCATTGATCCTGGAACGATTCTTTCTGTCGGTAAATTGACAATAAGCTGTGCCCCCGTCTCTGTCATCCACCATGTATCATGGATACGTCTAGATAATGTTTTAATCCCCCAACGAATGACTTCTGGGTTTAATGGTTCACCAACACTTAAAATATGACGAATCTTAGATAAATCATAGTTTGTTAACTTCTCATCCCCTTTTGCCATCAACATTCTATAAGCTGTCGGGGCACTATACCAAACCGTTACACCTGCTTTCTCTAAAACAGAATACCATTCATCCGCATCAAATCTGCCACCATGAATGACAATCGTTGCCCGGTTTAAGAGTGGTGCAAAGACCCCGTATACCGTTCCAGTCACCCAACCAGGATGAGCCGTACACCAGTAAACATCATCATCTTTTAAATCCAAAACCCATCTACCCGTGATGTATTGCTGGATCATTGCCCGGTGTGCATGGATAATACCTTTCGGGCGACCAGTCGAGCCACTCGTATAGTGAATATTGAGTCCGTGGTTTAAATCCACCCACTCGGTAATGCCTTCTTCTGCTTGTGTCGCTCGCGCCTCCGCATAGAGAGAGATTTCATCACCGTTACATTGCTCGGGCTCTCCAGTAATCCAGACCGTCTGAAGGGAAGGCAACTCTTCCCGCGGAACACGCTTGATCAATTCCGGTGAAGCAATTAAGTAAGTACCTTCACAGTCCGCAATACGCTCTTTCACAGCATCTTCCATAAACGCTTCAAACAGTGGGCCGACAATCGCACCAAGCTTGATTGCGGCAAGCATAGCTATATGACAATCAGGATGTTTTTCTAAAAAAACGAATACGAAATCACCTTTTTTCACCCCTTTATTTTTTAGAACTGTCGCCCAAAGATCCGATTTCTCTTTTAATTCACGGTAAGTCAATGTATATTCTTCAGCTTCTCCGAAATAATGAAGTGCGATTTTTTCTCCATAACCATCTGCCACATGGCGATCCACACTCTCATATACCATATTTACTTTTCCAGTATCCGACCAACTAAAATGAGACTCGATTGTCTTCCAAGTGAAATCCTCTCTGACAGGCAGATCAGCTGCTATATTATAATTCCCTTCATATGAATCAATGACTTCTTCTTTCCCCATCGTTCGTTAGCCCCCTTATTCAATATGTAATACATCTAAAATTTTAGCTTTTTTTGCTGCTAAGTTTGAATCTCCCCGGTCACGGGGCTTCGCTTCCTCAATGGACAGCTTTCCTTCCAATCTCCCCGGCTGACCACCAAGAATCAATATCCGGTCGCATAAATACAATGCTTCATCAATATCATGTGTAACGATAATCATCGTTGTCGAGCGAATCTCTTGAATTTCTAACAATAAATCCTGCAATTGCATCTTGGTGAAAGCATCAAGTGCGCTAAACGGCTCGTCTAATAACAAAACACTAGGCTCTCCAATAAGTGCGCGGGCAATCGCCGTTCGTTGCGCCATTCCACCGGATAAATCTTTTGGAAAATGATTGCCAAATTCAGACAACCCGACTAGATTCAAATATTCCTGCACGTCAACACTTTTCTTATCTTTTACACCAAATAAGATATTTTCTTTCACGGTTAGCCAAGGCATTAATCTCGGTTCTTGGAAAATCATTCCGATTGGTCGCTCACCTAAGCTTGCAAGTACAATATCTCCCTCAAACCCCGCATCCAGACCAGACAACACCCGTAACAATGTACTTTTACCACAGCCACTCGTCCCTAAGATCCCGACCGTTTCACCTTCTTGAATGGCAAATGATAGATCTTTAAAGCCTGCCAGTCCGTTATTGAACGTTCTAGATGCATTTTCTACTTTCAACATGATGATCCCTCCGTCAGAACTGATTTTGTAAGTTATCCTGCCATTTTAATGCACGGGCCTCTAATGTCTTCAATAGGAAATCGGTTGCTTTACCTAGTAGTGCGAATAATATAATGCTTGCGATGATAAGTTCAGGTGAATACGTATTTTGGCCGACAACGAGCAAATAACCTAGCCCCTGGCTCGCCCCCATTAACTCGGAGGCAACAACGAACATCCAGCCTAAACCAACCCCACTCCGTAACCCAACGAGGAAAGATGGGAGGGATGCTGGAAAAATAATGCGACGAACTGTTTGTAGGGCTGTGAAATGATGAATCTTCCCAACTTCAATTAACTTCCGGTCTACACCTTGAATTCCCGAAACGATATTCAAATAAATTGGGAAAAAGACACCAACTGCAATTAACATCACTTTAGAGGCCTCTCCAATCCCCATCCATAGGATAAATAGCGGCACCCACGCGAGCGACGGAATCGAACGAAACGCTTGAATTAATGGATCCATCAATTGTTCAAACCATTTAAAATAACCGACAACAGATCCAATTACGACTGCTGCAACCATCCCAGCTAGGAACCCAACGGCAACCCGATAGAAAGTGACCCCAACATGCCCCCAAAGTGTCCCTTCATTTGCTAACTCGATGATTTTTTGTACAATCGTTGTTGGAGCGGGGAAGACATATGCATCGAGCAAGCTGAAACGAACCGCCACTTCCCAGATGATCAACAGAACAGCTGGGATGATGAGACCAAGCGCAAACCCCTTCACTTTCTTCCATTCTGAGTTGACCTTAATTGCTTTCTTTTCTTTTACTTCAAATATTTCATTTACATCTGTTTTGACCGACATGCCTCTTCCCCCTACTTCATTCAATTACATTTTTTGAAAATTTTTCTACGATTAATTCTTCCACCAGTTCCTTAACATCAATATTTTCTTGAATGACATTTTCCGCTTGCAGTACTTCACCTGCTGCGTTCAGTGCTTCAATTTGCTTCTCTCCGGGAATCGGATCTGAAAAGTCATTCCGTTCCAAGCTCTTCTCGGCTACCTTTAAATCCATATCTGCTTCTCGTGCCAATATTTCCGCTGCCTCCTCTGGATTTTCGATGACCCATTCTCTCGCCTTTTCATAGACCTCAATTACTTTTTCTACAACCTCTGGATGCTGTTCTGCAAATTCAGAGCGGACATTTAATGTTCCATACGTATTTTTGTCATGGTCCCGTAAAAATAAATTTGCACCAGAATCAACTTCAACTCTTGCCATATGTGGATCTAACCCAGCCCATGCATCGACTTGATCGGTTAAAAGAGCATTTGCCCCATCAGCATGTTGTAAGTTCACAATTTCCAAATCCTGTGAGGAAAGTCCCACTTCCTGCAACGAACGCAACAGGAAAATGTATGGGTCTGTTCCTAATGTGGCAGCTACTTTCTTTCCTTCCAGCTGTTCTACCGATTTAATGTCAGAATCAGCTGTTGCGACAAGTGCCGTCCATTCCGGCTTCGAATAAATATAGACGGACTCAATTGCCGATCCATTTGACTTTGCAATTAATGCAGCTGCCCCAGCAGTCGAACCGAAATCTACACTACTCGAATTTAAAAACTCAAGTGCTTTATTACTTCCATGACTGAGCACCCATTCCACTTCTATCCCCTGCTCCTCAAACACTTCCTCCGCCCAACCAAATTCTTTCAATGCCAGACTTGTCGGGGAATAATATGCATAATCTAATACCACTTTATCTAATGTGTCCTTTCCTTCTCCCTTGGCAGAGCCACAAGCTGTTATAATGAGCGATGCTCCAATCATTACTGCAATAAACGCAATCCACTTTCTCATGTCTAGTTCCTCCTAGGCTTATTTTTATATTGAATTTCAATTTAAGTTTGCTAAATATCATTTTCCTTATAAGTATAGTCGGGTTTAAGTGTGGACTTTCCATCTTTTCAAAGATGTTTCATATAAAAAACCCCCTTCCTTAAGAAGAGGGTTTTAAAATTCCTCCTCTTATCTTTCAGATTCTTAAAAACTGTAGGATTTAGCACCTTTGCAGTTTAGCCAACTGCAGGTTGCCGGGTTTCGTCGGGCCTATTCCCTCCACCACTCTTAATAAGAGAGTATACATATGTAATTGTATTGAACAAATTATTTTAAAATTTTACCGATTGGAAACTATTCTAATCAAAGTGAATAAAATTGTCAACTTCTTTTTTAAAATTTCAGTGGGACAGAGGGTCAGAGCATTTGTCCCAGTTTTAATATGATTGCAGAATTACTTAAGATTTTATCTTGTATTTTTCCTGCTATAAGTGGATACTAAAGGATATAGGCAAAACTAGTTAACTTACTTCACATGGCATAAGAGAGGAAATATTATATGGAATCAATCGTCGACTTTTTCCGAAAAACCGGAGTAAAACGCATTATTATTTTTGGTTTAATCATTCTAATTCTTTACAGTGTAAGAAGTTTAATAAATATTATCCTCCTTACTTTTATTTTTTCATTTTTGATGAATGGGCTAGTTGAATTTACAGTGAAACGGATCAAATTTAACCGATCGATTCTCGTGTTATTGCTATACTCCGTAATCGTCGGTTTATTAACAGTAGGAGCTGTAAAATACTTACCAATTATTACGATGGAAATCAGTCAAGTCATTGGGCAGATTTCAAATTTCTCCATCCAATCGTATAATAATCCAGTTTTTAGTTTTATAGAACCGATTATTTCAAGCGCTCAAATTACGAGCTACATAGAAAACGGCTTTTCATTTCTCTTAAAATCGATTACAGATATTAGCACGGTAAGTGTACAGGTTTTAATCTCGTTAATACTTAGCTTATTCTTCCTGCTCGAAAAACCCCGCCTACTTGCATTTACGAGTAAGTTCAAAAAAAGTAAGGTTGCGCCATTTTACCTGGAGATCGAGTACTTCGGCAGTAAGTTTTCACGCACCTTTGGCAAAGTAATTGAAGCACAATTTATGATTGCCCTGATTAATACATTTCTTACGGTCATTGTATTAATCATTCTTGGATTCCCACAGATCTTTGGATTAGCGATTATGGTCTTTTTCTTAGGGCTTATCCCTGTTGCAGGTGTAATCATTTCACTTATCCCGCTATCTCTCATCGCCTATACAATCGGGGGCTTTTTAACCGTTATTTACTTGCTCACCGCAATTATGGTTATCCATGCAATTGAAGCGTATATTCTTAATCCAAAATTGATGTCTTCTAAAACGGATTTACCTGTATTTTATACATTTATCGTCTTAATCTTTTCACAGCATTTCTTTGGTGTCTGGGGATTAATTATCGGAATACCAGTGTTCGTATTCTTGCTGGATATACTGGATGTAACCGATAATGATAAACATGAGCAAATAGAGTAGAGGTGGGACACGGGGTTATTTGTCCCACTTATTCATAAAATAAAAAAGGCTCGCGGTTCGCTTGATGTCCTTGTAACTCCGTAGAGAAAAAACATTACGGGAGCTGACTAAGACTTGAGGTAATTGGATTCTTAATTTGAACTTTTATTATTTCCAGGAGTGTCCGACTCAAATTCAATATGCTTATTAACGAAATGAATGATCTAAATGCAAATTATTAAAACATACACATGCATATTAATTTATAAAAAACGCCCATTTGGAAAAATCCAAACAGGCGTTTTTGATATAACAAGGTCTTACAAGTCTATTGGTTTTATATTATCCGCAATAATATATAAATTAGGGGTGCAATAAAAATGTTTAGCACCCCTTCTTTTATTGAAATTATTTCTTTACAGTGTGTATAAAATGAATTGTCTCAAAGGCAGATAAATAATCTGTCCTATTTCTAAAATAAAGTTCATTTATCGAATTTGGTGATAAATGTTCATAAATTAGCAAACCTGATTTTTCTAACATACTCTCTATTTCATTATGAGTGAAACTTGACTTCATTGGTTCCCCACTTGCTAAAGCCATTTTTACCATATTTTCAACTCTATTAGGCATCCCTTTTTCTTCAAAGAGTTTTTCGTCTGCATAATCAAAAACAAGAGAACTACCCGGTGAGATGTTAGTAAATAAATGACTAATCAATCTCGCGTTTTCCTCTTTTGTTAAATAATATGAAACGCCCAATAGGCTAAAGAAAGTCTTTTTGTTGTCAAATCCTTTATCTATTAAATATTGCTTAGAAAACTTATTAGTAAAATCCATAGAAACAAAATGAAGATTTTTTGGGATATTAAGTTTAACATCCTTTAACTTCTTCTTTTTAAATTCTTGCGTAGCTGGATGATCAATTTCAAAAATCTTCAAGCTGTTGTTCAACTCTGGATATCGGAAGCCAAAAGTATCTAATCCAGCTCCGAGTATGACATATTATTCTACTCCTAAATTAACTTCATTTAGCAATACTTTTTCACAGTAAGCAGAACGTGCTAATGATATTAGGGATAGTTGAACTCTCCTGTTAAAGAAATATATGATTACACTCTTGTAAATTTCATCCTTATTTTATCGCTTGTAAATAGAGATCAAGTGAATTTTCGACTTCTGCTTCAACTAATGAAATAAAATCATGATAATCTTTTGTCGTATGCGCTTTATCCAAAGCTTCATAATAAGCTAATCGATTTTCCACTTTGATAACAACCGGTGGATACCCGTCTTTCATTAACTCTAAGTTTAGTAAGAGCCTCGCAGTTCTTCCGTTTCCGTCAATAAACGGATGAATACCTACAAATATGGCATGTAACATTGCGCCACGTTTAATAGCATGATGAAGGGCCCCTTCATTTTCATACCATTTCATCATCTTTTCCATCTTTTCATGAATCAAAAAGGCAGCAGGGGGGACATGCTCCGCTCCCGAAATAAACACTTGCTCTGCTCTGTATACACCTGCATATGCATCGTCAATTCCTTTTAACACAAGGCGATGAAGGTTTTTTATTTGCCATTCTGAAAGAGGTTCCTGATTTCTAATAATTTCTTCTACATAACGAATCGCATCTCTATGATTAATTACTTCTAAATGTTCTCTTAATGTTTTTCCACCAACCGTTATCCCTTCTAAAACAACTTTTGTTTCATTTAACGTTAACGTATTCCCTTCAATTGCGTTAGAGTTGTATGTCCACTCTAAAAATAACTTTTCTTTTAGCGTCCGTAATGTGTGTGTTGGTAAAGGACGAGCAGCATCTAACTGCTCCTTTTTTTTAAGAATATTACTTAACAAATAATTCACCTCTCTCACTATTTTTCATTATGACGCTATATTTATAGAATTACTCAAGCGTTTTATTACTTTTCATTATAACATAGCAGAAATGGAATAAGATTCTTTATACAAAAACCCTCTCCCACCGAAGTGAGAAAGGGTTGATACGTAATATAAGATTGACGTTTTGAGAACTGTGGCGCGCGACGTGCAGATTTAAGACCGTATTTCTTACGTTCTTTCTAATGAGTGTATAATACAATGAAAGTTCAGTAAAAATAATTAAGTTTCATGCCTATAAATAGATATAATAACATCCTTGTTCACTATTCCAAAAAATAATTTGAAGTGCCTTTTTTGTGCAACTGCCGTCGCACAAAAAGCTGCATCAATGGCAGCTGGATCTTCAATATAGACCTGTTAGCCATCCATGTAGCGCAAGATCAGTGCTGATCCTCAGCTGTTTGCGGTCTAAACTGTTGTCTTTATAAAGAACTTTATAGCCAAAA
>NZ_BMOS01000021.1:55398-59899 GCF_014647195.1 Oceanobacillus indicireducens | reverse complement strand
CATGTAGATGATTCTTCACTTGGTTTTCATAGAACTTTTGACGTTACCTTCCGTTACTCCATTGTTTCCCTAACCTTTATGGACTTTGGTATAATATCCAGTTGGTAAAAAATGTCTGCAATTTCCTGTTGTTCTTCCATGATCTCTTCTGACAAATCTTCTACACCATACGTTCTCCGTTCAATCATCATGCGAATAGCCGCTTCATCGATTCCCAATATAGGTACTAACATATCAACTAACTCATCAGGATTTTCGTTAGCCCATTTTGATGATGCGGCAACTTCCTCTATAATTATTTCAATGACTTCAGGATACTTCTCCTTAAAGGTTTCGGTAGCTACAAAAAAATCTCTATCTGTTGTTAAACCTTCCCCATCAATAAGAAGTCTGCCATTTGATTCAAGCTCAGTCGATGCCACGTACGGGTCCCATACAACCATTGCATCAATCGTACCTTGTTCAAAAGCAACCCGGGCATCTCCTGGTGTAAGATATGCCGATGTTATATCATCCAACGTGAGTCCTGCTGTTTCTAATGCTTTAATTAACAGGTAATGGGAACTTGATCCTTTTGAAAAACCTATTCTTTTCCCTTTTAAATCTTCAAGTTTCGTGATATCAGAATCGTTAGGTACTAAAATACCACTTCCCTTATATTTGGAAAATCCTGCAGCAACATAGGTAAATGAAGTGTCAGCAGCTTGAGCAAAGATAACGGGTGTATTTCCGGTTCTGCCAAAATCGATTGCTTCCGCATTTAACGCCTCAACAAGTAGCGGACCCGCCTGAAACTCCTTCCATTCAACTTTAAACCCTTGTTTTTCCAGACGTTCATCTAACGTACCTAAGGATTTTAGTAAAAGCAGGGGACCATTTTTCTGATATCCAATCCGAACGATCTCTTCATCTTGATCCAAACTGGTAATCGTCCCTGTACTGTTGCAGCCTGCAATGACAAATAAAACGATAAAAAAAGCTAGTAACATCAATTTCCTCACAATAGCTACCATCCTTTATAATTATATTTCTGATGTTAGCCTATGAACAAAAAATATCTAGGTTACTGTCTATTTCAATTCTTCATTACATGTCGCTACGCCTAACAGGGGCGGCCTATTTTGTTCATTTCTTGGATAATATCCGAAGCGAAGAGAGAAACTATACAGGATTAAAAGGAGGGTTAGTATGACTACAAAGAAACAAGATGAACCATTCCATTCAGGTGAGGTGTACCATTTATGGAATTATTTATATCATACGAAGCATCTGCTCGTTACGATGCAAGTGCTTATTAATCATGCAGGAGATCATGATTTAAAAACATATTGCGAAGACTTTGTTGAAAGCTGTCTCATTCAGGAAGAACAGCAAGTCGAAGGGATTTTAAAAGAAGCTGGCATCCGCTTGCCACCGGCACCTCCGGACAGACCTAATGTAGATGTGGAAGATATTCCCGCCGGTGCAAGATTTAATGATGCGGAAATCTTCAACCTTATTCAGAGGGAACTGGTGTCGACGAGGGCTGACAGCAGTTATGTGACAGGAATCGCTTTAAACGAAGACATCCGTTCCATGTTCAGTGACTTCCATGGCCAACAAGAGGAATATGAACAGAAAATAATAGATATAGCAAGGGAAAAAGGATGGCTCGTCCTTCCGCCAATTAATATCAAATAAGCGCAAGGAGTGCACAACGTTGAAAAAAACGAACAATGGAATGACAATACTAGCCGTCGGATCTGTTCCACTCATGATGACTCTTGGGAATTCCATGTTAATTCCTATTCTTCCGGAGATGAAATCTTCGCTCGACTTATCCCAGCTCCAAGTTAGTTTGACAATTACCGTATTTTCAATTGCAGCAGCAATCATGATTCCGATTGTCGGTTATCTGTCCGATCGCTATTCTCGGAAAATCATTATGTTACCATCGCTCATCCTCTTTGCAAGCGGTGCTTTGCTTGCTGGGCTTGCAGCTGCACTATTTGATTCCTATGGATGGATTCTTGTCGGCCGGACGATACAAGGTATTGGAGCAGCTGGCAGTGCCCCGATAGCTATGGCGCTGATTGGTGATTTATTCAAAGGTGGCGAACGCAGCCGGGTTCTCGGAATATTCGAAGCTTCCAATGGGCTAGGTAAAGTACTATCGCCGATAATTGGCTCGCTATTCGCTTTAATTGTCTGGTATGCCGTGTTCTTCGCTTTTCCGGTTCTAAGCATCATAGCGGCAATTTTAGTTTGGATTTTTGTAAAAGAGAAGAAAAATCGCCAATCTCCTCCTCCATTTCGCAAGTATGCACGGGGACTTCTCAGCGTGTTTAAACACGAAGGTAGATGGCTGTTCACTGCTTATCTTGCGGGAGGCACTTGTTTATTTACACTATTTGGGATTCTCTTTTATTTATCCGATGTTCTAGAGACAACGTATCAAATTGACGGTGTACGAAAAGGACTTATCTTAGCAATTCCACTTCTCGTCATGGTGAGTACGTCTTATCTGACGGGGAGTAAGATTGGAAATAACTTAGTCCGCATGAAGCGCTTTTCCGTCATAGGACTGCTGTTTATGACGGTATCTTATAGTTCGCTTATCTGGCTTGAGAGTCTCGTTCCCTTTTTAATAGGACTTGCTTTAAGCAGTATCGGAGCCGGACTTACTTTACCGTGTGTGAACAGTTTAATTACTGGAGCAGTCGGTAAAGAACGCAGAGGCTTCGTTTCGTCCTTGTACGGTTCCGTCCGTTTTCTTGGTGTCGCTCTCGGACCACCCATATTCACACGGTTAATGGACTGGTCCAGAACTGGCATGTTCACAACCATCGCTGCTTTCACTTTCCTCGTTGCTTTGCTCGTTCTCTTTCTTATTCATGTAAAAGGAAAAGACGGGAAGAAGGATCCGAAGAAAGCTTTCCGCTATACGTATGTATAAGCTACTTCTTTCGCCAATCAAGCGAATAGGACTCATTCATTGTAAACTGGAATTGAACAATGATATTAACAATCCTCGTGGCAATCCACTGACTGATGAAGGCGAGGATGATTATTTTCCAGTCGATCAACAAAGCAGCGAATAAAAAGATACAACTATTGATCCAAAATAAAGAACGGCCGGGCAGGAAACCATATTTCCTTGCTAAGATTAGAGCAATGACACCAATACCACCATTGGAAACATTTTGGCGCATCAGGATTCCAATCCCGATCCCTAAAAATATTGAACCAACAATAAGATCAAAGAAGAGCGATCGGTTCGGAATTGTAACATGCTCAAAGAAGGTTACAGTTATAGAAGTCATTGTAATTGCAAGCACGGTCCAGCTTGCAAAACGTTTCCCTAATATATAAAGTCCGAGTAACAGGAGCGAAAAATTGATCACCCAAAGTGCAGTTCCCATGCTCATTCCAAATAAATAATTAAAAAGAACGGTAATCCCGCCCGCTCCCCCTGAAGGAATATATTGCGGGAAGAGAAACAGCCCCATAGCAAAGCCCTGTATTGCCCCACCGGCAAGTACAAGCGTATTCTTTATAAAGATTTCTTTCACGCTGCCCCTCCTTTGAATTTGGACATGTACTATAGCTTATTCTTATTTAGGTCCAATGATGAAAAAGGGGCAGTTTTTTATAGTTCTTCTATTTTCCTCACGCACCAGGAATACACCTTCTTCTTTGCGGCGTAATGGAATACCGGATTACCAGCCTCTTCTATTCCTAGAAAATCGGGCAACATATTCTGTTTGGAAAGAATCACTTCTGCTTCTTGTAATTTCCATGGTTCATGGTAGATATCACCTTTATAAAGAGAGCTGTTTCGCTCCGACCAGAATATATACCTTTCCACAAGCCAGTAGGCAAGACTCGATGCACTCGGTTTATATTCACCAGTAACCGGTCGATACTTTCCAGTAAAACCGATCGATGATTTTCCCTTGCGCTTACTTGTAAAATTTATCCAGTTCCGTTCTTTCTTCATATGGATACCCGCATAATGATATGGCGCATGAAATATCCGCCCTCCCAGAACAGTTAGCCACTGATTCGCATCAAGGCTGAAAAAATAAACTCCTGCTTCTCCATTTCTTTTTACATATGTGCGTACGTTCAATTCCAATAAGGAATGGAAATAAGGAAGTCGCGGAGTAAAATGGAGACGCATATCGGTTATTGCAAATGGGACAATCGAAATCCAAGCCTTTCCATTATAGGTATCAAGTTCTAAGCCCTGCGGAATTTGTTCGCGTAGAATGTCTGCTGGAACAGGTAGGTGCATGAACAAAAGATCATTCCATGTTTGCGTCATTACCCAGATACCCTTGCGTAATTCAAGAATGATTTTCACCTCCATCCTTATAGCTAATCAATTTGTTACTCCTATTCTGCCCGAAAAAACAAAGGCGTAAGCGCCCTTGCAGGTTAAAAACGCGATCGTCTTCGCAACGCCTGGGACTGCGATTACTCGTCCCACCGAAGAGCATTTGTACTAGCACATCCAGTA
>NZ_BMOS01000021.1:0-55125 GCF_014647195.1 Oceanobacillus indicireducens | reverse complement strand
CCCCTTTACGGAATGAGATAAAGGAAACATGCCCCTTTAGGGTAGACGTGAGTTGGGCCTTGGCCCGTTCTTAGTCGGCCTTCCTTTTCTCTTTGAGTTGATGCCCGCTTTCACCACAAGGGTATAAGGGCGACTAAGCCTCACAAAGACCGCTCGGCAAGTCTTCTTTATCGATTGGAGGAGTGTGAAGTTTGATAGTTGCTGGGCGCAGAGCGGACGTGGCTAGCCCTGGATATCTAAGTTATGCACAACATTTATATTTTATAGGACGCTATGCAATGAGGAAAAACCCGCCACTAAAAATGGCGGGTTTTTCATTATAAAATAACTTTACTTTCACGTGCTTCTTCTAAGAACTTATCGCTTCGTTTATTTATTGTTTCTTTTAGTTTAATACCGATAAACAAGAAGATGATCATAAAACCGACAAGCCAAGCGATATGGGTGAGCACGACGGACCAAACAATTCCACCTGTCGCTTCCCTTAACAAGCCCAATCCATGCGTAAACGGCATAAACTTGTGGATTGTTTGGAAGAATTGCGGTGTTGTCTGGATTGGGAAGGTACCCCCCGACGCTCCGAGTTGCATAACGAGCAAGATAATCGCAATCACTTTGCCCGTATTTCCAAAGACGGAGACAAATGTATAAATAATCACCATAAACACTGTACTGATCAGAAAAGCAAATAGAACGTATAGGAATTTGTGTACAACGAATGTTTCAAGCAAGAACAAATTACCGCAAGTGACAACTAAAGCCTGTACCAGTCCAATCAACCAAAATGTTATAAATCTGCCGAAATATGCTTCATAGCCCTTGTATTTATGCTTATTCGGTACGTCAACAATCAAAGTAGAAACGAGGATCAGCCCCCCAACCCAGAGGGAGAGTGTCGTAAAGAACGGAGCCATGCCTGATCCATAGTTCGGAATTGGGAATAATTTGTGTTCCTGAAGAATGATTGGATCTGCGAAGAATTCTTCCTTTGCGTTCGGATCATTCCGTAGAAAGTCAATCAGTTCTTCGAGATCTCCTTTAGCTTCTAATTCCCTCGTTTTCTTCGCTAAACTAAATAATTTCTCTTTCGCTTCAGGAAAAACAGATTGAATTTTGTCCAACTCTTTTTTTCCTGTACCGATTCCTGCATCAACTTTATTTAAAATTTCCTCTACTTTCGGAAAGTAGGAAGTGACTTTTTCTATTTTTTTATCTGCTTCATGAATTGCATTTCGGGCCGTGTTCATTTCTTTATTGTAGGTTGGCATTAAATCTTGATCGATAAATGTTAATAAATCATTAATGGTTGTATTAATTCGTAAAGCGTGTTCCTCTATATAATCTAATACGTCGGCTAGTTTTGCTTTCCCTTCCTTAGCTGCAGTAATTTTTGCAAGCACTTCATCTTTGAATTGTCTTAGATCTTCTTCATAACCCGCAACCTTATCAACTCCGTCAAGGAAAATACCATCTGCAATAGATTCTTCAACTTGTTTACTTGCCTCGATTGCATGCTGAATTGCTGCTTGTCTAGCTTCGATAATTTCTACCATCGCTTTTAACTGCTCTAAAGACTTCTCATCTTCACTTGGTGCATCTTCCCCGTTATCTGGTGCATTTTCGATGACATCAATCGTAGCCAGCAGATCTTGTTTCGCTTTTTCGAGCCGTTCATTGTCTTCTTCTAATTGGGCAACAAGATTGGCGATTTGGTTGCCGTTGGTTGCTTCTTCATCCGCATTTTTCAACGCTTCTTCCAATAACTGCAGGACTTCGATTCCTTGATCGATTTTTCCTGTGCTATTTTCTATTTTTGTTACAACTTCATCAAAAGAATCTTCTTTCTCGGATATTTGACTAATTACCCCTGGAACTTCTTTGATAACTTTTTGTGCTGTTGTTAAATCATTTTTAACAATGGGAACATATTCGTCTACATACTTATCAGTTTCATTAAGAATCTCCTTAGCTCTTTCACTAAGTGCCTGAACTTGTACACTCACTTCTTCTGCTTTCTTAACACCTTCATGCGCTTTTTCGCTCGCATCTTCCGCTTTGTCTAAATCATCTCCCGCAACACCTAAAAGTCGCTCAATTTCAGGCATGTCTTCTTCTAACTGATAGATGGCATCCCTTAAGCGTTCAATGCTTTCTTTGTTCGCTTCCAGTTCAATTCCGGCTTCATTGAATGCTGTAAAAATCGCTTCATTGGCAACTTTAATAAATCCTTGATGGACACTTTCCACAATACCAGTTGCCCCTGCATTCGTAATTTTCGGAGCAATGGCGTTCACTTTCTCATTAATATAATAATCCAATACAGGCTTTTCGGGTTTATCATCCAGAACGCTCGTTAATTTCTCGGAGAAATTAGACGGAATCGTAATAGACGCATAATAATCCGCTTTTTCAAGACCTTCTTTCGCTTCCTTTTCATCAACAAATTGCCAGCCTAGCTTCTTATTATCCTTTAAGTTTGTGACAACCTCATCCCCGACATTGACCGTTTCTCCTTCTACCTCCGCGCCCTCATCCAGGTTCACAACTGCTACCGCAACATTCTCCGTGTTGGCATATGGATCCCACGAAGGTAAAATGTTGAACCACGCATACATGGAAGGTAAAATCATTAGAGCTACAATCACGATGATTGCAGCACGTTTCTTCCGTATATTATTTAAATCTGTTTTAAAAATATCCCATATATTCTTCATAACTTAATCATCATCCTAATAGTGTAATTTCCTTCGACATTCTCCATCATACTAAAATACACTATTTACTTGAAAAACTCCACAATTTTAGCGGGTACAGTACAAAAAAAGCTTATTCAGAACATGCCATTACAAGTAACTCAAGTTATTATCATCTTTTTATTTATAATTTCCCGTACAACAATAGAGTAAGCACACCATTTTCTACTTATCATACGGAGTCACTCACTTTTGCAACTTTTCCAGTGGGCCTTTTCATTACTATTCCCTGCTCTACTTCTTACTATCCATAAGCTTGGCTTGTCCATCACAGACTTACCTAAGGTTTACCACGGAGTAGAGACAGTAAGACCTCCTCGGGTCATGCCACCGAACTTTCCCCCGAAACCAGCCTTCATAACTAATGGAATCCGTATCGATTATGGGATATTCCCTTCTTGTGCAAGGTTATCCGCTTCTACCAGCATGGGTTTGGGTTTGATGTCGCCTGTCCCTTCAAACCCTCCGACATTGCCCCACGACCACGCACTGCTGCTTTTCAGCTAGACACTTTCGCCACAACGACGTGTTAGAGGCTATCAGCGATTAGTTCGATGTGCTGCCAAACGCACAAAAAACCCGCCACATATCTGTGACGGGGATGTTTTATTTAAAATTATCCGATAGAGCCTTCCATTTCGAATTTGATCAGTCTATTCATTTCAACTGCATATTCCATTGGAAGTTCTTTTGTGAATGGTTCGATGAAGCCCATAACAATCATTTCTGTTGCTTCGAATTCATCTAAGCCACGACTCATTAAATAGAATAATTGTTCTTCGGAAACTTTGGATACTTTCGCTTCATGCTCAAGTGAGATATTGTCATTTAAGATTTCATTGTATGGAATTGTGTCAGATGTAGACTCATTGTCCATAATCAATGTATCGCACTCGATATTCGCACGTGCTCCGTCCGCTTTACGTCCGAAGTGAACAAGTCCAAGATAAGAAACTTTACCACCATTACGGGAAATGGACTTCGATACAATCGTTGAAGATGTATTCGGTGCTAAGTGATGCATTTTTGCACCAGCATGCTGTAATTGTCCTTTACCAGCTAGCGCAATCGATAGTGTATTACCTCTTGCTCCTTCACCTTTCAAGAGAATAGAAGGATATTTCATCGTTAATTTCGATCCTAAGTTACCATCAATCCATTCCATTGTTCCGTTCGCATCTACAGTTGCACGTTTCGTAACAAGGTTATAAACGTTGCTGGACCAGTTCTGGATTGTAGTATAACGACAGTATGCATCTTTCTTAACGATGATTTCAACTACTGCACTATGCAAGGATGCTGATGAATAAGTTGGTGCTGTACATCCTTCCACATAGTGAACAGATGCATCTTCATCAACAATGATTAGCGTACGTTCAAACTGTCCCATATTTTCCGTGTTAATACGGAAATATGCTTGCAACGGCGTTGAGCTTTTGACTCCTTTTGGAACATAAATGAAGGAACCGCCGGACCATACTGCAGAGTTCAGAGCGGCAAACTTGTTATCGGAGTATGGCACTACTGTACCGAAATACTCTTTAAATAATTCTTCATTCTCCTGCAAAGCAGTATCTGTATCTGTGAAAATGATTCCTAATTCTTGAAGATCTTCCTTCAGACTCTGATAAACTACTTCAGACTCATACTGAGCAGATACACCAGCAAGATACTTCTGCTCTGCTTCAGGAATTCCAAGTCTGTCAAATGTCTGTTTAATTTCTGTTGGAACCTCATCCCAAGTTCTACCTTGTTTCTCCGATGGTTTTACATAATAGATGATCTCATCAAAATCAAGTCCTGATAAGTCACCGCCCCATTGCGGCATTGGACGTGCATAGAAATGCTCCAACGCTTTCAAGCGGTAATCTAGCATCCATTGTGGTTCTTCTTTCATTTTGGAGATTTCCTCAACGACTTTTCGAGTTAATCCTCTCTCCGTACGGAAAACCGATACGTCTTTGTCACGGAAACCATATCTATAATCTCCTATTTCAGGCATATTCCTAGCCATAGTTGTAACCCTCCTTCAGATATTTCAAAACACCTTATCCCTGATCATGGACACCTTTTTCAAGAGCTTTCCAGGCCAATGTTGCACATTTAATCCGGGCCGGGAATTTGGATACACCTTGAAGGGCTTGAATATCCCCTAATTCAAAGCCATCAGTATCGATTTCTTTTCCAAGCATCATATCAGAGAAAAGTTCAGACATCGCAAGTGCTTCGTCAACCTTTTTCCCTTTAATTGCCTGGGTCATCATCGATGCGGATGACATGCTGATGGAGCAGCCTTCTCCTTCAAAGCGGGCATCTTTTACAATGCCATCTTCAAGCTGCAGTTGCAGTTCAATCCGGTCTCCACAAGTAGGATTGTTCATATCAACGGTAAGAGAATCACCCTCAATTAATCCGCGGTTCTTCGGATTTTTATAGTGATCCATGATTACTTGTCTGTA
Source organism: Oceanobacillus indicireducens (assembly GCF_014647195.1). GTDB lineage: Bacteria > Bacillota > Bacilli > Bacillales > Amphibacillaceae > Oceanobacillus > Oceanobacillus indicireducens. The sequence continues at coordinate 49,913 of NZ_BMOS01000021.1, read as the reverse complement.
AAGCGTATCTAAATTATAAGACATCACCAAAATACTCCTTCGCTTTTAACAGTCCTTCGACGAGACGGTCTACATCTTCCTCTGTATTATACAGATAGAAACTTGCTCTAGCTGTTGCCGTAACGTCTAACCATTTCATCAGCGGCTGTGCGCAGTGGTGACCTGCACGAACTGCAATTCCTTCCGCATCGAGTACGGTTGCTGTATCATGCGGATGGACCTCTCCTAAATTAAAGGTTACAAGGGCAGCACGCTCTTTTGGACCATAAATTGTAATCCCATTCACTTCACGCAGCTTATCTATTGCGTATGCCGCCAATTTTTTCTCATGTTCTAAAATATTATCTAAACCAACTTCATTTAGAAAATCGATTGCGGCTCCGAGACCAATTGCACCAGCAATGATTGGAGTACCAGCTTCGAATTTCCATGGCAGTTCTTTCCAGGTAGAATCATAAAGGTTAACGAAATCAATCATTTCCCCACCGAATTCTACTGGTTCCATGTTCTCTAGAAGTTCGCGTTTCCCATATAATACACCAATTCCAGTTGGGGCGCACATTTTATGCCCAGAAAATGCATAAAAATCTACATCGAGATCTTGTACATCCACTTGCATATGTGGCGCCCCCTGGGCTCCGTCAACGACAATAACTGCATTATTTTCATGTGCAATCTTTGTAATCTCTTTGATCGGATTGATTGTTCCAAGAACGTTCGAAACATGAGCGATAGCGACAATTTTTGTGTTTGGAGTAATTGTTTCTCGGGCGTCTTCCAGTGACACGGTGCCGTCCTCTTGTAACGGAATATATTTCAAAGTTGCACCAGTAGCTTTAGCTGCCTGTTGCCAAGGAATAATGTTACTATGATGCTCCATCGGCGTGATAACAATTTCATCGCCTTCTTTTAAATTGGCACGCGCATAGCTCCAAGCTATGGTGTTAATAGCAGTTGTAGTTCCACGGGTAAAAATAACTTCGGCAGTACTTTTAGCATTAATGAAAGCTCTGACCTTTTCACGTGCTCCTTCGTACTGATCGGTAGCACGTGTTCCTAGAGTATGCACGCCGCGGTGAACGTTGGAGTTCGTCTCCCGGTAGTACTTGGCCACAGCTTCTATCACAGAAACGGGTTTCTGTGAAGTAGCTGAGGAATCCAGGTATACGAGCGGGTGTCCATTCACCTCTTGACCCAGAATCGGAAACTGTTCTTTAATGGCTCTTACGTCCATTAGTTGATTTTCCTTTCGATCACTTGTGTTAATTGTTTTTTCACAGATTCAATCGGAAGCTGGGAAACAACAGGATCAAGGAATCCATGAATTAACAGACGTTGCGCTTCCTCTTCAGTCAACCCACGACTCTTCAGGTAGTATACTTGCAATGGATCAACACGACCTACTGAAGCTGCGTGTCCTGCTGTAACGTCATCCTCATCGATAAGCAAAATAGGGTTAGCGTCACCTCGAGCTTTTTCACTTAACATAAGTACGCGAGACTCCTGTTCAGAGTTTGCTTTCGTTCCACCATGCTCAATCTTACCAATCGCGTTAAGGATTGCTGTAGAACCTTCCGTCATTACACCACGTTGTAAAATGAAACCATCGGAAGCTTTTCCGTCATGGTGCATAACAGAAGTAAAGTTTTGTGTCTGTTTTCCACGGCCAACCGATACAGCTTTCGCTTGGGAAGTGGAGTTATCGCCGACTAGGCGAGTGACGTTTTCTGAAACAGTATTTCCGTCGTTCATTTGTCCTAATGCCCAATCAATTGTTGCGTCACGGCTTGCGATACCACGGCGGTTCACATATGTTGTAGTTGCAGCTGCAAAGTTATCAACTGCGCCGTATGCAACTTTAGCACCGTCGAGTGCATATACTTCCGTTACGATGTTGGCAACCGTTTCATATTCTTCATTATGGGAAAGATAGTTTTCCACATATGTGATGGAACTGTTTTTATCCACAACAACAAGTACATGGTTCACAAGTGTGATTTCTGGGTCTTCTTGCCAGAAAATGGATTGAATTGGTGTTTCAATTTGCAAGTTTTCAGGTATATAAAGGAATACACCACCATTAACAAGGGCGGCATGAAGTGCAGTCAGCTTATGCTCGCTAACATAAACACCATCTTCCGTCATGAAATACTTTTGAACGAGATCCGCATGTTCACGGATAGCAGTATGGATGTCAGTGAAGATGACACCTTTTTCTTTTAATTCATTATTCAATGCAGCGTAAGCAACAGAATGATTACGCTGAATGATCAAGTTTTCCGGTGCTTGCTTTTCATCAAAGAAATCACGTAATTCTTCCGGAAGGTCTTGAATGGAAGATACTGATTCACCAGTTTTGAAATCATGATTGAACTCTGTAAAGTTCCAATTTCTAATTGTTGTTTTATCAGGCTTTGGCATTTCCAAGCTTTCAGCCTGCTCTATCGCATCCAGGCGGAATTTCTGCATCCACTCTGGCTCATTTCTTTTCTTTGAAAACTGTTCAACATAAGCCTTATCAAATGACAGTTTTGTTTCCACAGTCATGATACTCCTCCTAACGTTTATGCATTTTGTTCGATTGTTTCGTCTTCGATACCTAACTCTTCTTTAATCCATTCGTAGCCTTCCGCTTCTAGACGCTTAGCTAACTCTGGACCACCAGATTTTACGACACGGCCTTGCATCATGACATGTACATAATCCGGTGTGATGTAGTTTAATAAACGTTGGTAGTGAGTAATGATTAATGTTCCGAAGTTCTCATCACGTAGTTTGTTAATACCTTTAGAAACTATTTTTAACGCGTCGATGTCAAGTCCTGAGTCAATTTCATCTAAAATACCGATTTCCGGTTTTAGTAGCATTAATTGAAGGATTTCGTTACGTTTCTTCTCCCCACCAGAGAATCCTTCGTTCAAGTAACGTGTAGCCATGCTCTTATCAATTTCAAGGAAATCAAGTGTTTCATCAAGTTCTTTAATGAATTCCATTAATGGAATCTCATCGCCTTCTTCACGTTTTGCATTAATTGCACTACGTAAAAAGTCAGAAGTTGTTACACCGCTGATTTCACTTGGATATTGCATTGCTAGGAAAAGACCTGCTCTTGCACGCTCATCCACTTCCATTTCTAATACGTCTTCACCATTAAACGTAATGCTTCCTTCTGTTATTTCATAAAGGGGATGCCCCATAATTGCTGATGCTAATGTAGATTTACCTGTTCCGTTCGGTCCCATGATTGCATGGAATTCCCCGCCCTTAATTGTAAGGTCTACACCTTTTAATATTTGTTTATCCTCAATGGAAACATGAAGATTTTTGATTTCTAAAACTGATCCTGACATAATCAATACCTCCAAATGCTTATTCTAGTTTTCCGAGATGAACTTGATATTCATTCTCAATCTATTCTCATTACAATCTTAAAGCATTTCAAATTAATTATCAACCCATTCGGTCTATTTGCAATAAGATTGTATATAAGCGCTTAAATCCAACGGACAGAAGCGTTCGCCATTATCGAAATTTTTATTTTCTCGCCGAAAGTTCCCCCTCCAATCCTCGTTGTTTATACATAAGAAAAACAGCATGATAACTGATCATCCCGTTTCTTCTATAATATATATCTAGTATACACTATATCTCGTTCTCATTTAACTGACAACCCCTGTGGTTAAAGCCGTGGGGTTCTTTTGGCTTAGTAGAAGCTTTCCACCAACAGCACATTTCTTAAGGTAATCTTAGCAACTTTACGACATGCTGTTGCTATCCCTGCACTGCTGCGCCTTTCTAAAGAAGCTTGTGTTGCCAGAAGATATCGTTCGTAAGTTATGTAAAACATGTCAAAAGCGCAGACAGTACCGAATGGACTGCTGCGCTTTTTCACCTTAAGTGGAGTGTATTATAATTTTATTTGTTGTTATTATTGTTTCGGCGCTCTCGGGCTCGAGATTTTCCACCTTTTTCACCGATATCTTCATAAAAGTCTTGGTCATGGTTCCGTGCAGTTGCCTCGCCACCCTTTTGACCAATTTCTTCATAGAATTCCTGATCGTGATTTCGGGAGGTAGCTTCTCCTCCCTTTTGACCAATCTCTTCATAGAATTCCCGGTCGTGATTCCGTGCAGTTGCCTCGCCACCTTTTTGACCAATTTCTTCATAGAATTCGCGGTCATGATTTTGCGCTGTAGCTTCCCCGCCTTTTTGACCGATCTCTTCATAAAATTCCTGATCATGGTTCCGTGAAGTAGCCTCGCCACCCTTTTGACCAATTTCTTCATAGAAATCTTGGTCATGGTTTCTTGAAGTTACTTTACCACCTTTTCTTCCTGCTTGCTCACGAGACATCTTACCATTATTGTTGTTTTTAACCATTTGTAAAAACTCCTTTCATGATGATAATTCTTGCTCGTACATTACTTTAGATTCCACATTTTATTAAAGTTAAACTCAACAAACGACATTTAATAGAGTTGTTTTCTACTTGTAACATTTGTAACATCTATTTATTTTTCTTCAACTTATCATAGACCTTTTCAACGGCAATTTCTTTTTCTTTTTTCTCTTTATCCTCTAGTTCAAATTCCATCCGATCCTCCGGCGGCAGCTGAAAATAAGCATTCTTCTTTGAATCATTACCCTTAGGCAGCATGTCACTCTCTCCTTTCCAATGCTATAAATGAGCATTTATTTCCTCATCAACGTAATTCTTCCGTTTCATCCAGATGAAACCGTCTCCCTTTGTAATAATCGCGACGTCAATTGGCGGTCCTGCTGATTCGGTCGCTCTCGTTACTCTACGTTTAAATGTCGTCAAGGAGACGAGGGCTTCCGCCATATCTGCCAGCTCTTCTTTTGGCAAGGAACGGACAACACCAAGTAGGGGGGCAATATAATTTCTTTCCTGGTATTCTGTTATAGCGCTTTCTATAGACTCATACATTTCTCTACCCATTACTTCCAAGTCTTTAACTTGTTCTTTTGTAAAATCGAGTGCTAGACGTTTTTGAATTTCTGCAGGATAATTTCTCAATACACCCGAAATGATATTAAATATAAGATCTTCCATATTCGGTTCGATACCACTAATGAAGGAGTCAACCATTTCTCTTTGAGCAAATGCGGTAATCGTGGCTGTGCCATCGTCTTTATCCGTCGTATAACTAATTTTTTTATCTTTTAATTTCTTATATTTTAGTTGACCAAAGATAAATCCTTCCAATCTGTAATTTAATAGACGGGGAAAAATATCTTCTTCTCCATATCCGCCAATTACAAATCCAGTACTCCCTACGCTGAAATAGTCCTTCCGAACAGCTTCAAAAGCTAATTTGTAAAACTGCTCTGTCAGTTCTGCCGGAACATCATATTTAATCAGTTCATCGATTATTTCAATAACTACCGAACCAAAGCGTTCTTTAAAAGCATTTTCATCCATCTCTATAAAATTATTTTCTTCTTTTTGATAGGATTTAATTAGTTGACGAGTAGCTTCCCCAAGCCAGTTGGTAACCCGCTCGGACGAGACCCCCTCCTCCATATGCTCTTTTCTTGCCATTCGTTCTTCCACTTCTTTGACTATCCGTTTTAGATTATCGGAAAAAATACGATACACAATAATTTCTTCGACATATTTATCTCTGAACCGTTCATCTTCATCCAAAAAGCAAAAGAAATCATGGAGATAATCTTTTACATTCGGAAACTTTTTTGTCCCGAGATTATTCCGGTACGCTTTGATAATGACTTCCCAAGGAACTTCCATAAAGGACCCAGCCCCATATATCATAATTCCAATTGAATGTTCTTTCGATAATGAAAATAATTTATTGGCCGTATTATATACTTTTTGTACACCTTCTCTACCGCTTGTTATTGCACTGTCTGCAGCCATTGCGATTCCTTGTTTATTCAGTACTGCCACTTCAGCCGTCATTTTCGAATGCTCCTTTATTGGTTATTTGTAAATCCTTGATTCTATTCAACTAACATTCAGTGGGGAGGTAAGGAACGGTAAGGATCCCCACTGAATGAAGTTTCACTTTATATGTATTCCTTACCCGTGTCACCCAAGTGGAAAACGGAAGCAGCGATATATTCAACTTAGTAGATTAGTTAGTTCAATAAAGGGTATTACAATTACAAGAATAAAGCAGAGGTGAATAACAAGTATGGCGACATCGATGACAATAAAAATAATCTGTGGTTTACTCGCATTACTGATTGTAGTCCGTTTGTTAGGAAAGAAAGAACTATCTCAAATTACTCCTTTTGATTTTGTATATATCCTTGTACTCGGAGGCTTGCTCGAAGAATCGGTCTATGATGACAAAGTCACTGTTTGGCAAGTATTGGCAGCTATTGTCTTATGGTCCCTTCTCATATACAGTATTGAAAAGATCGTTCAGAAATTCGATAAAACAAGGCCAGCAGTAAAAGGAGAACCTACCGTCATTATCCATGATGGTGAACTCGATATAAAAGCTTTGAAAAAGAATAAGCTCGAATCGGAACAGTTGCGTACAATGCTGAGGCAACAAGGGATTTTCTCGATTAATGAAGTGAAATATGGAATAATCGAGCCAAGCGGACAGCTGAGTGTGTTAGAGCATGAACGATCCGTACCAGTCACAGCAGAAATGCTTTCCATCCAACCAAAAGAAGCAGCCCTTAGCTATCTAGTGATTGATGAAGGGAAAATAGTAGGAACAACGCTAGAAAAAATCGGAAAAAGTGAAACATGGCTAAAGTCAGAACTTGCGAAGTTAGGCTATACCGAAATCAGTAAGATCTATTATGCGGAATGGTCTAAAAATGATGGCTTTACAATTCGCGGTATGATGAATGAGGCATAAGCTAAAAGAACAGAAGACGGACCAAGTAGGCCCGTCTTCTGTTCTTTTAGTATCCAAGCTGATTGTCAATTTCAGCGATGATTTGTTTTGATTCTTGATATTCCCGTTCGCGTTCCCGCTCTACTTTCATTCGGTTTGCTAAATTCGATTCGTATTCGGCAATGCTCATTTTATGATATTCGTTCATTGCCTTTTCCATTTCTTGCGTATAATACTCATTATTAACCGAATTAATAATAAACCACTCCTTTGTTTTCTACATTAAAAGGTTAACACAATAACGCTACCCTGCTCAAAGGAGAAATAAACGTATAGGGTGGAGTATTTAACCGGAAATGAACGATGCTGTAATATAAAGAAAGGAAGCATAAACATCTAAGCTTATGCTTCCCTTTACTACCGATTTCACAAATTTTAATTGCTTCCGCCAACCGGAACAACTGCCCCATCATAATTTTCTAAGATGAAGTTTTGGATTTCTTCCGATTGTAAAACATCAACTAATGTTTGGAACGCAGGATTGTCTTTGTCTTCGCTGCGGACAGCGATGACGTTTACATACTCTGAATTCTCGTCTTCAATGAATAACGCATCTTCTAGCGGATTCAGGCCTGCATCGATGGCATAGTTTGTGTTGATTGCAACTAATGCATCCGGCTCCGACTCGTACATTTCTGGCAATAACAATGGATCCACATCTGGTGAGAATGTTAAATTCAAAGGATTGTCTACAATATCCTCAATTGTTGCCGTAGATTTCTCTACACTCTCATCCAATGTAATCAAGTCTTGTTGCTCAAATAATGACAGAATACGTCCATGGTCAGGAATGGAACGGCTGATGATAATCTCTTGACCATCCTCAATCTCATCAAGTGATGTGATATTTTTCGAGTAAACACCCATCGGTTCAATATGGATTCCATCAATATAATCTAAATCATACCCTGTGTCATCAATTGTTTGATCGAGGAATGGAATATGCTGGAAAAAGTTCGCATCGAGCGTACCCGATTCCAAGTCCTCATTCGGCAATACATAATCTTGATACGTCTCGATTGTAATATTGATTCCTTGCTCTTCAAGCAACGGCTTAGCTTCTTCTAAAATTTCAGCATGGGGTGTACTTGATGCACCAATAACGATATCAACCGGTTCTGTGGCTTCTTCTCCAGCGGTCTTATCTGCATCATCTGCGCCATTTGCGGTATCTTCTTTTTCTCCACTTGTACCACATGCAGCCAGCAACAGAATGAATGATAGTAGAATTAATCCTAGAAACTTTCTCATCTTTATTCCTCTCCTTTTTATCTTTTATCTATTTTATTGGTAATGAAATCTCCAATAAATTGAATAATAAATACAATGATCAAAATTATTATCGTACAAATAAACACAAGATCAAAGTTCCGGCGCTGGAAACCATAGAAATAAGCATAATCTCCAAGACCGCCTGCCCCAATTATTCCTGCCATCGCGGTATAGCCGATAAGTGCAATAGCCGTAACGGTCAGCCCTGATACGAGAGCTGGTAAGGATTCAGGTATCAATACTTTAAATATAATCGTACTCGTCTTCGCACCGATTGATTTTGCAGCTTCAATGACACCTTTATCAACTTCCCGGAACGCAATCTCCACAAGCCGAGCGTAAAATGGCGCGCTGCCGATAATTAGCGCTGGTAGCGCAGCACTTGGTCCTCGAATCGTCCCAATAAGGAAATTTGTAAATGGAAATAGTAACAGAATCAATATTATAAACGGAATCGAACGGAATACGTTGACAACAGATGCGGTTATTGCATTAATGACTTTATTTTCCCAAATACCGCCTCTTGCTGTAAGAAATAGTAATAATCCAAGAAGTATTCCGATGACCAAGGTGCCCAATAGCGAAATAATTGTCATATAAAAAGTTTCATTAGTCGCTGTTAACAGCTCGTCCATATTCACATTTTCAAACATTTAGGATGACCTCCAATTCCACGGAGGTTTTCGTTTGAACATAGAGAATAGCACGGTCAATTTCCGCATCCTCACCAGTAATTTGAACAAACAATGTTCCGTAACTTCCGGCCTTCGTATTTGTAATCTTGCCTTGGATAATATTGATATCGATGGCAAACTGCTTTGCAAGCTGACTGATTAAAGCTTTGTTCGCTGACTCTCCGATAAATTGCAGCTTGATTAGCTTCCCTTCTGGATTATCTTGGAGCATGCTTGGGATCGCATCCTCTTCCTCTGTATTTCCCATCACTTGGCTAACAAATTTCTTTGTTATTTGTTGTTTCGGATGCAGGAAAACATCGAGGACATCTCCCATTTCAACTACTTTTCCTTCTTCCATAACAGCAACTCGGTGGCAAATTTTCCGGATGACCTGCATTTCGTGGGTAATCAGAATAATTGTGAGTCCCATCTTTTCATTAATGTCTACGAGTAGATCCAAAATAGATGTTGTCGTTTCCGGGTCAAGAGCAGATGTCGCTTCATCACAAAGTAATAGTTTCGGTTTGTTCGCCAGTGATCTAGCAATACCGACACGCTGTTTTTGCCCACCACTTAATTCAGATGGATAAGCATCTTCCCGACCAGTTAAACCGACTAAGTCGATCAATTCCTGAACCCGCTGTTTACGATCCGTTTTGCTCATTCCAGCAATTTCAAGCGGGAATGCAATATTCTCCGCCACAGTCCGCGACCATAGTAAATTAAAATGTTGAAACACCATTCCAATGTCCTGGCGTGCAATGCGGAGATCATTTTTCTTCAAACGTGTTATGTCTTTATCACCTATTGTTACAGAGCCTCCTGATGGCTCCTCCAACCGATTGATCAAGCGGATGAAGGTACTTTTACCAGCACCACTATAACCAATAACGCCAAATATTTCTCCTTCTTTTATATCCAGATCCAAATCATCAACTGCAATGATTTGCCTTTCTTTTGTAACGTATTGCTTCCTTAAACCTTTAATGGAAATCAACTGACTATCTCCTTCCAAATAAATCAAAAAAGCGCCTTTCTATTCGAGAACAGAAAGACGCTTTTACCTATAATTGCATTTCTTGTTCTCTTATCTATCAAGATATTAGCAGGAATTGGCACCTTTCAAATGACTTTGAAGGTTGCCGCGGTTTCACAGGGCCAGTCCCTCCACCGCTCTCGATAAGAGCATACCTATTCAATTAATATAAAGAAATCATAGCATGAGTTGAGTTAAGCTGTCAATAGCTTTCCCCAGTGAAGAGCTCAGGCTTATATTCGAAAAGATAACGATAAATATTACCGGTAGAATAGAAAGTATACACTTTCTCCTTTACTTCATTATTCTCTTTAATTAATAAACAAGGCACGTTCTCTATTTTATGTTCGTGTAAGAAAGCTTCTTCAAAATTGGCATTCATTTCATAAAATATTTCTTCGCCATGAATGTCTTCAATTTTTTCAAGTATCGTCCTAGCCATATGGCATGTGCCGCAAAATGGCGAATAAATATATAATAAGTAAGAATCTTTCTTTAGCTGTTTTGATATTACTTTCTGCATAGGCTCACCTGACTAGTATAAAAATGTTGGTCGTACTGAAAAATGTTTTGCAACGAGTAAGGAGGCAAGGATTTTATAAGGGGTAGTTGCGACTTCACGGTAATCCCTGCTGATATAAATATGGTCGGCATGAGGGAGTTCCCGTGCCAGTTGTTTTCGTAGTTTCAAGCCATTTTTATCTTCATCGACAAAGATGTAGACATCATTTTCATCTAAGTTATATGTTTCTAACAGCTCATCAAACCAATGGATGCTTAGTGAGCCGTTTGTACAAATAATCGTGACTTCTTCGCTTAGAATTTCTTCTATCTTACGTTTATCTGTCAACCCCTCCACAATAATAACTTTTTCGGTTTCGTGTGCTATCATACCCTGCCACTCCTTATCCGATCAAATCATCCACCTATTATTATAGCATATGAAAGAAAGGAGGCTGACTATACTGTTTTATTGTATAGTTAGTCCCCCTCTTTTTTGTCTTGCTGTATTAATCTTCTTCTATAATTGCTTTGTATTCTTCAGCTGTCAGTAAATTATCCCATTCACTTGCGTCCTCTAGTTCTACAACGATCATCCAAGCCTGTTCATATGGAGATTCGTTGACAAGTTCTGGGCTGTCTTCCAATTCTTCATTGATTTCAACTATTGTCCCTTTGACTGGTGCATATAACTCGGAAACTGTTTTTACCGATTCTACACTGCCAAATGAATCGTCCGCTTCGACTGTGTCGCCCTCTTCCGGAAGTTCGACAAACACGATATCTCCAAGTTCATCTTGAGCGAAATCAGTAATTCCGATGCGCACTTTATTGTCGCTCTCTTTCTTAATCCACTCGTGCTCTTTCGTATAACGTAAGTCCTCTGGTAAATTCATCGGTTATCATCCTTTCCGTTTCTTCTCACTCCAACTATACAATGGATAGATTAGAAAATCTACTATACATCACATTTTCTCTTTACCTTCTGTACTATTTCCAAATTGATTCGTATTCGTCTTCTTTAAAACCAACCGTAACTTTGTCTCCCATCGCTGCTATCGGTCGTTTAATCAACATACCGTCAGAAGCTAGGTATTCTGCCATTTCTTCAACTGAAGCATCTTTAATCTTCTCTTTCATATTCAATTCGCGATATTTTTTACCGCTCGTATTAAAGAACTTCTTCGGTTCTAGACCACTTTTTTCAATCAATTGTAAAATCTCTTCCTTAGATGGTGTATCCTCAACGATATGGACTGCCTCAAAGTCGATATCGTTCGCTTCCAACCACTTCTTCGCATTTCTGCACGTGCCGCATTTTGGATACCAGTAAAAAGTCATACTCATTTTAAAAAACCAGCTCCTTTATGTAATTACCACTATTTTAACATAGAAGGTTTGTTGACACATGTATTTGCTACAGAGCTCGTATGGTTTTAAAAAAAATGGTCCGGAGCATATTCTATACTCCGGACGAACTGAAATTATACGATATACTTTTCACTTTCGATAAGTGATTTGGCGATTTCCCGTTTCTTCAGAGTAACATTCGTCGGTTCATGACGGGTCAATTTACGTAAGGAAGAGAGCATCATCCGTAGAGTATCCCCATCTTCCACCGCAATTAAGATCTCTTTTGCTGCTGCCTCAATCCGATTGAATGCTTCCTGTACATATACTTGAGTATAAAGCAGTTTCAGCTCATTCTTCTCCTCGCCCGTATGATGGATCGCTTTTTCAGTACGGAGGAGGGCTGATTCCATATTAAAGACATCTCCAACCATATTGGCCAAGTGGACGAGAATTTCTTGCTCATTCTCAAGCTTCTGCATGTATTTCTGTGCCGCCAAACCAGCACCTAAGAGAACAATTTTCTTTGCATTACGCACTAAATGCTTTTCCTGATCAAGTGGTCCTGTGCCAACTTCTTCAGGCATCATCATCATAAGCTCTTCCTGAAGTCCTTGGGCTTTCTGTAATAATGGTAGTTCCCCTTTCATCGCCTTCTTCAGCAATGTTCCCGGAACAAGCAGTCGGTTGATTTCATTCGTACCCTCAAATATCCGGTTGATCCTGGAATCCCGATAGATTCTTTCTACCTCATATTCTTCCATGAACCCATACCCACCATGCAGCTGAACTGCCTCGTCAGCAGTGCGATCAAGTAATTCTGTCGCCATATATTTCGTTATCGAGCATTCGATTTGGTACTCAGCAATTGCCCGGGCAATTTCCCGACCGTCCTCAAGTTCTTCATCAGACAAAGCACCCATCCGCTGCTCGAACAATCCTACTGTACGATAAACCGCACTTTCATTTGCATAGATTTCACTCGCCATCGTAGCAAGCTTAGATTGGGTTAGGGAGAAGCTCGAAATTGGTACACTGAATTGTTTCCGTTCATTTACATATTTTGCCGCTAGTTCAAATGCCCGTTTCGAGCCACCAACTCCACCGATGGCTAGTTTGTAACGTCCAACGTTCAAAATATTAAAGGCAATAATATGTCCTCTACCTTTTTCACCTAGGAGATTCTCTACCGGCACTTCTGCATCTTCCAAAATCAGTGTCCGGGTCGATGAGCTCTTAATCCCCATCTTCTTCTCTTCCAAACCGGTGGACACACCTGGATAATCGCGTTCTACAATGAACGCAGAGAAATGTTCACCATCAATTTTTGCATAGACGACAAATACATCTGCGAACGCGGAGTTCGTGATCCACTGCTTTTCCCCATTCAAAATATAGTGGGTTCCTGCCTCATTCAGCTTGGCAGTCGCTTTTGCCCCGAGAGCGTCTGAACCGGAGCCAGGTTCTGTCAGGGCATAGGCGGCGATTAGCTCGCCCGTCGCAAGCTTTGGCAAATATTTCTCCTTCTGTTCTTTATTCCCGAAAAACACAATTGGCAGCGAGCCGATACCGACATGGGCTCCATGAGTGATGGAAAATCCTCCTGCTGGTGCCATTTTCTCTGTAATCAAGGATGAGCTAATCTTATCCAGACCAAGCCCACCGTAAGCCTCCGGAACATCTGCACCGAGCAGGCCTAGCTCTCCCGCCTTTTTCAATAATTCCACGGAATGTTCGAATTCGTGGTTTTCTAACTTGTCGATAAGCGGGACGACTTCATTGTTAACATATTCCTCTGTTGTTTTCGCAATCATTTTATGCTCATCTGTTAAGTCCTCAGGAGTGATAATGTCCTCACCGGTTAATTCTTCAATGAGGAAAGCTCCTCCTTTAAAGAGTCTGTCTTTTGTTTCACTCATAATCGATCTTCTCCTTTTATTAAAAGTTAGTTGTAAAAATTAAATTAGCTCAAATACTCCTGCTGCTCCCATTCCACCGCCAACACACATCGTAACAATTCCAAATTGAACATTTCTGCGGCGCATCTCATGAGCTAAAGTTAGCGTCAGCTTCGTTCCCGTCATTCCTAGCGGGTGCCCGAGTGCAATTGCTCCACCGTTTACATTCACAATGGAAGTATCTAAGTCAAGCGCTTCAATAACTCGTAACGATTGGGATGCGAACGCTTCATTCAGCTCGATCAATCCGATATCCGATAACTCAAGGCCGGCAATTTCCAGTGCCTTTGGTATCGCCTTTACAGGACCTACTCCCATAATTTCCGGCTCCACTCCAGCTACAGCATAGGAACGGAATTTTAATAAGGGGATTAATCCTTCTGCTTGGGCTTTCTCGCGCTCCATTAATAGGACGGTTCCTGCCCCATCGCTCATTTGCGAGGAGTTTCCAGCTGTTACAGATCCCTTAACATGAAATGCAGGTCTCAGTTTAGCAAGGACTTCTGTATTTGTATCTGCGCGTACCCCTTCATCCATCGCAAATTGTTTTGTCTGTTCTACAACCTTATTATCCTTACCGATAACACGTTCTGTGACTTCCACCGAGACAATTTCATCAGCGAATTTACCTTCTTGAATTGCTTTCGCTGCCCGCTCATGACTTTGTGCTGCAAAAGCATCTTGATCTGCTCGGGATATATTGAAACGATTCGCCACTTCTTCCGCCGTATGTCCCATGCCCATATAATAGCCAACCGCATCTTCTACGAGTTTCGGGTTTGGTTTAATGACATGTCCGCCCATCGGAATTAAGCTCATCGACTCTGCTCCACCAGCAATAATCGCATCACTTGCGCCAACCATAATACGTTCAGCACCATAGGCGATTGCTTGCAGTCCGGAAGAACAATAGCGATTAATTGTAATTCCCGGAACTTCTTTCGGAAGACCGGCAAGCCCCGCAATGTTTCTTGCCATATTCATCCCTTGCTCTGCTTCCGGCATCGCACAACCGATGATGACGTCATCAATATTTCCGGTATAGTCGCCTGCCCTTTTCAATGTTTCTTTGATTGTCAGTGCAGCTAAATCATCCGGTCTCGCGTCTCTTAAACTACCTTTATTCGCCTTACCGACCGGAGTCCTTGCTCCTGCAACGATAACTGCTTCCTTCACATTTTCTCCCCCTCAGGTCCTTAGTTGCGTAATGGTTTCCCTTTCATTAACATGTGTTGCATCCGGGCTTGTGTTTTCGGTTCACCGATTAGACTTAAGAATGCTTCTCGCTCGAAATCGAGCATTGTCTGCTCATCAATAAGCGAACCTTCTTTAATTCTTCCACCGGATAAGACATAGGCTAGCTTTTCGGCAATCTTCACATCATGTTCAGATGCATAACCGCTCATCTGGAGATTTTTTGCCCCGAGCAGCATCGCCGCATAGCCTGCATTTCCAACGACCGGAATTTTTTCTTTTGCAGGTGCCCGGTAACCTGCTTGAGCTAGTGCAAGCACTTTTTGTTTGGCATCGTAAATTAAATGATCTGGATTCGCACTGATCGCATCTTTTTGGTCTAGAAATCCTAGCTCTTGTGCTTCTTTTGCGGAGGTTGATACTTTCGCTGTTGCCACTTTTTCAAAGACATCATTCGCGACCTTCGATAAGTCAAAATCGATCCCCTTTGGCATATTGCGAAGTTGTTTTAGATAAAGTTCTTTCGTGCCACCTCCACCAGGTATAAGACCGACACCAACTTCGACAAGTCCCATATATGTTTCCGGTGACGCTTGAATTGCTGCTGCAGGTAGCGACACTTCCGCCCCGCCTCCAAGCGCCATATTAAATGGAGCGACGACTACTGGTATATTTGCATATTTAATGTTTGTCGTCATATTTTGAAACATACGGATGACCATATCAAGTTCATAGAAATTATCATCCTGTGCTTCCATTAACATTAATGCGAGATTAGCACCAACACAGAAGTTTTTACCCTGGTTTCCAATAACAAGCCCCTCATAGTTAGCTTCAGCTTCCTCGATTGCTGTGTTCACCATTTGCATAATATCGAGACCAATCGCATTATTTGGTGAATGGAATTCAAGTAATAGAACACCATCATCTAAATCTATTAAACTTGCACCAGTATTTTTCTTGATTACATTTGATTCATTCTTAAAGAGTCTTAGATTCACTTCTTTCGGATTTGTCTTAAGCTCTTCAAATTCATTGCCATTATAAAAGGTTATTTCTCCGTCTGCTTGTTTATAAAAAGATTCATATCCTTTTTCAATTAACTCTAGCACCCAGCTTGGCACTGTCTCCCCTTCACGTTGCATCCGCTCGGTTGCTTGTTTCAAACCAATCGCATCCCACGTCTCAAATGGTCCGATATCCCAACCGAATCCCCATTTCATCGCTTCGTCAATAGCCGTAATATCATCGGCAATTTCACCGACCAGTTCGGCGGAATAAATAAGGACCGGTTTTAATAAAGACCAAACGAGCTTAGCTGCTGGATCATCGGGCATCGATAGAAGCGCTTTCATTTTGGCGCGAGAGCCTTTTGCTTGCTTTGCCATTTCGATTGCTGGTGTTTGTAATTTCTTTCGTTCACTAAATTCAAGTGTATCCGGATCAATTTCATAAATGACTCCAGCTTTTTTCTCGTAAAATCCCTTTCCAGATTTAGAACCGAGCCAACCATTTTCAACCATTTTCTGCATAAATGCCGGCGGATCAAATACTTCCTTTTCTTTTCCTTCCACTTTGTCATAGACGTTTCGTGCGACGTGCAGGAATGTATCGAGGCCGACTACATCCAATGTACGGAACGTGGCACTCTTCGGTCTACCGATAAGTGGACCAGTAACCGAATCAACTTCCCCAACACTAAATCCTTGTTCAAGCATTTCCCTTAGTGTGATAAGAAGCCCATATGTCCCAATTCGGTTTGCTATAAAGTTTGGCGTGTCCTTCGCTTCTACAACCCCTTTACCAAGAACATTCTCACCGAATACTTTCATGAACTCAAGTACATCTGGATCGGTATGTGAGGTTGGAATTACTTCCAACAATTTTAAGTAACGCGGTGGATTAAAGAAATGTGTTCCTAGGAAATGTTTCTTCATATCCTCACTACAGTCTTCAATCATCGCTTCTACAGATATTCCTGACGTGTTGGAACTAACAATACTGCCCTTCTTCCGGTGTTTATCCACATTTGCAAATACTTGCTTCTTGATTTCAAGATTCTCTGTCACTACTTCAATAATCCAATCGGCTTCCTCTAAGCGTTCCATATCATCTTCAAAATTCCCAATTTCAATCAAATCAAGACTTGCCTTCGATGTAATGGGTGATGGCTTTTGCTTTAATAATGCCTGTTTACTTTTCTCGACTATCCGATTACGCACTCTTTTGTCTTCTAGCGACAATCCTTGTTTTTCCTCTTGCACCGTTAATTCTGATGGTACAATGTCGAGCATTTGTACAGGAATGCCGTTATTTGCTAAGTGTGCGGCGATTCCAGACCCCATTACTCCAGAGCCTAATACAGCAGCTCGCTTGATTGACCGTTTCATGTTTTATCCCCCAATCCATATCTTTGAATGAATGCTCATTCATTATTCTTTAAAAAAATAAGAGAACAATCTCTTAACCTGCTTTTAGTATAAAATACTTTCTGATATTTCGCAACAGAGATGTTGGTTTTTTTCTAAATCGAAATGATTATTATTTACAAATCGGAACGGTTACGATATGATTAGAAAAGAATTTCATAAGCTGATTGCCACCATTCAGCATAAGTGTTCTTGCTCTTTCGCTTATATTAGAGCTCTACTCACCTTTCAGGTGCATGATTGTTGAATTAATAATAAGGAATTATTATAGGAAGAATTTCATCGTACAGGAGGATGTTCATTGAGAGTATTGAAACGTATTTTTATCTTTTTATTATTTATTTTATTATTAGCCGGTTGTAGCACGGCATCAAATGATATCGACCAATCAAAAGGGACGATTTATACAACAATATATCCGTTACAATTTATCGTTGAGGAGATTGCTGGTGATCTTGTTGAAGTACAGTCCGTTTATCCTCCTGGAGTGGATGAGCATACGTATGAACCTGCGGCAAAGGAATTGGCAAAGATTGCGGATGGAGATGCTTTTATTTATATCGGCGCAGGGCTTGAAGCATTAGCAAGCACCGCTGCCAGCGCTTTAGAAAATGAAGATGTGAAGTTAATCGAAATCGGTCAGCATGAACAATTATTCTTAGCCCAAGAAGATGACCATGACGCTCACGAAGATCATGATCATCACCACGGAGACAAGGATCCGCATATTTGGCTCGATCCGATTCGCATGATTGAGATTGCCGAGATTATCCATGATGAGTTAAGTAAACAATATCCGGATGAAGCGGAACGGTTTGCAGAAAACTTTGCACATTTAAAAGAACAACTTCAAGCAATAGATGATGAATTCACAGAATTACTTGCAACAAAGTCAACTAAAAAATTACTCGTCACCCATGCAGCTTTCGGTTATTGGGAAGAACGCTACGGAATTGAACAAATTTCCATCCACGGGCTTTCCACGGAAAATGAACCATCCCAGAAAGAATTAGTAGAAATCATTGACGTAGTAAAAGAAAATAACATCAATCATATTATTTTTGAACAAAATGTAAAAACTCGAGTTGCTGAAGTGATTCAGCAAGAGATCAATGCTGAACCGTTGATTATCCATAATCTTGCAGTACTCACCGATGAAGATATTAAAGAAAATCGGGATTACCTCTCCATTATGAAAGATAATTTAGCAGTTCTCGATGAAGCAATGAATTGAAAGGATGTGTTCCAATGAATGAACCTATTATAACGATGCATAATGTCAGCTTTTCCTATCAAAACAAACCAATACTCGATGGGATTAATTTTGAACTTCCAAAGGGCAAGTTTATGGGCCTAGTTGGTCCGAACGGGGGTGGAAAAACCACGCTGGTCAAACTGATTCTCGGCTTGCTTAAACCAGATGAAGGAAATGTAACATTATTCGGCATACCACTGGAAAAGTTTCAAGAAAGAAATAAAATCGGGTTCGTTTCGCAAAAAGCAAATAGCTTTAATACAGGTTTCCCTGCAACTGTTTTTGAAGTCGTTTCAACCGGTCTTACGGCAAAGCTTGGCTATTTTACATTTTTTAACAAACAAGATAAACAAAACATCCTAAGAGCACTTGAATTGGTCGATATGAGTGGGTTTGCCAATGAAAATATCGGAAAGCTTTCTGGCGGACAACAACAGCGGGTATTCATCGCTAGGGCACTTGTAAGTGAGCCGGAATTATTGATTCTCGATGAGCCAACCGTTGGAGTTGACCAAGAAAATGTGAAACGATTCTATGAGTTACTACACAAATTAAATGAGGAACAAGAGATTACGATTCTTTTAGTCACCCATGACACTGAGATTATGACGGAATATGCGACAGATGTTGTCTGTTTAAATAAGACATTGCATTTCCATGGAAATTCTGAAGAATATTGTTCCCTTTCCGATAAAGACCTATCTTTATTTTATGGACATCCAGTCACAACGATTGTCCATCATTCGTAATGGAGGAATATTATGCTAGCTGACTTTTTAAACTATGAATTTTTACGATATACATTTATAACTGGCTTATTAATCGGAATCATCGCTCCATTACTCGGAACTTTCATTGTCGTCCGCAGGCTTTCTTTAATTGCGGATGCCTTATCCCATGTTACATTGGCAGGGATTGCCTTTGGGTTAATGATCGAGAAGTTACTTCTCATCACCTTCCCCCCTCTTTACAGCGGGATGGCCTTCTCCGTCATCGGTTCCATTTTTATTGAAAAGCTGCGTACGGTTTATAAAACATATCAGGAATTGGCAATTCCGATTATCCTTTCTGCCGGTGTCGGATTAAGTGTTATTTTCATATCTCTAGCTAATGGATTTAACACGGATTTATTCGGATATTTATTCGGATCGGTTTCCGCTGTAAGCCAAAGTGACTTCTTATTGATTTTCATAATATTTATTATCGTCGTTCTGATCGTCACTTTTTTCTATAAAGAACTGCTTACTCTATCCTTTGATGAAGAACATGCAACGATCTCAGGCATTCATACGAAACACATTCACCTGTTATTTATTGTGCTAACTGCTCTTGTTATTGCTGCTTCAATGCGGATTGTTGGAGTCTTACTCGTCTCCGCTCTTATGACCCTCCCTGTCGCTGCAGCGATGCGGATTGCAAAAGGGTTTAAACAAATGTTGTTTTTATCTATTTTGTTCGGTGAAATTTCTGTTATCATTGGTATTATAAGCGGATATTATTTAAGTATCCCGCCAGGTGGAACAATTGTCATGATTGCCGTCACGATTTTACTGTTAACAATCGGGGTTAAACGGAGTCGGAAATCACAACAAGAAATGAGGGAAGCCTAATGAATTTACAGAATGCAATGGAAGTGCTAAGAAAGAATGGGTATAAATCAACTGGGCGCAGGAAAGATATTTTAACCTTTTTCGAAAAAGCTGATGGATACCGGACAGCGAAAGAACTGCATCAATTTATGGAAGATAAATATGAAGGTATTAGTTTTGACACCGTGTACCGGAATTTACATTTATATGATGAAATGAAAATTCTTGAAAGCACAGAATTAAATGGGGAAAAACACTTCCGGATGAAATGTGCGACCCACCATCATCATCATTTTATCTGCAGCAGGTGCGGAAAAACGAAAGAAATTAATATTTGTCCGATGGATGAAGTTGAAAATAAACTAGAGAACTACATGATCGAGGACCACAAATTTGAAATCTACGGCCTCTGTCCCGAATGCCAAGTCGCATAAATAACCGACTTGGCTTTCTTTCTCATTTTTGGTCAAAGTGAATCTTCATTTTGAAGGAAGAATACTTTCATACAGCGTAAGTGTCCAGCTCTTTCAGTTTTTTGGCGTTCTAATTACCGTTCAGTTGCCCGGCGGACGGATGCTTTCCACGGGCACGGCCTCAGCCTCGACGCATAGGACGTGCTAATGCAGACGTTGCCACAGGACGTGGCGTTCTTAGTCTGCCTCGGAAGAAGTTCGCTTCCTGCGGGGTCTTCGGACTCGTGCTTTTCCCGTTGAAGTCACCGTCCGCCGGGCAACTGAACTGATAGAGAGCGTTATTATTAATGGAAACTAACTCACCACTATGATAAGCGATCCTAATTTCTAAAATGAAAAATAGTGTTCCAAATCATGCTTTCCCTCGGAGCAGTCCAGACACCTCGAGACTCCTGCGGGAGGATAGGCTTGGTGAGACCCCGCAGCAGGCTTGCCTGCGAGGAGGCTCACCAGCCGCCCGCGGAAAGCGAGAGGTGTCTGGACTGCGAACCTCCAGGAGAAACTTGCACTTATGCTGTATAACAGGAAAACAATTCACAGCTTCCACAGCTTCTATCGATTACAAAAGTAAATATAGCTGTTTATCCTGTGAAAGTTGAGTAAGTAATGAAAGACTTTTTCGTTTAATTCGTGTATACTACTACTAGATATTATAGTTTAGGAGTTTATAAGATGAAAAGAACGAAAGCTTTTATTGCAATTATACTAACAATCGTTGCGCTTGCCTTCGTTGTTTTTGTAGGCATAATGCAACAAAAATTTACCAATCCAGACCTCGCTTCTATGTCATACCCACAGACAGATACGGAGAGTGCCACAACAGACGAAAAGAACGAATCCGATGAAGAGGAAGCAAAAGATACAGATACTGTAGCTGGAGCTGTTGGTTCGGTTGTAAATGACGAAGAAGCCGACGATACAGTAGATGCTGAAGAAATAGAAGCAACAACTTCAACAAGGACCGTAGAGGTCGAGACCTTAAATGCAAGAAGCGGACCTGGTGTTGATTATGATTTAGTCGGCGTACTTGTCATGAATCAACAAGTCGAAGTTGAAGATCGCGGTGAAGAATGGGTAAAGGTAACAACCGATGAATTCACCGGCTATGTGAATGCAAAATTTTTATCTGAAGAATAAGTTGAAAAAGTAAGAAGAGGTGGGAGTTTCCTACCTCTTCTTACTTTTTATGCGAGCACCTCTTCTAACACTTTTGTTTCTTCATGGTCGAGCATATTCTTCTGTAAAACGGCGTCGATTGGGCGATGCATAAGTTTCTCAAGCTCTTTCGCACTGTCTCCTTCTCCAACCATATAAAGCTGTTCCCATTGATTGTCTTTGGCTATCTTATCTAATTTCGGGGCAATCTTTTTATACCAGCGATGTTGGTTAGCAGCGAATCTCGATTCAAAACTATCCTTTTGTACATGGGGACCACCCGCTCCTGCAGTAGATGGTCGCCTTGGGCCTTGTTTTATCTTCCAATCTTCTGTATCTACATCGAGTTCAAAATATGTTGTCTCCTTAATCCGATTCGACTCTGAATCGATCACTTTAACTTGGTTCTGCTGCACGAGAACGATACCAAGCTTTGGATACTTTTCGCTTAGTTCAATAAGTTGATTAATCTCCGGTGTTTCCTGCCAGTAGAACTCATCCTCCAACCGCATTTGTACACATTTAGCAAACCACACATCATCATCTGCCGTTGCATAAATAATAACGCCACGCTGGAATTGCTGCTCATTCTCCTTAATAAAATCCATCGCTTTCTTTTTAACCTTTTTAAAATTATTTAATTCCTCTGTATTATCATCTTGCTGTAAGTATGTTTCGAAGTTTCTCATCCCGTTCTTCAAGTGGATCTTCCATTCTCCCCCTTGCTGGTTCGGGTCTGATCTATCCGTGTTTAAATACATCGTAAATACCTTGTTCGCTCCTTCTTTCCGCACATCCTTAAGCCAGTTAATCGTTTCCGTAATAGTAAGACTCACTCCATCGCCTCCTATAGAAAAGATAATTACTTCTTCTTGTATTTATCCTTAATAGAGAGTAGTTAAACATAAGACCGTTTTAACGCAACAAAAAAGCAGGCAATTTGCCTGCTTTTCTATATGAACCGTTATGGTTTAATTATCTTAACTTTTTTAATCTGGTAACCATCCATTTCCTCGATTATAAAACGGTGGTTTTCATATTCTATGATGACACCTTCCTGTGCGTCCAGGTTTGTCGTAAACATCCATCCCCCGATTGTGTCGACTTCATCATCTACCAGCTCGATACCGAGGATTTGATTCACATCTTCCAGATGAAGTTTTCCAGATACAATGAATGTCTTATCATTCACTTCCTGTACGTCAGGTATTTCATCTTCATCAAATTCATCACGAATATCACCAACGATTTCTTCTAAAATATCTTCAACCGTAATTAAACCGGCTGTTCCGCCATATTCATCATTAACAATTGCCATATGGATCCGATCTTTCTGCATTTTGAGCAGCACCTGCTTAATCGGTGTAGCTTCAGATACATGCAGAATTGGCCGAATAAACTGATCAATTGTAACATGCTTATTTTGGTGATATCCTGTGAGAACTTCTTTCAAGTTTACTAATCCAATAATATTATCTTTATCCTCATCCGCTACCGGATATCTTGTATATTGTCCTTCAAGGATAACATCCATATTTGATTCTAAACTATCTTTTTTAAAGAAATATACCATTTCAGTTCGAGGTATCATGATTTCCCTTGCTACTCGCTCATCAAACTCAAAAATGTTGTTTACATACATCATTTCCGATTGATTAATTTCACCACTTTTATAACTGTCAGCTAGAATTAAACGCAGCTCTTCTTCCGTGTGGGTCTCTTCATGACTGCTGATTGGTTTGAACCCCATAGCAAGAATAATTAGCCGAGCTGTACCGTTTAAAAGCCAAATGAACGGATAAAGTAAACGATAGAACCAAACGAGAGGTCTTGCAATAAATAAGGTAACTTGCTCCGCCTTTTGAATAGCAATCGTCTTTGGTGCGAGTTCTCCAATTACAACATGTAGAAAAGTTGCAATCAGAAAGGAGATCGCAATTGCTATCGTCGTAACCATTCCAGTACTAACATTAAAATAAGAAATGACTGGATAGAGCATTTTCTCAAATGTCGGTTCCGCGAGTCGTCCAATCCCTAATGCAGTGATTGTTATTCCGAGCTGACACGCTGATAGATATTCATCCAAGTGGGTGATTATTCTCTTTGCAGCAATTGCAGATTTTTTCCCTACTTCGATGTGTGGTTCAAGTTGTGTACTTCTAATTTTTACAATCGCAAATTCCGCCATTACGAAAAATGCGGTTAATGCAATTAGTACAGCAACTGCAAGTAAATTAATTATGGGCAATACGTCCAATTAGTGTTCCTATGCACAAGCAATAGGAACTTCACCTCCTAAGTGCAAATATAAATTCATTTTTATTTCGAGATTATTAGTTATGATTGGCTCCATTTTATTATAATATATCCAACCATACCCGTCTATACAGAAGATTTTATTTTTTAAAATTCAGGTTCAAAAATTTAAGGATAAAATACGAGAAAAAATCCACCCTACAGATAGGATGGATTTTATGAATTGTTTACTTTATTATCTTACGCTGCGTACGTGGCCTGAGAATTTATCAGCCCAGTAACCGCTAGACATGTCTGCTACTGCTAGACCAGTAGAGTTCTGTGCACCGATAAACTTACCGCCACCAAGGTAGATACCTACATGACCGTTTGTTTTATATGTGTTGAAGAATACAATGTCACCCGGTTGCATATTACTTGCGGAAACCTTCGTACCAACACCTGCTAGTCCTGCAGTGCTTGACGGTACGGAAATTCCACCTTGAGCAAATGCCCAGGATACAAATCCAGAACAGTCAAATCCACCTGGTCCTTTTCCTCCCCATACATATGGAGTGCCAAGGTGAGCGAATCCAGCGTTCATTGCAGTTTCAACACCGCCAGACGCTGCTGGACGGGATGAATCAGATGAATTAGTTGAATTAGTTGAATTAGTCGAATTAGTTGATTTTGATTTCGGTTCTTCTTTTGAAACAGTTGATAAGTTATTGTTACTTGAATCATTATTATTTGAACTATTGTTATTTGATTCATTGCCACTTGCATTCGTTTCGTTACTTGCTACCTGAACTTCAGGAGCAGGTTGTGTTAATTCATTAATGTTCTGTCTAACGTCTCTTTCAAGGGAAGCAAGCTCGCTGTCTTTCACTTCAAGTTCTTCTACTTTTGCAACAAGTGCTGCTTCTTTATCTTTGATTTCTGCCTTTTTATCTTTGTTTTGTGTTTGTTGAGCTTTGATTGTTTTCTCAATTCCTTCAAGCTCGACACGCATTTCTTTTAATTCATCAAGTTTAACAATTACCTCTTCTTGCTTCTCTTCAACTTTAACTTTATCAGCGTCGATTTGTTCCATTAATTCAGCATCAGAATCGCTAATTTTGTTAATTGCACTTACACGGCTAATGAAATCCATGAAATTTTGCGAGCCGAATAACACTTCAAGATAAGAAATGTTACCACCATTCTTTTGGTAAGCTGATGCGCGTTCTTTTAAAATGTCGAAACGTTTTTCAATCGCTTCTTCAAGTTCTTTGATTTCCGCTTCAAGCTTGTCTACTTGCTCTTCTGTTGCAGTAATGGATTTTTCATTTTTCTCCATTGTTGCTTTGTTTTCGTCAAGCGCTTTATTAACACGGTCAATTTCATCATTTAAATTCTCTAAGTCTATTAATAAATCAGCAATCTCCGCTTCTGCCTCGGATAAGTTTGCTTTAATCGTTCCTCTTTCATCTTGAATTTGCGTTTGCTTGTCCTTCAGGTCATCAATAGATTCTGCTGATGCGTGATCAGTAAAAAACACACTGCTCAAACCTACTACTGTTACAGTAGCCATCGTTACTAAGGTCTTTTTCAATTTCTCGTTCCCCACTTCCTCACTACTATTGCATCTCTTTATGTATGTTCATGAAAGCCTACCTGCAAATTCGTGTCATTAATTTATATTATGTATTATTTTCATTTCAATGGTATTGTAACACCCAAAAATTGCAGTCGTGTTATCGTTATATTACAGTTATGTTTCAATTAATGACAAATTATTTCCTTAATAGAGAAAAAACATGCAATATCCCTCGGGCATACTACATGTTTAGACGTATATTTTCCTAATAGAGGACGATATATTAAAATCCTTTCATTTCACCTGATAATTTAAGACTGATAGAAAATTATACAAGATTATGCTGGAAAGCATAAATAACTGCCTGGGTTCGATCCTGTACCTCTAATTTTGCTAAAATATTACTTACATGGACTTTCACTGTTTTCGTTGCAATAAACAACTCATCGGCTATTTCTTGGTTCGTTTTCCCAGCTGTAAGAAGAAGCAGGACTTCCTTCTCCCGTTCTGTCAATTGCTCATGCAACGCTTCCTCTTGAGAATGGCGCATCCGGTTCATTAATTTCCCAGTTACTTCAGGTTCCAAGATCGATTGGCCTTCATGAGTTGCGCGGATCGCTTCGGCTATTTTTTCAGCCTTGGAAGTCTTCAGCAAATAGCTTTTCGCGCCGGCTTCAAGCGCTGGGTAAACTTTTTCATCATCGAGAAAGCTTGTAACGATGATAATCTTTGCTTCCGGCCACTCAGATAGGATCTGTTTCGTAGCTTCGATTCCATCCATTTCCTTCATAACTAAGTCCATTAAAATGATATCCGGCTTCCATTCAAGAGCTAACTTCACAGCTGGTTCTCCGTCATCAGCTTCAGCTACGACTTCAATATCCGGTTGTGCGGACAGATAAGACGCTACGCCAATACGAACCATTTCATGATCATCGGCAAATAATACAGTTATCATCATTCTTCCTCACTTTCTGTTTGAATAGATGCTCTTTCTTCTTGATCCGATCCTGTAGGTAGGGGAACTTTTACCTCAAGCTTCGTGCCTTGATTCGGTAAGCTGACAACTTTGAACGTTCCACCGATTTCATATGCCCTCTCCCTCATATTATGGAGGCCATAGGAACTAGTTTTCACGCTTTCCATGTCGAAACCTACCCCATTATCTGAAATACGTAAAATTACCGTACCTTCTCGCTTAATGAGCAACACATGAAAACTCGTGGCTTGTGCGTGGCGCAATGTGTTGGACATCGCTTCTTGAATGATACGGAACAGTTGGTCTTCAATTCCCTTATCAACAGAAAGTTCTTCCGCTGTCCACGATATATCAATCGTAATTTTCTGTTGCATTTCAACAAGCAATTCTTCCACACCTTGAACAAGAGATTTCCCTTTTAACGCGACTGGACGCAGGTGTAGAAGGAGTGCCCGCATTTCCAGCTGGGATTGTTGCAGCATTTTTTCCACTAATTGTAATTTCTTCTTCATTTCATCATCTTCAGGAGCATTTTGCAGATTGAGAGCTGAAATCATCATTGATGCCGCAAAGAGTTGTTGACTTACAGAATCATGTAATTCACGGGCAAGCCGGTTTCGTTCTTGGACGACAATTTCTTGTAAGCTCTTTTCTCGTTCTTCCGCTCTTTCTGTTGCAAGTCTTTGCGCGTTTTCCGTTTGCTGATCTATTCGTGATTGAATGAGTTCTAGACGCTTTTCAATGCTTTTCAGTTCGTGATACGGTTCTTTTTCCTCATCAAGTCTCTGCCCCTTACTTAGTCTGTCAAGCTTACGTTCAATCCGATGCAGTCGTTGTCTCCAGTACCAACCAGTTGATATCCCGAAAATCGTTCCGCCTGCTAGTATGAAACCAAACACCCAGATTAAGAAAGAAACATTGCCAATCTCGGTTTCCCACAGAATCGCATAACTGTCCGGAGGGAAAACAGTGAACACAAGTGTGAGGACGACCGCTGAAAGTAAGATACTAAACAGAATGCCAGTGAATATATGGCGGATAATCGTACTCATATACGCTTCACCTCAATATCTCCAGAAAATAGCGAGGTGACGATTTTTACACGCGTTGTTGCGTGATCATAAACAGCCGTTTGATAAAAAATCGATTTATTAAAAAGTTTTTCATGACTTTCGTGGAAGATATGGGCATTACCGAATATAGCACTGTGGTGGATACTGACCTCCACTTCATAAGGTACATATATTTCAATATTACCCAGACCATGACGTATTGAAATAACCGCTGTGTCATTCGGGATGACGGTATTACTTAAATCAATAACCCTATCACCAAGCAAGCCATGAATGTTCACATCTCTCCACTGGTAAGCAGTCTCCTCAGTATACTGGTCATCCAATACGGTATGGTCAAATAGAGGTTCCACACGACTTAGCGGCTCGTTTAGTGCTTCTTCGTCGGGAAGCTTGGGATAGATTCGATCGGTTCTTTTCGTTGAATCATAGTATCTCATCGCAAAGATAACAATTGCTGCAATAATAAGGAATCTAACTGCCATAAGACTCAGTATCGAAAAAATGAGACCAATAAGACTAAGCCAAAAGACAATTTTACCCCAGAGGGTATAAAAGTTCTTCCAGCTAATATAGACTAAGAACCCGCATATAATAGCGGGGATAATTGTTCCTCCAAAGGAAAATACAAATTCAGCCATGAGAAGGAGGATGCCGATGATTAGAATCCAGTTATATGATTTTGTCGGTAATTGCTTGAACATGACGGCTCCCCCTTACCTTTTCAATCGTTTAAGGCGCAGATTTCATCTACGCCTATATAGTATATCATTTTCCTTGGAGCTTATCGCATCTTATTCCACATTTTCTTTATCTTGTAATTCTTTTTCAAGCTTAGCAATTTTACTATCGAATGTGCTCTTATAATAGGAGCTATTCACCTTGTATTCCAGATTCTCGATATACTGCTCCAGTTCGGCAAACTTCGCAAATGGTTTATCGGATACATCATCGATTACTTGGTTCATTTGCTGATTCGCCCTTGCAATATTTTCTCTTCCCATTAATTCCATTCGGCGCATATGCATATCTTTCAGGCGATGCTTCATTTCTTCATATTTATTTTCCAGTGAAACGAGTTGTTCTATTGTTTCTTCCCTGCTCTGTTTTAAGCGGGCTGCACGCTTCTCATACTCTTCATACTCTTTCACTGCAAATTCATATAAATCGGTTTCTCCTGCTTGCTCTGCAATGTCTGCTTGTCTCTTGCGCTTATCTGCTAAATCTTGAGCTTTTAAATATTCACGAGAGAATTCATCTTTCAATTTGTACTGGCGCTCAATCATCTTTCTGACTTTTTCCTTTTCCAGTTCGCTTTGGCGCAAGTATTGATTCAATGCTGCGACTGGATTCTTTTCCTCTTTCTTATCCATTAAATGATGCAAGTCTGCTGAAATATTATCCATGATGCGTGTAAAAATGTTTGTTGACATAATTTATTCTCTCCTTTTAAATTTAATTATTGATGTAAATCTGCCCATTCCCGTTCGAAATTCGTAAATGGATCGTCATCGTTCACCGTGTGGACAACTGGTTCTTCCTTCCAGCTCTTCATGATCAAATACAATACATAAACAGCTGCGACACCAATGATTGCATAGATGTTCGACAAGCTGATGCTTAACACAAGCAATCCAACTACAATCCAGCCGACTTTTGCACCCGTTGAATCCGTTGCGACAAACTTTTTAAACACGATATACAACAACCAGAGACTCAACCCTAAAATAATCATTGGTCCAATATTGGCAAGCAACACGAAAAATGCAATTAATCCCCCAACAAAGAGTAAAAATTTCTTCATGTGACAGCCTCCTTTCTTGATCTTGACTCCATCTTACCGCAGAAAACAAAACCTGATAATGAGCCCCAGACATAAATCCAACTAAGCCCCAAGACGTATTTAGTGGGACACCGGGGTCAGAGGTTTTGTCCCACTGCGACTGGTGGGACACTGGGGACTGGTGGGACATGGGGTCAGTGTAAATGTCCCAGTTATACGCACCTAAAAAAGAGTACAAAAAAAGAACGGCATATCACCATTCTTTTCATTTTCTCCATTTTTTTATATATATAAATGCCATCAAAATGACGCCTGCTCCAAGCAATGAATAAACAATTGTCGAATAAACGTCCATAATTCCTAGAATAGCTTCCCAGTTCTCACCAAGGAGGACACCCACTGCTACAAGGAGAGCATTCCAAATCAATGTTCCGAGTGTTGTTAACAGGATGAATGCGGAAAATTTCATATTCGACATCCCAGCTGGAATAGAAATAAGACTACGAACGAGCGGCACCATCCGACAGAAAAACACTGTCCAATATCCAAATCTATCAAACCAGGTATCCGCTTTACGAATATCCGCTTTTTCAATTCTAAGAAGATGACCGAACCGTGCCACAATTCTCTCCAAGCGCTCCACATCAATCAGGAGGCCGATGCTATACAGAATCATCGCACCGATAACGGAACCCAATGTCGCTGCTGTCATGACGCCAATTACTGTTAGATTTGCATACGTGGTCATGAACCCTCCAAAGGGAAGAACGATTTCAGATGGGATGGGCGGGAATAAATTTTCCAACGTCATCATAAGAAAAATACCCAAGTAGCCGAACTTTTCCATTATATATGTGACCCAGCTTTGCATGCATACCTCCTGACTTTCAATTTACCTTGCTATTATGGATACTTGTCCATTAAACGCTTCTCTATAATATTTATATACAAACTACCATGAACTTAGAAGCTATAATCCAAATTCACGTGCAATCAGTTCGTAAGATTTTTTACGAGCCGCAAAATCATGCGTAATTGTAAGAATCATAAACTCGTCCGTACCATATTCCTCACTTAGTAACTCAAGCGATTTCCGAACAATATCCGGCGTTCCAACAATTTGCCGGTCACCGGATTTACGCAAAAGTTCGAGATCTTCATCTGTAAGCTTATATTCATTCACTTCAGTAATAGAAGGAATTTTTCCATTTCCCTTCCCTTTATCCTGCATCCATTTCCATATTTGATTGCTTTTCGCAAGCTGCTCCGCTTCCTCTTTCGTCTCCGCACAAATAACGTTCACCGTAACAATTGCTTCCGGCTCTCCCTCCTGGAAGTTTTCAAAGTAACCGCGCACAATTGACGGACCGTCTGCATCACTCATAAAGTCGCCAAACACATATGGCAGGCCTTTCTCGAGCGCTAACACTGCACTTTTCTTGCTCGTGCCAAGAAGCCACGGGACCGGTTGTTCTTTCGGAACAGGTTGTGCAGAAACCTTAGAGAAAAGATGTTCTTCAGGAAAATCACGATTCAAGAAATGGAGTAATTCATCCAGTTTTTCCGGATAGTTTTTCACCTGTTCGAGAAAATTATCTACAAGCGCAATCGATGCCTCTGCTGATCCGCCCGGCGCTCGTCCAAGTCCAAGGTCTATTCTTCCGGGATATAAAGTAGCCAGCAGGTTATATCTTTCAGCTATCTGGTACGGCCTATAGTTTGGTAAAAGAACCGCCCCAGAGCCGATGCGAATGCGATTCGTTTTCGAACCAATAATACCAAGAATGATGTCTGGTGCGGGACTTGCTAATCCCGGGAAGTCATGATGCTCGGCAATCCAATAGCGGTGAAATCCTAATTTTTCCGCCGTCACAGCGAGATCAATCGTCGCTTCCAGTGCCTCGTTTGCAGTTTTTCCATTTGGAATGGGAACCTGATCAAGAATACTTAGTTTCATCTTTTATACCTACCTTCCTTGTTCTCGAATAAAGGCGCAAGCGCCCTTACAGGCTAAGAACGCGATTCGTTACGCGGGCGCCTGGAACTGCGATTACTCGTCCCACCAAAAGATCTGCTAGTTGCTGGGCGCAGAGCGGACGTGGCTAACCCTGGATACCTAAATTATCACTGCATTTTTATTTTATAGTTTCCTACGCTAGAACAAGAGGTGGGACAATGCCTCCGTCCCCAATGTCCCACTGGGACAAGTGCTCTGACCCCGTGTCCCGTTTTATATTTCTACCTGTTTGGATTGGATGTAGTGGTAGAGTAATTGTTCGGTGTTTTTTAGGGAATCTTCGTGGGTGCGTTCGTATGCGTGGGAGGCGTCGATTCCTGGACCGATAAGGCCATGGACGATATCATGCCCGCTTCGGATTGCCGCTGACGCATCGGATGCGTAATAAGGATAGATATCTAACTTGTAGCCGATATGATTTTCCTCGGCTAAATTAGCTAAATTCTTGCGCAATCCATAATGGTATGGTCCGCTACCATCTTTCACACAGATAGAAACCGTGTATTCATCCGTGGACTGATCTTCCCCCATTGCTCCCATATCAACCGCTACATATTCGACCGTTTCCGCTGGAATATTAGAATTTCCTCCATAACCGATTTCTTCATTATTAGATATCAGAAAATGGGTTGTATAAGGTAGACTAAGCTTTTCATCTTTGATTCGTTTCATTAGTTGGATAAGCATCGCAACACTCGCTTTATCATCTAAATGACGTGATTTGATGAAGCCATTATCTGTTATTTCAACACGGGGATCGAAGGAGACAAAATCTCCCACCTCGATGCCAAGCGCTCTTACTGCTTCCGCATTTTCCACTTTGGCATCAATTCGCACTTCCATTTTTTCTTGATTATATTTAGCATCCCGCGCATTTTTATAGACATGCACAGATGTCTCATGATGTAAAATAGTTCCGGTGAAGATTTTCCCTGAAGACGTCTCAATCTCACAATATTCCCCATCGATTGAGTGATACGTAAATCCACCAATTAAATCCAATCGGAGACGACCGTCACGCTTAATTTCTTTCACCATGGCACCTAACGTATCGACATGAGCAGTAAGCATACGATGTTCGTTTTCATTCTCACCTGGAATTGTCGCAATCAAGCCGCCTTTTCTATTTCGCTTATGTTCAATTTGTAAATCTGTTAAAATCTCTTCAATAAAAGAAATTACTTTTCCAGTATTCCCGGAAGGACTCGGAATAGAAACAAGTTGTTTAATTAGGTTTTTCGTCTCTGAAAGATTTGGATAAGTCGCCACATGCATTCTCCTCATTCTTTTTCTTTTATTTTATCATAAAGTGAAACTTCATTCAGTGGGGGATTCATTACCTCTCCACTGAATGTTAGTTGAACAGAATCAGGCATTTATGGACTGTTTATCCCCCACCCTCACATGTTGGACTTCCCTCATGTTTAGAAGTGGGGGTATTACAAACCTTTAATGCGTGATAAACGGTAAAGCTTAGTCCTTTTTCGCTTCTATATCTGCAATCTCATCAACTAAGGCTTCAGCTGCCCTGCGATAATAATTACTCATATTAACAAAGGATAGTACGAGCAGCACCTGATTCAAATAGCTATCATCGAGTTGCCCGGCATCCACCTCGCGCACCATTTTCTTACTGTCTTCGGTAAAACGTTCGAGATTACTTCCCGAAAGCTTTATAAAGGATTCATATAATGGCCCGAGATCAAGTGTTTCTTCCATCATCTGCTGATTAAGTGATTCCAGTGTTGTCTTAATATCCCGTATTGCAAGAATCGTCTTCATTTCATAAATCAAATCAATGAGCATGACATGTTCCGGGGAGTATTTTTTATTTTTTATCGGGAAAAATAATTTCCCCTTGGAATAATTATTGATCATTGTTTTCGTTAAAATCTTTTCATCTGTTGTCCGTTTCGTTTGTTCATACTTATTTTCAAATAATTGGATGACCTGATCCATGTATAAGTCCAATCCAGGTATATCCTGGCTGGATAGTCGTGTATTGAGCTGCAGTTTCTCCAGTAAGTTATCTAAATTATTCACCATATCTAAATTCCTCCACATTTTTATTAGCAGCGGTTGACTTATCGCTATAAACTATGTTATAAATTTATTATAACACTAACACGTAGTTTTAAAAACCACGTGTTACATCGAAAGGGGTTTTCCAGTTGAATCAGTATATTAGAGAACCAATTAACAGCCTAACACATTGGGTAGGTGCAGTTCTCGCTTTATTTGGATTAGTAGCAATGATTATAAAGGCCGTCGCCGAAGGGTATTCAATAATTGGCTTGACAGCCGTCGTTATTTTCGGAGTCAGCATGATTTTACTTTACTCGGCATCCGCAACGTATCATATGGTCATTGCAAAAGATAAGGTGATAGCTTGGCTGCAGCGAATTGATCATTCGATGATTTTCGTTTTAATTGCTGGGACTTACACCCCCTTATGTATCATCGCATTGAATAACACATTAGGTTGGATTCTATTCAGTGTCATTAATGGCCTCGCAATTCTTGGTGTCATTTTCAAACTGACATGGTTCACTTCACCAAGATGGCTTTCCACCATGATTTACATTTTAATGGGGTGGCTCGCTATCTTTTTCACTGGAGAATTAGCCCCAGCACTTGGTACAGGCGGGATGGTCTATCTTATCCTTGGTGGTGTCGCCTATACGATTGGCGGGATTATTTACGGATTTAAACCAGAATTTCTCCGGTTTAAAAATTGGGGCTTCCACGAGATTTTTCATATTTTTATTCTCCTCGGCAGCCTGTTCCATTTCATTTGTATATATTGGTATGTCATTTAACAAAAAAATGCGTAAGGCGGGATATCTGCCTCACGCATTTTTTTAATTCACTTCCTCCAAAGCGCGGATAAATTTAGTAAGTGAAGTTTGTTCTGTTTGTTCCTTCCATTCCTGCAGCTCGGTATCCTGCTCTTTGAAAAAGAACATCAGCCCTTCATGCAAGGTATCGATAACCCGAGCGTCATCATGCACCGCTTGTTTTATATCAGAAATAAGAACACTCCAATCCACTACACCGACATTACCAGTCGTATATTCCATATAAGGATATTGTTTTGCTAAATCATACACTTCATCTAAATCAGTACCAAGATAAATTTCCACAGCTAATAGATTTCCGATATTGTGGTTGTCGCTTCCTTCCAGCAGTGCTTCCTTATGGAGGTTCGCAGCTTCCTCGTATTTACCTTGAAATAAAAGAGCATTGGCATGGATACTTTTTGTATAAGGGTCGATTGTTTCTCCCAAAGCCGCTTTATACTTCTGATACCACTTCTCATATGGCTCCCAATCGCTTGCATCGTAATAATAATGTAACATCTGATTCAGATAAATAGGATCTGCCGTAAGCTCGGCTAGTTGTTCATAATAAGGTTGCTGCAGCTTTTGCGCGGTACTAAAGCTCCCACCCGCTTCGATCCCGATCAACCGTGCAACCATTCGGAGGCTGTGCAAGTCATCTGGGTTGGATGTTAAAACGTTCCGGTAACCGTCAAGCGCCTGTTCCAATTCACCGGCTAGCAGCAATTCATCTTCTGCTGTAAGTTCCCGTTGTTTTAAATACATAGTCGGCAGATTTCCGATTGTTTCTTCCGCTAACCGGTAACCATTGCTTTGTGTTATAAGATTTCCATCTTCATCAAAAGCCTTCACATTCCAAGAATAATGTCCCTCTGGATTTTCAAAGCCAAGCACCGTTGCCGGGTTGAAATAATCGTTCTTTGTTTCTGCAATATCAGTAAGGAAATTCAAATAAATATTATAAAGACTCTCTACAGGCAATGAAAGTTGACTTTCTTCCACCTTCCTATCCCAGCTCATCCCATAAGAAACATCGCTTTCTTCTATATGAAAGTCAAGCATGTAATAAGCTGCCTCGTCAACCGCTTCCCAGCTAAAATCAATCGTTTTTTCCTCCAATACGGCTTCGTTTGCAGGAGCGTTTACTTCCAGTAGCGGGGCTAGCGTAATATCATATTGAATATTTTCTGTACCGTCGATTCTTACCCAGTCATTCATATCAACCGGCCAAAAATAGCCATCGATTTGCTCCATTTGGAAACCGGCAAACACTTGATAATCTCCAGGCATAACCCCCGTGAATTCGAAATTCCCAGCAGCATCTGTCTTTGTCTGGTACCATTCATCAGGACGAATCGAACTAGTAACATCGGCAGCATCCCTAAGAAATACACCGGCATCCTTAATCGGCGTCCCGTCCTGTCTGCTAATATTTCCTGATACCTTCGCAACCTCCGCCGCACCATTCACAGGAGGACCAGTTAGCAAGCGGTTCTCCAATTTCTTCATCTCTTCATAAACACCGCTCTGTTCTATCGGGTCTTCATTCTCTTCTTTTTCCCAAGCAATTCTATATTCTTCCAAACCTTGCTGAACCGTCGCTAAAGCCTCTTCCAGCTGCCCCTTCCTCAATAAAAGGAATGCTTCATATTGCTTCTTTTCTGCCTTAGCATACGCATGGTCCGGAACGTCAATTTGTTCTAATAGACTTTCCGCTTTAGCTAGATTTCCAGCTTGCAAATGGAGCTTGATAAACGAAAACTTTAGTTCAGGAATTTCATAAGAGTGCTCCGACTTTTCCAAACGTTCAACTGCACGATCATAGATTTCCTGAAGTCTAGCGTCATCTCCTTCCAGTACTGCTTCATATGCTAGCTCCATAACCGCCGTTTGTAGATATCCATTAATAGGCCCATTTTCTAGATAATCCTCAATATATGGTTGCTTTTCTTCCCAACTGATGAATGGCCAATCATGATCCGCAGCCACGCTTGTCGTCATAGAAGGCCCGACATATATTGCATAGTCATTCATCCACTCCCCACTTAAGAAACGCTCTTCAATCAGGTGATATTTTTGACTCGGCAGAATATTGTCTTCCAAGAGTTCGAGAATTTTGTCTTTTCCAACCCCACTTCCATTCGCAAGCTTATATTTTACTATACCGAGTTCAAGTTGTGGTATCAGATAAATACTTGCAAGCGGAATAAGGATAAAAATGCCCGTCATAATCATAACCAAATGCTTTATTTTTAACGTAATATTATTCCTCATTCACAAGTCTCCTCTCTACTTCCGCTTTCCAATACGTATTACCTCCGATTTCAATCGTTTCATACGGATATTCATCTTGATTATTGAATTCAGAAATTGTGAAAAATCCGTAACCGAACAAAAGGATGACCACGGCTGAACTTACTGGAAGAATTGGTATGCTGATCTCTTTATTCCATAGTTGATGAAGTTTATCTTTCCACGTTGGCCGGTAAACTTTTTTCAACACATCTGTTTGCTTTGTAAACCGAATATTTTCAAGTTCCTTATTTAGTCGATTCTTTATCTGCTTTTTATCCTCCATTATGCGCACCCTCCTTTAGTAAATGGTCTTTTAACAATTTTTTCGCCCGCTTTAACCGTGACTTGATAGTATTTTCCTTTATATTTGTCGAGACAGCAATTTCCGCAAGCTTCAATTCGTTAAAATAAAATAACGTGATGACTTCTCGATATTTATAATCCAATGCATGAATTGCAGCTGTGAGATTCTCGTTCCACTCAACTGCCAATAAATCCGCTTCTGGACTATCAATCCTATCCGCTTGTTGTGTGCGCTCGATTATTTCTATATCTGGGAAAATATGCTTAAAACTCCATTTGCGCATTTGCTGTCGGCAACGATTAATCGTTATCGTTGTCAGCCAGCTCTTTAAATGTTCTTCCTTTTCCAGCTGATTTATTTTTTCAAATGCGGAGATAAATGTATCTTGCACCGCTTCCTCTGCCCGTTGGTGATCCTTGATTAATAGGTAAGCCATTCGGAGCAAATAGTCCCCATATTGATTCATGAGTTCAACTAAAGCAGCCTCTTCTTTTCTTTTTAACCTGTCGACTAGGTTCAACTTGCTCCCTCCCCTTACTACTAAGATGCAGGCAGATGATAAAAAGTTGCATTTATAAAAAATTCTTTTAGATTGATTGTACAAGAAAATCAAAAAAGTGCTATCTCTCGCTTGTTCGAGAAATAGCACTTCAATTATTTTAATATGTTTAGTTAATCATTTTCTGCATTTCTTGCAGATTAAATTCTCTTACCGAACGTGGTAAGAAGCTACGAATTTCGTCTCCGTTATATCCGACCTGAAGACGTTTATCATCAAACATAATTGGGCGTTTTAAGATTCCTGGATTTTCTTCAATCAGTGTCAATAAATCCTGTAATGTTAAATTTTCCAAATCTGGTTTTAATTGTTGGAAAGCTTTTGAACGGGTAGAAATAATTTCCTCCGTACCATTATCCGTCAAGCGTAAAATTTCTTTGATTTCATCCCTTGATACCGGGTCAGACATAATATTCCTTTCTTTAAAAGGAATACCGTTCTCTTGAAACCATTTTCTTGCTTTTCTACAGGAAGTACAGCTAGGTGTGACGTACAGTGTGACCATTCATTTACCCCCATATATATTTAATTAATCATCTATTTCAACAAATTCAAATATGTTTAATTAAATATATCATAACCCAAAAACACAATTACGTCAAGCCCTAACGGGATATAAATGAAATGGGACAGTGGGGTCAGAGGCAATGTCCCAAGTGGGACATTGCCTCTGACCCCACTGTCCCGAAATTCGTTAAATCATCAGTCGATAAGGATCTTGTAGGTAACCAGCTATTTTACTTAAAAATTCTGCTGCTGGAGCACCATCTATAATTTGATGGTCGTATGTTAAACTTAATGGAAGTTTCAGCTTTTCAACTACTTTTCCATTATCATCAAATGCTAATTCTTTTTGCAGGGAACCAACTCCAAGAATACCAACTTCAGGTGTATTTATGATAGGTGTAAAGTATTCTATATCAAATCCACCTAAGTTTGTAATCGAAAATGTGGACCCTGTGTATAGGCTGCCATCCAGTGTTCCTTTTCTAGCTTCAGATGTTACCTTTCTTATTTCTGGGCCAAGTTGTGACAGCGGCATATGATGTGCATTCTTGATAACAGGTACTACCAACCCCTCTTCAATCGCAGTAGCCATACCTATATGAACCTCATCCACTTTAATATATTTACCATTGTAGAACCACGCATTCATTTCAGGAGTATCCAGTAAAGATAGAACAACTGCTTTTGTCAGTAATGTATTAATACTCATTTCTCCATTATCAAGCGGCTGTTTTATTTTCCCTTGTATTTCCTTTCTGAATGTCATTAATTCTGTAATATCTACTTTTCGCTGATTCGTTACTTGTGCTGTTGATTGAACACTTCTCATCATACGCTCGGCAATCGTTTTGCGCATACCCTCAAGTCCAGCACCGTATTCGATTTCCGGAGAGATTGCACCTGCAGGCTGTGTTTTCTCAGCTACAGCTTTCTCTGATGGTTCATACCTTAATATGTCAAGCCGTGTAATCCTTCCATTTCCACCTGTTCCATTTACATCACGGATATCAATATTCTGCTCTTTTGCCATTTTCCGGGCAACCGGGGTAATAAAAATTCGTTCTCCTTCTTTTGAATGTACCAGTTCGTGTTGCTTTGCTTCTGTATCAACAGCAGTATGTTGTTCAACTTGCTGTGTTCCTTGTGTCTCCATCGCTTTTTTATTCTCTGATTCCCTATTTGTTTCAACGGTTTCGCCTTCTTCACCGATAAATGCGATAGCTTCCCTACTTGGAACAACATCACCTTCTTCAGCAACTACTTTAATAATCACTCCGGATACCGGTGCTTCAACTTCATTTGTCAGCTTTTCAGAACTGATTTCAACAAGCGGATCTCCCTGTTCAACCTGATCGCCTTCACTTACTAACCATTTTTCAACGGTTCCTTCTGTCATCGTTAACCCTAATTTAGGCATTACAATTTCAGTTGCCATCGTTCTACCTCCCTTTCTAAGCTTTTAAATCATCGATAATTTCTGCTGCTTCTCTTAATACTTTATCTGCGTTCGGAATATATAGTTTTTCGAGATTCGCTGCAAAAGGAACAGGTGTATTTGGTGCACAAACACATTTAATCGGGCCATCTAAATAATCAAATGCTCTATCAGATACTACAGATGCAATATCTGTTGCTGTGTTATTATGTGGATTCGCTTCATCAATAACTATTAATCTTCCTGTTTTTTTAACAGATTCAATGACTGTTTCCTGATCCCACGGAGCGACAGTGCGTAAATCAATAACTTCAACGGATACATTATCTTTCTCCAATATTTCAGCAACTTCCAAACCTACAAATAACATTTTTCCAATAGTGACAATCGTCAAATCTTCACCACCTCGTTTAATAGCTGCTTCTCCTATTGGAATCGTATAATATTCATCTGGCACGTCTCCTTTTGTACCGTACAATGTTTTATCCTCAAAAAACATGACCAGATTATTATCTTCAATAGCAGATAGCATTAACCCTTTTGCATCATACGGTGTTGCTGGAACAACTACTTTCACTCCCGGTATGGAACCAAGCATTCCATAATAAGAACCAGAGTGCTGAGCCGCAGCACTGGCACCAGCACCGTGCATGGTACGAACCGTCATTGGTACTGTAGCCTTACCGCCAAACATATAACGCATTTTCGAGCCTTGTCCAAGAATCGAATCAAGTGCAAAGCCAATAAAGTCATTGAACATTAACTCCGGAACAGGACGCAAACCTGTTACTGCCATTCCTACAGCTGCTCCCATATATCCCATTTCAGATATAGGTGTATCAATAACACGTTCACGGCCATATTTGGGCATCAACCCCCTAGTAATTCCCATCGTTCCGCCCCATGAATCTTCATTTTTTTCTTCTAAATGCTTCACATTCGCACCGCCAGCAATATCTTCTCCAAGTAAAATAACATCTTCATCTTTTTCCATTGCCTGGTCTAGCGCTTCATTTATCGCTTGCATAAACAATTTTTCTTTACTCATGGTATTCTACCCCTTCCGAATTGTTAGTTAGTCAGCAAATACATCTTCATAAAGTGCTTCAGGTTCTGGTTCAGGACTTTCTTGTGCGAATTTAACTGCTTCTTCAACATCTTTTATCGATTCTTCTCTCAACTTATCCAACTCTTCTTCAGTAACCAGTCCGTTTTCAATCGCATACTCACGGAATACATTTAATGGATCAACGTCAGCCCACTCTTTTTCTTCTCCAAAATCTGCTTTATAAGTTTGCTCATCACCTTCGAAGTGACCATGATTTCTATATGTTACACACTCTATTAGAGTCGGACCTTCTCCTTTACGCGCACGTTCAATTGCTTCTCCGGCAGTTTCATAGACTCCCGCGACATCTTTACCATTCACACGAACTCCAGGCATATTGTATGCGACAGCTCTCTCAGCAATTGTGTTAGAAGCTGATGAATACCATTGCGGAGTTGCTTCAGCAAAGAAGTTATTTTCGTTTACAAACACAATAGGAAGCTTCCAAATCGATGCCATGTTTAAACATTCATGGAATACCCCTTCGTTTGCCGCTCCATCTCCAAAAAAGCAAACAACTACTCGATCACTTTTCTTATATTTATTTCTTATTGCCGCTCCAGTCGCTATTCCAAAACCGCCGCCAACCATGCCGTTTGCTCCTAAGATTCCTTTATCGATATCGGCAATATGCATAGAACCGCCTTTTCCTTTTCCAAGTCCCGTAGCTTTACCGAATATTTCAGCCATCATTCCTTTTAAATCTCCGCCTTTTGCGACACAGTGTCCATGGCCACGGTGTGTACTCGTAATATAATCCTCATCTGTTAAGTGAGCACAGACACCTGTTGCGATTGCTTCTTCACCAGCATATAAATGAACAAAACCCGGAATTTCTCCAGCAGCAAAATAACGTTTTGCATTTTCTTCAAAGTTGCGGATGTCTTCCATGTTTTTATACATGTCTTTGGCTTTATCACTTGTTAGGTTCTTAACAGCTGTATCTGTTGCTGTACGGACTTCCAGATCAACCAATTCTTTGAATGACGTTTCCACCTTACTGACTGATTCTGGCATTCTTTGTGCTTTGCCTGACATAATGATTCCTCCTAAATTATTAAATTATTTTTTAACGATATGCTTAGCAGTTTCTTGAATTAATTCAGATAGTGTAGGATGGGCAAATACAGTATTTGCTAGTTCATCGACCGTTCCTTCTGATTCATAGACTGTCAAGATTTGATGTAATAAATCTGCTCCCTGGGAACCTACAATAACCCCACCTAAAATTTCACGGTACCTCGCTTCACTTATAATTTTCACGAAGCCTTCTGTTTCATCTGATGCAATTGCACGTCCGTTAAAGGAAAAAGGCATTATTTCCGTAATCACATCATAACCGGCACGTTCAGCCTCTTCTTCACTTAAGCCGAAAGCAGAAACTTCAGGTTCAATAAATAATGGCCTGGGGATACTGTGCGGATTAACAGGTCTTTCCTTTTTACCACTCATCGCACGTGCAGCTTTTATTCCTTCTGCACTTGCAGCGTGAGCTAATGTCTGTCCGCCAATTAAATCGCCAATAGCAAAAACATTACTTTCGCTTGTTTCATAATATTCGTCTACGGAAACAAATCTGTTACTATTATCTAATTCCAATCCTATTGCGTGAGGTAAATCGAGGTTTTGTTCTCTACCTGCAGCTACCAGTAATTCATCAAATAAAAACTCTTTATGACCTGCGAGAACAACTTTTTGATTTGTGACTTTTTGAATGGTGGCACTCGTTTCAATTTGAATACCAATGGATTTTAGTTTATTTTTAATAATCTCCCTAGCTTCGTGGTCGAGTGTTAATAAAATATCTGAGGCTACTTCAATAATCGTTACTTCAACTCCAAATTTTCTAAGGGCAAATGCCAATTCTACAGCAATGACTCCACCTCCAATCGTTACAAACTTATCAGGTAATTCTTCCATCTCAAAAAATGTATCGGTTGTTAAATAATCTACTTGGTCTAACCCATCTATTCCGGGTACAAATGGGCGCCCACCAGTTGCAAGCAGAATTTTCTTCCCATAATACTCCTTGCCATCGACTTCAAACGTATTTTTCCTTACATATTTCGCTTCTCCCTGAATAAATTTAATGCCATTGTTTTTAAACGTACTATGAATGCCACCTTGTAATGTTGAAACAACCCTATTTTTTCTTTGTACAATTGCAGGAAAGTCAATGTTCTCTACTGTTATCGTCATTCCATTCTTATTAGCTGCTTCCACTCCTGAAAGCCAATGGCTATACTGCAGATAAGTTTTTGACGGTATACAGCCAACGTTTAAACAACATCCACCGATGGCGTTTTTTTCAATTACTGCTACTGAATTACCTAATGTAGCAGCTTCTTCTGCTGCTACATATCCTCCCGGACCAGCTCCAATAATTAAAATATCAAAGTTTGACAAATAACCACCCTCCTGTTTCTTATTCGTTAAGTGTAAGCCAGTATAAAAGTAGTTAAAAAGACTTT
Source organism: Oceanobacillus indicireducens (assembly GCF_014647195.1). Taxonomy (GTDB): domain Bacteria; phylum Bacillota; class Bacilli; order Bacillales; family Amphibacillaceae; genus Oceanobacillus; species Oceanobacillus indicireducens. The sequence continues at coordinate 6,940 of NZ_BMOS01000021.1, read as the reverse complement.
ATAAAGCGCTTACAATTCAATTGTATCTAAAATTAAATTTGTTAACAAACAATTTATTGCTTTTTCAGACAGTTTTAGACTAACTTTGAAGAATTTGTGACAAAGTGAGCATTCTGTTTTTTTATAAAAGGCTCTACAATAGCAGTTTGCCAAATGGTAGAGCCCAATTTTCATGTCTATTTTTTAAAATGTTGATTGTATATAAAATTTAATTTATAATTCTTCAACTGAATATGAATATCGGTATTTTCCGTTATTTTATTTGAAATAATGTCCCGTGCCAATGGCGTTTCTAATTCCTCCATAATAAATCGTCGTAGTGGCCGAGCACCGTAAAGGGGGTCATACCCATTTTCTGCTATCCATTCGACGGCCTCCTTATCTAAGGAAACAGCCATATTCTTATCTTTTAGCCGTTGATTTAGATCATTAATCATCAACATCGTAATCTGATGCATATGTTTTTGTCTTAACGGATTAAAGATTAGAACATCATCTATCCTGTTGATAAACTCTGGTCTAAAATGATGCCTTAATTGCTGTGTTACTTTATTTTTTATATCTAGCAAAATTTCTCCGTCGCTTTCAATAGCTTGTAATAGTATGGGAGACCCTATATTACTCGTCATAATTAATATTGTATTCTTAAAATCTACAGTATGTCCCTGGGAGTCAGTTAGCCTTCCCTCATCAAGTACTTGAAGGAGTAGATTAAGCACATCTGGATGAGCCTTTTCAATTTCATCTAGAACAACAATGGAATGTGGTCGATGACGTACTGCTTCTGTCAATTGTCCCCCTTCGTCATAACCGACATATCCTGGAGGCGGGCCGATCAACCTGGCCACTGCATGTTTTTCCATATATTCCGACATATCAAGTCTTGCCATATCCAGTTCACTGCCAAATAAAACCTGTGCTAGGCTTTTGGCAAGTTGTGTTTTTCCAACACCTGTTGGTCCTAAAAATAAGAACGAACCAGTAGGTTGATTAGGATTTTGTACACCAGCTCTGGACCTTAGCACCGACTCAGAAACTTTCGATACTGCTTCATCTTGACCAATAATGTGTTTCCGGAGTTCGTCTTCAAGATTTAATAGTTTTTCTCTTTCATTTTCCATAATGCCACTAATTTTAATTCCCGTTAATCTCTCTACTACATTTTTAATATCATCTTCAGTGACAGCATTATCAACATTTACTAATCCATCATTTAATAGGGGGTTATTAAGCTTAATATATTTTACGGCGCTTGCTTCATCCATTAAATCAATAGCCTTATCCGGAAGGAAACGATCAGTTATATACCTAACCGATAGTTTTACAGCGGCTTCAATCGCCTCTTCTGTAATGGTTGTTTCATGGAATAGTTCGTAATTTTGCCTGATCCCTTTAAGGATTTCAATCGTGTCTTGAACTGTTGGCTCGTGCACCATAACACGCTGAAATCTTCTTTCGAGCGCCTTGTCTTTCTCAATGTTCTCCCGATATTCATCTTGTGTAGTAGCACCGATACAACGAATCTCACCGCGAGCTAGCATCGGCTTCAAAATATTACCGGCATCCATGGATCCTTCCGTTCTTCCAGCACCAACAATTGTGTGAATCTCATCAATGAATAATATAATTTGATTATTAGAATCCCGAACTTCGTTTAATACGGTTTTCAATCTTTCTTCAAAATCACCACGGTATCTGGCGCCAGCTACCAAAGCGCTCATGTCCAGATTGTAAACAATTTTATTTTCCAGGTTTTTCGGTGCATCCTTATCAACAATTTTTTGAACTAATCCCTCTACGATTGCAGACTTTCCGACTCCAGGACTGCCAATAAGAATGGCGTTATTTTTAATCTTCCGTGTTAATATACGAATAATATCGTTTATTTCATCACTTCTTCCGATAACACGCTCTATCTTTCCTTCTAAATACTCCTTATTCAAATTTACTGCATACCGATCCAGTGCATCATACACATTTTCTTGATTCTGATGCACAGCTTTTTTTCCTTTTCGGACTTTATTCATCTGTTTATAAACTAATTCTTTATTTATTCCATTTTCGTCTAAATAAGTAGTAATCGGGTTGAACTTTTGTTCAAAAAGTGCAAGTATTAAATGTTCTATAGTTACATATTGATCACGTAGGTTCGTCGACTCCACTTCTGCCTCATCGAGTAGACTTTGCAATCGCTGACTTAACTTTTCACCGTATTGGATATCTGTTCCTGTTATTTTTGAAATCTTTTCAACTTCCCTGTTTACAAGTTGAATAAATTCATTCATATCAACATCTAAATCTACGTAAAGCTCATAAGCAAAAAGATCCGGCTGTAATAAAGCTGACCAGAGATGCGGTATATCTAACTGATAATTTTCTTGTTTCTTCGCAATCTCTTTTGCCGCCAATAGAGCTTCTTTCACTGCAATTGTCCGATTGTCTGTCATATTTTATCACCCCTTTACTGGAAGCGCATTCTCATATTCATTATAACAAAGGTATAGCTCCTATGTTGGAGAATGGTTTTGTCAAATATGTGAAACAGACCAATAAGGCGGAGCACTGGATATTTTTTGAACACCGTACTCATTTTTATCTTCAGTAAAAAAATAGAAAAAAGACAAAAAGAGTCAGAGAGAGAATCACCTTATGGGATTCTTTCTCTGACCCCCTGTCCCAGTTCACCAGCGCCATATTCCTTTTTTATCTTTCTTTATATCATCTATCCATTCTCTTAGTAATTTATAATATTCACCCAAACTGTTAAAAATTTCTACAGCAAGTTCTTCGTTATAGGTATGCACTGTCAGATTTCGATGGTCCACCATGCCTAGAGCCAGTATCGTTTTCTCATCTGAAAATGCCTTTATCAATTATATTAAAGGACTTAAAAAGCGGGACAGTGGGGTCAGAGGCAATGTCCCACTGGGACGTTGCCTCTGACCCCACTGTCCCGCTCTACAATCAACTTGTAAATTGTTCTGCTTCTGTTGATCCTGCGAGTGCGGTTGTTGATGAGGCTCCACCTGAAATTACCTGGGCTACTTCATCAAAGTATCCTGTTCCGACTTCACGCTGGTGTCTAGTTGCACTGTAACCATGTACTTCGCTTGCGAACTCTGCCTGCTGCAATTCGGAATAAGCAGCCATGCCTTCATCTTTGTATTTCCTTGCAAGTTCAAACATGCTGTGATTCAATGCATGGAAACCTGCTAGTGTTACAAACTGGAACTTATAACCCATCTTCCCGAGTTCTCGCTGGAAATTTGCGATTTCCTTATCGGATAATTTCCGTTTCCAATTAAATGATGGTGAACAATTATAAGCTAGCAGTTTACCTGGATATTGTTCATGAATCGCTTCAGCAAAACGACGTGCCTCTTCCATATCTGGCTCTGACGTTTCACACCAGATTAAATCTGCATACGGCGCATAGGCTAAACCTCGAGCAATTGCTTGATCCAGTCCTGCTCTTGTTCGGAAAAACCCTTCAGAAGTTCTTTCACCTGTAATAAATGGTGCATCAGTCGGATCAACATCACTCGTAATCATGTCAGCGGCATTCGCATCGGTACGAGCAATAATGATTGTCGGCGTTCCCATGACATCTGCCGCAAACCGAGCTGCAATCAAGTTTTTCACCGCTGTTTGCGTCGGCAGAAGAACTTTCCCGCCTAAATGTCCACATTTCTTCTCGGAAGATAACTGATCCTCAAAGTGGACACCAGATGCACCCGACTCAATCATGCCTTTCATCAACTCAAACACGTTTAATTGTCCGCCAAATCCAGCTTCCGCATCTGCCACAATTGGAGCAAACCAATCAATTTCCGAGTCGCCTTCCGAATAATGGATTTGATCTGCACGCTGTAATGCCTGATTAATTCGCTTGACAACATGTGGCACACTATTCGCTGGGTATAAGCTCTGATCCGGATACATTTCGCCTGACAGGTTCGCATCTGCTGCTACTTGCCAGCCACTTAAGTATATCGCCTTCAAGCCTGCTTTCACCTGCTGTACCGCCTGATTTCCGGTTAATGCACCTAAAGCATTAATGTAGTCTTCCTCGTTGATTAAGTTCCACAATTTTTTTGCACCGCGAGTTGCCAATGTATGCTCCACATCGATGGAACCTCTCAGCCGAATGACATCCTCGGCTGAATATTCCCTTCTAATCCCTGACCAACGCTCATTATTTTCCCATTCTCTTTGTAATTGTTCTGCCCGCTCTTGGTACATTATTTATTCCCCCTCGTTAATTGTTTGTATGCTGGTAATGTTAAGAATTCTGCAAATTCATCTTCTTTTACTAACGAATCAAAAATCTCCGCAGCTTCTGCAAAATTTCCTTGCTCATAAGCCGCTTCCCCAATCTGTCCCTTTATTTTCTCCAACTCTTCCTGAAGAATTTTGTCGACCAACTCAAATGTCACTTTTCTCCCATCAGAAAGTACACCCTTTGGACACCGAATCCATTGCCAAACTTGAGCTCTTGATATTTCTGCAGTAGCTGCGTCTTCCATCAAATGATTAATTGGTACAGCACCTCTTCCCGAAAGCCATGCAGCGGTATACTGAATTCCAACACTGACATTCGTCCGAAGACCTTCTTCTGTTATCTCTCCATCTGGCAATTGGACAAGGTCCTCAGCTGTTACCTCAACATCCTCCCGCTTACGATGCAATTGGTTCGGGGTCGGCATGATCTCATCGAACACTTCTTTTACAAGTTCAACCATCCCTGGGTGAGCAACCCATGTTCCGTCATGCCCATCACGTGCTTCCCGCTCTTTATCCTTACGTACCTTATCAAAAGCAATTTTATTTTTCGCTTCATCATTTCTTACCGGGATGTGGGCAGCCATGCCACCGATCGCCATCGCATTTCGTTTATGACAAGTTTTGATAGCAAGCTGTGAATACGAACGCATGAATGGAACTTCCATTGTTACGGTTGCCCGGTCCGGAAGTATCCGTTCTGGGTCTTTATGAAACTTTTTAATATAGCTGAAAATGTAATCCCACCGGCCACAGTTTAGGCCTGCAGCATGGTCGCGTAATTCATATAAAATCTCATCCATTTCAAATGCAGCTGTAATCGTTTCAATCAAGACCGTTGCTTTAATTGTACCTTGTGGAATACCAAGCTCATTTTGTGCAAAAACAAATACCTCATTCCAAAGACGTGCTTCAAGGTGATTCTCTACTTTCGGTAAATAAAAGTAAGGACCTGTTCCTCTTGCTATTAGTTCTGTTGCATTGTGATATAGATACAGTCCGAAATCTACTAAACTGGCAGACATTGACTTTCCGTTGCACCGCAAATGCCTTTCTTCTAAGTGCCATCCTCGCGGCCTGACGATTAATACGGCAGTATCTTCATTCAATTCATATCGCTTGCCATTATCTGCTTCAAAATCAATAGACCTGCGTATTGCATCTTTTAAATTAATTTGCCCGTTCATCATGTTTTCCCAAGTTGGAGATGTTGCATCTTCAAAGTCTGCCATGAATGCCTTTGCACCTGAGTTAAGTGCATTGATAATCATCTTTCTGTCAACCGGTCCCGTTATTTCAACGCGGCGATCTTGTAAATCTTTCGGCAAACGCCCTACTGTCCAGTCACCTTCACGGATATGCTTCGTTTCCTTCAAGAACTGAAGCTGTCTCCCTTCATTCAGCTTTTCTTGAATTTGTTGTCTAATTTCGAGTAAGTTCCTTCGCCGTTCATCGAAGTGCTCATGAAGTTTTCCTAAAAACTCTAAGGCCTGAGGTGTCAAGATTTTCGGAAAGGTTTGTTCGTGTTCAATTTGTACAGAAACAGAAGTTTGATTCGTAAGCATGAATTCACTCTCCCAATATACTGTTGTATTATAGTTTCAAATATTAATATTGTTATATAACAATATTAATAAAAAAATTAATCTTCCTTTTTTGACAAACAATAATCACATTCCATCGTGTAGCTTCTTGAATCAACTTCCTGCCCACATTCCGGACACGATACTTGTTCATGTTTGTTCATGTTCGCCCCTCCTCTTATATAACAATATTATTTTTTGTTCCCTTGTTATAATACAGTCTATTCGATTTTAAATAATAATGCAACACCTTTTTTAAAAAAGAGTGAAAATTTTTTATTAATGAACTTGCTTTTTCTCAATAAAGCCTTATGTACAAAGCTTTAAAGCGCTATATAATATTTTATTTTTTTCTTTTAAAAAATTATTTTGTATATCGATTCGCGTAAGAGCTTGCCACAAATGCTTCCGGTTTAATCTTTGCTTCAATTCCAAGTGCTTCCATACGTGCAAGCATTTCGTTTACAAAGATTCTCGTTTTATTTTTATTACCTGATCCAATGTCAATATGCCCTTCAATCGTTAATGATGCGCCTCGATAAATATTCGGCAAAATAAGTTCAATCAACTGATTCTTGCGTTCCTCTGTAAACAACCCGACAATTTCTTCCGTCAACGTTGTCTCGTAAGAAATCCGTTCATGAAGATGATTCATTCTTCTTGGAACAATTACTTTCCGAATACAAGCCCATGCTCCTTTTGTTTCACACTGAATAACAATCCCTGTAATAAAACGCGTGTATGTCGGATGGACCTGGGAATCTGTCCCAAACATCAGTTTATAATTGCCATATCGATCCTTCTCCATGAAACTTTTAACATGCTGAAACACTTCTTGAAACGACATATTTTTCCTGCTTAAGTTTTCAAAAGCGAAGTTGTACAACTGGAATTTTTCCAAAATGATAACCTCCTCTTGTTTCTAAAATATGTTCACTTATATTCTTTGATTCAATTATAGTTGCTTATTTTATCACGCATTAACGATCTCTAATACCCGTAAATTCCTGATTCGGTTCAACTAACATTTGTATGAAAATACTTACGAAATAACGCTAAAAATGGCAATAAGAAAG
>NZ_BMOS01000020.1 GCF_014647195.1 Oceanobacillus indicireducens | reverse complement strand
TTGAACAATTAGCAAGTGTTTTAGATGGAACAATGTGGAGCTTTACACAACTGCCTTATCCCGCTCTTTCCTATGTTTGACAATATCCTCTATAACTGAATCAATCTCAGAGTGATCACGATAAGATTGTACAATCCCCATTTCTACAGAGGATAGTCCCAAAGGTTCTGCCAAGGAATATAATTTTTCAAGTACCTGAAGGATAAATATAAACGGCTTAAAAGGTTTGTCACCATTTTTTGGTTCAACAACTGAGGGAATCTGATAGGCTAATAGTGCTCGAAGCATACATTCCTGTTGTTCTTGAACAGATTCTGCTTCAATCATTCTTAATCCGCTTGGAGTAAGTTCATAAGGCAAACCCGTTAAACCCAATTGAGGATTCTCTTTAACTACTTCATGAATTTTAGGATCCATTTCACCTGATCTTAAGTTCCTTTTAAATTTATGAGTAATAAATCCCAATTGAGAAAAACAAGCTCTCCATTTTCGTCCAAAGAAGTCTGGTTTGGTACCCAATTTTATAACCCCAGCTTTATTGAGTTCGTATGCTAATAAGCTCTCTTGGTTTTTGCCTATGAGATTACCGTTAAGAGTCGGGTTTTTCATGACAATTAAGCCATCCCTTATTCTCACTGGATTTCTAACAGTGGTATTTCCAAAATGCCATGGAGAAGCCATTATTTCTCACCTCATCATTAATATCCAACAAATAAATATTCTTCAACAGTATTTTTATTATTCCCAACTTTATGTCCCTGATTTCCAAAAGAGTATTTATGATTAACAGAAACAACATCAACATTTTTTTTATACTTTGTCATGATTGCTAACATTTCCTCTTTTGTAGGTAATGAATTGGATGAATATGATACTATCAATATGCTATTTTGATGTCGTTCAAATAGCCTATCAAAGGCTTTATATGCACCTTCTAGAGTACTAAATGGAGTAGGGTAATTTTTAAACTTTTTTGTTTTTGTATTCCATTGCATTTCTACGTTTTTCCAGTTCTTTACTAATCCTTCTACAAAATGATATCTCCTAACATATTCATTATCACTCAGAGGGCTGTAATAAGGTGGATCAATATAGACTAAGTCAGCACTCAGTTCTGTTGAGAGTGAATCTTCATTTCGAGAAATATTTTCTTTTCCATTATCAAATACTGCTCCATTAATCGCTTCAACTGCTTCTAAAAATTGTTCTTTTAGTGATAATGTGAGATCTCTCCTTCCATCGTTATAGCGGTTACCAGTATAGGTGAAAATTCCTCTAGGTCTCTTTTTTAAACAGGCACGAACTAACGCTGCTAAAACAAGTGATTGTTTTATATCATTTTCTAACTTATCTAGATTGGCACGAACTAAATCTATAAAGGCATTATCTTCATCATTGAAATATAAACCCTGGAAGGTTGTAGATACAAAGTTATCAGTTAATGTGGTTTCATCAAAAACTATTTCTATGTCTTTTTCATCTAGGACAACATGATTATTTTCCACCAAAGCTTTTGTTATGTTTGAAGAAAAAGACATGTAGTCGTTGCTAAGTACCTGTTTGTTTTGTGTTTTAAACATATAGCTAACTACCCCACTGCCACTAAACAGATCAAGCACACTCTCGAATTTGAATTGTGATGCTATTCCCCATATATAACCTAGTAGCTTTTCTTTACTTCCCATAAACCTAGTTGGAGGAAATTTTTCCATTTCCTTGGAAATTTCTTTTGGCTCTCCTATTATTCTTCTCTTAAATGGTTCAGCCTTTACGAGTACATCTTCCCCTATTCTTTTTGAAGCTTTGCTATTTATATTTCTTTTTGTTTGATGCACACTAATTTCAAATTCTTTATATAATTCATGAACTAATGGGTGGTTTGAATTTGTCAAAAGAACATGACATCCTATATCTCGTAGCCTCTTAACTTCTTCTGCTAAAACTTTCTGATCTTCTTCGTCAAACTGCTCTTTAGTATATCGCTTAAAATCCGAATACTGTGATATAGGGATATACGGAGGATCTAAAAACACAAAATCTCCTGGCTCTGCATATTTACGAAGTACGTCTATATAATCACTATGAATAATCTTTGTACTTTTTAATACTCTACTTGCTGCCCTAAGATTCTCCTCATCACATATTTTAGGGTTTTTATATTTTCCAAACGGGACGTTAAATTGCCCTTTTTTATTTACACGATATAAACCATTATAGCAAGTCCTATTCAAGTATAATGTTCTTGCGGCACTCTCAGTTTTTGTTAGTGTTGTAGGATCTGTTGCTCTGATTGTATAGTAAAATTCCTCTTCATTTTTCATTTCTTTAAGTATATCGATGAGTCCATCAACGTCTTCCGCAATAATTTCATATAAATTTATTATATCTGGATTTGAGTCTGCTATGATCCCGTCCTCCGGTGAGAGTTCAAAAAATAAAGCCCCACCACCTACAAAAGGCTCAATATATTTATTATACTTTTTTGGAGAATTTGGAACTAGTATATCTAGCATTTGGGTCTTACCACCAGCCCATTTTAGAACTGGGCGTGGTTTTATATATTTACTTTCTTCAAATAATTTCTCTTGTCGCATCTTTTAATCATCCTCATATCATTACACTCTTTCTTTATTATAACTGAAGATCAACTTAATCGAAACGGAAACTCTTGTAAGGAGCTTTTATCTTTGGAATGTCGATGGCTGATAATAGAATTAGGATTTAAATTGATGGAATGGAGAGAGATACTGAGGTTTCTCAAACTTAAACATGTGGCTTAACAAAAACCATTATATGTTCATGGGCTATAGGGATGAAATTGTAGCGAGTATATTTTTTACTTTGACCTCTTGTATTGTGCTGGGCTTTTATTAAATGTGCCTCTAATTCCCCGTACCATGTCATGTCCTTAATTATTGAATAATACTTTCCCTTTTTCCTGACATCACCAATGAGAATTACATGTCTACCACCAGTGTTTAAACTTCCATAGACTTTTTTGTTAATTAAATTGAGCTTTTGTATAAATTCTTCATAGTCACGAATGTGTGATAAATCATCTTTATGTGGTTCTTTTCCCCACATATTATCTTTTCCTGAATACTGAATTATGTCCCAATAGGGAGGGTGGCTAAATACGAGGTCTGCACCTTTTGGTAATTCATCCGTTAATAGATTAAAGTTACCAAACCGGTCATTGAGGTCTAGATGGATACTGTTGGTATATCCTAATTCTCTTGCTACATCAAAGCCTGTTCCACTTCCGGCAAAACACTCTAAGAAATTACGTGGTCTGTAGTAATTTAAAATATCCTTAATTAAATAACCAGAGCAATTCCCACGATAACTAAAATTCCCATAATGTCCTCTAGTAGGATAAGACAAAATGCTATTAATGATATTATCACCTCAAAGTTTTTTGAATTTGAAAAATGGAATCTCTAGATGACGGATAGAGAAGAGAAAGAAAATTGTATATTCGAGGATAAGAAGAGATAGCAGGTAAAGAGAATGTTAAGACAATAATATATATTAAGTTAAATATTTGCAAGTTATTTGGCTATTTACGACTGGGTCAACTGGTAGTAATTATTCAACATAGTGCATATTTTTAAAGAGACATCTATCAATGGAAGTGATTATTTCCATGCACAGGAATGGACAGACGAGAACAGTGGAGTTGGTGTTTGGGAAAGAGAATGGATGGTTGGGTTTCGTGTCTTCCCCTGAAAGTAATATAAGTTATTCTTTCATTGAGAAAATAAACCTTTTGATAAATGTCTTTTCTGAAGGACTGGTATGCAAATAGAAGTTGACGCGGAGCAGGTTTCAAGGTTTTGACTACCTTATGGGTTTGTGAAAAAGCAGGTGGTCCTCATCGTTACGTCAGTATAGAGCCTAACCGGGATTCTCTGGATTTAGAACCGACACATTATGATATGAAGCTTACAGAGGAAGAGTTTGATGCTGCCGGTAACCTTTTAGCTGAAACACTTGACCATTTTGATGTACCCAAGCGAGAGAAGGATGAAGTGCTCGATGACTTCATGGCGCATAAACAAGAGGTTATCAGTTGAACAATAAAATAAGTCATCTAAAATTGTTTATTCCTTTACCCCTTTAGAAGAAGAGGGAGGGACTAAACCCAACTTTCCACTAAAGGAGTAGTTTAGGTAAAGAGCGATGTTTAATAATTTGTACCAACGCCCAATATTTATGTGCTGAGTCCATTCTTAGTGAGCCCTCTATCATAAATAAAGAAAAAACGAAACACTTAGCTACTAGCTGAGCTAAGTGTTTCGCAAGTGATTTCAATTAAGTTGCAAACAGGAGACCTTAACCCCTATATTCAAAAACTTACTTATTAAATTACTGTATATCCAATCGCGAGACCTTCTTCGTTTCTTCTCTCTCTTCTAACACCCGATTAAAGTAACCAGTAAATTCCGATTCATCCGAATAACTAACAGTTAAATAATTTTGCGCTCGAGTCATTGCAATATATAACAAGGATGCCTCACGTTCTTTATCTTCTTCCAGCGCGAATGGCATATTGTCTACATTTACAATGAAAACAGCTTGAAAATCGAGCCCTTTACTTGAATCGATTGTACTGATTTTCACTTTACCGTCATCTTTTTCATATTGATGTTTTGTTTCCGAGCTTTCCGTTATCCAGTAATAAGGAATATCGGCATGCTTCAACAGGTAGGCGATCATATCGATATAATTTGTTGTACGGTCCCTCTTGACGCGGTAGAGGATAACCATTTCATCATAAGGAACATTTTTCTCCGTATGCAGCTTTTGCATTATCTTTACAATGAAGTTTATCTCTTCTTTGAAGCTCTTTCTTTTAATAATTGCTGGTTCTGGTCCTTTTCTTAATGTGCTCTTCGGTGCAATGATTTCACCTTCAAATTGTTTTTCTTTTACTTTATTTTTGAGTGCGGAATGATGCTGATAAAAGTCCCAAGCGAACGTTACGATTTGGGAAGTGTTCCGGTAATTGATGTTAAGAATCTTGGATCTCCCTCGAAAATCTAAGCCTGTATCTTGGATATAGCTTCGTTTGCGCTTATAAATATCCTGTGCCCTGTCTTCTACAAGGAGCAACGATTTCGTTTCGGGATTCAATAGATTACTTACAAGCTGTAACCACTCTGGTTCGAAATCTTGTCCCTCGTCAATGAGGATTGCATCATATTGGGGCAGGATAACTTCTTTTTCTTTTACTTTTTGGTTTATGGCAGGAACGATGGATTCTTTCAATTTTAACTCATGAGTCAACCAAGCATGGAAATTGTAAACTTCAATATTATGCCGTTGATTTGGCTGCTCTTCTCCGTCCTCTTCTAAATCAAATATATCCATTTGCTCTTCAAACATAAATGTAAGCATTTGACGGATACTTTGCGCGAGAGAGATATTGTAACAGAGAATAAGAACCTTCCAATCTGGGTGTTCTTTTGCTAGTAACTTTGCCCGACTGACAAGAATTAATGTCTTCCCGCTACCCGCAACTCCGCGGATTAACCTGTTTTTATCTCCGAGTTGTTTTGCTAAATTTTCCTGATGCAGGTCCATTGTTTTAATATCCCGTAATGACAATAGTAATTGATTCTGATGCGGGATGGAATGTTTAAATTCAGCACTAATACGTACTTCAGGGAAAAGGTGATAACGAATAGCATTTACATCTTCATAGGTTAATGCTTCTCTCAGCCGAAATGGAACCGTAAACATATTGCAAATTTTTTCTATTAAAATCTCTTCGTCAAAGTTTTCATGGTCTGGATCAATCTCGTCACGTGTGAGTGATAGCTCAGGTGGGACGACGTGATAAAGATTTTCTTTTATAAAATCTTTCTGATACATTCTTGTAAAAACTGCCCCGTATCCACAAGGGAACTTTAGCCTGTATTTATACTTTCCTTCATGGTTAATTAGGTTTGTATCGCGCTTTAACTGATTGGAGATATGAAACATATTGTTCTTTGCTTGTAAAACTGGATTAATGATCGTTGTTTGTTCACCGTTTGTCGTATGTAGTTCCCACTCATCCTGATTGAGTGAAATTAAAGTAGATTTCAGTATGTCTTTCACTTCAAGTACGATAAGTCCTATATCCGGGGCGATAATGACAAAGTCAGGTCGAACGCCCTTAATATCTGGTTCATAGTACACGATATAATCATCTGGTAAATATCTTTTTAGCGTATGAAACATAATCCGCTCACCAGCCGTTGCTGTGCGCCGTATCGTTTCAGGGACACAAATTGCCATCCTCATCACCCTTTTCTTTTAGTACTATTTTATCATAAACAGGAAGGAGGATATGACAATTTTGTAATTATGTAGTAAAAATGGCTTCACTGTGCGTAAGTGAATAAGGTAAGTGTTTCAGATGTTGATTAAAATCTGTGCCTCTCTAATCGCCTGAACGAACTTTAAGCCAGATTCCTCGGTAGATTAAAACCCTTCTAATCACACGAACAAACTCCAATCTAGCTTTTTCGGTAGATTAAAGCCTCTCTAATCGCCCGAACGAACTCGAATTCAGCTCTTCAAGTGATTAAAGCTCCTCAACTGTTTTTGTCCAGCTTTTAAGCATATGTCAATACAACAATTGTGGTCTTTCTGCTTAAAAATATTGACATACTAGTTTCAAATAAGCAAAATTAACAAGGCACAAATGAAATGTTTTTAATCTTAGAAAGGGTTTTACGAGGAGGTATGTCGTAATGAAAAAAAGTCAAACCACGTTATTATCTATCGTTTTGATTGCCATAATCCTTATTAGTGGCGCTTTTCTTTTGAAAGGTAAAAATAACGACCAGTCAAAGGATGCGTACGTGGAAGAGGAGTCAGAAGAAGAAAATCAAGATGAGACAATTACTTATGAGAATGGAGATTTTGTTTACACCCCTACTAATGAGGAGATTGGGTACGACAGCGAAGAAGCAGTTTTCTATTACGAAAATCTATTGAATCTTTATCTCGTTTCGGAAGTATCGGACGAGCAAGCGGAAGAACTTGCTAATGTAGTGGACGGCCATGTAGTTGGAAAGATACAAGGTTCGGTTAATATGCTTCAGATTCAAGTGGAAGAGGAGTCATTAAAGGAACTAAATCAACTTGTGGATCGCTTGAAGAGTGATGAATTGGTGAAGTATGCAGGTTCGTCAACACCATCATTTGTTTCGGATTTGAGTGGGAATGGCGGGCAGATGGATTCAAGGAAAGTCGATGAAGTTAATCCAGACGGGGTTAATTGGTGGGCTGAAGCAATTAATGCATATTCTGCTTGGTATTATATGGATAATCATAAAGGCGAATTTAAACAGGTGGAAGTTGCTGTGTTAGAAAGTGGGAAATTGGGTAAAAAGGGTAATGATATCGATGACAGTACCATTGACAAAAGTAGCGTTAATATAGTGAAGAATGCAGAAGGTGCAAAGTATAAGAGACATGCAAATTTAGTTACGAAAACAATAGCGGCAGATAAGAATGCTGAAACAATCCGTGGTGTTGCGGAACCAATTGCAGAAATAAAATTTACTAGTATGGGAGATATATCTGAAGATGAAATTGCTGACAATATTGAAGCCAGTATTGGAAGCATGTCTGAAGCGGAACTTATTTGCCATATAAATGATATTCAAGACGGTGGCGATACGAAGGTTTCCGATGTGAAGGTTATTAATAATTCATGGGGTAATCCACCTATGAGTAAGGTAAAGAGGAATAAAGTAGAAAATGGGATTAAAAGATTCTTTCAGGATGATGCTGAACAAGATGACGGATATGACAAATATTTGGACGCACACAAGAATTCAAATGATGAGGTTTCCGTACAACTGATTATAGCCTTAGATGAACTTTTGAAATCTGAAAAAAACGGTGAATTTTTGATAATACAGAGTGCTGGTAACGGTTATAGTCGAACAGACGAAGAGGAATGGGATACGTCCTTAGAAGCAAAGTATACTGGTATATTTACGAATATTAATAAGGTTACATATACCCGAGCGTCCGCTTTGGCAGTAGATGAGTTAGAAGATATCGAGGAATTTTTAAACCATATTATCATTGTAGGAGGAGCCGAACAAACAGAAGATAAGGATGGCTACCAATCACCTGAATGGGCTAGTTATGGCGATGTGATAGATATCGTAGCACCTGCTAGCGAATTATATGACGATCCAAGCAAAGAGGATGAGGAACCGGTACGTGGAACATCTTATGCGGCACCTATGGTATCTGGGGCAGCAGCGCTTGTATGGTCTTATAATCCTGATATGGAAGCAGGTGATGTAAAGGAACTCTTGTTGGATAGTGCAGAAGAGGATGTAAAAGATAACGTGAAGATAGAAGACAGCGAATATAAGAAGCAATCTTATCCAATGTTGAATATGACTGCATTTTTAAAGGAACATCCTCATAATAGCTCAGTGATCGAAACCTATTTGAATGAATATCCTTATTATAACAAGCTGATAGAAACTTATCGTACAGCTATTCGTGAGGAGTGGGAACAGAGTGAATTGGACAAGTTAGATTTAGGGCCTCTCCATTATGAACCTCAGCCCCTTTCATCTGATTATGGGTATGAGTTAAGGGACATAAATGGCGATGGTCTCCCGGAATTAGTGTTAGGTGTTTACCGCGATGATGTAAGAGCAGAGATTTGTGAGATATATGCCTTGCAAGATAAAGAACCCGTTAAGGTCTTTGAAAATGCAATCCGTACGAATATAAACATTTATAAAGATGGAACAATTCGTACGGATTCATCTGTACGTGCCGGTTCTATGATTCAATATATGTTTTATGAGTTAAATGATGATGGAACGAAACAATGGAAAGCTGGGTATGAAAGGGACACGAGTGAGAATCCATCTTATCATAGTTTAACAGATCCTGAAGCAGTTCCTGATGAGTCAATAACAGAAGGAGATGGAAAAAGGATTCGTGAGAAATATAAGGATATCGATATAATCTACCATGCATTTACACCATTTGTATTAGATGAGGAATAAAAATTCTCAAAGGTTGAAAAGGAACTTCATGATGGTAAAATTGGGGATATTGTGGGAGAAAGCTAAAGCAAGTTGGGAGTGTGCAGGAAACATAAACAATCTGTTTGATACGTATTATGAGTAGGAAGATGGACAAAAAATCTAAAATACTGTAATCAATCCGAATTATATCATTGTGTACGGTAATGGAAGGAGGTATGTCATGTCGGGAAGAATCTGGTTAGGTATGCTGTTTCTCTTATTTGGTCTAGGTTTTCTTCTGCATCAAGCGGATATCATTGATTTACCGCAGTTATTCTCTAATTGGTGGCCGTTTATTTTAATCATCATCGGCGTCGTTCAGCTGATCAATCGGAAGCATTCGTCAGCAAGTTCAGGTCTATTGTTCTTATTGGTCGGTCTTTTATTTCTCGTGAATCAATGGTTGAATTTGAATTTAAAAGTTTACATTTGGCCGATTATTTTTATTGCTCTCGGTATTGTCATTCTCTTTACAAGGGTCAAACGAGAAAAAAGCTTCCATACGGAAAGTGATTTAGACACATTCGTGCTATTTTCCGGTGCAGAGATTAATAGTCAATCCCAAACCTTTCAAGGTGGGTCTGTGACGGCAATTATAGGCGGAGCGGAAATAGATCTCCGTGATGCGGTTATTATGGATGGAGCTTCTCTTGATTTAACGACGGTGCTAGGTGGGGTGGAAATGAAGGTTCCAGACAATGTCCAGGTTGAAATATCTGGAATGCCTATCCTTGGTGGTTGGGAGGATAAGACAAGAGTCAGAAGAGAAAAAGAGGAAGTTTCCGTATTAAAAATCAACTGCTTGACGATTCTGGGCGGGGTTGAGATTAGGAATTAAAAAACATAGGAACCATCAAAACTACGAATGAAAGTTATAAAGGTATAGAAATAAAAGGAAGTGGCTTTTTTCAAAAGGGCTTTGATGGCCCCTTTACTGAATCAGCCACTTTTTATTTTGAAAAATAGGGTTCTATCTATTCCTACTATGTTAATTAAGGCGTAATAGGATGAGCCCTATGGTTAGTGCAGCCATTACGCATAGGGTAATAGTGTCACATGTTTTCCATCTGAGTTTACGGAATGATGATCGTTTTATGCCAGATTGATATCCTTTGACTTCCATCACATTCGCCAATTCCTCTGCCCGGTTTAACGAATTTGTAAAGAGCGGGAGAAAGATTGGAACGAGAGTCTTCATTTGTTGGACGAGCGAGCCTTCACCAAATTCAGTTCCCCGGGCTCGTTGGGCGTCCATGACTCTCTGGGTTTCATCTAGAAGGTTGGGGATAAACCGTAATGAAATAGATAACATCAGAGATATTTCATCGACTGGGATGTTGAGCTTTCGTAAAGGGCCTAGCAATGAATCAATTCCATCAGTCAAATCAATTGGTTTCGTTGTTAATGTAATCGCAGTGGAGATGAATATAATCATTACAAACCGGCAAAAGATATAGACCCCATTAATGAGGCCAAATTCTGATATTCTGATTGGACCCCATTCGACATAGATTGTTCCTCCTGCCGTAAATAACATCTGTAGCACCACAGTAAACAGGATGAGCCAGATCAAAGGGCGGACCCCTCTAAAATAAGTGTACAAATGAACCTTTGATAACCGCATGACACCTAATGTAAACAGCCAAAGCAATAGATAAGTTTGCCAATTGTTTGCGATAAATAGGACGATTATAAAGTAAAAACCACTGACAAGCTTTGCCCGCGGGTCCAGTTGGTGAAGAATTGAATCCCCGGGTACATACCTGCCTAACGATAATTTATTCACGCGAGGCCCACCTCCATCAGTGCATCAGCAAGTTCATCAACAGTAAAGCAAATCTGTGGTAGTTCCATGCCCGTTCTTTCTTCAATTTCCAACTGAAATTGATACGCTTCAGGTAGATCAAGATGCCACTTTTTAATCGCTAGACGATCTGAAAAAACGGATCGCAAATCGCCATTCCTTACAATGCGTCCATTTTCCATCACAATGATCTTGTCCGCATAGTGCACAACGTCATCCATATCATGGGTTACGAGGATAGTGGTCAAATTACGCTCCTGGTGCAGTGACTTAATTAACCTCATGATCTCATTTTTTCCTTTTGGGTCCAAGCCGGCACCAGGTTCATCTAGTACGAGAATTTCTGGTTCCATTGCTAGTATTCCTGCAATGGCAACGCGGCGTTTTTGTCCACCGGATAATGAATGTGGAGATTTATTCAAGAGATGAAGGGGGAGTCCGACAAGTTGCATGACTTCTTTTGCAATCTGTTGTGCCTGTTTTAGCGGTACACCGAAGTTTAGTGGACCAAAGCAAATGTCTTTTTCAACCGTTTCAGCAAACAATTGCGCCTCTGGAAATTGAAAGACCATCCCGACTTTTTTTCGAATGTTTTTTAGAGCTTGTTTATTATTCTTTTGTTTAATGATGTCCTGGCCAACTTCAATTTTTCCTGCAGTCGGGAGCAAGAGTCCGTTGATCGTTTTCAGTAAGCTTGATTTTCCAGCACCTGTATGTCCGACGATAGCAGAATACGAACCGGACTCTATTTGTAAATCAATGGATTGTAGAACGAGCGAGTTGCGAATTGGTCCAATTACGTAATCAGCGGAGACTCCTTCCATCTTTATTTCCATAGCCAACACATCACTTCTTCCCGTGACATATAGGATTGCGGTACGTTTGCCCCGCGTTTCGCTAATGCACGTCGAAGTTTTTCACCAAGAGGTGGGGTCAACTCCTTTTCTTGGGTAAAAATTTCCCTTGGTTTACCAATATTCGTAACCTGACCGTTATCTAGGACAACGACTCTATCAGCTGCCTCCACTTCGGTCATATCATGGGTAATGGAAACGACCGTTAAATCGGCGCTCACTTTTAACTCATGGATAGTCTCCAGAAGTTCACGCCTGCTTCTTGGATCAAGCATAACAAAGGCTTCATCTAATATTAATACGTCTGGCTTCATGGCTAAAGCACCTGCGATAGCTACACGCTGCTTCTGTCCCCCGGAGAGATGGGAAGGATCATACAGCCGATATTCAAACATGCCAACCATTTTCAGCGCTTCATAAACTCGTTTTTTCATTTCTTTATAGTCCATATTCAAGTTTTCCAATCCAAAAGCAACATCATCTTGTACAGTTGATCCTATAAATTGATTGTCCGGATTTTGAAAAACGACCCCAATCCGGTTCCTAATTTCCCATTTCGATTTCTCCGTCATCTCCATATCAGCGATAAAAATGGACCCTTGCTGGGGTTCGAGTAGCCCGGTGAGCAATTGGGCAAGTGTTGATTTTCCAGATCCATTGTTGCCGATAATCGCGAACCATTCACCGCGATGAACAGTGAACGATACAGAGAGAAGGGCCTTCGTCTCTGTTCGGAGATCATATCGATAGGTCAAATTGTTTACTTCGATGATCGGTGCCATATTTCATCCCTCCTTGAGCAAGCTTGCGATATCAAGCCGGTATAGCAATCACAATTAACATTAAGATGGCGATAGTCCCATTTACTAAAACTAAGTTCTTTCCGGCGAGTGGGAATGTTTCCGTTTTGCTTTGTTTCTGATTAAACGCAGCAACATGACTGTAAACCGGTTTTATCATTAGAAGTGAAAGCAGAAGTGCTTTTGGCAGGATACCGAGCAATGCTGCTACAGAAATTGCGATAAATGTAACGATGTACAATAGGTTAAACAGCCAAATTGCATATTTTTTACCGATGTAGAAAGGAAGCGTATAACGGTGATTAGCGATATCTTCCTCTAAATCACAAATGTTATTGGCGAGCATTAAATTAGCAATGGTAAGAACGCATGGTAAGGAAACCAGGCCAATTTCTAGTAATAAGAGGATATCAAACTTCAAAAGAAAGGAACTTCCCTGCCAAGAAATATTCGCAATCCCCTTGTCAAAAGCATTGACATATACGGTGAGGAAAAGAATTCCGAAGCCCATTGTGACACCTGAGAACACTTCACCGAGTGGCATACGGGATAAAGGGATCGGACCGAAAGTATAAAAGATGCCGACTGCAAAGCAAAGCATCCCGATGAATAAAACCAATAAATCAGTTTGGGAGACAAGCCAGATCCCAAGTGCTGAGGAAATTGCAAGCATGGAGATGATAGTCGTAATCACAAGCCGCTCGGGAATAGCTGCTTGTCCAATAATATTCCTTTCTTTCCGGTAGCTATCGCTAGTTGCTTTCCGATAGTCCATATATTGATTAATTGCCGTTGCTGTCAAATCAAAAATGAGCATGCTGCTAAAAAATAAAATTGTATTGATATAATCTAAAGTTCCATAACGGTATAATACAAATAAAAGTCCAAGTAGGAAGGGGAATAAACTGGCAATTTTTGTTTTGATTTCTACTAAATTTAAAAATGTGCGGATTGACATGGCTTATCCTCTCCATTCAACTAATTTAAATTGATCATTAGTTAGCTCAAAATTTCCTTTCAAACCGGATGTCGTATATACTTCTTTATCGCGACTGATGAATATTGCTTCGACACCACTCATATTTTCCGCAAAGTATAACCCGTCTTTCAATCCTTTAGTGAATAAAATCGTTGATAACGCATCACCATCTGTAGAAGAATCGGTTATGACGGAAACACCTGCAATATCATTGTCGTATGGGTAGCCGGTTTTTGGATTTAATAAGTGATGATAGATTTGTCCATCTACTTCCAATTTCCGTTCATAAATACCGGAAGTCACAACCGTTTTATCCTTTTGTTTGATAACTCCGACGGTTTCACCTCGTGCTTGAAAAGGATCCTGAATGCCAATCGTCCATGTATCCCCCGATTGGGGACTATCTCCTAAAACATAAATGTTTCCACCAAGATCAATAACTGCTGAAGATACATCATGTTCTTTTAATGTTTTCGCAATTTGATCCGTTATAAAACCTTTCGCAATGGAGCCTAAGTCTAGCCGCATCTGATCCTGCATGAGAAACACTGTTCTCTCCTGTTCATCAAGTTGAACAGATTGATAGTTGATTAGCGGTAATACTTGATCAATTTCAGATTGATCTGGTTTTCTTGCATCCGGAAAACCGATGCGCCAAAGATTTGTCAATGGACCAACCGTAATATCAAATGAGCCATCTGCTAATTTTGAATAACGTTTCCCTTCCTTTATAAGGTCATAGGTCGTTTTTGGAACTTCAACTGGTGCTGACCCGGCAAGTTGATTAATTTCATCGATAACAGAACCTTCCTCGTTGGAAGAAAGCTCATCGGCTAACTGCTCAATTTGGTTAAAAACCGGTTCAAGCACGTCCCCTTTGTCTTCATCGTAAATTTTGACGCTTACGACTGTTCCCATTAGAAAATCCGTCTTACTATGCGGCTCTACTGTCACGCCTTCTGTTTCGGCTGACACGCCGCACCCGACAAGCAGTATGAGTAAACTAACCCAAAACCATTTAAAGTGTTTCATCATT
This sequence comes from Oceanobacillus indicireducens, assembly GCF_014647195.1. Taxonomy (GTDB): domain Bacteria; phylum Bacillota; class Bacilli; order Bacillales; family Amphibacillaceae; genus Oceanobacillus; species Oceanobacillus indicireducens. Next base: position 49,849 of record NZ_BMOS01000020.1, on the reverse strand, counting down.
CCTCACCACTTTCCATTAAACTTGAGGAGGGAAATTAGAAGCTAAATCGTTTTTCTAATTTCCCATCAAGTAACTTATATGTTCTCTTTATTCTTCCGCATAAACGATATTGTCAATTTCGATTGGTGTTGTGTCCCCTTTTTGGGCTGCATTGATTAATTGTGCAGCGTACATTTGGAAAGACTTGCTTGAAGATGTCGCACCAGAAACAACCTCTACGGCATTAGCATCTTGTGTCTCAACAAGTGCCTCGTTCAATTCAGGAATAAAATCTTGAGGGCCTGTGCCGGAAATATCCGCCATTTGTTCTTGGTACTCATCATCATCGATTTTTAACTCTCCATCTTCATTGAGATAAACAAAATCGGATTCAGTGATTTTTCCGTCCTCAACTGTAATGGTAAGTTCCGTTCTCCAGCCGGTTTGGTCAATGTTTTTCTCTGAAAGACTGTATTCACCATCGACAAGCTCATTTGTATTTTCAATTTCGATTGGTGTTGTGTCACCAGACTGTGCTGCTTGGATCAACTGTTGAGCATAGTTGATGAATGTATGAGATGAACTTGTTGCACCAGTAACTACTTCCACTTCTGAAGCATTTTGATTGGCCACGAGAGTATCATTCAGTTCAGGGATGAAATCTTGAGGGCCTGTACCGGACTCTTCCGCCATCATTTCCTGGTATTCCTCATCCTCTGTCTTTAACTCACCGTCTTCATTTTCATAATTAAAATCTGAAGAAGTGATTTCTCCATCTTCTACTGTCATTTCCATAACGACTTTCCAGCCAGTTTCCCCTATTTCAGTTTCATATAATGAATAGGTCCCGTCTTGTAGAGGTGCTCCTGCTACGACTTCTTTAGCTACCGTTTCTTCTGTTTCCTCAGTAGTTGCGTCCTGATCTGCCTCATTATCTTTACTTGGTGTATCCTCCCCTCCGCAAGCAGCTAATGAGAAGGTTAATGCAAACCCTAAAACTGATACGCCTATGAAATTTTTCCACTTCATCTGAATCATCCTTTACTTATTTTATTGTGAATAGAATCACATGTTCACCCTTATATTAGCATGCGAATGTTGTAATGTAAACTATTTTTGTAAGGAAGAATGATTAACCTTAATCAGTATTATATTAACATTTACAACGTACCAATGGTAAAAAATATGATAAATGACTATTGTGTGAACGCTATAGACAAGAAAAAATTATTGCGTTATATTGTGAATGGGTGAACATTACATGTACTAAATATCAATTCATATTTGCTTAATTAAGGAGTGATTTTCAATGGCAGAAAAAAATATTGTGATTATCGGTGCCGGTTATGCTGGTGTTCATGCAGCTAAGAAACTAGCAAAGAAATATAAAAAGGATCCCTCTGTATCGATAACGTTAATTGATCGAGATTCGTATCACACCATGATGACTTCATTGCATGAAGTCGCGGCGCACCGGGTTGAGCCAGATGCTGTTCAATTTGACCTGCGACGACTGTTTAACCGCACGAAGGTAAAACTTGTAACGGATGTTGTTGAACATGTTGATCATAAAAATAAAGTGATTACTACAAAACAAGGTACTTTCAATTACGATTATTTAATCTTAGGTATGGGTGCCGAGCCGAACGACTTCGGTACGCCAGGAGTAAGTGAGCATGGGTTTACACTTTGGTCTGTTGAAGATGCCGTCAAACTACGTCAGCACATTGAAAAGTCGGTAGCCCGGGCCTCCAAAGAACACGATCTGGAAGTACGTCGCGCTCTATTGACCTTTACTGTCTGTGGTTCCGGCTTCACTGGTGTTGAAATGATCGGGGAACTAATGGAATGGAGAAAACGGTTGGCAAAAGATAATAAACTCGACGAATCAGATATTACTTTAAACCTCGTCGAAGCGGCTCCTACGATTTTGAATATGTTGGACCGAAAAAGCGCTGAGAAAGCGGAGCGCTATATGAAGAAAAAAGGTATCAATATTCTAGTGAATTCCCCTATCGTTGAAGTGAAAGCTGAAGAGATCGTTTTAAAATCAGGCGAAGTCATTCCAACTCATACATTGATTTGGACGGCAGGAATAAAGGCGAATTCGGATGCGGAAAATTACAATATGGAAAGCGCTAGAGCTGGACGCTTAAAAGTAAATGAATATATGGAAGCGGAAGGACTAGATGATGTCTATGTCGTTGGGGATTTAGCTTACTATGAGGAAGAAGAAGGCACACCGACACCACAAATTGTCGAGGCAGCGGAACTAACTGCGGGGACAGCAGCCAATGCAATCATCAGTGAAATCAGCGGTGGAGAGAAGAAAGCTTATAAAGGAAAGTACCACGGTTTTATGGTGTCCATCGGCACTAGATATGGTGTGGCCAACTTGATGGGGATGCGTGTCAGCGGTTGGTTGGCGAACTTTATTAAGTACATGGTGGACCTCGTATATTTATTTGGTATCGGTAGTGGATACTATATGTTCCACTATATATTCGATGAGTTTTTCCACTCAAAAGACAAACGAAATGTATTCCGGAATCTTGTCAATCGGTATGGAAACGTGTTATGGAGCATACCGCTACGTATCTTTGTTGGGGGATTCTGGATTGTAGAGGGCGCTACAAAATTATGGGGTGAAGGAACTTGGGAAAAAGCGACATCCAGCTGGTCAAATGTGCCATTACTGTTCAAAGGACTCGGTGAAGATTCATGGATTCTTTCCGACTCCGTGAAAATGCCGTTTGAATGGCTGCAAACCGCAACATCAGGGGCGACTGAAGCAACAGCCGCTGCCAGTGAAGCTGCTTCCGGGGACTGGGCAACACCAATCTTAAGTAGTATGCCTAGTTGGTTCGAATGGATCATGAAAATCATGCTTCCAACGCCAGAAATGGCTATCTTTATGCAAAAAATGATGGTGTTTATTGAACTAGCGATGGGATTGGCGATTCTATTTGGTCTATTTACATGGCTTGCAAACTTAGCAAGTTCCGGTTTCTTAGTCATGTTCACTCTAACTGCCATGCTCGGTTGGGATAAGGTTTGGGCCCTTCCTGCATCAATTGCTCTAATGAATGGTTCCGGCAGAACGTTTGGACTGGACTACTGGGTTGTGCCGTTTTTACAAGAGAAAGTCGGTAACTGGTGGTATGGAAAAGAACGGGGCATCTATAGGGATCATCAAGAATAAAAAACTGTGAAGTAAATTTTAATCATGCCTGTAAAAGGGGAGAGATGGAATTGAAAGAGCTATACCGGATGGTTAAACGTTGGGATATTATTATCGTGATTGCACTCGTCATCTTATCTTTTCTTCCCTTCGTTATTTTTACTTTCATACAGACAAAATATGCCGATGGGGAATCTGTAAGCGTGGCGGTTATTTCTGTAGATAATGAAGAAGTGCAACGAGTCACGCTTACAGGCAATGAAGGTGTTGAAGTCTTTGATATTCTCTCTTCTGACTCGAATTACAATACAGTTGAAGTTGTTGATGAAGAAATAAGGGTTAAATCAGCGAATTGCCCAGATCAGATTGATGTCCATCAAGGTTTTATCAGTAAACCAGGTGAAACAATTGTTTGTCTACCTCATCGGATGATTATCGAAATTCAAACGATGAGTGACGAACCAGTGAGCGACATCATTATCAGTTCGTGAGGAAATATTTTAAAAGTAAAGGGGGAAAGGGAATGACACGAAACGAGCGTCTCGTCTATATTTCATTATTAGCTGCACAAGCCGTCATTATCGGAATTGTGGAGCGAGCAATCCCTTTTCCTTTTGCTTTTGCACCAGGGGCAAAACTCGGACTTGCCAATATTATTACAATTATGGCGCTTTATACCCTTCCTGTAAAAGATGCTGCAAAAGTAGTCGGTATCCGTGTTGTATTAACAGCTTTACTTGGTGGCACCATTTCTACGTTTATGTATAGCTCAGCTGGAGCCATAATCAGCTTTATCGGGATGTGGCTTGTGAAAAAACTCGGACCGAGCCGTGTTAGCTTAATCGGTGTGAGTGCAGCGGGAGCAATTTTACATAACGTCGGCCAATTGGTTGTAGCAAGTTTCATCGCCCAAACATGGACGGTATTGCTATATTTACCAGTGTTGTCTTTCATTGGAATTTTAGCGGGAATCGCAATCGGAATCATCGCAAATTATTTATTACAGCACGTAGAAAAGCTTGATTATTATATGTATTTGCAAAAAATGGAGACGACGAAAAAAGAAAAAACAATAAAGGATGAAGTTTTACAGCAATCATCTATTCTCTATCAGAGTCAAGAGGAGGTATAAATAATGAAAGTACATGCGATGTGGGATAGTTATCCAGAGTTGAAACAAGATTTAGCCGATGTGCTTTCTTTAATAGATTCACGGATTCATGTTCGTAATAAGGCTGTAGAAGAGAGAATCAAAGAAATGGTTTATTCAGGCGGAAAGTTGCTCCGTCCCGCCTTTACATTATTATGCTCGAATATTGGCCCAACCTATAAAAAAGAGGATGCCATCGCAGTTTCAGCAGCAATCGAATGTTTGCATCTTGCAACACTTATTCATGATGATGTCATTGATGAAGCCAGTCATCGTCGAGGTGTTCGGACTATACATGCCGATGAAGGAAATAAAATTGCCATCTATGCTGGTGATTATTTGTTCAGTGTTTGTTTTACAATTTTAGCAAATCATGCAACATCCCTTTCCGATCTAGAATTCAATGCTCGTGGAATGGAAAAAATTCTAAGTGGAGAGCTCGAACAATTAAATTCCCGTTATCAATTTAACGTATCAATTAAAGACTATTTAACTAGAATTGCTGGGAAAACAGCTCAACTATTTGCAATCAGTTTCTACTCAGGAGCGGTATTGAGTCAGTCTTCGCGCAGAGTGACCATGATTTCCAGGAATATAGGCCATAATATTGGTATGGCATTTCAAATTAAGGACGATATTCTTGATTATCGGTCTGATTTTTCAGCACTCGGTAAACCAGTAATGTCAGACATTCGCCAAGGCATATATAATTTACCACTCATTTATGTTCTTCAGAATAAGCCTTCCGTATTTCATGACCTTCTAGCAAAAGGAGAGGCCATGACTGATCATGATCTCGAAGAAGTAATGAACTTAGTTGATCACTATCACGGCTTGGAAAAAGCAGAGCAACTCGCTGAAAAATATACAGATAAAGCAATTAAACAGTTAAAAAAGCTTCCTGATGGTGAATATAAGTCGATTATCCAAGAAGTGATGGCGACTTTGCTTGTGCGAAGTATGTAAGTAATGCTTGGTTAAGTATGGTTCTCACGTTTTGTATCTCATATAAGAAACTATGAAATAAAAATGCTGTGATAACTTAAGCGTCGAGGGCTAGCCACGTCCGCGCTACGCCTTTGTTCTGCAAAGCAACTCGTAATATACCTTCATGCCCGGAAATGATTGCTTTTTCAAGTTATCGAAGCACCCATTTCCGGGTACTCCTTATTAACTCAACTTTCGCACCCTGAAAATATTTAAGCAAATCATCCCAATTAAGTGCTCCTAGCCTTTAAGGGAAAATAACCCTCAGTTGTTTTCTCGTTAAAGTAAGATGAATATGCTGATGGAGGAATAAACCCCGGTTGTTTTCCCGTTAAAGTAAGAAGTACATGCTGAAGGGAAAATAAACCCCGGTTGTTTTCCCATTAAGGTAAGAAGAACATGCTGATGGGAGAATAACCCCCAGTTGTTTTCCCATTAAAGTAAGCTGAATATGCTGATGGGAGAATAAGCCCCGGTTGTTTTCCCATTAAAGTAAGATGAACATGCTAAAGGGAGAATAACCCCCAGTTGTTTTCTTTTCACAAATCAGCCAAAATAGAAGATACAGTGGAAATGTTCGAAAAGGGGATTAAGCCAATGGAAATGATGCTTACCTTTATCATTTTGTTTGTGACTATAATACTTTTTATGGGGAGCCGCTTACGGGCAGACCTTGTTGCGATATTAGCTCTAATGGCATTAGTCATTACGGGAATTCTCGAACCTGCGGAAGCTTTAGCAGGCTTTGCAAATACGGTAGTCATTATGATTGCTGGTTTATTTGTAGTTGGTGCAGGATTATTACGGACGGGTCTTGCCCAGCAAGCTGGTAATCTATTGCTCCGTTTTGCGGGAGACAGTGAAACGAAGCTCTTTTTTCTGTTGATGATTATTGTCAGTTTTGTCGGGGCCTTTATGAGTAATACTGGAACTGTTGCGCTTATGCTGCCGGTTGTGATTAGTATTGCTATTAGTATAAAAAGCAGTCCATCAAAGTATTTGATTCCTTTATCTTATGTCGGGAGTCTAACTGGACTTCTGACGTTGATCGCTTCCCCAGCGAATATCATTGCAAGCGAGACTTTAAGCGAGGCAGGCTACCAGGCCTTAAGCTTTTTCCAAATTACACCGATTGGCATCACGGCTCTCATTGTCGGTATTCTCTATTTATATTTTACAAGAAATCGCCTTCTGCCAGATATAAAAAGTAAAGGAACGAGTGATAAAGCACACCAGCTTTCTCCTAGCCAATTGACGGATGATTATAATTTAGAAGAGAGTCTGTACAGTGTAAAGGTATCTGCTGGGTCCAACATGATCGGGAAAGCCTTGTCACAATTGAAACTGCCTGCAGTTTATCAAATTTTTATTCTTAAAATTGCCAGAAGATCGAATGAAGATTATCGGATTTTCCCGAGTTCCTACCAGCAGATGGCGGGTCCAACTGTTACGATCATGGAAAATGATACGCTTTTACTGAAAGGTTCAAGCAAGATGGTCGAAAAGCTATGTGAAGATTATTCATTGGAGCTTCAGAAAAACGGGAATGAGACAGTTGATTTGCTTTCTAAGGAGCTTGGCTTAGTTGAGGTACTATTGACACCGCATTCCTCGTTTATTAATAAAACGATTAAAAAAATCGACTTTAGAGAAAAGTACAATCTAAATGTAGTAGGCATTAATCGAAAAGGGGATTATGTTCTGCAGAAGATGTCTTCCCAGCGCTTGAAATTTGGAGATGCTTTGCTCGTTCAAGGGGCATGGGATGATATTGAACTCTTAGCAAAGGAAACAAAAGATGTCGTTGTTATCGGTCAGCCGAGGGAGTATGCAGGAAAAGCATCGGCTACTGGCAAAGCTCCAATTGCCGGTTTGATTATGCTGTTCATGGTTCTGTTAATGGTATTTGAAGTCTTTGCACCTGTCATTTCCGTGTTAATCGGTGCCGTGCTTATGGTGCTTACAGGGTGCCTGCGGAATATGGATGATGCTTATAGTGAAATGAATTGGGAGAGTATCATTTTGATTGCAGCAATGATTCCAATGGCTACTGCCTTAGAGAAGACAGGCGGCATGGTTCTCCTATCGGAAGCAATTATTGATTCGCTTGGTAGATTTGGTGCGCTCGGAATACTTGCCGGACTATATTTTTTAACAATGACCTTTGGTTTGTTCATCAGTAATACAGCTACAGCCGTGCTATTTGCACCAATTGCCATGAACGCAGCGTTAGCAATTGATGCAAATCCATATACATTCATGGTTGCGATTGCAGTTGCAGCCAATATGGCATTTTCAACACCGGTTTCCTCACCGACAAATGCCATGGTGATGACGGCAGGAGGCTATAAGTTCTTTGACTTTATCAAAATTGGCGTTCCATTACAGTTGATTTTATTTCTAATTATGATGATTGTCATTCCGTTAATTGTGCCACTATAGGTGAATCCAAGAAGCGCAGTCAGCAGCTTTCCATTTCAAATTGAAAAGCTGCTGGTTTTTCTAACTGTATAGTTTTGTTTTTGAGTCCCAACAAAATCAGTTCATTGTCAGCTCCCTTTATTTCACCGTAATAACAACATCTTCACTTGCCTTTACCTGCTTCAACTTCTGTTTATTTAAATCTTCAATATCATTCATATTTGTAATAAGCATGGGTGTGACAGTACTTGCTGCTTTTTCACCTACCACTGCCAAGTCTACGTCAACAAGTGCATCTCCTTTTTTTACTTTGTCTCCTTCTTTAACATGGATGGTAAACCCATCTCCATCCAATGCAACTGTTTCTAAACCAATATGAATTAAAATTTCTGTTCCATTGCATGCTTTAATCCCTACCGCATGTTTTGTCGGGAACGCTTGTATAATGTCTCCATCAACTGGTGATACCACTTTACCATTAGACGGTTTAATAGCAACTCCATCACCCATCATTTTTTCAGCAAATACCGGCTCAGGTACTTCTTCCAAAGGTATTACTTCACCGTCAACCGGAGCAAATAATTCAATTTCCTGATTCTCTTTCTTTTTAAAAAGCTTCCCAAGCATAGCGCTATCCCTCCATTTAATTTATTACATACATGTTTATAAAAATCACTTTAGAAAGTGAAAACTTGGGAAAATATACCAGTTCATTTTCAAGTGTATTCTGCGTTCGGATTATCACTTTGATTTTATGGTAATAAGCTGGATCAAAATGCAGAGAAATTCCCAAATCTACATCACTTCATACAGCAAGATGTATTGCTACACTTATTGAAGAACAAGGCTATACATCCCTAAAAGTGAAATTTTATATGCATGATGATGATATCAATAAACTGTTGCAAATCGGCTTTTCCAGCAGCTCTCACAGAAAATTACTAGCTGATGATATTGTGACTGTCTTGCAAAAGAAATCAGCTGAGGAAATGAAAGAATTCTTGATTAAAAACTATCCTTCTCACTTTCTATAAAAGAATCCTCTATAAAAAATATTTGCTGATTCAATTATGAATGGAAACCAAGACTGGAGCAACTTTAGTCTTCAGCTTGCAGAGATAGTAGGGTATTTTCTCTGCAAGCTTTTTTCTATGGTTAAAATAACGAAGAAACCGAATGATTACGGTCAATTGGACTTGTTTCCAACATAAAAATATTAAACAACTACTTTTCCATTGACATACTATGACAGTCATAGTAATATACTTATACAAACAATTACTTTGTCTGTCATAGTATTTTATTTGTTATAGATAAGAAGAGTCATTGCAAGGCAAGGAGGGGTTTTGTTGGAAGGAAGAATTTCAGCAGATTTATTGCGTGGTCATACAGACACGATTGTGTTGGGAATACTATTAAAAAACGATGCCTATGGATATCAAATATACAAATCCATCATGGATCGAACAGACGGACTATATCAATTAAAGGAAGCCACGCTTTATTCCAGCTATAAACGATTAGAAAAAGAAGCATGTATCGTCGCCTATTGGGGAGATGAAAGTCAGGGTGGCCGGAGAAAATATTACCGTATTACTGATAAAGGCCGCATACAATACAAACAAAATATCGCCGATTGGGAATTTACTCAGCGGATTTTGAATCAATTATTGAAGGAGGAAGACGATTAATATGATGATAAAAAAATATGTCGATGATTTATTTCACGGATATGAATCAACAGCTGAGCTGGAGGATTTTAAAGAAGAAATCATAATAAATTTAAAGGACCGCATGCAGGATTTAGAAAAAACAGGAAAATCATCTGATGAGGCATTTGCAGAAGCTGTCTCAGAATTAGGTGACATTACAGCAATTGCCGATGATTTAAGCAGAGAAAAAAGGAAGGAGATTATTGGAAAAATGTATGTCGATACAAAACCCAAGCTTTCTGCAGGATATGCCATTGGATATACACTTGCTGCAGGAGTTTTATTGTTTGGAATTATTACGAGTCTAATTACTTATTTTTCTGCAGGAAATAATTTATTCATTGCTATTTCCTCCTTCCTGCCATTCGTTGTACCTGCAGGAGCAGCGTTAACCTACTTAGGTTTAACGACAGAAACAACTGCCAAATATCCGATGGACTGGAAAAGGGCACTTATCTATGCCCTTGCTGTCGGCGCCATTTTATTCGGAATTTCCATCTCCAGTTCACACTTTTTTATGGAAAACAGTGATCCCGCTGCTATCCTGGGGGTGCTGGTTCCTTTTGTATTACCAGGCGTTCTGGTTATTGCCTTCTTAATGCTTACCGAAAAAAAACGGTTCAAACCATGGCTAATGCAGGAGCATGAACGATATCACGAAGCCTACGCAGGCTATTATAAAGATACAGAAGAAGTGACAAAACGCGGAATGCTGTCCGGAGCTTTATGGATTGGAGCGATAGGGGTCTTTCTTCTTATCTGGATATTGACTAATATCCTTTACGCCCTTCCTGTATTCCTATTTGCCATTGTAGGAGAACTCTTAATTGAGTACCGTATGATATCAAAGCATAAACGAAATTCAGCAACAAAATAGTATCCAGACTACAATACTAAATTTTCATCCGTTTTTTACACCCATATTCTAAAAAGAAATGGGTGTTTTTATGTATACATATACCCTTAGGTATTCCTCTGGCCTGTATACTTGATAGCACCTGTAGTTAAGATATATGGTATTTAATATAAACAAAATAATCAAGTGAAATTTTCTAAATAACTAAAGAGTATTGCGACTTCAGAGTATAAGTCGAAACTTACCATAAATAGAGGAAAAGCAATAAGTCACTAGTTTTGATAAACGAAGGTATACTTATGAGGTTATTTGTCATGGGGTGCCATTGCAATTGGTAATGCAATTCAATTCATTCTGTTAATTAAAAATACAATTTCGTTAAAGTGCATGTATTGGAGGAAAGCGAGAAGAGTTATATGGACACATAGATATGCCATGAATTCTATAACGAAAAGCTATAGCTTAATCAATAAATGCTTGCGGGGATGCCTATAACTAGAAGTCGTACGTATTTACATCCCCGCCTTTACATTTTTTCATTGTTGTATAAGTCCCATTTTAATAAAAGTACTAATCTTTTATTACTAAGCCCATTAGTGATGCCAATTGAATAGCTTGGTATGTGGAGACTTTGCAACCTTTGATAGCTTCGAGTGAAACCGTAAGTGAATCAAACTTTGAAGAACTTATATCTATTCCTTTTAGTGATGTCTGTTCGAAGTTTGCTTCATTGAGATCACATCCATCGAATGCAATTCTTTTAAATTTACATTCATAAAAATCGACATTTTGTAAGGAAGACTCTTGAAATATAACCTTTTGAAGTTTTGCATTTCCAAAGGTGGCGAAGTTCAATATGGAATTTTCAAATTTTACATTACCGATAGATGACTCTGGAAATTCACAGCCAACTAACTTACAGTTTATAAACTCTACTCGGTGAATCGATGATTTGCTAAAATCTACATTGGATAAGTCACATTTTTCAAAGCGAACATCTGTTATGTCGCCATTGCTAAAATCCGTATTCGTAAACGTGCTATTTCTTACGACTGCATTATATAGCCGTAAACGATCCACAGCCTCGTTTGTGAAATTAGAATCCGTGATTTCACACATTTCTAGAATCGGGTCTTCTTCGTAAAAGATATCTTGAAAATTTTTTGTGAATAGAGATGGAGAAATTTTAGGAGAATCAATTTTCATGCTTAACTTCCTTTCAGATATACTTATTTAGCCAACTAGCGAGGAGTATATCATAAATAATAGCGGCTAACTAGGATGTTATGATGAAGATCTCATATTCGTTGAAAGAAGAAAAGAAATGCGCAGAAAAGGCTGATGAAAGGGGAAGCCTTTGTAATCCATTCAAGTTTATCTGATAAAGAATTGGCAACATTTCCTTGCTCGTATGGAACAGCTGATAGTCTTATCTATCTGGTTGTAGTCGAAAAGGCTGATGTGTTTTAATAACAAGGGCATCAGGTGGAGTTGGCTCCGCATTTATCCAATTAGTAAAAGCAAGAGGAGAAAAAGTTATTGTGGTTTGTGGGCCGGACAAAGTAGAGAGAGTATAGCGTTATGAAGCTGACGAAGTTATCTTGAGAGGGGATAGCTATGTTGAAAAGATTGGGAAAGTGAAAGTGGACGCCGTTTAAAGTCATTTTAAAATTCATTAATAAATGAGCTCATCATTAAAATAAATACAAGAATCCATATTAAAATCAATGCCTAAAGCACCATCCATGTTGCAACTTCTCTATCATTATCATTGTTCTTGAATGGAATTTGTTTTAAGATTTTATTCTGAAATCAAAAAGTCGTAAAAATCCCCCGGATGATTTCGTTGTATATTTCCAATTTGAGAAGGGAAACGCCGAGTATTTGTAGTTACGATGTAATCGCATTTTTCCTGGATGACTGTAATCCATACGTGAAAGTCATCTTGATCAAACCGATGAAGTGGCTCACTCATTTCTTGACTACCGGCAAATAAGTCAACAAATGTAATCTGGATAGAAATGCCAGCAAAACTAATCATACCTAAGTCTAAATTGTTTGAAAGGTTTTACATAAGGAAAAATCCTTGTAATATGTCGATTTCATGCTATACTTGTAACATTTAAAGCGAATATTATTTTCATATAATCGCGGGGATATGGCCTGCAAGTTTCTACCGGTTTACCGTAAATAAACTGACTATGAAAAGTAGCACAAAAAGGTAATTTTGCCGTTCAGGTTAAAATTTATCTTTTTATTTCGAGTCTATCCGCTCAGAAATTCTTGCTTCTTCATAGTTAGAAGTAAGAATTTCTGGGTTTTTTTATTTACTGAGACTATAAAATAAAGATACTGAGGTATCTAGTGTGCCGAGAAATAGCTACGTCCGCTCTGCGCCCAGCAACTATCAAACTTCACACTCCTGCAATCGATAAAGAAGACTTGCCGAGCGGTCTTTTTGAGGCCTAGTCGCCCTTATACCCTTGTGGTGAAAGTCAACATCGGCTCAAAACTAAAGGAGGGCCGTTTAAATTCGGGCTTAAGCCCAACTCACGTCTACCCCTAAAGGAGCATGTTTCCTTTATCTCATTCGGGTAAAGGGGAAGTTCGATTAAGTTCGCTCACGTATGGGGCAACATCGAACTACCTCCCGTCCTAGGAGGCACAGTTTGTACGTTGCTGCGACTACTGGATGTGCTAGTGCAAATGCTCTTCGGTGGGACGAGTAATCGCAGTCCCAGGTGTTGCGTAACGAATCGCGTTTTTAGCCTGTAAGGGCGTTTACGCCTTAGTATATTGGAAAGGAGATCGTTATGGAACGATTAAAGCAAAAGATTATAAACGAAGGTAAGGTATTGTCTGATTCTGTATTGAAGGTGGATTCGTTTTTAAACCATCAAATCGATCCGGTATTAATGCAGGAGGTTGGGGAGGAGTTTGCTTCCCGCTTTCAAGATGAAAGAATTACAAAGGTATTAACACTGGAGTCATCAGGAATTGCTCCATCGGTCATGACTGCATTACGGTTAGGTGTTCCAACGATATTTGCCCGGAAACGTAAATCGCTCACCTTAATCGATCACTTATATAGTGCAGAAGTCTATTCTTACACGAAACAAGAATCGAACACTATTTCTATATCGAAGGATTACATCACACATGATGATGTTGTCTTAGTTATTGATGACTTTCTCGCTAATGGACAAGCTGCACTTGGTTTAATCGATATGGTAAAACAATCCGGGGCGACATTAGCAGGAGTTGGAATTGTCATTGAAAAAGGTTTTCAAAATGGCAGAAAGCTTATTGAGCAAGAAGGATTCCGAGTGGAATCATTAGCTATTGTTTCTTCGCTTGAAAATGGGAAAGTAACCTTTAAGGAGGATTAACCTAGATGAAAACAGCGGCTTTAGGAATGCAACATGTACTTGCAATGTATGCAGGCGCGATATTGGTCCCACTTATAATCGGCGGTGCACTGGGTCTAACAACGGAACAACTCACGTATCTCGTTGCGATCGATATCTTCATGTGCGGAGTAGCTACCATTTTACAAATTGGAAGCAACCGTTTTTTTGGAATTGGACTTCCAGTCGTTCTTGGCTGTACCTTTACAGCGGTTGGACCAATTATTGCGATTGGCGGAGAATTCGGTATCTCAGCGATATATGGTTCGATTATTGCATCAGGAATTTTTATCATTTTGATAAGCACGATATTTGGGAAGTTAGTTCGCTTTTTCCCTCCGATTGTGACGGGAAGTGTCGTTACGATTATCGGATTAACCCTCATCCCTGTTGCAATTAATAATTTAGCTGGAGGACAAGGGGCTAGTGACTTTGGTTCATCAATGAATCTATTATTAGGATTTGGTACCTTAACGTTCATCATTTTCATGTATCGCTTTTCGAAAGGATTTATCCGGTCAATATCCATTATCATCGGACTTATTGCCGGTACTCTAGTAGCTGCTGTTTTAGGGAAAGTTAATTTTAGTGCCGTCGGGGAGGCTTCTTATTTTCATATGCCGCAAGTCTTTTACTTTGGTATGCCAACATTTGAAATCTCCGCAGTTCTCACGATGTGTCTTGTTGCCATGGTTTCCTTAGTGGAATCTACGGGTGTTTATTTTGCACTTAGTGATATTACAGATAGAACGTTATCGGAGGAGGATTTAGCAAAAGGTTATCGTGCGGAAGGGATTGCAGTATTATTAGGAGGAATTTTTAATGCTTTTCAATATACGGCATTCTCACAAAACGTTGGTCTTGTTCAATTAACGGGTGTAAAAAAACGGAAAGTCATCTTCGTAGCTGGGATTATCTTGCTTGTATTTGGATTAGTTCCTAAAATTGCTGCCGTAACAACGATTATTCCCACCGCTGTATTAGGTGGTGCCATGCTTGCAATGTTCGGCATGGTTGTATCCCAAGGAATTAAGATGCTAGGAAGGGTGATTAGTGAGTCCCCGGAAAATTCGATGATTATTGCCTGCTCGGTAGGGATGGGACTGGGGGTAACCGTTGTACCTGACCTATTCTCTGTTTTACCATCCGGCATCCAAATTTTAACGAATAATGGGATTGTTGCAGGAAGTGTAACAGCGATTGTTTTAAATATTATTTTTAATATACGCCCTTTTACATCTAAACGCTCTTCCCCCGAAGCCGCTCAACAAATGGCAGAACAAAAGGCGCTTTAGTCTCCCTTCTAGGCACCTGACCATTTTCATTCAGGTTAGGTACATGCAGCTCATCTCTGAATAGGATGTAGTGTAAACGACTAAGATTCCGAGGAAAATGTATGTGAATAATCGCTAATTGGCAAGGTACCGAATACAATAACGGATATAATCGGTATAGACAGATATTGATAGAAGAAGCAATGAACATTGCAGTAGTTGAGTTCCTGGACAAATCGTCAAAGTAAAATTAGAGAAAGAACAAGGTATTTGAGTATATGAAGTCGAGATCATAACTGCACAGGGCGTTAAATATGAAGTAGAAGTTGATATGAATACAGGAAAAATTGTAAAGGTCGAAGTGGATTAAAAGCTAAGGCATAATGGGTGGGGAAATTGTATAAGGAATGATGGATAAAAAGGGAATAATAGATGCGTTTTAAATGGAAGAAGACCATTGATCGGATGGTCTTCTTTTTGTTTTTTTAAACAACTTCCTACATGTATTGGATAAGCGACAGATTAGTAAAACTATTGGAGTTAGTTTGCCGAGTAAGCAAGTTAAACACATTTTAACTCAATATAAAACTTTATTCTGGTACCCTAATTATATATGCATCTGGTACTTTTCATTAGACAGAATACTTGTAATAATAAGCATTATGATTTTTATAACTAACTCTGTAACCGTTTTCTCTAAATGGATTATAAATACTGAATAAGAAAGAGGTGACCGCTTAAAAGCTCAATAAGTATCTGGTGAAAAGTTGGAAAATTGGTATATATAGCGCTAGTGCAGCGTTTTAAATTTATTGAAAAGATATAGAAAGGTAGAGGTGGTGATTATTTTATGAATATAAGTGTATTAATCTTGTTTTTAAATGCAACATTGCTTCCCGTTCTTTCTCTTATTATTGTAGTTACGATACTTAGAAAGCAATACCTTCCAGTTATTCGCCAAATGGAAAAAGAAGAAGCCGAACAACTACAGGAAGAAGGAAAAGTTAATGATGCTTATAAAATGGAGAAAAATGCAAACGTAAATTAAGGGGGATACATATGGCCATTGCAATATTTATTATAGTTTTGATTATCTACATCTTTGTTGGTGCTGTAGTAAGTAAATTCGTTAAAAATAGCGATGATTTTTATACAATGGGAGGCAAAGGATCCACAATCCTAATAGTGAGTACATTAGCTGCTACATTTCTTAGTGCTACGACATTATTAGGTATTGCAGGACAATCATATACGGAAGGTCCTTTAGTCTATTCAACACTTGGCTCGTTTGGTTCATGGATCGGTACGTTACTTGCAGTAGTATATATTGGTCGAAAAATGAAAGCATTAGATTGTACAACCATGCCAGATTTCTTTGAAAAGAGATTTAAAAGTAAATGGGTTAGTGTTGTTGCAACAATTATCATGATTATTGGATTAATTGGTTACGGTGTCGTTCAGTTTATCGGAGCAGGTTTAGTATTGAGTGAAATCATTGATATAAGATTTGAGTTAATTATGGTTTTATTTACGATTGCATTACTTGCTTTTACAGCCTTTGGTGGGATGTACAGTGTGGTCATTACAGATACGATAATGCTTTTTACAATGTTAGCAATTACATTCATCATTGCTCCAATGATTATTGGACAAGCAGGCTTTGATCAAATAAAGAATTTATCTGAAACAATACCAGGATATTGGACGTTAGCAGGAGCAGAGGATCGTTCCATTGGTTGGTCTATTTCTCAATTCCTTGTATGGATCTTATTCTTTACTTGTATGCCTGCTCTTGTTTCTCGTGTTTTCCCTGCAAAAAATGACTTTGTTATATTAAAAGTTGCATCGATTGGAGTGTTTTTTGCTCCGCTTATGCAAATTCCTATTTTTATTGCCGCAGGAGGAATGCAGGTACTTGCTCCGAATATAACACCAACAGATAATGTGATGGTTTTTGGATTCATGGAGTTTACTCCACCAGCAATAGCCGGTATTGGACTTGCTGCATTGATGGCTACAGTTCTATCTACGGCATCAACGTTATTTGTCTTAGTTGGTTTCGCTCTTTCTCGAGATCTATACGAAAGAATATTCGAGAAAAAACTTACGGACAGACAAAGCTTGTTATACGCACGTATCGCACAAATCATAGTAGCTGCCGTGGTTTGTCTTATTGCTATTATGCAACCATCCGCTATTTACTGGATTTCTATTTATGCAGGTTCCTTCTTTGCGGTAGGGTGGTTGCCGACAATCATCGCCTCATTTGAATGGAGGCGTATGAATTCTAAAGCAGCATTATCAAGTATGATTATCGGTGTTACAACATTTGTTATCTTTGGAGAACTAATAAGGAGAGGTGTGATGCCTGTTCCTGAGGGTATAGATGAACTTATGCTTGCTCTTGTTTTCTCAGTTGGATCATTAATTATTATTGCTTTATTAACAAAGCCGAATACGTATGAGCTACAGTATTTTACAAAAATGAAGCAAACAAGTATGGCAAAGATCACAATTAAAGAATTTCAGAAAAAGCCAAATGGGCTTGCATTGATAAAGAAACAATATAGACAAGTCATTCTAAGTGCTGTCGCGATTACTTTAATTTCTGTTGCGATATGGGGTTATTTATTTGTTCAGCTAGGGCTGTAATTCTTTATTGGGGGTGAAGGTATTGAAAAAAGTCGAGGAAAGAATAAACTTTAGGAGATTAAAGAACACAATTGATAAAAGTGCAGAAATAGGCGAAATACCTGGAAATGGGTTGAAAAGGCTCGCGCTCTCGGATGAAGACAAAGAAATGCGAGATTTGTTTAAGAGTTGGATGGAGGAAACTGGATTATCCGTTCGTATCGACGACTTTGGTAATATGTATGGAAGAAGAGAAGGAAAAAGGGATCTGGCACCTGTTTTAATCGGGTCTCATTTAGATACACAACCAAGAGGGGGACGTTTCGATGGGATATTAGGTGTTCTAACAGCCTTAGAGGTTGTAAGAACACTTAACGACTATCATATTGAGACAGCTAGACCTATAGAAATTATTAATTTTACAAATGAAGAAGGCGCTCGTTTTGAACCACCAATGATGGCATCAGGTGGTCTAGCTGGTATATTCGAGAAAGAATTTGTATATAGTAGGGTTGATCGAACTGGAAAGAGTTTTGAAGATGAACTAAAACGAATTGGTTATGACGGATTGCAAGAAAATAGAATAAAGGATTTTTTTGCATTCTTAGAGCTTCACATTGAACAAGGACCTGTGTTAGAGAGTGAAAATATTTCTATTGGTGGAGTTGAGGGGATTCAAGGAATGAATTGGCGTGAAATAACAGTAACCGGGGAGGCCGATCATGCCGGTCCTACGCCAATGCATTTAAGAAAAGATGCTCTCGCAGCTGCATCGAAAATGATGAGTGTTATTGAAGAAACAGCAATTAAGTATGGTGTAACGGCAACGGTGGGTCGTCTTTCCGTTACTCCAGATGTTGCAAATTGCGTCCCAGGTGAAGTGGTATTCTCACTAGATGTTCGTCATATGGACAATGATTTAAGAATGAAAACCTTGGAAAAAATGATAGATGAAATGGAAAAGGTAGCGTTAGAACGAAACGTTTCATTTGAAGTTGAAAATTTATGGGACTCAGAAACAACATTATTCAATGAAAAACTTAGAAATTTGATAATGGAAACCGCTGAGAAATATGGATATACAAGTAAAAGCATCCCAAGTGGTGCTGGTCACGATGCGAAGTATATGAATGAACTTGGGCCAACTGCGATGATATTCTTACCAAGCGTTAATGGAAAGAGTCATGATGTATCAGAACTTACCTTAGATGAAGATATAGAAAAAGGGGCAAATGTATTATTTGGTGTAATTAAAAGGTTAGCAAACGATGAGATGAAACTATAAATTCTTTACCGTAGATCGGAATACTTTTATGAAAGAGGGGATCCTGTATGAGTAACATAACATCAAAAAATTTAGAAATAGTAAATCAAGCGATTGATGATTTATGGGAGGAAGAATTACTTTTTCTTAAATCAATTGGATCATTTGAAAGTACATTAGGAAATGAGAAGGAAACGCAAATTTTTATTAAGAAACATTTAGACGACATGAATTTAACAACTACTCTGTTTTCACCTGATCCTAAACGTCTTTCCGCTTATGAAAATTATGGAAAGCCTGAATGGGATTATGAGGACCGGCCAGTTTTAGTTGGGGAATGGAAATCCGATGGAGAAAAACTGGGAAAAAGTTTAATTCTTCAAGGTCATATTGATGTCGTAAGTGCAGAACCAAAACAATTATGGGAAGAGGACCCATTCATACCAACCATCATTGACAATAAAATGTATGGACGAGGGATATTGGATATGAAGGGCGGAGTAGCTGCGGCTATCTATGCAGTAAAAGCACTACAGAAAGCAAATATAAAATTGGGCGCAGACCTCCTAATTCAAACAGTAATTGAAGAGGAATGTACAGGAAACGGAGCACTAGCATTACTAGATAAAGGATTTGTAGCAGATGGTGCATTAATACCTGAACCAACAGAACTTCGCGGAATTCATTCGCAATTAGGTGTTATGTGGTTGAGAGTGAAGGTGAAGGGAAGCGGGGCTCATGTCGAACGAGCAGAAATGGCGCAAAATGCGATTAATAAGTCAACAATACTAATTCAGGCGCTGGAAGATTACAGAAAGCATATTAATGCTCAACCAAAACATCCAGATTTTACCCATCATTCTCATCCTTTAAATGTAAATGTGGGAGTCGGATATGGGGGAGACTGGCCTTCTAGTGTTCCTAATGAATATACATTTGAGGCAAGGGTAGGGTTTTATCCAGGAACTGATCCATCAGACGTCCAAGAAGAAGTAAAGCAATGGTTGTTAAAAGCCTCTGAACAGGATGATTGGCTAAAGGAGAATCCACCGGAGATTACATTTTTTGGTTTTCATGCACTAGGATATACAATATCTAAAGATAGTGAGCTTTTTAACCGTATAGCTTCAGCACATAAAAAAACAACAAATGAAGAAATGGAATCATTGGCATTCACTGCGACTACTGACCTTCGTGCATTTGGTGAGTTTGGTATACCTGCAACGTGTTATGGACCAAGCGGAGCCAATATGCATGCACCAAATGAATATATTGACTTAGATAGTCTTAAAACTGTAACAAAAACAATTGCTGCATTTATTTTAGATTGGTGTAAGGAGAATAACTAGGACATCATTTAATAGTTAAATAACTTAGAGAAAGACAAGTTCATTAGTCCAGCAAAATATTGTACTAGTGAACTTGTCTTCTCATTTATTATCTTATGCTGCTTTTTTACTTTCTTTTTTTGATACCCTACTCTTACCTAAAAAGCTAGTTTAAAATGAAATGGGCTTGCTTTGAGAGAATGAAACTACTCATTAATGTATTTCTTGATTTTTTAATAATCATGATAACAATGCAAGCTTATTAAAGGCCTATCCATTCATTCTAAAATAGGATTGATAAGTTGAAACTCTCCTTCTCTTTTTATAAAAACTGTATTTATAAGATTACAACCGCCAAGCAGCTTGTTTGGGCTGTTGGCGGATATTTAAAATAAGCTTATAGATTTCCAATTGATAAATATTTCGTTTCTAAATAAGGCTCGATTCCCTCACTGCCACCTTCACGGCCGATTCCACTTTCTTTCATTCCTCCAAATGGTGCATGTGCAGCAGATGGTGCTCCGTCGTTCCAACCGACAATTCCAAAGTCTAGGTTTTCATTTAAATAAACCCCTGTACGGTAATCATTTGTGAAGAAATAAGATGCTAAGCCAAAAGGTGTGCTATTGGCAATCTTGATTGCTTCATCTAATTCTGTAAATGTGGTGATTGGAATGACTGGGCCGAATGTTTCTTCTTGCATAATATTCATATCTTCTTTTACGTCTTTTAAAACAGTTGGATGGATGAAGAAGTACCCTTTTTCTTGGTTAGCATCGAATTCGTTACCAGCTAGGACCTCTGCACCTTTATTCACCGCATCTTCTAGCTGAGAAACAACTTTATTGAAGCCGTTCTTATTAATAACAGGACCGACATCTATATCTTCATGCAATCCATTTCCTACTTTCAGCCGACTCACTGCACTTGCTAGTTTTTGAGAGAATTCATCTACAACGCTTTCATGTACTAAGACGCGGTTTGCACAAATGCACGTTTGTCCCGCATTTCGGAACTTTGAAGCGATGGTTTGCGTTACGGCAAAATCGATATCTGCATCCGCTGCAACGATAACTGGTGCATGTCCGCCAAGTTCCATTGAAACATGCTGCACTGTATTTGCACTCTTTGTAATGAGTGACTTACCTACTGGAGTGGACCCTGTAAATGTGATTTTACGGATGTAAGGACTACTTGTAAAAATATCACCAATTGTTTTACCACTACCATTTACGCATTGTACCACATTTTCTGGAATCCCTGCTTTATGAGCAAGTTCGATTAACTTTATTGTTGTTAGTGGTGTCTCTGCAGCTGGTTTTACGACAAATGTACATCCTGCAGCAAGTGCCGGGGCTGCCTTTCTCGTCATCATGGCTGCTGGGAAGTTCCAAGGCGTAATCGCTGCGACTGGACCAACTGCTTGACGTGTAATGATAATTCGCTTTGTTTCAGTGTTTGCCGGAATGGTCCGTCCGTAAAGACGTTTTGCTTCTTCAGCATACCAATCGATATAACTTGTTGCATAGTCGACTTCACCGAGCGACTCTTTAATTGGCTTTCCACTTTCTAGCGTCATCACCTTAGCGATTTCTTCTTTATTTTCCTGAATAAGGCGAGACCAACTTTGTAATAGCCTTGAACGCTCATGGGCATTGACAGAAGACCATGCCTTAAAGCTTTCGTGGCTTCTTAAGATAGCTTGTTCAACTTCTTCATTGGTATTTGTTTTTACTTCTTCGATTAACTCACCTGTTGCTGGATTCTTTACTGAAATATATTCTGTCAATGTTAATTCCTCCTATCGATTAGCGAAAGCATCTTCAAGAATTGCTAATCCTTTGTTTAATTCTTCATCTGTTATTACAAGTGGAGCTAAGAAGCGAATGACATTTCCTTTAATTCCGGCGGATAATAACAGCAAACCATTATCGTTTGCATATTTAGCAATTTTAGCTGTCGTTTCTTTATCTGGATTTTTATTTTGACGGTTATCGACAATTTCAACAGCAACCATCGCACCTAGACGGCGGATCTCACCGACAAACGTATACTTCTCCTGTAGTTCTGTAAGTTTATTTTCAATCTTTTCACCAACAATTTCCGCCTTGGCAGGTAGATTCTCTTCTTCCATAATATCAATGACTGCTAATGCTGCGGCGCATGCAACAGGGCTTCCTGCATACGTTCCACCAAGTTCTCCAGGATTTGAGGCATCCAGAATTTCTTTACGACCAACAACGCCACTTAGTGGAAGACCAGCTGCAAGGGATTTCGAAACCGTAATTAAATCTGGCACTACATCGAAATGATCAATTCCAAAATATGACCCAGTACGTCCAAAGCCAGTTTGGATTTCATCTGCTACAAAAACAATGCCATGCTCCGAGCAAAATTCTCTTACCGCTTGCACGAACTCTTTAGGAGGGATAATGAATCCACCTTCTCCTTGAACTGGTTCCATAACGACACAAGCGACTGTTTCCGGTGCAACCGTTTCCACAAAAAAGTCTTTAAAATCCTGTATGACCTGGTCGGTATATTCTTCTTCCGATAATGATTCTGGTCTCTGATACGGATAAGGGAATGGAGCTTGATAGACTTCTGGTGCGAAGGGGCCAAAGCCAAACTTATAAGGCTTTACTTTGCTCGTCATGCTCATCGTCATGTTGGTACGACCGTGGAATCCGCGAACGAACGAAACAACCGCTTGTCTACCTGTATATTTACGAGCTACTTTGACGGCATTTTCCACTGCCTCTGCACCTGAATTTAAGAGTAGTGCTTGCTTTTCAAAGTTTCCAGGTGTAATTTTGCAAAGTTTTTCGGCAAGCTCAATATAGCCTTCATACATCATAACGTTAAAGCCGGGATGTAAAAATTTATCAATTTGTTCTTTAACTGCTTCCGTTACTTTCGGGTGTGTGTGTCCAACGTTTAAAGTACCAATCGCCCCTGCGAAGTCGATAAATTCATTTCCCTCGATGTCCGTAATTGTCGAGCCTTGTGCATCCCGTGCAATGTGTAAGTTTCCATTACTAACCCCACGAGGGATATATTTATTTCGTTTATCTTGCAACTCTTTTGTACTTTTAGTTAATGCATCCATTTTGTAATGCCTCCCATTTTCAGTATTTATACTGATATTATAAGATTCTGTTATAATGAAAAGTACCAGAATTATAATTAACATGGTACCAGAAGGAGAGGGAGAAGTTGATGATGTTAATCAAGGTTGATCGAGATAATACTGGAAAGCATATCTATCAGCAAATCTACTTGGAAATGAAAAAGAGTATTTTAGCAAATAAATTGGCTCCCGGTGAGAAGCTTCCTTCTAAAAGAAAGCTAGCACAAGAGCTGGGAGTAAGTAATAATTCGGTTACGAACGCGTATGAACAACTACTTGCAGAAGGATATATTTATACCGTGGAAAGAAAAGGGTATTATGTGGAAGATATTAAACAATTTATGAGTCTGCAAGAGTTTTCCATGCGACCGGATTTCCCCGATGATTTGAAAGAAAAAGAGACGTATGAGGATGATAAAGAAGGCTGGATTTCTTTATCACATATGTCGACAGACCTTTCGATATTTCCCTTTAAAGCATGGATGAAATGTGAAAGGATGGCAATTAAACATCACAAAAAAGAGCTATCAGAAATATCTCACCCACAAGGTCCTTATCTTGTCAGGCAAACGATAGCTCGCCTTATCGCTGTTTCCCGCGGAGTGGTGTGTGAACCGGAACAAGTGATAATCGGACCGGGAACCCAGCCGCTTCTTTGGCAAATAATGAATATGTTACCATCTGGAATTACGACAGCTATTGAAAACCCAGGATACTCTAGGCTTTATCAACAATTAAAAGATACGAATCATCAAGTTGCCCCCATTTCTTTAGATGATAAAGGGATTGATGTGAAAGAGGTGAAAGAACTTAATCCAAATCTTTTAATTATCACTCCATCTCATCAATTCCCAACAGGAATAATTATGCCGATCTCTAAAAGGATGGAATTGCTGAATTGGGCAGTGAACCAGGAGAATACTTATATTATAGAAGATGATTATGATAGTGAATTTAAATATGGTACAGATAACATCCCTTCTTTACAAAGTTTAGACAGACATCAGCGTGTTATTTATACAGGGACTTTTTCAAAAACAATGATGCCAGGCTTACGAGTTAGCTATTTCGTCTTGCCTCCTGCTTTGTTAAGGGAATATCGACGTAAATATTCTAGTTGGATTCAAGGAAGTAATGTGCTCAGTTTATATACGCTTCACTACTTTATTGAAACTGGAGAATATGCTAAGCATATTAAGCGGATGAATAACAGCTACGAGGAAAAGCGAGAGTTGTTAGTTGAAGAATTAAAACGAAAATTTAAGAAGGATATTCATATTAAGGATATCCGAGCCGGCTTGCACTTTCTAGCTGAGTTTAAAACGAATAAGACATATGAGGAGGTCGCTCAGCTGGCGAAGAATAAGAAGCTTGAGTTGTATCCTTTAACTCGGTTCATGCTAAAGGAAGAGCAAGTTGATAGGGGGAATAAAATTGTGCTTGTGTTAGGATTTGCTAATATTTCTAGAGAAGAAATTCCAGAAGCGGTCGAACGATTGTATGAGATTCTTAAAGAAGATTGAATAAGGGAGGGAAACGATTGAAGCAGAGAACGATTAACATTCTGTTAGTCATTACAATTATTTGTATCTCCTTATCTGCAATACTTGTGAAGTTATCGGATGCACCTTCAACGGTTATGGTCATGTACCGGATGTTTTTGGCATGTGTAATCATTCTTCCTATGGTTATTAAACATCGGAAAACATTTCTTGGGATACGTGCGAGAGAATGGGTAGCGATTGTATTTGCTGGTATCTTTTTAGCCGGACATTTTGGATTATGGTTTGAATCCTTAAATCATACGACGGTGGCAAGTTCTACTTTAATTCTAGCGCTACAGCCTGCAATTGCTTTAGTTCTGGGACTACTCTTCTTTAAAGAAAAGGTAGATGTTCGTACCGTGTTTGCGATGGGAGTTGCTTTTATCGGGGTTGTCATTGTTGGTGGAGGTAATTTAGGAGGCGGGACTGGCGCTTTCTTGGGAAATATTTTATCTTTCTTTGCCGTTGTTTCTATTGTTCTATATTTAATGATCGGGCAACGGAATGTAAAATCAATTAATCATTGGGTATACAGCTTTTTAGTCTTCTTTGTGGCTGGAGTAACGGTTGCTATCTTTAATTTAATTGGCGGGATACCTTTTACCGGTTATAGTACAAATGATTGGGCCGTCTTCATGATGCTCGCTATTTTTCCAACAGGGGCACATATTATTTTCAATTTGCTATTAAACTATGTCAATACTACAACTGTATCCATGGCTACGTTAGGAGAGCCAATTGGGGCTTCTGTTTTAGCAATATTCCTTTTAAATGAGATGATTACACGAGTAGAAGCTGTTGGTGGTATCCTGATTATCGCTGGGATATTTTACTTTCTAAGGTTGCAAGGAGGTTCGAAGGAAGTGGTGCTGAAGGAATCGGAAAGCTTGTAAAGTGAATGGGTACATAGATAGAATATGGGTACATGAAACGAAGGAGGCTACAATATGATAACAGATACAGATTTAAAGCATTTACGTCGTTGTGTGGAATTGGCAAAAATCGCTCTAGAGAAAGGTGACGAGCCATTCGGTTCTGTTCTCGTCTCAGCAGATGGAGAGGTACTTTTTGAAGACCATAACCATGTTGCGAGCGGAGACCATACGCAGCATCCGGAATTTGCTATCGCGCGCTGGGCAGCTGAGAATATGAAACCGGAAGAAAGAAGTAAAGCGACTGTTTATACTTCAGGTGAACATTGTCCGATGTGTGCTGCGGCTCATGGCTGGGTTGGTTTAGGTCGGATTGTATATGCAAGTTCTTCGGAGCAGCTTGCGGAATGGATGAGTGAACTGGGGGTTGCTCCGTCGCCTGTTCGGAATTTGCCGATTCAAGACGTTATTCGCGGTGCGGTAGTTGATGGGCCAGTTTCTGAGCTTGCGGAAAGGGTTAGAGAATTGCATTACAAGCTGCACCAGAAATAAAGCTTGAACAACTTATGCTCATGATTTTGCTTCGGTCAAGGACTAGGCCCCTTGACCTTATTTTCGTGCATGCAAAAATTTCCTGGAGCTATTGCGGAATATACTGTAAATTATAGGTATACATAATGCTTTAAATAATGGGGATGAGTCTTATGAAAATCGATCGCTTGATGGAAACGCTGCATATATTGAATGAATTGGGTGAGACGGATCGCGGGATTGAGCGGGTTGCCTATACATACGAGGAATATATCGCAAAGCAATATTTGATGAGAGAAGGGACACTGCTTGGGCTTGAAACGGAAATTGATGCCGCAGGGAATGTTATCGTCCGCCTGCCTGGTGCGGATGACTCGCTTCCCCCCGTCATTATTGGCTCTCATTTAGATACGATTTACCAAGGCGGAAGGTATGATGGTCTACTTGGGGTAGTAGCTGGATTTGAAATTATCCGTTCGATAAAAGAGGCAGAGATAAGGACGCAGCATCCGATTGAATTAATCGGTTTCACTTGTGAAGAATCATCGCGTTTTAATTTCGCGACCCTTGGGAGTAAGGTGATGATGAATAAGGTAGATCTTGCGACATTGGAAAACTTGCAGGATAGAAATGGAGTGTCACTTAGGGAAGCGGTCAAGGAACAGGGGCTTGAGCTGGACCAGTTTCCGCAGGCGGATCAGAGCAATAGACGTGTAAAGGCATTTTACGAATTGCATATTGAGCAAGGACCAAAGTTAATCAAGGAAAACAAACAAATCGGTATTGTAACAGGTATTGCAGCACCACTCCGTTTAGCAATTCATATTTCTGGGAAGAGTTCCCACTCCGGAACAACAGGGATGAAGAATCGGCGTGATGCATTGCTTGCTGCAGCTGAGTTATCGCTAGCAGTGGAAGAAGCGGGTCTTTTGGAAGATGAATATGAAACGGTCGCAACTGTCGGAGTACTTGATATATCGCCAAGGGCCATGAACGTCGTGCCCGGCAGTGCATCACTCAAGGTGGATATCCGCAGTATATATGCTGATTCACGTGAACGGGTGCTTGAACGGATAAAGGAAAAGGCAGAGCAAATCGAGAAGAAGCGTGCGACACCAATTTCAATGGAGATCATCCAAAATGATGATCCGGTCATGATGGATGAAGACTTAGCGCAGGCGGTTGCAGTAACATGTGAGGAGGTCGGGGTTTCTTATATGTTTATGGCGAGTGGTGCAGGGCATGACGCGATGAACACAGCTTCCCGCTGGCCGACTACTCTTATATTCGTTCCTTCTGTCGATGGTCTGAGCCACCATCCTGATGAATTTACGGAGGAAAAAGATATAGAAATTGGGGTAACGGTATTAGAGATGGAAGTTTTAAAGCAAGCGGGTGGATTTGTGAATAACTAGCAAGAGTGGATTTTGGCTGCCGGGTGAGTTTGTCAGGCCCTGAAAATGATGTGAATTTCTGCAGTGCGAAAGTTGAGTCATGAAGCAATAAAAAAATAGGGTGGGAAAAGAAAATCATGAATATCCTCGTAACGTTGAATTCAAATTATATCAATCCATTAAAGACAATGCTGAAGTCCCTTTTTGTAAATAACCCTGGAGAATCCTTTGCTATTTATCTAATGCATTCGTCTATTGAAGATGAGGAACTGGATGATCTCATGCGGTATATTCAACAAGAGGGTCAGGAGCTTGTCGTGATTACAGTGAAAGAGAAGCACTTTTCTAATGCTCCAGTTGTTAAGCATTTTACGAAAGAAATGTATTATCGTTTACTAGCTTACCAAATGCTACCGCAAGAGCTCGATCGAATTCTTTATCTTGATCCAGATATTCTGGTCATAAATGAAATTCGCACCTTGTACGATATGGATATTTCGGAATATCTATACGCTGCTGCGTTCCATGATCGTTCCATTTTAAGCGATATTAACAAAATTCGCTTTCCGGGCTATGAAATAGATGAATATTATAATTCTGGTGTTCTGTTAATGAATTTAGAACGTCAACGGATGGAAATCAAGGAAGAGGAGATTTATAAATTTGTGGAGGAAAACAGGAAAAAGTTAATCTTGCCTGATCAGGATATTTTAAATGGTTTATACTCGGCAAAAATAAAAAATATAGATGAAATCTTATATAACTTTGATGCACGGTTTTATCTGTATTATCGTTTAGCTAACAAAAATAAAATTGATATGGATTACGTTATACACAATACAGCGATCATTCACTTTTGCGGGAAGAAAAAGCCATGGCATGTCAATTATTCCGGTAAATTTCATTCCTTGTATAAGCATTATGAAAGAATAGCTTTAGGATAGTTTCTTACCTTGCACTACGCGGCGGAAGTGTGCTAGTTCCCGAACTAGCTAAGCCCATTCGGGAACTGCTCCGCTTTTAGTTTCTTGGTAAAAGTTAGACTCCTCACACTCGGTTATTGAATAGTTCGAGGAACCTGCTCCCTCGACCCTCTTTGCATGAAGAAAACAAAGAGAACCAATACAAGCCCAGCTATGTTCAAAACGATACTTGGGAATACAAACAAACAGCCACTACTTAATAAAAGGATACGATCTAGTACGGTCGCACTCGTAACGAGCCAGCCAATCATCGCTCCAGTAAGTGCAACAATACCAAGTAAAGCTGTAAGAACAGCCAGAACGATGTCTCCGATTGAACCATCCAGCAACAATGCTGGCTCCAGCACGAACATAAATGGAATAATAAACCCAACGATTCCAAGCTTTACGGCCTCTAAGCCAACTCGGTTCGGATTTTCCTCGGCAATTCCAGCAGCTGCATAAGCTGCAACTGCAACTGGTGGCGTAATTGCTGAAAAAATAGAAAAATAAACGATAAATAAATGTGCTGCCATTGGCTGAACACCTAATTCAATTAATGCAGGGGCAGCAAGCATGGCTGTTAAAATATAAGCAGCAGCGACCGGCATGCCCATCCCTAATACAATACAAATAATCATTACAAGCAGTAATGTGGGAATAAGAAGTCCGCTCGTTAAACCAAGCACAATACTTGTCAATTTCCCTCCAAGTCCTGTAGACATGATTGCGGTAATGATTAAGCCTGCAACAGCACAAGCCGCCGTAACAGGAATGGACGATTTTGCACCGTCAACAAGTGCTTGAATCGTCGCTTTAAAACCAATCCGTGTCTCTCTGCGAAACCAGCTTACGACGATAATAGCTAGAATTGCGTAAAATCCTGTTCTTGCTGCACTATATCCCTGAATAAGGAAATACATAAGCACGATGAAGGGGATAATATGATACCAGCCTTCTTTCAGAACCTTTTTAATGTCAGGGATATTTTCCTCTTTCGGCCGGGGCATATTAGAACGCACTGCCTCTAAATGAACCATCAACAGCAAGGAAACATAATAAAGAATCGCGGGAATTGTTGCAGCAAGCGCAATCATCCCATATGGGATTTGGGTTACCGCGGCCATTAAGAAGGCAGATGAACCCATAATCGGCGGTAGAGTGCTTCCACCAGTTGACGCGGCAGCTTCAATACCCGCAGCAACAGATGGTTTATAGCCACTTCTTTTACTCACTGGAATCGTAAAAGATCCAGTCGCAACAACATTCGCCGTTGGACTTCCGGAGATAGATCCGAAAAAGGCACTTGTTAACACCGCCACTTTCGCTGCGCCGCCTCGTGTTCTCCCAGCAATCGCAGTCGACAATTGAAAGAAAAATTCACCTGCTCCAGCCTGTTTTAAAAACGCACCAAACAAGAGGAACATAAACACGAAGGTTGCCGCTACCGAAATTGGAGATCCCCACAATCCGTTATAGCTGAAGGCGAGCTCATGCATGACGTCTGTAAAAGAAAACTCCCGGTGCTGCCAGATCCCCGGCAAATAATGCCCGAAGAAAATATAGCTAAAACCGGCGAGCACAATCGCAATAATCGGAAAGCCCATCGTCCGGCGGGCTGCTTCAATTGCTAACACGATAAATACAAGCCCGAAAAATAAATCAAGAGTCGGGAGCGGGTCCATAATTGGAATCCTTACAGCTATACGCTCCGCATGCATAGAAAAGTAGACTCCAGCTAGAATAACGAGGAGTACCGCTGTATAATCGATCCAGGTCGGATTCTCCGTTGTTTTCCCTTCGTGAGCTTTCCTGGAATAACCATACAGCAAAAAGGCGATTGCAAGAATACCAGATAAATGCAGTGCCATTTGATTCAATGGATCTAATTTCCCCCAAATGACAGACCAAATTTGATAGACTGCAAGAATACAAGCAAGCAGTCTGAAGATATGTAAATGATAGGATGACAGCTGGCGACGGTACCCATACCCAAACCAGCCAGTTATACGTGCTTTTAGGTTCACCATTGAACAATCTCCTTTATCGAATGCTAAGCTTTAGTTATTTTTTAGCAGTCCTTTTTCTTTAAAAAACTTTTCCGCTCCTGGATGCAGCGGGAGTGCTCCAACATTGCTCATATTTCTTTTCGTTAACGCTTTAAATTCTTCATGAACGGTATCTAAAAAGTCTAGATTATTATAAATACTTTTCGTGACAGCATAGACTTCCTCCTCGGAAACATCTTTATGAACCATAAGAATGGCCGGTGTGCTTACCGTCCGAGCGTCTTCGGTGAGAAAATCATATGTGCCAGCAGGGATGGTGTTCGGTTCCATCCCTAAATTATCGGCAACGGTCTGAATCATTTCTTCATCAAAAGAAATCATGTTTAAATCTGTCATTGTCGCCGCTTCGATAATATTACTGGAAGGAGCGGATTCAGCATTTCCCGCAGCATCAAGCCTACCATCTGCCATCAGTTCAAAAGCCATCGAGCCGGAGAGGAATTCAACCGAACCACCCTCAGAAATAATATCTTCATAGGTTACCCCGTAAAATCTTAAAATTTCCCGGGTAATAACCTCGCCTGCCGAACCTTGTTGATTCACGGATATGTGGAGCGGACCATTTTCTAATAAGTCCTCAACCGAAGTCACCCCAAGCTCTTCCCTTGTAAAAAGCTGATAATAGTTTGCCGGTACAACGACACTGACGGCACGAATGTCTCGAAAGGCTTGATTATAAGGCTCTAGTCCTTTATAAGCCGCATAAGCTGTCATTGAATAGGACAAGCCAAAAGGAACTCTACCTGTTCCGACCATTAATGGATTTTCAATAATGCTTCCAGGCTCGACTGTTATAAATGATCCACCATGCTCCCGGCGAATTGATTCCGCGATTCCCTCTGTAAACACTGCCCATGCTCCGCCAGTGCGTCCGCCTTTGATTGTTGTTGTAAGCTGCGTATTTTGTTCATTTGGTTTTTTAGAACTTGTTTCGCTTCCACATGCGACTAATAGTAAGAATCCAAGTAAGATTATGGACACCTTCCAAACGTTTTTCATTATGCTTCTCCTTGCTTGAGCCTTAGTTATTTTCTTATTCTTCTTTCACAAGTAAACTAATATCCAGCGCCTTCACGGAATGGGTTAACGCACCGAGCGAAATATAGTGCACACCCGTCCCTGCATAAGTTGCTAGGTTTTTGAGATTAATACCACCAGACGCTTCCGTGATAATTGGGGACGGCACGAGCTTCGCAAATTCCTTCACTTCTTCAGGAGTCCGGTTATCAAACATAATCACATCGGCTTTTGCCTCCACTGCTTCAAGCACGGCTTCTTTATTCTCCGTTTCCACTTCAATCTTCACCATATGCCCAAGCGCTTTTCGAGCCCTTTCGACCGCTTTTGTAATCGAGCCGGCATACGTTATATGGTTATCTTTAATCATAACGCCATCATATAACCCGTTCCGATGATTTTTCCCGCCACCGACCGTTACCGCATATTTCTCGAGCATGCGTAAGCCAGGTGTCGTCTTTCTCGTATCACATATTTGAATGGAAGAGTCATTCAGCGTTTCTACACATTGATTCGTTAATGTCGCAATTCCGCTCATTCGCTGCACCAGATTTAAAATAACCCGTTCCCCCGTTAAGATAGGCCGAACCGAGCCACGAACTTCCGCGATTCTCTCACCCCGTTGCACATAGTCTCCGTCTGTATAATGAAGGGAGATTTCTAATTTTGAATCTAGTAAATGATAAGCTTGTTGAATGATGTCTAAACCTGCAATAATCCCAGATTCCTTCGCGATAAAAACACCGCTTCCATTTTGCTCCGCCGGAAAAATCGCATGACTCGTTAGATCTTGATCGCCAATATCCTCCATAAAAAAGTCCTCTAGCATTTTTCGTAGTTTGATTTGATTCATAGTATGTCCGCTCCATTTTCTTTTTAATAGAATTCACTTGTTAATTACTTCACATACATTGCATAAAAATAGGCTGAGTGGGATAATGTATGTGGGTGTCATGACACCTATATTTACACAAAATTAATATAATATCAAGGGCTAATTATAAGAATTTTAATAAATTAAGGAGATGAAGACATGCAAAGTAAAGAAAAAATGTCATCCAGTGAGCGCCAACAACTGATTATAAATGAACTGAAGAAGTCGAAAGAGCCAATTACCGCATCCAAGTTCGCGGAAAAAGCGAATGTATCGAGACAAGTGATTGTGCAAGATGTGTCAATTTTAAAGGCAAAGAATGAGCCAGTTGTCGCAACAAGTCAGGGTTATATTTATATGGGCAATCAACCGGAAGACAACCTGGTGCGAAAGACAATCGTTGTGAACCATACGCCGGAACAGACGTTAGAGGAGTTGTATATTATTGTCGATCATGGGGTGACCGTGAAGGATGTGAGTGTGGATCATCCAGTTTATGGGGATATTACCGCTTCGATTCGGGTGAGTAATCGAAGGGAAGTTGATCTTTTTTATGAGAATTTGCGGGGACCGAATGTTGCGCATTTATCTTCGCTGACGAACGGGTTGCACCTGCATACGTTGGAGGCAGATTCGATGGAGAAGATTGAGGAGGTTTGCTGGAAGTTGGATGAGATTGGGATTTTGGTGGGGACTACAAATTAAGACGAATTATAATCAATTCCACGGTAAGAGATAATAGTTTAGCCGGAGTTTATATAGTATAATAGTCATATATGAAATGAATAGAGGAGCATCAACTATGATTACAGGTGAATTACGAAGCAAAGTCGATAAAATTTGGGAATCATTTTGGACGGGTGGAATTACAAACCCACTTACCGTTATTGAACAATTTACATATTTACTTTATATAAAAGGTTTAGACGACCGTGAAAAAAGAAAAGAAAAGGATTCGGAGTTACTGAAGACGCCACATGAAGGGATTTTTCCTAAAGATCAACCTGAGCTAAGATGGAGTACATTCTCGCAAATGGGACCAGAGGAAATGTTTGAAGTAGTTTCTCAAAAAGTATTTCCATTTATTAAAGGGATGGGTGGAGATGGATCTGCATATTCAGAACACATTAAAGATGCCGTGTTTGTAATTCCATCGCCGGCTTTATTATCTCGAGTTGTCGCGGGGATTAGTGATCTGCCAAAGACAACAAGTGCTGACAGTGAGGTTGATTCATTAGGGGATCTATACGAGTATCTATTATCAAAATTACAGAGTTCTGGAACAAATGGACAATTTAGAACCCCAAGACAAATTATTGATATGATGGTTGCGCTAATGAAGCCGACCCCGCAAGACACGATTGTTGATCCAGCGGCTGGTACGGCAGGATTCTTAGTATCGGCTAGTGAGTATCTAAGAAAAAACCATAACGATTTGTTTTATACGAGGGACTTAAAAGAACACTTCCACAATACGATGTTTAATGGGTTTGAAATTGATACAACTATGTTAAGAATTAGTACGATGAATATGATGCTTCACGGGATTGATAACCCTAATATTCGCTATCAAGATAGCTTAAATGAACAAAATAAAGAGCAAGAAAAGTATACGTTAGTACTAGCGAATCCGCCTTTTACAGGTTCACTTGATTATGATGCCGTGTCTGATGATTTATTAAAAGTGACGAAAACAAAGAAAACAGAATTGCTATTCTTGGCTTTATTCTTACGTCTATTAAAGAAAGGCGGACGCGCTGCCGTCATCGTACCGGATGGTGTTTTATTTGGAGCATCAAATGCCCATAAAGCTATTCGGAAAGAAATATTGGAAAACAATAAACTAGAAGCTGTTATTAGTATGCCGAGTGGAATATTTAAGCCATACGCAGGAGTTTCAACAGGAGTGCTCATCTTTACGAAAACAGGGTCTGGTGGAACGGATCACGTTTGGTTTTATGATATGGAGAGTGATGGGTTTTCACTAGACGATAAACGAAGCCCAATTGAGGCGAATGATATTCCGGATATTATTGAGAGATTCCACAATTTGGATAATGAAAAGGAAAGAAAACGTACAGATAAATCATTCTTCGTTCCTTTTGAAGAGATTAAAGAGAATGATTATGACTTGTCGATTAATAAATATAAAGAAGTTGTGCATGAAGAGATTGAGTATGAAGAACCACTAATTTTAATGAGGAATATAAAACAGTTAGAAAGTAATATTGCAATTGAGTTAGATAAACTGGAGGAGCTCTTAAGTGAATAATGAATTTGTAGATTTATTGTCAGTGTGTGATTTTCAAGGAGGAAGTCAACCACCAAAAAGATTATGGTTACAAAATCCTGCAGAAGGTTATGTTAGGATGCTACAAATTAGAGATTTTACACAAAGTTCAACAAAACCTGAGTACGTTCCATTAGATAATAAACTGAAGCTTTGTGAAAAAGATGATGTCTTAATTGCTAGATACGGAGCTTCTGTTGGGAAAATACTAACAGGTCTACAAGGAGCTTATAATGTAGCGTTAATGAAATGTATTCCAGATACATCTTTACTATTGAAGCAGTATTTATACTACTTTTTGCAAACAAAATACTTTCAAAAATTAATCAAAAACGTAGGAAGTAGATCCGCACAAGCTGGCTTTAATAAGAATGATTTAAAAAAAATTAAAATATTTTTACCATCGATTAAAAAACAGGAATTAATTATAAAAATTCTAAATACATGTGAGAATGTAATAACAAACAGACGACAACAAATCGAAGCTTTATCAGCTTTAAAACAAAGTATTTTCGTTGATATGTTTGGGACAGTTAAAACAAATAATTATAGTTTTAAAAAATCAAAGTTAGGAGATTTCGCTTTACTTGTAACTAGTGGTTCAACACCGAAGGGAGGAAGCACATCCTATTTGAAAGAAGGCGTTCCACTAATTAGAAGTCAAAATGTCTTGTGGAATGAGTTGCGATTAGAAGATGTAGTTTTCATCTCAGAAGAAACCCATAAAAGTATGAAAAGAAGCCAATTGAATAATCGGGATGTATTATTAAACATTACTGGTGCATCAATTGGAAGAAGTGTTGTATATAGAGGGGCAGATTTTGAAGCTAATGTTAATCAGCATGTATGTATCATACGACTAAATGAGTATATTAATCCATACTATTTATCTTATTATTTTGCTAACGAGGAGTTTCAGAAAAATGTAGTTAATAAAAATATCGGTGCTACTAGACAAGCTTTTAATTATACTCAAATCAAAAATTTTGATATTTTAGTGCCTGATTTATCTTTACAAAATGCATTTGAAGATAAAGTTAAGCAAGTCGATAAATATATTAATTTACTATCAAATAGTTTAGAGCAAATGAACTTATTATATGATTCTATTCTCCACAAATCCTTCAACGGCGAACTATTTAAAGAAGGAATGAAAGTATAACTGAAGAAACGAAAGAAGGTGCTACAATTGACCAACTTTGAATTTCTAAAAGAAAAAGACCAATACAAATCCTTTTCAAGTGCTTGTCTTGAAGCCGAGAAAAGTTTACAAATCAGCCCTGCTACGACAGCTATTTTGTCGAGGAGGGCTTTAGAGCTTGCGGTAAAATGGACCTATAGCTTTGATGAGGGATTAAAACTTCCTTACGACGATAGATTATCAGCATTAATTCATGAACAAACATTTAGAGATATCATTGATAATGACCTCTTCCCTTTACTTCGCTATATTGTGAAATTAGGTAATGTTGCTGTGCATACAAATTCTAATATTTCACGTGAAGAAGCAATCACTTCTTTACGGAATTTGCATGAGTTTGCGAGTTGGATTGACTATTGTTACTCCGTTGACTATACAGCTAAACCATTTAATGAAGAAGTATTATTAACAGGTAGCGAAACTCGGATGCGCAAAGAAGAATATCAAGATCTATTCGAAAAATTAAGCGCGAAAGATCGTAAATTAGAAGACATGATAGCTGAGAACGAGAAACTTAGAAAACAAGTTACAGAGACCCGTATTCACAATCAACGGGAAAAAGATTATGACTTTAAAGTGGATGAGATTTCTGAATATGAAACGCGGAAACGTTATATCGATGTTGATTTGAAGCTAGCAGGCTGGACATTCGATAAAGATATTTTAATCGAATATAAAGTAACAGGTATGCCTAATGCAAAAGGTGCAGGGTATGTTGATTACATATTATTTGGCGATAACGGTAAGCCTTTAGCTCTTATTGAAGCAAAAAGAACTTCAGTTAGTGTGAATCAAGGAAAACAACAAGCAAAACTTTACGCTGACTGTTTGGAAGTTATGCATGGTCAACGGCCTATTATCTTTTTAACAAATGGTTTTGAATCAAGGATTTGGGATGACACAGAATATCCAGATCGTAAAGTTTCTGGTGTGTACTCCAAACCTGATTTAATAAAGTTAGTGGAGCGTAGACAGTTAAAACGTTCATTACAAAATATCGAAATAAAAGATGACATAACGAACCGTGTGTATCAAAAAGAAGCCATTGTAAATGTGTGTGAAGCATTTGAATCGAAACAACGCGAAGCTTTACTTGTTATGGCGACGGGATCGGGAAAAACAAGAGTCTCTATTTCAATTGTAGATGTACTCGTACGTCATAACTGGGTAAAGAACGTATTATTCTTAGCCGATAGAAAAGAGTTAGTAAGACAGGCAAAAAACTCCTTTAATAATTTAGTACCATCACTTAGTTTATGTAATTTACTAGATGATAAAGAGAGCCCAGCGTTATCTAGAGTAGTATTCTCTACCTATCAAACAATGATGAATGCAATTGATGGAACGAAGCGTGAGGACGGGAAAACTTTATTTACGCCAGGGCATTTTGATTTAATCATTATCGATGAAAGCCATCGAAGTATCTATAAGAAATACCGTGCTATCTTTGATTACTTTGATAGCCTCCTCGTTGGATTAACAGCAACTCCCAAGGATGAAATAGATTTCAATACATACGAGATTTTCGGTCTTGAATCAGGAAATCCGACATATGCTTATGAACTTGAACAAGCAATTGAAGAGCAGTATTTAGTCGATTACAGAACAATAGAGTCTGTTTCTAAATTTATGGAAGACGGAATTTACTATGATGATCTATCCGAAGAAGAAAAGCAAATGTATGAAGAGACGTTCGATGAGGAAGAAACATTCTCTGATTATATCAGTGGTTCTGCGTTAAACGAGTGGCTATTTAATAACCATACAGTCGATCACGTGCTGAATGAGTTAATGGAAAAAGGAATTAAAGTAGCTGGAGGAGACCGAATCGGCAAGACGATCATTTTTGCTAAGAATGCAAAGCATGCAGAGCATATTGTCGACAGATTTAATCATTTGTATCCGCATTATGGTGGCAAGTTTTGTCAACAAGTGGACTATAGCATTAAGTATGCTCACTCCATCATTGATGACTTTAAAATGAAGGATTCTGAACCACATATCGCCGTGTCAGTTGATATGTTAGATACAGGAATTGATGTTCCAGAAGTTGTGAATTTAGTGTTCTTCAAAAAAGTGCGTTCAAAAACAAAGTTCTGGCAAATGATTGGCCGTGGCACGAGGTTATGTGAAGATTTATTCGGCCCGGGGCAGGATAAAGAATACTTCCTCATTTTTGACTATGTTGGTAACTTTGAGTTTTTCAGAGAAAACCCTAAAGGAATCGAAGGTAGTGTTGTTGTTAGTTTAACGGAAAGATTATTTAATTTAAGAGTAGAAATCATTAAAGAATTGCAGTCATTAGATTATCAGGATGACGCTTATATTACTCACCGTAACCGCTTAATTAACGAATTACTTACGGAGATACGAAGATTAAATGAAGAAAATTTCCAAGTGAGGATGAACATTAAATATATTCATAAGTTCCAAGGTGAAGATATTTGGAAAGCTTTGACGACTAGTGATGTAAGGGAACTAAAGGAAGAAGTAGCACCTTTAATCATCCCAGATGACGATGACGAGATGGCGAAACGCTTTGATAATGTAATGTATACAATCGAGCTTGCGTATTTGACTGCGCAGAGAGCAACAAAACCTATCAGGGCTGTGATGGATACTGCTGAAAAATTAAGTGAAATAGGAACGATACCAAAAATAAACGAGAACAGAGAATTATTAATAAATGTCCAATCAACAGAGTTTTGGGATGAGGCAAATATTTTTGAACTAGAAGAAGTACGTAAAGTAATGCGTGAATTAGTACAGTTCTTAGAAAAAGAAACTAGAAAGACCTTTTATACCAATTTTCAAGATACATTTGACGTGATTGTTGACGGTACACCGATTTACGGTTCAAACGATTTGAGAAACTACCAAAAACGAGTAAATCAATATTTAAAAGAGCATCAAAATGAAATGGCTATTTTTAAATTAAGGCATAATAAGCCATTAACAAAAGATGATGTTGCATTTTTAGAAAATGTATTATGGCATGAGTTAGGTAGCCGAGAAGACTATGAAAATGAATTCGGTGATACTCCCATCACTAAACTTGTTCGACAAGTTGTAGGATTGGACCGCGGGGCAGTAAATGCTGCATTTTCTGAGTTTCTATCTGATGAGAGGTTAAATGCTACTCAAATTAAGTTCGTTAGATTAATCATTGATTATGTTGTTGCAAATGGTTATTTAGAGAAGCAAGTATTACAGCAAGATCCGTTTAGAACATTAGGCAGCGTGTCTGAGTTGTTTGAGGACAATATCCAGGATGTGAGGGAGATATTAAGTATTATAGATGATATAAATGAGAAGGTGGATGCGTTTGAAGGTGCTTGATTATAGCTTTGGATGAAGGGGCGGCTGCCTTATAATAGCTCTAAACGAAGGTCTACGATTACACACGTAACGTTAAAGCTAACCGTAGATACTCCGGGGCTAGCTTGCTCAATAAGAGAAACCGCTGATGAATCGTGTATGCCACTATTCGTCAGCTATGCACTATTCCCAAGAATCTCGTTACTTCAGTCATGAGAGGTTCAAACTATAATCGTATAAAAGGGAGGGGATTGGATGAAGAAAAATATGGAACAGCTAACCTTTGACAGTTTATTCAACCAAGCAACTGAAGAAGCGCCAAATATGGGTGTGAGAATTCAAAAGTTAACACAGGATATAACAAAATTTCCGATTCAACTTATCATTGACTTTGAAAGATTTCTCAAATACATAGAGCACCACCCTATTCAAATTACGAATACAAAAGGATATATTTCAAGCAATCATCTCCCTCATATTAATGAACAATTATCTATTAAAACACAAGATGAAACACGAAACACACAGCAAGAACACTATCCATACATACACTTTTTCTATTTACTTGCACGAGGCGGATCCTTAATCAAACAGGAATCAGCGGATTTCAGTAAACGATATATACGAATAACAGAGCGACGAAACTTATTTGATAAATTGACAGATACAGAGAAATATTTCTTTTTACTGGAAACATTTTGGGTGGATTTAAATTGGAGCAAATTTGTGGGAAATAACCACCATTCCATTTATTTTATGCTACCAGATGTGATTAGTAAGTTATTAGATAAAAAGGCAGGATTTCGATTGCAGTTTCATAAACAACCGTTACTCGCGAATCTTATTTTTCATTGGAATTATTTCTTTCTTTATTTCGAATGGTTTGGATTTTGGCATAGTGAAAAAGACCAGGAGCGGATGGATCACTATCATAAAAATGGATATTACTTTGCAAAGTCTATTGCTCTAACATCTTTTGGGAAGAAAATGATTCCAGTATTAATGGAATCCAGAGATTTTGAACGATGGAATATCCCTTTACGCCGTGAACGAGGTGAAGCAAATCCAGTGCCTGGTTTAAAACTGCCTCATTCAGAAGTCAAAGCTGGAGACAAAGTCAATCGTCCGCAACTGTTTCACGAAGCATTTGAAAAGCTTTTCCTAAAAAGAGACTTGCTAAATGCATTACCACGATTGGAACAGCAGTAAACAAATAGACAAGAGTTTGTACCACTCTCCTAGACGCAATTAATTAAAATCGGGGTGATATACAATGAATTATCAAGAGTTCATGGAAATTGTTAATAAAAAATTAACGAGTATGTCAGACTCTGAAAAAGATAGTTGGATATACAATCTAGCTAGAGTCACGAAAGAAGATAAAAGAATTGCATTTTTAAACTTTACAATTGATCAGCCAGGCGAACATTTAATTACTCCCGATGTGGAATGGATAGAAGCATTCTGTGAAGATATAGAAAGTGGAGAAATTTATTTTGAATGCACTGGCTATGAAGTGTACGGTGAAAACTATTGGGATAGTGATTTTAAATACGATTATTTCGATGAATTTAAAATTGGTAATGATTTGTTAAGGGCATTCCAGCAAGCAGAGGAATTGTTATACCAAAAAAATTACATTCAAGCTGCTAAAATTTATGAATCGCTTTGCATGATGGTGTTTCAAGCAAATGAAAGGGATGCTGGAGGGTGGGATGAGCTTGAACTGGAGGATCTTGTAGAAGAAAATATAGTAGAATTAGATTTAAACCATATTGCTAAACATGCTATCTATGCAAAATATCAGGCTACGGAAGGAAAACGGAGACCTGCTGCATTATTTAATTATTTCACATGGAAAATGTCAACAAATCTAAGAATGGAAGAAATATTTATTATAGGCCCTGAGGCGCTTGCGGATCTGGATTTATTTATGGAAGACTGGATTTCCTTTTTAGGAAATAAACAAGGGGATTTGGCAGGGAAGCTATTGATCGAAGCATGTATGTATCAAGGGGGAATTCATCGACTATGTGAAACAGCTAAGGTCGTGTCGGCAACCCATCCCATACTGTATAAATATGCATGTGAGCATCTATTGAACCAAAACCAAGTGATAGAGTGTGAAAAACTCGGACTTGAAGCAATGCAACAGTTACCTAAAAACCTGATTATTCGAGCTGAAATTGCGGATTTGACTGCTAAAGCTGCAAATAGTTTAGACCATCATGAAACGGTAGAAAAATGCTATGTGGCTGCCTTTTATTCGGATTCAAGTTTAAGTAACTATCTACGCTTATTTCAATTAACTGAAGATGGGCGCGAAATAACAAGCCAAGCTGCAAAATATGCAAAAACATTGCCCGAACAAAAAATAGATTACGATTATCGAGTAAATCGACAATTACTAACAAATAACCTTTCAAAGGAACAAAAAAAGGTTATAGCTTTTTTTAATGCTGAATTTGAAACTGTCTATGAAGATTGTAAAAAAGAAACAACTAAACTGGGTTGGAGTAACAGTTTCATAGGGATAGCTGTGCCACTTTTTATTTTAGCGCTAAATAAGAACTCGGAAATTACAAAAGCTGGAAAACAGCTTATCAATGGTTTCGTACACAGACTAGGGTATACGAGTTCCAATAGGGATTGCTTTCTAGATCAGTTCCTAACCTGGAAAGAAAAAATTGATTTATCTGCTGAACAATATGTAAAATATATTCAATGGTTATCAAAAGTAGTAGACCAAAGAACAGAAGCCGTCGTTGGGGGAGGCTACCGTAAGAGCTATTATAAGGCAGCCGCACTTATTGCCTCTTTGGGTGAAACCTTGGAGTCCAATGGCGATTTAAATGCAAGAGAGCGGATAATAGAGTACTATAAAAAACTACACTCCCGAAAGAGGGCATTTAAGTCGGAGTTTGAAAAATTTCATAGTGCTTAATCTTAGCCTAATAAACAACTTCGCCGATCACGACTTTTTGTTCCTTTAGGGTATTAGGCTCATGCCTCAGTCACAAGCTGTCAATCGTAAATCAGTTGACTAATAAATTATCTGCATGTAGCTGTTCTATATAGATAAAAGTATAGGTCACTGTGAGATATTCAGATGAAACTACTAAAGCTACACAGTTTTCACAGTATGAACTCCTACTAGAAAAAGATACTAACTGGACAATTGTAGAGTAAATTATTTAGCACGTATTCTAATGTACTAGAATACGTGCTACCACCAATTTCAATTAATACTGGATTTTATCATTTGTTTGCAAAAGTTTGGTCCTATTTTTATCTATAATCTTCTACAAACACAACCGTTTGCTTAACTAATTCTAAATTTTTATATTTCGACAATATCCTCAGTGTAGGTAATAATCAAAAAGTAAGTTTATTTTCTGTTCCTGAAAGCAGCCTTTGTATATTTTCCCTATGTTTAATTATTATTATAAGAGCCATTAGGCATACAAATATATTGAAATATAAAGTATGCTCAAAAATAGGAATAAATGAAATAACTGCTATAAGTGTTGTAGCACCTATGGTACCTAAAGATACATAACGTGTTAAAGCTATTATTATTACAAAAAAAACAAGGCATAAAAGACCCATAATCCAGTCAATCATAAATAGTACAGCCACTGCTGTAAGTGCTCCCTTACCCCCTTTAAACTTAAAATATATCGGCCAGTTATGCCCTATAATAGCTCCTGCGCCTGCCGCTAAGAGGCTTAAGGAATCCATTGCCTCTCCCGAATAAAAGTAAACACCAAGTAACAAGCCTATAAAACAAGCAATTGTACCTTTTAATATATCTCCTATAAGAACAAAAACTGCAGCAGGTTTCCCAAGTACCCTTAGAGTATTTGTAAGCCCGGCACTATTACTTCCATGGAATCTAATGTCCGTGCCGTATATTTTCCCTACAATCACTGCTGTATTAAGGCTACCTAAAAAATAACCAAAAGCTAAGGCCACAAAAAGCTTTAAAATATCCATGGACTCTCTCCTTATTTGTTCTATTATTCAGTCTATTTGTTATTTTGTATCTGTACTTTCCAACTATGTAATTTGATTTTTAATTATCTTTTTCTACAGTAACTAGCATTAAAATTACCTATCAGAACATAAACAAACATTAGCCATGGAAGATTCAGGTGGGGTATAAATCGCAAGCATATTTACGAACTTATCACTTAACCAACCATCAACTACCGACTCAACTCCTAAACACAATCCTCTGATTCTCCTCAGCCACGTCCTCAAATACTTTTATTATGGACTCTCCATAACTCCCAAGCTGCTCAAGCATTTCTTCACGATAAATCAAGCGAATTTCAAGGGGATGATGGGAGGTGCTTAGGGCATCCCATAGTGCATCAAGATTGTTTCCGTAATATTCATCAAGATGCAGTACAGTTTTTAAATATTGAT
Organism: Oceanobacillus indicireducens; assembly: GCF_014647195.1. Classification (GTDB taxonomy): domain Bacteria; phylum Bacillota; class Bacilli; order Bacillales; family Amphibacillaceae; genus Oceanobacillus; species Oceanobacillus indicireducens. The sequence goes on along the minus strand of NZ_BMOS01000020.1, from coordinate 6,026 downwards.
GTACTGTATCTTTATCCTGCATTTTACGCCCATCAAGTGTGATGTGTTCCATTCTATTCATCTCCGTATAATAAGGTAAATGTATCATAATGATCGTCGGTGTAGTAAATTAATCCGTCATTGGAATAAACAATGCGCTTTGGTCCACGATAGCCGCCTTCGTAGTCTATATCAGCTTCATAATACTGTCGATTCGCTTTGTCAGGGAGGGTTCCCTCTCTGTTTCCAAATCTGTCGCCGCCAATACTTTTCTGATCCGTTACTTCCCAGAGGTTTCCTTCACTAGCCACCCACCCTAACTTACTAGCCTCTGATTTTGTAATATAATTGTCTGGGAGTTTATTGAAAGTATGGATATATAAAGCAACCTCATCCTTGCTTGTATAATATCCATCTTCCTCTATCAACTGTTCTGTATTTGCATTGGCAGGTTCTGGTACTGACTCATTAAAATCAGCAAATAGGTCTGCAGCTGAACAACTAGTTAAAATAACTCCAATTAGGAGTATGCTTAGTAAATATATGATTCGTTTCATTCATCTCACCTTTAATCTAATTTATATTCTATTATATCAAATGGTTTTGTATAATACTTAATAGATTCAAGCAAATCTTAATTGTTATAATGGAGTAATGAAAATTAAATTAATACTGACAAGGGGGTTTTTATTTGAAAAAGAAAATACTCATTACATTAGCGGCTATTCTGGCTGTCGTATTTATCGGGTTCATTTTTGCAGGCAATTATTTTTACGGACAGGGAATAAAAAGAGGAACGGAGGTAGAATTACACCGAGAGGATTCAACGATTAATTCTGTAGCATCCGAAGAGGACCAGGCCCTTCTAGAGGAGGCGAATAGCTGGTTTGATGATCAGCAACCTAAGCGAATCGAAATGAATTCTTATGACGATTTGAGTCTGGTTGCGCAATTTATTGAAAATGAGGCGGACGATCAAAAAGCTGTAATCCTTGCCCATGGTTTTCGTAACACCAGTGACGATATGGGGAAGTTAGCCAAATTTTATTATGATAGGGGATTTGATATTTTACTTCCAGATGCACGAGGGCACGGAGAAAGTGAAGGAGACTATATCGGATATGGCTGGCATGATCGATTGGATTATGTTGATTGGATTCATTTGCTGATTGAAGAATATGGAACGGAGAATATTATTTTGCACGGAAATTCAATGGGAGCCGCCACTGTATTAATGACAAGTGGAGAAGAGTTGCCGGAAGAGGTGAAGGGAATTATCGCTGATAGCAGCTATAGCACGATAAAGGATGAATTGGCTCATCAATTGCAACATTTATATGGACTGCCAGCATTTCCGCTACTCGAAGTTACTAGTGTCATATCAAAGACTCGTGCTGGTTATATGCTCGGTGAAGGCTCGGCTACTCAGCAGGTTAAAAAGAATACACTACCGCTTCTCATCATCCACGGAGAAGATGATGATTTAGTTCCAACTGACATGGCCCATGAGATTTATAATGAAGCGGGTGGTGAAAAAGAATTATGGCTTGTCCCTGAGACGGGGCATACGAAGGCAATGGATAACATAACCAGTGAGTTCCAGAGAAGAGTCGGGGATTTTCTTGATGGTGTTCTCGTTGAATAATTTGAAGCTGTTTGATGCAACTTTTATAAACGAAGTGTTTCATTCAAATTGTTGAAGGGGTATAGCCAACTATACTATATCTAGCAGGTGATAAGATGGGAATCTCAAAGCTTATAGCAACAGGCATTTTCTCAGGTGCAGTTCTGGCTGCTTCACTAAAAGTCGTCCGTAAAATAACTGGGAACCCCTCTGAAACTTTGTTGTATAACATCGGGTACATTCCTTTTATTAAGAGATATAAGCATATTCCGGGTGTGGGGATTGGCTTTCATTATGCAACGTGTGTCCTTAGTACTCTAAGTCTATATTATGTTTTAAAGTCATTTCGCTTGGAAAAAAATATTTTCCCTTATGTTTTGGTTTATTCTGTTGGTGGGGGAGCATTATATTTCCTCAGTGCTTTAACAAACAAGCCGCCTAGATATAATGATGTAGCTGCATGGAATTATTGGACTGTCTCACACGCTTTATTTGGTATTGCAGTAGGTTCCATAGTGAAAAAATTAAACTAAAGGTGCAAAAGTAAAATATAGACGTTTTGATTATTTATAGGCCTATAATAACAGAAGGAGAGCTTTTAAATCCAATTCGGATAACTTCATAGCTAAACTTTCTCCAGCAGGCAAAAGGGCAGGTATCCGTTAAAAATCAAGGTAATTTGGGTTTCGGAAACAATATGATAAGGGTAAATAGTCTTACTTCAGAATATGGGGAACAATTCACAGAAGAGCAAGCGCAATATGCTCTTGACAATTTACCAGAATAAAAATAAGAAGGCACTCCTTTTCTTAAATGGACTATAAAAATAAGAGGATAATATGTTCTATATATGAGAGCATATATCCTCTTATTTTTATATTTGTTAATTAGACGTTGTGATTATTGTATAATATGTATAAATTCGGAAGGAGGAAGAAAGTGTGAAGTGGTCTTTATATCAGATAATAATGATTTTACTTATTGTAGTGTCTATGTGGTTGTTAGAATATACAAGTGAAGGTAGTACTGTTCAATCAACATCTGGAGAGTGGACTACTGTAATCTCTTCATACAGTACTTTTTTCATTGTTGCATTAGTTGTAACTTTTATTTATTTTATCTTTTTGTTTGAGGCTAAAAAAGATAAAAGTTTACTTAATCACCCTATTTGGACAAACATGCCAAAAATCTCTGCAATTGTTGGTATTTTATCAGTTATCTTGTTTATAGTGGGTGGAACTATTGGACCTATTATGATTTGGGTGGAACAATGGCGTTCCTTATTTTATATGTTTCTTGTTTATTTCCTTTTTATAATTTTCCTGTTTATTTTTTCATTTGAACACAAAAGACAAAGAGCTTCTCAACTAAGCCAAAGATCTATACATATTTCCTTTATATGGACACTTTTATTGTTTTTTGTTCTATATTTTTTATTTTAGGTTCAGAGGGGAAATAGCTATTACATAATGAAACCTTTTTCCTCAGGATACGTATGTAATTATAAGAATAATATTATGGGGGGTTAATAGTGAAAAAGTATATTATTTTTTCCATCAGTTTTATTGCAGCATTTACATTACCCCAAGTAGTATCTGGAATATTTATTACAGTTACATATACGCCTGATATGGAGGTGGCTCGGAATATGGGTACATTTCTATCCCAAGAAACGTTTATTGTAGGTAGTGATAGTTCTCTACTACCAGCGATATTTATTGCTTTTCTTTCTGCTTCAATTGCATATTTTATCCCGAATAAATTTACAAGCGCTACTAACAACGTCAAATAGACTTTTCACTAATGGGGTGCTTATCTTAAAGGATAAGCATTCTCATAACAGGGAGTGGCATTATCTAATATACAAAGAAAAATAGGCCTTACCCAATTTGCCGAACAAGGGGGCTATTTTTTGTAGAGGCAACGACTGCGATTAACGTAATGATCATTGTGGAAAAAGAAATCATTAACGTCAAAGTTTGGAATGTTGCCTCAGTGTAAAAGTTGCATATTTAATTTAATACATATTTATTTCTTCCTGCTAGAAAGCCAAAGATCATTATTAATGTAGATATTAGAATTAATACAATTAATGGCACCGTCCAACTCGTTGTTAAATCAAATACTATGCCTATCGCAAAAGGACCTGCAGCAGCTAATAAATATCCAATTGACTGGGCCATACCGGATAACTCTGAGGCTTGTTCAGAGGTTTTTGCACGTAAGCCTAGTAGAGTTAAAGCTAATGCGAACCCGCCATTTAACGTGATGCCAATTAATGTAATACTTATAATCAATATAGGCATCGAGCTGCCTAGCAGAAGACCGCTATAACCAAAGAAAGCTGATAATCCCATCGATACAGCAATAAGGCTTTGGGATCTCACTTTACCAGCAAAGGTCGGTACTAAAAAGCTAGCTGGAAGCCCAATAATCTGTGCGAAGGATAGAAGCCAACCAGCTGTCGTTAAACTTACACCATTTGAAATCAACATTTCAGGCAACCAAGATATCGTCACATAAAATAAGAATGATTGTAAGCCTAAAAGGGTTGCAACCTGCCATGCCAAGGCGGAACCCCACATTCGATTATTAGCCGAATTATTACTTTCTAGTTGTATTTGTTTTCCTTCATTGTTTACTGTATTTTTCCTAGTTATATATATCCAAATAAGGACAGCTAGGATTGCAGGTATCATCCAGATTTGCAGAGATAATTGCCAATTTCCATTTAACATTTTTGTAAATGGATAACTTAACCCCGAAGCAGAGGCTGCAAATATATTCATAGCTGTTGAGTAAATACCTGTCATGAGTGCAACCTTCAATGGGAAATTATCCTTAATTATACCTGGTAATAAGACATTACATATTGCAATACCCGAACCAATAATAAGTGTTCCTAGCAATAGCGGGGTAAGAATTGCGAAAGAACGAATTAGAATACCGATAATGATTAAAAGTAAACCAATGATTAATGCAATTTCGTTTGTTAATTTTCTAGATAACTTTGGAACAATTGGTGATACAATGGCAAATGTAATTAGGGGTAAGCTCGTCAACAACCCTGCCGTTCCATTGGAAATATTGACATCATCTCTGATTAAACGAATTAAAGGACCGACTGACGTAATAGCAGGCCGTAAGTTAAAAGCTACGAATATAATTCCAATTGTTAAAATAAGGTTCTGTAAATTAAAAGGACCTTTATTGATAGTTTGATCTGTATTTTTCATGAAAGACCTTCTTTCAATCTATATTCCAATATTAAAAAGGATACCATTCAAACAAACATACATCAATCGTTGTTATTCGCTTGAAGCAAACATCCTTTAATTAGAAAATTGATGCTAAATAATATTCTTAGAGGTATTCAAGTATAGATTTATTAGAAAATAAGCATTGCAACAATGGCGCCGTTCAGAAGATTGGCTAAAGTAGCTCCGATTAGCGCTTTCATCATTAGTCTTTGAATAACTGCCTTTTGTTGAGGTACCATATCTGATAACATTCCTACAATACTTCCAGCCGCTCCAAAGTTCGCAAATCCACTCAGCGCGAAAGTTAAGATTGCGATACTTCTTTCTGAAAGCGTATCAATTATTGTAGATAGATTGGCGAATGCTACGAACTCGTTCAGTAATAGTTTTTGGGCTAACATATTACCCGCCATGAGCGCTTCATCCCATGGAATTCCAATAATAAAGGCTACCGGAGCAAATAGATAACCAAATATCAATTCTAGGGAGATATTATCCAGTCCGAAAAATGATCCGCCCCATGCCAATATACCGTTAACCAATGCAATCAGCCCAATAAAGGCAATGAGCATTAACCCCACGTTAACGGCAAATTTTAGCCCCTCTCTCGAACTTACAAAAATAACATCAATTAGATTTCTTTTTGGTTGTTCGCTTTCGGTTGTATCCGAAGTTTCCATCCATTCATTTTCATTTATCTCATTTGTTTCTGGGATAATGAATTTTGCTATCATGATGCCTGCAGGCGCTGACATTACTGCAGCGGAGAGTAAATATTCTAAAGGTATACCCATTGCAGCTAGACCAATCATAACAGCCCCCGACACAGAAGCTAAACTACCGACCATTACAGAAAACAACTGTGATCTAGTCATATTTTTGACATATGGTTTTACCACTAAAGGAGCTTGGGTATTTCCCACGAACATATTTGCAGCAGCAGCTGTAGATTCGGAATAGGAAGCTTGCATTATTTTAGCAATAAATCCTCCAATAAAACGGACAATATATTGCATAATACCAAAGTGATATAATAATTCAATCAAAATGGTTAGGAAAATAATCATTCCAAGTACATTAACAGCAAATACCCCAACTTCTCCACCGTTTTCAGTGTATTTGGCAAGTGTAAAATGTATGAAACGGCAGCCCTTTTTGTAAAC
>NZ_BMOS01000019.1 GCF_014647195.1 Oceanobacillus indicireducens | reverse complement strand
GCTTTCTATTTATTTAGCTGTTGCATTTCATTTTACAATGAAGCAAAAAGTATTGCTTCTCTACTCAGAGAGGGCTTTCTGGAAGTATGAGACGAAAGTAACTGATTTTTCCCGATTGACGCGGGAAAATAACGTTAGAAAGTGATCTCCCAGAACTCCAGGTCTTCCAGGACTAAATCATAAGTATCTTTCATATCAGACCAGCGAATGTGGCGCTTTTTTGAAATGGCGGATTCCTCTTTACCGTTTAAACAAGTGAAATACTCTACAACACCGCTTGCCTGGAGAACTTCTTCTATATAAGCATGCAGAATGCCTAAACACTTCGCTTCCTCCGCCGTCCCTCGTAACTGAAGTTTCAACGGGATGTCGCGAGCATCGGCCGCTACTTGATGCTTGAAGGAAAAGTGCGGACTATAGGAGAATCTCTCTTTTAATCCGGGATCATAATTGTTTTCAAAATGTAAGTGGGCAAAATCCAATTCACTCTTAAAGATATTCGGTTGTTCAGGCGCTAAAGATGACTGTCCAAACGAACCTTTTGGCAGTCTGATAGGTGAAGCGAGATAAATATATTGGGTCATGGCTGTTTTCCTCTCTTGGCTTTTAAGATTTATCATTTTATACCAGCACTCGAGAATATAATTCCAATCATGAATGCTATTATCGTGAAGTTAATGATAGAAAGAATGATTTTATTTTTTAATGATATCGAATCGTAACGTTTAAATAACGTAAACACTAAAAATAATAAATAGCCTAGAATAGGAAGACATATGATGCTCGCTAGGACATCAACCTTAGTAAATGGTGGGCCAAGATGAATGTTGTAAAAATAATTCACGATGATAATCAACCCAAATAATATCGACTCCTGAATAAGAAACTTAACATAATGCAAGTTGCATTGCTCCTCAACCTCATGTTTTTTTATTGCCCTACTTTGCTGATTTATAACGAAAGACAAACAGCGTAATGGCATTTAATAGAATCGTCACGATGAGCAAAACTGTGGCGGCAAAAGCGACCGCCCCAGCTGTATCCATCAGAGCAGCCCAGTCCTCTATTTTCACGAGATGATAATTGTAAAACATCTGGAAACCTAGCGAAACCGCACAAGCACTCAAACTGAGAATGGAAAGCGTAATCCAATTCGTATTATTAGTGCTTCTATATTTCAATAGACTGATGACAGGCAGGATCCAAGCAATCAGTCCAAGTACGAGACTCCCAACATTAAGCAAACCAATCATATGTAATTTCCCCTTCTATTTTTCTTTTCACTCCGCGGTGTTTTTCTTCGTATCTTTATCATCGAAAACAATTTCGAGTGTGGCAATAAACAATGCAATGATAATCTCTGTTTGAAGCGATAGTGTGATACTCCTCATCAGCTCATCCACTGTAAAGATGACAACCCAGTTCGTGATTGCCTCGATAAGGAATCGGATCATGAGCACTTTTGCTTTTCCCGTCATATTCCGGACGGACAATTTAAATATCACGTTGGAAAATATCTCGAATAGAAGGCCGATCACAAGCAAATTAACAACAAAAATAGCTAACGACCAGACCGAATCATACTGGACACCGAGCACTTTAAAAACACCCGCAAGCCCAAAGAAATAAAGTCCAAATATAAAACCTGCGACAAACAGTATGAGAAGTCCTATTCCTACAACGGTTGCGACTTTTTCTTTTTTATTCATATTACGAAATGAATCATCATTGGATTCTGGCATAACTGTATTTCCCCTTTTGTTTTTCTATAACTTCATGCTGTATATATTAAATGGAGTGGTAATCTCGGTTTCACGTGAGGACAGCCGCTCATTCGAGTATTCCCCATTTCCAACTTCATGTAAAGTATTGATCGATTTCTGCCCGATTGCTTTCATCCAACCAATCCGCATATTTTTCATAAATAGGGCGTATCGCTTCTCTATCCCTCGCGATCACCTCACACCCTCGATCATCATACATGTAAAAAATAATATTTCTCGTCGTGTTCATAAAGAATATATCCGGCTCCTCCAAGTTAGATGGATTATGTATGCTTGGCTTCAATGACGGAAAATCCTGATTGCAAATTGCCTTTATTAAAATAGAATACCGGATGTCTTGCTTACGGCATCGTAAAGAAAATTGGCATGTATATTTTTCTTCCTTCTCCTCGTCGTCCTCAAACATATAAGGTAAGGTTGCTTGTGTTAAACGAGAGCGAACATCTTTACTTTTAATATAATGAAGATATATCCCAAGCTTTCTTCTCTTCTTTCTCCTTTCCTTTTTATACCGATAACTATTCGTTACCAATAGTATTTCATCTTCGGCTGAGAATAGGTCGTGAAACAGGGAGATGGCTTGATGATAGACGGTTTGAAAATAAACTGGATTTAGCTCGTCACTCCCCTCTTTGAATGGATAAAGCCCTTTGGCTAGTTCAAGATGAAGACTTGGTTTCCATTCGGAGCTGAGGTTTGGTTTTAGCGTTAGGCCTGGGAAGTTTGTTTGGATATATTTTTTTAATTGCATTATGTATGGTCTCCGTTCTCGTACAATCTGTTTAGCTTTATATGTTAATGCTCTGCTTTTTCATTCGACTTCTAATCTAGTTCCTATATTGCATTTTACCATTCTTTGTTATTTATATTAATTCGTAATACGGAATTGTTTAGCTGAAGGTTTCGGGTTGGAGGTATTTTTTTATAATGCATGAAAACAACCCTTCTCTATTATGAGAAGGGTTGAGAAAAATTTGATTATATTACGTTCGGTTCCTTTTAACTACGCTATCATGTTATGGTCTTATCAATTATTGTACATGAAATCAGTCACAAGAAGGTAGGCCCATATTGCGACAACGAGACATAGTAGATAGGAGAATTTTAAATAGTTTATTCGCCCCTAGAGATGACCTATCTTTACTCCCCAGTTTCTGCAAAACGTTTAATACGCTCTCCTATTTCATCCCGAACACGCTGAAATACGGCCCATTTATCTTCAGACGTTCCCTCCGCCTTTGCTGGATCATCAAATCCCCAATGTTCTCTTTTTACATGTGGCGGTGTCATTGGACAACGGTCAGCTGCATCACCACAAAGGGTCACTGCTAACGTGGCATTATGAAGGAACTCCACATCAATTAATTCTGATTGCTGGTTCGAAATATCTATCCCTACTTCATCCATGGCTTTAACAGCATTGGGATTTAATCCGTGTGCTTCAATACCAGCGCTCTTAACCACCCATTCTTCTCCAAGCAGTTTCTTCGCCCACCCTTCTGCCATCTGACTTCTGCAAGAGTTCCCAGTACATAAGAAATAGATTGTTTTTTTATCCATATCAATGCTCCTTTTTTAAAAAATAATCAATGTTACATATAGACCTAGTAAGGTGATAAACAAGATTGGTATCGTTAAAATAATTCCAGTCCTGAAATAGGTTCCCCAAGAAATTTTGATACCTTTTTGCGATAATACGTGAAGCCAGACTAACGTTGCCAAAGAACCAATCGGCGTAATTTTCGGCCCTAAGTCAGATCCTACAACGTTAGCATAGACAAGTGCTTCTCTTACTACACCAGAAGTATCCGTTTCGGCAATTGCCAACGCATCAATCATCACAGTCGGCATATTATTCATAATCGATGATAAGAAAGCAGCAATGAATCCCATTCCAATTGTCGCAACAAACAAGCCCTTTTCAGCAGTAGCCTCAATCAAGCTTGACAGTGCAGATGTAAGACCGGCATTTCCAAGCCCATATACAACGACATACATTCCGATGGAAAAGAACACAATATCCCATGGTGCTCCCTTTATTGCTTTTTTTGTATCGACAGCAGGACTTTGTTTGCCCATTATAATGAAAAATATAGCAATCGTTCCAGCAATAATGGAGACAGGTACATGGATAAATTCGCTCGTAAAGTAGCCAATTCCTAATAAACCAAGAACATACCATGATAGACGAAACATGTTATCGTCCCTAATTGCTTTTTTAGGTTCATCCAATTTAGAAACATCATACGCCTTTGGGATATTTTTCTTAAAGTAGATGAGCAGTACGGAAATCGTTGCAACTAATGAGAAAAGGTTTGGGATAACCATGCGTGAAGCATATTGAACAAATCCAATACCAAAGAAGTCGGCTGATACGATATTCACTAAATTACTCACAACAAATGGTAAGGAAGTTGTATCTGCAATAAATCCACTTGCCATAATAAAGGGAAAGATCATTTTTTCTTTAAACTGTAAATTTCGTACCATCGCTAGTACAATCGGCGTGAGTATGAGTGCAGCACCATCATTCGCAAATAAGGCGGCAACAAGCGCACCTAATATACTGATATAGACGAACATTTTTATCCCATTTCCCTTTGCAAATCGCGCCATATGTAAAGCAGCCCACTCAAACAATCCTACCTCGTCTAATAGTAAGGATATTAGAATAATAGCCACAAAGGCAAGCGTCGCGTTCCATACGATTTCCGTTACTGCCATTACATCACTAAATCCGACAACTCCTGCTAATAAAGCTACAACTGCCCCGCCCATCGCAGACCAGCCGATGTTTAATCCTCTAGGCTGCCAAATGACCAGAACGAGAGTAGCTATAAATATTAAAAGTGCGAGTATGAGCGTTGCCTGCAACATGATACCTCCCATTTAACAACATGAAATTCTTGTACCTTCTTCTTCCAATTTTTTTATCCGATAATTTTGGTTCGGTAATTGTTTCAAAACGGATTGTATGAAAGCATAATATTCATGGTTGTTATTCATCGAATAAAAAATCCATTGTCCCCGTCGCTCTTCTTCTACAAGCCCCAAATCTTTCAGCTTGCGTAAGTGCTGACTAATCGCCGGCTGACTAATTTGAAAGATTTCTACAAACTCACATACACAACAAGCATGCTCATCCATTAACTTCAACATGGTCAGACGGGTCTCGTCGCCAAGCAGTTTTAAAATAATAGATGCTTTATCTATTTCAATCGTTGTTTGCAAAATAGCTGTTCCTCCTTTTTAGTTGGGTTGATATATAAGTATATAATTATTTACTTATGTAGACAACGAAAAAGTAATTGTTAAGTTATGGGATGTACACGAAAAAACACACTGACATATTGAATGGACAGTTCGATATTCCAAGCTCTGTAGCCGCCTGACCAGGCGTCATTAGATAGTCGGTGTGATAATGGTATGTAATTTCTTTTCCACCTATCTTATAATACCAATCTTCCAAATTGAATTTCAATTCTCCAAACTCAAGGTCTGTGTAGCTTTTTTCCATTTTTCGAAGGGATTGTAACCAATAGCTTAAATCTTTAAAGTTCTTATCAGAAGAGATATACGAGTAATTATAATAGACATGATTAAAGGTTATACTTTTGATTCGGTCTTTAAAAACATTCATCATGTGTATAATCAAGCACATCAAGGACAACAAGAGTCTGTAATATCTATTTTAAGGATAAGGAGGATATGTATGAGGTATTCAAACGCGACAATCAGCCCCCTTAATTGACTATAACAGATTTTTAACCCTTGAATAAGCAAAACATAACTGTTACACTTACCATAGAGATTAAACTATAACAACCTGAAAATGAATACAGAAATATACCGAATGAACTTTAGTCAAGATTGGAGATTTATATGATTACTCTTCACAATGTTACCAAACGATATGGCACGTTTAAAGCGATTCAGTCAATATCATTAAACATTAAGGCTGGTGAAATTCACGGTATTATTGGTGCAAGCGGTGCAGGAAAATCAACGCTGTTACGTATGATGAATCTACTTGAAAAGCCTGATGAAGGCGATGTCATTATTAATAATAAAAAACTCAACCATTTAAAAGGTAAAGAGATTCGTCATATACGTCAGTTGTTAGGCATGATTTTTCAAGGATATCATTTAGTTGGCAATAAAACGGTTTTTGATAATGTCGCTGTGGCATTAGAAATAGCTAAAATAACAAAGAAGGACCGAACAGAACGCGTTATGGAGAGCTTGCGTTTCGTCGGTCTAGAAACATATAAAGATCAATATCCTAGCCAACTTAGTGGTGGACAAAAACAGCGTGTCGCTATTGCACGCGCAATTGTTAATAATCCTAAAGTGTTGTTATGTGACGAACCAACATCAGCACTTGATTCAAAAACGACAACAGAAATACTTGAGGTACTAAAACAAATTAATCAGCAATTTAACGTAACAATCGTTATTGTAAGCCATGAGTTGGAAGTCATTCGAAGCCTTGCTGAGCGAGTGACAGTTATGGCAGATGGTCAAATTTATGATGTAGTAGACATAGAGCCGACAGGTGTAAATAAATTTGAAAAAGGTGCAGCAGCATTTGTCGAACAGCTGAAGTCAGGGGGAGATACCAATCTTTCCTGATATATTAATTAAGTATCAATCTGAGATTTGGATGGCGATTGGCGAATCATCTATTATGGTAGGATTTTCAGTAATAGCAGCATTGTTAGTTGGACTACCCATTGGAACATTTTTATTTTTATGTCGCAAAGGGCAATTGCTTGAGAACAGACTCGTTTTTTCATCATTAAATTTAATCGTGAACATTATTCGATCATTCCCATTTTTATTGCTCGTTATTTTTATGATTCCATTTACTCGTTTTGTTATGGGGACAGCAATTGGCACAGCTGCCGCAACACTTCCAATGATGGTGATCGCAATTGCGCACTACTCACGTCTTGTGGAGCAATCCCTTCTTGACGTACCAAAGGGGGTGATTCATGCAGCTGTTTCAATGGGAGCATCCGTCAAAGATATTATTTTTAAGTTTTTATATGTTGAAGCACGTTCTGCACTCGTTCTAAGTATGACAACATCTACAATTAGTTTTATTTCTTATTCAACAATTATGGGGGTTGTCGGTGGTGGCGGAATTGGAGACTTTGCCATTCGCTATGGTTATTTACAATATCGCACAGATTTAATGATTTATATCATTATCATTATCGTAATATTTGTACAACTGATCCAATATGCAGGAATCACTTTAGCAAGAAAAATAGATAAACGATAGAAAGAAGGGAACAATCTATGAAAAAATCACTTTTCGTAATGATCGCCGCACTTGTAACTTTACTCGTTGCATGTGGTGATAACCAAGATAATAATACAAATGAAGAAAATAACGCACAAACATTAAGAGTTGCAGCTGTAGAGTCACCGATGACAGATGTTGTAGAAATTGCAAAAAAACTTCTCGCTGAAGATGGTATTGAGCTAGAAGTTGTGGAGATGGGCGATTATATTCAGCCAAACGAAGCATTAAAAAATAAAGAGATTGATGCAAACTTTTCACAGCACATACCATTTATGCAACAATTTAATGAAAACGCAGATGGTAACTTAGTTGACGTTCAACCGATTTATTTTGCTAACTTCGGTCTTTATGCAGATGGATATGAAAGTATTGATGAATTACCTGATGACATAACAATTGGTATTGCCAATGATCCATCTAATGTTGATCGCTCTTTACGCTTATTGGATTCACATGGTTTAATTGAGTTAAGTGAGATTGACGGAGAGCAATATGGATTAGAAGATATCATAGATGACTCACACAACTACAGTTTTGAGCAAGCAGAAATTGCTTCGTTATCACGTTTATACAAAGATGTAGATGGTGTCATTATGAATCCAACGCATGCGAGTCATTTAGATTTAACACCGGCTGATGATGCGCTTATCACTGAAAAAGAAGACAATAAATTTGCTATTACATTAGTTGCCCGCGAAGATAACGTAGATTCAGAGTTAATTCAAAAATTATCTGAAGCAATGACAAGTGAAGAAGTACGAGAGTTTTTGGAGGAACGTGAAGGAGAATCAGCAGTTCCGGCATTTTAAAACAGAAAATCCCGACTCTTCCTATCTTTTGAAGGGTACTTGGAAAGCAGGTACAGGTACACCCTTCCGTTAACTAAATTAGAACATACATGATATTTTTTATCACTCGAATGAATTTCATAATTACCAAAGTCAGCTTCACCATCACCATATGTAGTTGGGAACGAACCAACTCAACTACATATGGTGATGGCGAAGCATTAAATACTATTATGAAATTCATTAAATTTAGATAAATTAACTTTTTTATGTCCAAAATATTGACGTAGATCCACTTCTTTATTTGACCACATGGGGAATTCGAATATTAGGAATTGGATTTGAAATAATATAACGTGCAGCCAAGACGGCGCATCAAGCTGTTGCAGCTTGCTAAAAAGTCCAAAAAACCTTATTCCTTCATTTGTCGGAATAAGGTTTTTTTGTTATGCAAGAATAAACTGGAATGATCATCTATTATTTCATCTTATCCGGCAGCTGGTGAATGGAATCGATGAGCAGGTTGAGCTTCCCTTCGATCCGGTAGAGTAAATAAAAAGTCACCGCAATCGGGAAGCCAACTTCCGCGACAAACGAATACCAAGCATCCATTTCTCATCCCTCCTTCTTGAAAGTGATTGATTCATTTTCTTTAATATAGCGCAAGACCCCAATCGTCCAGATGAACAATTGGGGCCCCGCTAGTCTCTAGATTTTAATAAATCTCGATTTCTTCTGTTATCTGTTCAACGACACGAGCGCCTCGTTTCGCAACTAATTCACCGCCACTGGAATTGAACGCGTTCTGGGCAATAACCGTATCCATTGCCTCGTTTACTGCCTCATGGTCGATTGGCTCAACCGGGTCATCCAGTGTATACGTGACGACTTTTCCTTCTTGGTTTTCAAATTGCATTTGTAACCTTTTCATGGTCCCCCTCCTCTCTGTAGTTGATTGGTTCGCTTGGAGCTAGGCTCCGTGTTCGAGCTTAGCCTTCGCGAATCTCGGAGTTGTCACGACGGTTGATCTGCGTGAGCGGGTGCTGCTGCAACCCTTCGAACGCAATCGCGATTTCATATAACTGATCTGCCGTTGCGCTCGTTTTCACGTTGTTAAAGCTCTTATTCTTGTACGTGGAATTACCCGATTCCGGGTCAACCCCTGTCAGAAAAACGAGTTGCAGTGTCGACTGTGTTAAGTCTTGTGCTGCCATGTGCCTCACCTCCCTTTCAACTCTATAATCGAAGGGGGGTGGGGATTGGGGGTGTGAGGGACGAAACTTTTTTGGAAATAGTTTATTCTGTGGGTGGAAAAAATAATCATTCCAGCCAATACCGTTCAGATAGAAGGGAATAACAATGAATAAAGAGGAAGAGAAGGAAATTCCAGTATTGAAATCAATTTTGAGAGGTTTCTCAAATAAAATAAGCGATAGTTCCATTATCAGATCCACCGCTCCGGTATTCAAGATTTCAATCCCATAGGATCCTCACCAATATTGTGATATGCACGAAGAAAATATACTGTAAATGGGCCTTAAAGTCTTGGAGTGACTTGAGTAAATGTAAATAATTATGTATATTTAGACTTGAGGGTATGATACCTTCCATCCCTTTATAGAAGGGAGGGCATAGAAGTATGGAGCAGGTTTTGATTCTGATTACGTCTGTGGTCAACCTGATAATAGCAATCACTAATCTGATTGTCATAGTATTAGACAGACACAAAAGACGTAAAAAGAAAAAGAACTCTAAACGATCGCAACGTTAGAGTTCTAAACACCACGGAGGGGAGTAAAATCTCCTCCTACCCATAATTCTATGTTAATCATACCCTCTTTATTCAAAAAAATCAACATAAAGGATGAAAATTATGGTTACGATTGCATTAATCATTTCACTTGTGGCTCTTGTGGTGTCTGTAATCAATTTAGTAATTGTATCTAAAAATCGAAAGTAACAATGGATGTATAATGAAAAGTACATTAAACTGATTAAAAAAACACATCAAACTGCTGCCAAGGTATGACCACGTTAAAAAATGATTTTCACATAAATAACGGCATATACAAGAAAATTCCCAGCACAATCATGGCAATAAGCAGCACAATACTTTTCCAGCGTTTTCTTTTCCAGAACAAGAGGGAGACGATGATACTCTGCACAAATATGAGCGTTGCCCCGATAATAACCATCCATAAAGAGCCGACTGCGTTTCCTAACATATTGACAACAATCCCAACAGGCATCAGAGCAACAACGATTATGGCTGCAGGACTACCTTTAATTCGGTCTACAATTTCTTTCCGTTCTGATTCAGGATATTGATCGTATTCCACGAGCGCAAACCACCCGGTAAGTATAACGATCGCACCTAGTACCGTAAATGATCCGATGTGAAAAACCTCCCTTAGTTCCATTTTAACCAACTCCTAGTTAAATGAAACGTGAAGGTGGGACATTGGGGTCAGAGCAAGTGTCCCAGTTTGAGGGTCATTGGGGTCAGAGTAACTGTCCCAGTAGAATTGTAATTTGGAGCATTTTATTGTGATCCTGAGCTGCTTCGTGAACACGGGCATCACCCTAGTTTCAACTCAAAAAGACCTCTCAGCACCCTTCACAGCTAGATATCGCCATCACTAAGCACGGACAGGTCTAATGGATAGATTAATTTTATTGTTTACTAAAAATAATCATTGATATAACCATGCTATTCGACTAAATAGCCCTAATTCCGGAAGATATGTTATCGTTCTGACATGATTACCTAATCATTCTTCAAAACTTCCCAACACCTCTTCCGGAGAAAAGACTTCAGCATCCACTTTTCTAAAGTCCTTTACATTAAATGTCATGACTTTTTCAGGTCCCATATGTTTCGCATAAGCAGGTATGTATGCATCTGCAAAATCCACATTCGTGCGGCCGTAATTCTTTAAGGCTTGAATCAGTGGTGTTTTATCTTTACACTCGATTCCTTTGACCGATAAAAATCGCTGGAGACGTTCGGCTATGTCTTGCCGACGAAATCCATATACCTTCCCCTGTAAAACAAATACACACTCCCCTATCACAAAGGGATTAACATGCAAAATGAGTTTTCCTTCTTTCACTTGCTGCATAATCCCTTTAGCAATGGGAGAGAGTTTTGGGTGGTCATTCGTTAAGAAACGAACAATGACATTCGTATCCACCCACATCTCCGTCGCCACTATATATTCCCCTCATTTCTTCTCTTTTCTAACCGCTCTTTTTTCGATGCCTCTAAAATCTCTTCAAAATCACGCTCTTGCTGCTCTTGCACCGGTAAGGAACCATACAAATCCATGATATCTTCTGTCCTCTTCACCGAGACCACGACTTCTCCTTTTTCATTCACCGACCATTCTAATTGATCCCCGTCATGAATTTCCAAATACTCCCGGAATTCTTTAGGTATAACCGTCTGTCCTCGCTCCGAAATCGCTCTGGAAATTACTTCAGCGGGCGGACGCTTGTTTTTAGAATCTCTCTCCAACAACGCCATTGAATTCACCTCTCTTATAACTATAATTCTTACTCATTATTTTATCATACCTTTTATTATAATTCATACCTGCATTTCTATACTTATCTTTTTTGTTCTTTTGATTTTTTCCCTTGTTAGGGATAGCGGGACATTGGGGTCAGAGCAACTGTCCCACTTTAATTATGAACTTCAGCGAATATATTTTGAACTTCGGCAATTCTTTTGTTAACTTCAGTATATCCACTGTGAACGTGAGCACTGCGCCCTAATTTCAACCCAAAATGAACTGTCTGCACCCTAAATCACAGCATGTTCCTCTTCCCTTACATCAGTAATAAACATATGCCCAGGCGCATGTGTAATCATTAGCTCTGGCTTACTCGCCATTACGGCCGCCTGTGGTGTGACCCCGCAACCCCAGAATACAGGAACTTCTCCTTCATGAATCGTAACAGCGTCTCCGAAATCCGGGTTGTTTATATCCGTGATTCCAATTTGTGCGGGATCACCGATATGGACAGGTGCACCGTGAACGGATGGGAATCTTGACGTAATTTGTACTGCCCGAATCGCCTCTTCCGGCTTCATTGGACGCATGCTGACAACCATGGGGCCTTGAAAGATACCGGCAGATTCACACGGAATATTAGTCGTATACATCGAAACATTACGACCTTCCTCTATATAGCGAATCGGAATTCCACTTTCCAACAAAGGTTTTTCAAATGTAAAGCTACAACCAATTAAGAATGATACGAAATCATCCTGCCAGTAAGCTATGATGTCTGTTACTTCCTCCGTTCGTTCTCCATTTTTATAAATGCGATATTTCGGAAGGTCTGTACGTAAGTCCGCAGTTGGTGCTGATTTTTTCGGAACTGGAGATCCAGCATCCGTTACTTCGATTAATGGACAAGTTTTTGGGTTACGCATACAGAAAAGCAGAAAGTCATAAGCATACTTTTTCGGTAAAATAACGAGGTTCGTCTGCGTATATCCTGGGACTTGGCCTGTCGTCTGTCTATCCCATCCTCCTGTTCTGATCTTTTTTCTTAAGTTTTCCACCGCTTTCATTCTCGATCATCTCCTTTTATTGGCATGAATATCGAGCACGTTGTAACTTCCCCATAATGTCCTCCCTGGTGAGACAGTTTTTTTAAATGAGTTAGATTATCTTCTTACCATATGATGCATTAATCCATGTAAAATTAGCTCAAAAAGGCCTGTCCGTTCCTTCTCAACCCCAGGTATGGTTGATAATGGTGCTGACAGGCCTTCTTGACGCTTATCTATTATTTATTTTTCTGTGTAGAAATTAGGATGAGAAAGTGGGACAGCTGCTCTGACCCCAATGTCCCAGTCCAAGAATGCGGGACAGTTGCTCTGACCCCAATGTCCCGCTACTTTTTAAAGTGGGCGGTAATTGCGTCTGCAATGCGGCGGGAGGCTTCTCCGTCACCGTACGGGTTTGAGGCTTTAGCCATTTTCTCATGTGCTGCTTCATCTGATAACAATTCGTTCGCCAATTGGAAGATATTTTCTTCTTCTGTTCCAGCTAATTTCAATGTTCCTGCTTCGATTCCTTCTGGGCGCTCTGTTGTATCGCGTAATACAAGAACTGGTACTCCGAGTGATGGTGCTTCTTCTTGCACCCCTCCTGAGTCGGTTAAGATTAAGTATGAACGAGCTGCGAAGTTATGGAAATCGACAACATCAAGTGGCTCGATTAATTGGATGCGGTCGTCATTTCCAAGAATTTCGTTTGCTGTTTCTTGAACGACTGGGTTCAAGTGTACCGGGTAGACAACATGAATATCATCATGGGTCTCAACCAGACGCTTGATGGCACGGAACATTTGGTGCATGTTCTCACCTAGGTTTTCCCGGCGGTGTGCAGTCATCAATACTAGACGACGGTCACCAATCTCATCCAAGATCGGGTGGGAATAATTTTCATCAACGGTTGTTTTCAATGCGTCAATCGCTGTGTTCCCTGTAACAGAAATCGCATCTTCTGGTTTATTTTCATTGAGTAGGTTCTGCTTTGATTTTTCTGTCGGTGAGAAATGCAGATCAGCCATGACACCTGTTAACTGACGGTTCATTTCTTCCGGGTACGGGGAGTATTTATCCCATGTACGGAGGCCCGCTTCAACGTGTCCAACTGCAATCTGGTTATAGAATGCAGCAAGTCCAGCTACGAATGTTGTGCTCGTGTCACCATGAACGAGTACGATATCCGGCTGTGTCTTCTTCATCACTTCATCTAATCCTTCCAACGCACGTGTCGTGATTTGTGCGAGGGATTGTTGTTTCTTCATAATGTTTAAGTCGAAATCTGGTGTGATTCCGAAAATTTCTAGTACTTGGTCCAGCATTTCCCGGTGCTGAGCGGTCACGGTTACAATCGCTTCAAATTCTTCTGGACGTTTTTTAAGTTCTAGTACGAGGGGGGCCATCTTGATTGCTTCCGGCCTCGTACCGAAAATCGTCATTACTCGTATTGGTTTCGTCATTATATGTCACTCCAATTATTATCTTTTCTTGTATATAGTATTATTACTCTTTACAACAAATCAATCATACCTTAAACATAAGAAGAAACTCAACACTTTCGAGAAAGTTTCCAGATCCAGCCTCGGATGAAAAGCGAAAAAATCATGCATAATAATAGAAGAAATCCGATTTTAGACTATGACAGTAGGCTGATTCGCGTTAAACTAGAAGAAGAATGTCAAAAGGGGTCAAAACATTGAGCAGAAAAAAGAAAATCATCATTACGTTACTTGTAATTGTCGGCCTCGCATTTACCGCCATAGTCGGTTATGCAGCTTATTTATATAATGAAGCAAATAATCTTGTCTCCGATGCTCACGAGGATATTGGGCGAGAGAATGAAAAATCTACCCTCAGAACGAAAGATGTCGATCCAGTCGATGATCATGTATCGATTCTGTTCATCGGGGTCGATAGCGGTGAGGAAATAGAGAATAACAAGAGCCGGTCGGATGCGCTCCTGCTTGCGACGTTCAATAAAGATTCGAACACCGTGAAGCTCCTTAGTATCCCGCGGGATTCGTATGTTTATATCCCGGAGGTCGGCTATTCCACCAAAATTAACCATGCCCATGCGTTCGGCGGGGCCCGGGCAACGGTGGAAACAGTCGAGGAATTTTTAAATGTTCCGGTTGATTATTATGTCCGGGTGAATTTCAATGCCTTTGTTGATCTTGTGGAAGCGATTGACGGAATTTGGTATAACGTGCCTTATGAAATCTCAGAACCGAACTCAGGGAACAAACGGGATTCGATTCACCTCTATCCAGGTTATCAGCATTTGGATGGTGAAGAGACACTGGCGCTAGCACGTACACGGAAACATGACAGTGATCTTCAGCGCGGCAGAAGGCAACAGGAAATCCTTATGACAATTGCCGATGAAGTGCTATCTACCTCTTCCCTATTGAAGCTCGATGACGTAATGACAGCAGTTGGAAAAAATATGAGTACAAACCTGAAAATGCCGGAAATTCGCGGATTTTTCTCCTACGCGTTAGATGGTGATATTAAGGTCGACACATTAAATCTAGACGGCATTGGCGATTACATGGATGACGGCGTCTGGTACTTCCAAGTCGATGAAGAAAGTAGACAGGAAATCCAAGAAATGCTGCGAAGACATCTTGATCTGGAGCCATTTGTCGAAGAAACGTTCCAATCTCCATATTAATACAATTTTATTACACTTTTTCTATGAAACTAAGAAATTTGTATCCATATTGTAACCTTTTATAGGTTTATTTCGTCTATAATAGAGAGTGGTTTGCAAGTAAATATAAACGAGTCTATTGAAAGAAGTGGGCGTATTACCAAAAATTAAGATTGCAATGTTCCGAGAATGAATTTATAATAATGAGGATAACCATTAAAAGGAGTATAAACCATGGGGAAACGAGTAGTCAGAAGAAAAAAGAAAAAAGTCAGACGTTTACGTGTATTTCTTTTCATCGTTTTGCTGTTGTTTCTAGGAATTGTTGGTTTCGGTGGATATCTGGCAGTACAAACGATGCAAGCTGCTAGTGAATCCTATGATGACCTTGGGAGAGAGAAATCGGAGCTGCGTGAAGAAGCGGTTTCGATTAGTAATGATCCCGTTTCCATTTTATTAATGGGTATCGAGGATTATCAGTCGGAAGGAGATTTAGGCCGGACCGATACATTAATCGTAGCAACGTTCAATCCAAATGATGAGAAGCTGAAACTCGTCAGTATTCCGCGTGACACAATGGTGGAAATCGTTGGCCGTGGCTATGAAGATAAGATCAACCATGCCCACGCATTCGGCGGGAAGACAATGACGATTGATACCGTTGAGAACTTCCTAGGCATCCCGATTGATTACTATGCAACAGTAAACTTTGACGCTTTTAAAAATATAATAGATATTCTTGGCGGAATCACGGTCGATGTACCGTTTGATTTCCAGCAAAATAGTGATGACCGTAAAGCAGAGAAACTTCAATTCTATGAAGGAGAAATGCAGCTGGATGGTAGATATGCCCTTGCTTATGCACGTATGCGATATGAAGACCCACGTGGCGATATCGGCAGAAACGAACGTCAGCAAGAAGTGATCGAATCGATTATCGATAAAGCTCTATCCGTAGGTACGATTACAAAAGTCGATGATCTTGTACAAGAGATTGGTAACAATGTAGAAACGAACCTTAAAATTGGGGAAGGACTCGGCTTTGCCAAACAATATGCCGGCTTTAGTACGAGCAATATTGAAAAGCTAAATGTCAAAACGTACCCAACCAAGATTAATGGGGTAAGTTACCAGATTCCAGATGAAGATTCATTATATGAGATTCAGGCGGAGTTGAAGGATCACTTGGAGATTGCATCACGTGAAGATCAAGATGAACAAGTAGAAGAGCCAGTTAATAGTAGTTATGAGCAAGTATCTGGTTATGAATAAAAATGTAAAAGAGAGTCAGATGATATTTCATCCGACTCTCTTTTTTTAATTGATATATTCTGCGAGTTTTCGCTGTACACCTGGTGCGACACTTGCTGGTCCACCGATAATCGTGACATCTTCAATCTTATGATCTTTCAATACTTCACGAACTTGCCAAGGTACTCCTTTATTTACGAGTAGAACCCCAGTTTTATTTTTCGCAGCTAAGGCCGCACTGGAGAGCGCATCTGGGTAATCCGTTCCAGTTGCGATATAATATTCTTTCGTATTCAAATTAAAATGTCTTGCTACTGCTGCGGTTGTTGCATAACGGGTATTCCCGTCGATTCGTGTTGGTTTTGGCAGCTTGTTTAGGACTTCTTTCGATACAGCCCCTTTACCACCAACGACAATCGTCTCGGAATAGTTTGCGAGAGCTTGTTCCGTTTTTGCCGGCAAGCGCTCTGACTGTGTAAGTAGGATCGGCATGCCAAGTTGACCGGCATAGCCTGCAACAGATAGAGCATCTGGGAAGTTATAGCCATTTACAATAACTGCTTTTTTCCCGCCGATTTCCTTTGCGATTGCGGTTGCTGTTTCAATTCGGGTTGAACCGCTAATTCGTTTTACAGTGACGCCAAGTTTCTTCAGTTCGTTTTCGACTGTTTTATCCAGGGCACTTTCCCCACCAAGGATATAAACCGTTTTGGCATTGAGACGATTAATTTCGTCTTTCGTCACTTTTGTTAATTTATTCGATTGGCTTAAGAGTAATGGTGCGTCATGCTTTGCAGCGAGCGGAACGCCTGCTAGTGCGTCGGCATATTCATCACCGCGAGCTAGAACGACAGTATTCGAGCGATCCCAACCAGTCTGGCTTACTTTTGCTGCAGTTTTATATCTGCTGCTGCCAGAGATTCTCTTAACATCTAGCTCATCGTATTTCTGTGTAACAAGTTGTGTAAATTCCTGCCAACTATAACCCCACTTCTCAAAATACTTATGTGGGTCAGGCGAGCTTGTTCCCCCGAGATGATTCGACACGGCCAAGTGTGACCAAAGCGTCCCTTTCCCGCTTAATTCAGCGCTTGTCACTCCTAAATCATAGTTTTTCAGAAGTGTTGCGATATAGTAGGCATAGTTATTGATCGACTTTGCGAAGTCATCAAAATTGCGTAAGTTGGTTAATTCCACATGGATGAAGCGCTGGTTCCCATATCGTCCTGCTCCCCATGCTCCGTAGTCTGGTGGATGGATTTCAATAATCCGGTTATGGTCGACAAAGGCATGAACAAATGCGTTTTTATAATTCCGTTCCATAAAAGCAATTTCGTTTTCAATCTTGTCGTTGTTCGGGTTCCCTGTATCGTGGGCGACAACCCCCTCTGGTCTACCTACACCATAACGATAAGGAAAACGAGGAAATTGTTGCTTGTGCTGATATTCGATTTGGGCATGCTCCATATTCGCGATATAGCTATTGACGTCAGGATACGTGCTTTGCAGCTTGCCTTTGGTTCCCTCTGGTTCATAATCTTCATCAATTTCTCCGTGCGGCTCTTCGAATTCACCGGCCCGCCAGCCTTCTGGTATGTACTGCAATTCTTCTTCCGGGAGTTCACTGATGTCTTCTCCGTAGATGATGGTGCCTTTCTTAATGCCGTGTGCGTTGTACACTTCCTCCCGAGTCTCTTCTTCCCCTTCTTCTGTTGCACCTGTTTCCGCTTGGACAGCGAAAGGTGCAGGAATTAACAACATCAGGATGAGTGCATAAACAGCGAGCAGATGTAGCTTCTTCTTCATAGTTCCCTCCTATTATTTTACCTTAAAGTTTTCCACCAACTAAGACCCATGCATTAATGCTTATTTATTTCATTCATTATACGCTTTCTAGTTCGATAGATTGGCAGTTTAAGTCTATCATACCAAAAATAAACAGAATTTGTTAGTTATAATGGATACTTTTGGTGGGAGACTGGGGTCAGAGCATTTGTCCCACTGGGACAAATGCTCTGACCCCAGTCTCCCGTCCCACAAAAAATCTTCTCCAGCTTTTTAGGGCCGGAGAAGATTTGGATTGCGTTCATGGATTAGTCGATAAGACGTTTTAATTCATTAAAGATGTCGTCGCTTACTGCGGATTGACCTCCGACGATTGTAAGGATTTCGAGATCTTTGTCTGTGATGAAGTCTTCCATGTAATCATGGACGTATTTTCCTACTAGAATTACTCCAGTATCGTCTTTTGCTGCAATTGCTGCTGCTGCAAGTGCGTCAGGGAACTCCATTCCAGTAGTGACGTAATATTCTTTTGTATCCAAGTCAAAGTGTTTCGCGATTTCAACCGATGTGGCAAATCGGTCCGCGCCAGATACACGGTTAGCTTTCGGTACTTGTTTCAGTACATTGTCATTGATTGCTGTCTTACCACCGATGACAAGCGTTTCAGTTGCTTTCAAGTCATATAAGGCGGCTTGCGTAGCTTCTGGAAGTCTTGCATCCTGAGTTAAGAGGATTGGCATTCCTTCTTCAGCTGCGTATGCTGCAATGGAAACAGCATCTGGGAAGTTATAGCCGTTCACAAGGACTACTTCGTCCACTGCTTCACCGTCTGTCACAATCGTTGCAATTTCTGCAGCTGTCTTATCACGGGAATCTCCGGATACCCGGATTACTTCAATTCCTTGTGCTTTTAGTTCACTTTCGACTTTTTTATCGATCGCTCCGACACCGCCTAGTAAGTAAACAGTGGATGCGCCGAGGCGTTCGATTTCCTCTTTCGTTACAGGTGTATAACGATCTGTTTGTGTTAATAGTAACGGTGCATCGAATTTATGGGCAAGTGGTACACCTGCAAGGGCATCAGCAAAGTCATCCCCACGTGCAAGGACAACAGTATCCGCGGAATCCCAGCCATCTTTACTCAATTCAACTGCAGTCTTGTAACGAGAATCTCCGTAAAGACGGGATACCGCTTCATCGTCTGCTGATGTTGCACGGTAGATCTTCACTTTTTCCACCGTTTCGTTCCCGGCAAGGTCGACGGCTTTCACTGCAAACGTATTCTGACCAGGCTCTAAAGAAACTTCAACGCTTTCTGTCTTATCAATCGCTACCATATCATAGCCAGTCTCTTCATAGTAGGCAATTTCACTGTCCTCTAAGTAGAGACGAAGACCTTCTGCGTTATCTTTTACATTGATATCTATTTCAACAGAGGTAACATCATGCTTCACATGTCCTGGTGCCGTAACGTTAATTACTGCAGGAGTTGTGTCGACATAGAATGTTCTACTGTTGGATAAGGAAGCTTCATTACCGAATTCATCCTTCGCGTAGACTTTAAGCTTGTTCGCACCATCTTCAAACTCTTGAACCGTATCGAAGCTGTAAACTCCTTTGGATTCCTTCGTTAATTCGACATCCTTACCAGAAATCGTAAATTCAACAATCTCTGATTTATCTTCCACTGTACCGGCAATACGGATTTCGTTTGTGTTGAACGCTTCAAATGTTTCTGGCGTTTCCACATAGATATTTGGAATATCCTCGTCTGTTCCAGTTGAAACATCGACTGCTGTTTCATTACCAGCGTAGTCTACCGCTACAAATGTTACCCGGTTGTCTTTCGATAGTTTATCAAATGTATACTCACTCACGTCAGCCGCGATTGTGTCTACTACATCACCATCGACAATGACTTCGATATGGGAGACACCAGACAATTCATCTGCTGCATGTAGTGTCGCACGGTCATCTTTAAGTGTTGCGGTTAATGTTGGGGCAACCGTATCAACTTTTACAGGTACTTGTACTACTTGTGCATCTTTACCTTCATAATCAATCGTCGCAGCGATTTCGATTATATATTCCCCATCCGCAACTACCTTGTTTTTCACTGTTCCATCCCATGCTGCTTGCGGGTTCAGGTAGAAGGCTGGTCCTCTTCCGCCATCATAGTAATTCTTGGTGATATTTTTATCTGTGAGTATTGTCCGCAGCTTATTACCATCACTATCAAGGACACGATATTCAATAGATTTTGCATTACGTAAGAAAGATAGAACTGGAATAATTTCATCATGTGAGTTATCACCATTTGGTGAGATTGCTAGATTTTCCACGGAGCCTTCATCAGTCGTTGGATCGATTCCTAGATAATTGTAAGAACCATTGTTATCATCATAGACGAATCCAGCTTGCTCATAGAAGGAATCCTTTCCGTCATATACAAACTCATCTAAAATCGGAGCTGCATTCCAATCTCCATTAAATCCAACGAATGGAACGGATAGCTCTGGATATGCTTCGTTTGCAAATGTGACAAAACCTTCAACGAAATATCCGTTAGGGAAAATTTCGTTAGGGGCCACGTAGTCTACGTCACCATCATCTGTAACTGTTAATGCTTTTGCGTTACTTAGATCCACATCGACATTAACTTGAATCATGCCGTTTGCGGGAATACTCACGGACGTATTTCCCTTATTGATGGTAACATCGGCATCTACAATTTCAACTGCCTCAAGTTCATCAAGCGCACCTGTATAATGGGCATTTCCAAGTAAACCGAAGATCTGGAGGTCTGTTTGCAAGTTCGCACTCACGTCATAAGAAACAGCCTGATTGCTCGTGTTTCTTGCTACTAGTGTAAAGCTGAACTCATTATCGACTTCTTTCAGTGCAACTTTAGCTTCCCCAGTATTCTTTTCAGTTACAACAACAGGTGTACTCGCCGCTGCGTGCAGCTGCATGATTCCAGCACCTTGTCTTCTAGGTGAATACGGTATTTCACCGTCTCCGAAGTCCTCATTGAATTCACCTTTGTCACTTACTGGTTTCGCAGTATTCATTAAAATATTCTTCGCCATTTGTACGCGTTCTGCACCTTCTAAATCAAACAGCTCGTCCACACGCTCTAAGATCAGCGCGGAACCACCAGCTACGTGTGGTGCTGCCATCGACGTACCGCTCATCGTGCCATACTCATCGTTTTCAAGTGTCGATAAGATATTGCCGCCTGGTGCTGTTATTTCCGGCTTAAAGTCCAAGTTCGGTGTCAGCCCCCAAGATGTAAAATCTGACATGGAATCCGCAAGTTCATTCACTACTGTCTTTGTTTCTTCATTAAAGGAAATCGTAACGTTTTCCCCGGCATCGAGTGCCGCTTTTAACTCTTCCCCATCTGTTTTCGCCATAAATAGTTGCGGAATCGTAATTTTCGGGTCAGACTGCATGCTCACCCAGCCGTCTGAGTGGTTATAGACGATGACACCTTCTGCACCTGCGTCCTGGGCATTGAAGGCGGTTTCAGCAAAGGCATTCCCACGGACTGCAAAGGCAAATTTACCTGTCAAATCTTTTCCTGCAAAGCCTTCTTCGTCACCAATCCCTACATACTCGATTTCAAATGTACCCTCGAGATCATTCGGATGGACTGAGCTTGCAGATAAGTATGGCGCGAGTCCTTCTTTATCACCATAATTAAAGTTTAGTGCATCCATATCCATATGGCTGTTTTCTAAAGCCGCTACTTGTAAGGATTCATACGTTAAACCAGGTGCACCAACTACTCCAATATCCGGGTTCGATACATATGGATTGAAGAACCCATTACCAAGGTGTGCAGAGTTACCTGCAGAGATAGAGAAAAGAATTCCATTTTCGACTGCATTTCTAATAGCATCTTGTTCTGGGTTTTCCGGGTCAACAAAAGAAGCGACAGAGCCAAGGCTCATGTTGATGACATCTGCGCCAAGAACGAGTGCATCATCAATCGCTTTAATGTAAATGTCACCCCAAGTAGAGCCCATATTCGGATCATTTCCGAATACTTTCATCGTTAAAAGCTGGGCTTCTGGTGCAACCCCTTTCAATCCACCATTATCTTCGTCCCCATTCGCTAAAACCGTACCGGATACGTGCATTCCATGCATGGAAGCACCGGCACCCTTGTCCTGGATGACATCATTTTCATCCATATAGTTATAGCCGTATGGGACCTTCTCATTGAAATATCTACCAGGTAAGTCATGTTTTGAAATATACTCTTTCACCTGGGATTCGGATAGTGCTGCTTCCGTATCGTCTGAAAGAATAAAGTCACGGTGATTCGGGTCTGCTCCGGAGTCGATTACTCCAACAATCATCCCTTCCCCGTCATAACCATACTCATCCCATGTCTTCTGTGCTTCGACGATCTCTTTACTATACTTCATCTCCGGTTCCGCTTCAGGGCGTTTATATTCTGTACTGATTGTTACTTTTTTAACACCGGATACCTTTTCGATTTTTTCGATATCTTTAAATGTCACAATCCCACTAAACCCGTTGAATACGGTCGCAAAGGATTGTTTGTAATCTACTCCGACTTTCTCTTTGTTCAATGTCTGTTTCACTTTGTCTTGTTTTGCTATGTTTTTAGATTGTAAATCTACCTTCTCTGATTCTGACAGATCACTGAACTTCTTTCCCTTAGCAGTTGCTGCGAGAATTGCAGGGTCCCCATCAACTTCGACAATAACGCGTACTTCATCATCTGGACTGAACTGTTCTTGAAGCTCGTCCTTGCTGATTTTGTCTGCCCGTTCGAGTTCTTTTGTGATCTCTTTCGTAGTGATGCTAGAAGGTGTAGCCGCTACAAATGTGATGTTCGAAAAGACTAATAGAAATGCGGCAAATAATATAAGACTTTTCTTCAACTTCCTCAACTAAAAACCTCCCCTTTTCGATATCAATTTCAGAACAAATATAGCCCCCTGTCCCCCTTTCAACAATCAGATTAAAATCTGATTACAAAGATTTACATATTATTATATTTGTTCTGAAATTATTAGTCAATTGATATTAAGGGAATTATCTGAAGTTACTTCAAATTTCTCGCTAATCTCGGATGTTTCAGCAAGATCACTTGCCGTGAGATAGATTTTGACCGTATATTCACCAGGTTCAAGTTTTGGTAATTCGACTTCAAAAGATTGTTCGTCACCGGCTGCTAAATCAATCTCTTCTACTGCTTGCAGGAAAGCTCTCCCTTCCGAATACTTCGAAATCACGCCAGTTTCATCACTAATTTCATATTCATACTTTTGACTCGTTGCGAATTTTAATGTTGCTACACCGTCTCCTTCGTTTTCTACCGTGTAAAACATCTTGTCGTCTTCTGCGTTTAGTGCAAAGGTTAATTCAGTATTCACTTTTTCATCTCCCTCGATTTCTTCTTCTGTTTCATTTTCTTCCTGCTCCTCTTGCTCATTGTCTGCAGGCAGCTCTTCCTCCGCTTCATCGTCTGTTGACTGGCAAGCTGTAAAAATCAGAGCTGCGATTAAGATAAGAATTCCGGCTATTTTCTTCATCATAATCACCTCAAAATAGTTTAATCTGAAAACCGGGACATAACTTTCTTCCTTGCAGACAATCTGCAGTCAAGTCGGTCATGCCCCGGTTTATTTTTTAGTTCAATAGATCAAGCAATTCTTCTCTTATCTCTTCACTTACGGCACCTTTACCACCGAAAATGGTTAGGTTCTTAACATCTTTTTCTGTAATAAATTTCGTGACGCTTGCTGGGACCCGGTCGTGTACTAAAAGAATTCCAGTATTGTTCTTCGCTGCAAGCATCGCTCCTGCCAACGAATCGGCAAAGTTTCTTCCGGTTGCAATGTACATCTTTTCAACATCCGGATTGAAATGCTGAGCGAGCAATGTGTTTGTACTATAGCGATCATTTCCGCTGATTCGATTTGCTTGTGGCAGTTTGTTCTTAACCGCATTTGTTACAACACTTGCACCACCGACAACAATCGTTTTCCCGACATTCAAATCGCTCAATGCCTTCGTGGTTGCGGCTGGGATTCTATCTTTCTGTGTGACGAGTATCGGGATGCCATTCTTCGCTGCGTATGGTGCCACCGATAACGCATCTGGAAAATCATACCCGTTTACGACAAAAGCTTGATCTGATCCGCTCGGGTTAACTTCTTTCGCAATGAGAAGCGCTGTATCTGTCCGACTCGATCCGCTAATTCTTCTTACATTTAAGCCTTCATTTTGTAATGTTGATTGAATACTATTGCTGATTGCACCAGTTCCACCAATAATCACGACATTCCTTGCCTTTAATCGTTTGATCTCACGCAATGTCTTATCATATAGTTTGCTAGAGCCAGTTAAAAGAATCGGCGCATCTTCTTTAAAGGCAAGCGGGACGGATGTGAGTG
This sequence comes from Oceanobacillus indicireducens, assembly GCF_014647195.1. GTDB lineage: Bacteria > Bacillota > Bacilli > Bacillales > Amphibacillaceae > Oceanobacillus > Oceanobacillus indicireducens. Next base: position 40,583 of record NZ_BMOS01000019.1, on the reverse strand, counting down.
CGTCAGCAAAGTCATCTCCTCTTACTAGAATGACCGTATCTGCACGATCCCACCCTTCTTTACTAATCTCAATTGCGGTGTCATAACGTAAGTAGCCACTGATTCGTTGTACGGATTTTTCTTTCTCTACTAACGTTTGCTCCATCGCAGCTGTTGCGTCGAGTAATCCATATCCGTACCCATTATTCGGATGACTCGTATATTCATCATCTGTCAGTGGTGTTGCAGATGAACGGATAATGCCTTGGATATCTTGAACAGATAAATTCGCAAGTGCCTGCTTCATGAGTGCTACGACTCCAGATACTGCTGGGCTTGCCATCGATGTGCCTAGTTTCGTTCCATATCTTCCATTTGGTATCGAAGAATAAATATTTACTCCCGGTGCGACAACATCTGGCTTGATTTCACCATAGGGAGAAGGGCCTAGTAGTGAAAATGGTGCTAATTCATTATTTTGATCAACCGCACCGACAGCGATTGATTCCGGGTAGTTGGCTGGCGCTTCGACAGATCCTGGTGTCTGATTATAATCATTTCCAGTTGAGAAAATAGGAACGATACCTGCCGCTACCCAAGCCTTGACGATATCACGGTAAAATTCTTCATAACCGCCACCGCCGCCCCAAGAGTTATTTACGATATCTGGGGCAAGATCAGGTCGTTCTACTCCATTTGCATCGGTCGGATTCAATACCCATTCGGCTGCTTCCAGTAAATCGCTGTCAGATGCGCGTCCATTACTGTCAAAAGCACGGACCGCAATCCATTCTGCACCTGGTGCAACACCAATACCTTGCTCGCCATTTGTGCCGACGATTGTTCCTGTTACATGTGTTCCATGGTCAACGACATCGACCGGTTCACTGGAATCGCCAGTAATGTCATACCAGTTGTAAGTATGATTCACTTCACCAGTCGCTGCATTATAGCCACGATAGTTCTGCTTGATTGCCGGATGTGTCCAATCCGCCCCAGAATCAATTGTCGCCACTACTATTCCTGTACCATCATATCCTTTTTCCCAAACATCTGGTGCATTCACACGTTCAACATTCCATACCGGACTTGTTGGGAGTGCCGCTCTTTCTGCGTTCGTTTTGTTATGTAAGTATTTTTCTTTATTTGGTACGATTTTTTCTACTTCGTCTAGATTATTGATTTTCTCCGCAACTTCTTTTGTTGCCGTTACAGCTACCGTGTTCGCAACATAATATGGTTTGATTTCTTCTGCATTTCCTTGTTCCGCTTCTGCTTCTAGCAGCTGCATCACTTCCGCTTGTGATGTTTCAGCCGCTCTTTGCAATTCAGTTACAACTGCTTCCCGCTGTAACTCTTTTACATTGCCCTCGGAAAGTGTCGCATCTGCTTGTTGAGCAGCTTCCATGGCAACCTTCTCCACATCTGGTTTCTCCGTAAATGTGATGATAAAGGAGGTGAGCTCATCCTCATTAAATTCACTGAGAAGTTCGGCTGAGAGCTTTCCCTCACTCTCCGCAGGTTCTGTCTTATCCGCCGCAAAGGCTGCTCCTGGCAAAATGCTTTGCAAAAAGACGAGAACAACCGCTAATACAGACAACAATTTTATCGATTTATTCTGCATCCTTCATTCTCCTTACTTATAAACTATGTAACTATGATAGATACCATTTTAACACTTCATAGTTGCCAGTTCTATGAAAATTAGATATTAATCAAAAATACCCTATAAAGTTAGTAAATCAACTTTATAGGGTATGTTCTCATTTTTTTCACGTATTAACGGTCTGTTATATCACTTCCTCTAAACATGGGGGAAGCCCAACATGTGAAGGTGAGGGATAGACAGTCCGTAAATACCTGATTCTGTTCAACTAACATTCAGTGGGGCGATAAGGAAACCCCTACTGAATGAAGTTTCACTTTATTAGGGTATATACTCTTTTTGCCGGATGGTTCGCGGGCAAACGAGCGGAATCGGTATCAAACAGACTTTCCCGTAATGTTTTTCCTGTGTATTCCTTCCGGTAGATACCACGATTCTGTAATTCCGGTACGACATGATCGACAAACTCACGAAAGGTTTCCAAGGAATAGCTTTGTGCGATATTGAATCCATCGACGTCTCCTTCTGTTGCCCATTCCTCGATTTTATCTGCAATTTGTTCTGGTGTTCCAATGAATTTCGCTGTTCCATTACCGAGGCCATGATTTTGGATGGATTCCCGCAATGTCCACTTCTTTATCGGGTCCTTCGTATACATATCAAGATTTCCTTGAACGGCCTCTGTTTCAATATCTTCAATGTATTAATCCGGATTATATTTCGAGAAATCAATTCCTGTATGTCCGGAAAGCAGTGCAGCAGTTCCTTCATAACTGACATGGTTCTTCAAATCCTCGTATTTCGCATATGCTTCTTCTTCCGTGGAACCGACAATCGGGAGGACCATTGGGAAGATGCGGACACTATCAGCATTCCTTCCTTGTTCGACGACCCGCTTACGTAAGTCTTGAGAGTAATTCTTCTGGGCTTCCAAGGAATGCCCTTTCGTGAATACGCCCTCCGCATGTTTCGCTGCAAAATCCCGCCCTCTTGGAGAAGCACCAGCTTGGAATAAGACAGGTGTCCGCTGTGGGGACGGTTCCGTTAAATGAATTCCTGGTACGTTGAAAAACTCCCCGTGATGATTGATGGCATGAACCTTTTCGGGATCCGCAAATAGGTCTCCCGCTCTATCGTGCACAACTGCATCATCTTCCCAGCTATGTTCCCAAAGCTTATAAACGACTTCTAAGAATTCATCTGCCCGGTCATAACGCTGACTCTTTGGCAGACGACCAGATAAGCCAAGGTTGATCGCTTCACTTTCCAAATAGGAAGTAACGACATTCCACGCAAGACGGCCTTCCGTCAAATGATCTAATGTCGACAACTGACGTGCCAATGCATAGGGTTGGGCATATGTAGCTGAAACGGTTGGTGCAAAGCCAATATGCCGGGTAACCTGTGCCATGGCAGAAATAATTAATAATGGATCATGGGCAGGCAATTGGACGGCATGGCGGATTGCTGCATCGTGACTGTTTCCATAGACCGAATAGGTTCCTAACACATCGGCGATAAATACAGCATCAAATTTACCTTGTTCCAATACTTTCGCTGTTTCCGTCCAGTATTCGAGACTATTATGCTTAAGTCCTTCATCTTTCTCATGTTTCCATAGTCCAGTAGAATGTGGGGATGGTGAATTTTGTACAAAACCGTTTAAATGAATTTGTTTCTTGTTACTCATTTTTAGCCACTCCTTTTTTGTTTTGTTTTTGTTTCGGTAACACATAATATACTTTTCCTATATTTTTAATAGGATTTGGGATAATAAAAAAACTCTTCCAGGATGAGGAAGAGTTTGTTCGATAGCTTCACCCCCTCATCTTTCAAGCATCTGCTTGCTGGAATTAGCACCTTATTACGTAACGTAATGGTTGCCGCGGGATCAACGGACCAGATTCCTACCCCGACTCTTGATAAAGGTAATTCATATTTGATTAGTAAGAATTGAATATCATTCTACATATAGGGTAGGTGTCTGTCAACGGTTAATTTTCCGAAATTTACTTTTCACCAATTAGCAGAGGAAAAAATCCCCTGTAGAGTAGGTTGTCTACTTTTACAGGGGATTATTTGTACTTATTTCAATCGTTTTGTTAAATCATTTTTGATTGAGTCATCAACTGCTCCGGTGCCCCCGAAGATGGAGAGACTTTGGAAGTTTTGCTTGTTCATGTAGCCGGAGACGGATGCTGGGACGCGGTGGTGGACGAGTAAGATTGCGCTGTTTTCTTTAGCTGCAAGTACTCCACCAGTTAGTGCGTCAGCATAGTTCCGTCCAGTTGCGATATAAATATGGTTGCTGTCTACGCCAAAATGCTTCGCGATTGCAATGTTTGTTTCATAACGGTCATTACCGCTTAAACGCTTGGCTTTCGGCAAAGCTTGTTGTACTTTCTTGGAAACTACTGCTTCCCCACCGACAACGAGTGTTTCTTTTACATCGAGTGACTTTACTGTGGATTCTGTTGCTTTTGCAACGCGATCATCTAGTGTTAAGAGAATTGGCATGCCTTCTTTTGCTGCATAAGATGCGACGGAAAGTGCATCAGGGAAATCCATACCATTTGCTACGACTATCTTTTTCGTTCCATTTGGTGCGATTTCCTTAGCGATTAATGCAGCTGTTTCAAAGCGCGATTTTCCTTCAATCCGCTCGACTTTCAAGCCAGCTTTTGTTAATTCAGTGGATACTGCTTTACTTACCGCACCCTCTCCACCGAGGATGATTGCATTCTTCGCACCGAGGCGTTTGATTTCCTCGAGACTATTATTCCAAAGTTTATCACTTGGTGTCATGAGAATGGGTGCATCCAGCTTATGAGCTAGTGGCACACCTGCAAGGGCATCTGCGAAATCATCGCCACGCGCGATAATTACCGTATCGGCTTTATCCCAGCCTTGTTTACTTGCTTCAACTGCCGTGTCATAACGCATATATCCAGAAATACGCTCGACTTGTTTTTTCACCATGATGGTTGCTGCTTTACTTTCATTTCCCGCTTTGTCTTTTGCAGTTACTGTAACTTTTGTGTCAGCTGCTTGTTTCTTAATCGGCATCTCGAATGTACCGTCAAATTTAGCAGTCACTCGACCGATTTGTTTATTGTTAGCTGTTGCAACTACGACGGATGCTGCTTCTGCTGTTCCAGTAATTTTTGTTGATTGGTCTGTAAGTTGGTTAACAGCAGGCGCTTCAGGAGCAGTTACGTCTTTTACAACAACTTTGCTTGCCTTACTAACATTTCCTGCTTTATCTGTCGCTGTCACAGCGATTTCCGTTTCAGCAGTTTGTTTAGTGATTTTTATTGTAAAATTACCGTTCGCATTTGCTTTAGCTTGTCCAATTTCCTTATTCGCTACTTTTGCAATGACCGTTGAATTAGCTTCTGCTTTACCGGTAATTTCCGTTGATTGATCGGTTACTTCATTGACTTCAGGAGCTGCTGGCGGTGTAGTGTCTGCTACTGTTACTTTTGTAGCTTTACTTTCCTGTTCGTTCTTACCAACAGCCACTACAGTCAACTCAGTTCCATGAGTTTGTTTCGGAATAGTAATTCTGAATTTGCCTTTTTCATCCGTTTTTCCAGTTGCTAACTCTTTTCCATTTGCGTTTACTATAATTTGGACTGCCGGGCTGGATGTTCCAGTAATTACTTCATCTTCCTCTGTTACAGCATCTACACTTGGAGTTTCTGGATTTGTAGTTGCTTTAATTGTTGATTTCTCACTTTCATTGTCACTCTCATCTGCTGCAACAATGGATAAGTTATACTCCGTATTTGCTTGCAAATCTGTGAAAATATGTGTTGTTTCGTCAGCCTTTGCTATAGCCACTTTTTCATCGTTTACATATAAAATATAATTAGCTAAATCGGTGTCCTTCACACTATTCCAGCTAACGGTGATGGAATCAGAATTAGTCTCTATTACTTTAAAGTCAGTTACTTTTTCTGGTGTAACTACATCTTTAACTTCAACATATTTATCTATTGTATTTCCAAAAGCATCTACTACTTCAAATGGAATTTTATTTGATGAAACATCCTCAATTGTCGTTGAGAAATAGCCGCGGTAATCAAGCGATAATGCTTCATTTTTAATCGTTACATCAACAAAAGGAAGTGTTTTTCCTTCAATCTCGATAGTTCCCGTTTCATTTGTTAAATCTTCATTAAATATTTCAAATGGGACATCGTATGGTTCTGTGCTTTCATTGGTATTTTTTATATTTTGCGTGGAATCATCCGAGAATACAATTGCTCCAGGTTCCCAATAATCAAACTTGTCATTTACTGAATGTGCATGAAGGGTACCATTGATTGTTAAATTCCCGTTATTTCTTACTATTCCATAGATATAAACATCTCCTGTGATTTCTACATTACCTTCAATTTCAATAATGGAATCTGGTCCGATGTATACATCTTTATCGATTACTTTGTTTCCCCATTTTTCATTCGTTACCGTAACATAATAAGGAAATTCAGCTTGATTGACATCTAATTCTGGTTTAACAATAAAATTTAAATCACTTATATCGGGAATATCTCGAGCATATAAGCTTGCAGTATTACCCGCATAGTCTGTAGCCCAAATATGGGAAAATTCCCATTCCCCTTCATGTGTATAGGAATCTAGCGTATGACTGCCTTCCCATAGTCCAGTTTCATCATTTTCTTCTAAATAGATTATAATAGATGAGGTATTGACCGGAGAGTCGAAGTGAGTAGACACCCATTCTACACCTGAATCATCATCGGTCACTTTCATAGATACCTCAATCTGATTTCCTACACCAACTTCATCTGGACTCACCTTAATATCTTCAATTACAGGTGGTTTACTGTCAGCTGCCGCAAAGGTTAAGCTCGGCGCAACCACATTCAACAGCAAAATCAACACCATAAATCCATATGTAATTCTACTAAACTTTCCACTCATTCATTTTCCCTACCCATATGTTACTTTTTACCCATAACCATTATAAACGAAATAGATATATTATACTGGACAAATATATGCATAGCTTATATACTGCAATGTGAGTTTATGCTGATGAGCTCTTACAGGGTAAAATTAAACAACAAAAAACACCCTACAGAGTATTGGCCTACTCTATAGGATGTTTTCGTAGATTCCTACCGAACTTATTCGTTCAGGTAGTCTTCTAGAGCTTGTTTAACATCGTCACCTACTGCATTTTTACCACCAAAGATTGCAGAGAAGTCAACGTCATTTGCATCGAGGTAAGGTGCGATTTCTTTTGGAATCTTATCATGAACTAACAGAATCGCAGTATCGTTTTGTGCTGCTAGAACTGCTCCTGTAAGAGCATCAGCATAATCTTTACCTGTTGCAATGTACAGACCGCTGTCTACAGACTCATAGTGATCTAAGATTGCAACGTTAGTACCGTAACGGTCATTACCAGCTAGACGAGTTGCAGATGGAAGAGCTGCTTCTACATCAGCGTTAACAACTGCTTCTCCACCAACTACTGTAGTTTCAGCTACATTGTACTTATCAAGTAGTTCTTGTGTTGCTTCTGGTACACGGTCATCCAATGTTAATACAATTGGAGTTTCCGTTTGAGCTGCGAATGAACCAATTGTCAGTGCATCCGGGAAGTTCAAGCCGTTTGCTACAACAACTTCATTCAGTTCGCCACCGTTAACTTCAGCGAATGCTTCTGCAATTTCTGCTGCAGTTTCGAAACGGGTGTCACCAGATAAACGATTGATCTCAGGAACTGCTGAAGCTAATCTGTTGTAGGTTGTAGGAGCAATTGCACCTTCTCCACCAAGAACGATTGCCTCAGTAGCGCCAAGTCTTTCAATTTCAGCTAATGTCTTCTCAATGATCTTATCATTGTCTGTAGTTAAAAGAATTGGTGTATCAAGTACGTGTGCTAAAGGAACACCAGCTAGGGCGTCTGCGTAGTCATCACCACGGGCAACGATTACTGTGTCAACAGAGTCGTCTTCCCAAGCTTGGCTAATCTCAATTGCCGTGTCGTATCTGCTTTGACCGAAGATACGCTCAAGATCTTTTGGCTCTGGTTCTGGATCTGGATCTGGATCTGGATCAGGAGTCGGCTCTTCTTCAGTAATTTCCTCAACTACTTTTAAAGCATTTACCAATCCATGACCGAAACCATTGTTAACTTCTTCAGTGAATTCATCGTCCGTTAAGTTTGTTGCTGTTTCAGTTAGAACATTTCTAATATCTTCAATTGTTGCGTCTTCGTTTGCTTGTTTAGCAAGTGCTACAACACCTGCAACTGCTGGTGCTGCCATAGAAGTACCGCCAGCCCATGCAATATCGTCAATTGGGTATGAAGATGGAACATTTACACCTGGAGCTACAACTTCAGGTTTTACTTCACCATATGGTGACGGTCCTTTTGCTGAGAAATCAGCAAGGCTGTTATCTTTATCAATTGCACCTACTGTAAATGCTTCTGGGTATAATGCTGGAACAAAGATTGATCCTTCTTCAGGGTTATCTAGGTTTCCTGCTGCAAATACTGGGAAGATGTTCGCATCTGTCCAAGAAACAATTACATCACGGAACCACTCATTATCAAACGTTTCTCCACCAGAATCAACTCCCCATGAGTTGTTGATGATGTCCGGTGCATTAGCTGCATCTCCACCTGGAGCTAACATCCATTCTGCTGCCTCTACAAATGCATCTAGTGGACCGCTTCCGATTGAGTTAAGAGCTTTAGCTGCAATCCAAGTTGAACCTGGTGCAACACCTAAAGCACCGGAGTAATCTCCAGCCTCAATGCTTTGACCTGATGTAGTACCAGTTACGTGTGTACCGTGTCCGTTGTCATCGTATGCTTCTTTTTCGCCATTAATAGCATCATAGAAGTTTGCAGAGTGATCAACTTCGCCTGTTTCTGCATTATAACCACGGTAGCTATCTTGGATTGCTGGGTGATCCCATTGAACACCAGAGTCAATGTTACCAATTACGATACCTTCACCGTCAAAACCTTTATCCCAAGCTTCTGGAGCTTTAACATGATCAACGTTCCATCCAAATGGATAGTCGTCAATGATATCATTCAAGCCGTTTTCAGTATTTACCGGGTCAACTAATGTGATTTCCGGGCTAGCTGTAACGCTTTTAACTTCAGGGAATGCTGCAACTTCTTCAGCTACTTCCTGAGTTGCTGTTACAATAAGAATGTTTGCGATATAGAATGATTTTACTTCCGCATCGGTGTTATTCTCTAAGTAACTTAAGACATCTGCTTGAGTTTTATCTGCAGTTGTCTGTAAAGCACTAATTACTGCTTCTCGTTGCTGAACTTCCGCTTCTTTTTCAGAAAGTCCAGATAAGCTTACACTGTTTTTTGCTGCGGCTGTATTAGCCTTTTCGTTGAATTCAACAACGAAAGATACTTTATCGTTTTCTTCAAATTCTTGTATTAGATTACTAGAAAGTTTCCCCTCTGCTGAATTAGTCTGTGCAAAGATTGAAATTGGCGAGAACAAGGATACTGCCATGATCAATGCAGTGAACATACTAAGTAAGCTGAAACGTTTCTTACTTTTTGTGACCACAAAAATCCCTCCTGAAATGGAAATCAGATTCCAATTATATTACAAACAACAAACAAATCAGCTACGATTTTCACCGTCCTTTCTTCTCATGTAAGCGGAAGGTTCTAGGTGTCGGATCTGTTATGTAATGTCGTAACGTGTAAAACGTCACCCGCTCTGTGGAGGAATAATAGATTTTTTGTTGTTGGTAAACAAAATAGCAACTTATGGAAGTTATTATACCATAGCTTTTAGATTAATTGTTTGATATTTTTTTACTAATAGACTTATAGGAATAAAGACTAAATTTTGACGTATATTTTATTTTTATGAGCATAAAGGGTGATGAATAACCAAAGTCCAAAGTAAATAATGAAATATATTATTTCAGCTGGAAGTCCGAAACTGCCCGAGAATTCCATCAAAAGGGTGTTTAGCAAGACTGAACGTTCGCCAATCGTGATACTTGTGTTAATTAGAACCGCATATAAGACATACTTCCCAAAGTAAACGAGGAAACTGTTTCTCCCATATGCTTCTAGTACCCAATGCACGGATTTTTTAAACGGGTGTACTTCGGCTGGTTCTTTTCTATCAAATAGTAAATAACAGATTGCTAGGATAAATATCGTTAATCCGGCAGTAATGATTCCAAACGATGGCGACCATAATCGCTTATTGAATGGAATAATCACATTGACCGCAAGTGAGATAAGTATAAGGATAGTCGAAAAGGTAAATAAGCGTTTTGCAACGTTCCTCCCTTTATCCAGAAGAATTTTCCCTGCTGCAAATCCAAGCAACACATTGCCTAGTGCGGAAAACATTGTTGCTATTCCTTCTGGATCGTGACCACGTCCCCCCCCAGCATATGTATGGTTCTCCCCGAATATTACCGGATCAATTAAATGGGATGGATTACAGCCCATCTGTGGCAACCCGTCTTCACATCCTGTACCTACGATAAGCAAGGAAGCCCCGTAAATGCCGAATATGATAAAGCTAAGCGCAATCAAAGCTCCGATTCGCTTAATGTATTTAGTAATGATGACAGTGAGCACACCTAGCACGGCAAATAACTGCAATACCCCGGTGAACCTCAGTGTAGACAAATCCAGCGACCAAGCGGCTACCATGTTAAACAATAACCCAAAGATAACCAACCGTAATGTGCGGGTCGTCATCCGCTTTGCACTTACTCCTCTCTGGTAAGCAATGGCCATACTCGTTCCAAAGATCGTGACGAAAGCCGGAAAGATCGTGTCAAGCAGCGTTAGCCCATACCAAGGCGCATGACTGAATACCCCTGGGATACTGAATGTAAAGATAGATAAGAAAACAATAAACCCTCGCGTAACGTCCAGCGAGTAGATTCTGCTTTTCTTTTTAATAGCTTTGTTCATAGATATCACATTCCCTAATCTAGTACTTTTAAAACATCTTTTCCTTATAACCTTAGAAAATTGTACCATAATTTAATTGTTCGTATCGAATATTGTAATATAATAACAGAGAAAGGAGGTCCTTTGATGAATAAAAGAAAGTATATTACAGCTGGAGCCATTGTGCTTGCCGCTGCATTAATCCTCGTATTCTTTTTCCGTTCTGATATTTTACATAAGGATTTAGATGAAGTCATCTATTATATCCCCCACCAGGACGATGAGGTCATTACATTTGGCGTATCGATCCATGACCATGTCGTAAAGGGGCGAGATGTGCATGTCGTTCTATTAACGGACGGAGCGAATTCTGCTGTCCGGGAGAAATTAGATTTAACGCCAGAAGAATTTTCCGACGCGAGGAACCGGGAGTTCGATCTTGCGGTAGATATACTTGGTGTGGATCCAGATAATGTCGAAAAAATCGGGTATTCAGATGGTGCCTTAAAGGTTGAAGAAGTTGAGGAGGTTATCCGGGAATATGAAGGACGCTACCCGAATGCAAGTCATAAAACATTCAGCTATTATGACCCGCATGAAGATCACGCGAATGCTGGACATGCGCTTCGTAATTTAATGGATGAAGGTGTAATTGAGGATGGGACATTTTACTTCGGGAATAATTTCACTCCTCTAGATGTGGAAATTAAAAAAGATAATTATGATGAAGATTACCGAGATGTCATTGTTGAAGCGAGCCGCGCGTACAAGCAAGAAGACTTTGCAAATGGTATGTACGGGATCGGCTGGAAGTCAGTTCCGGAATACTTTATTACGCTGGAAGAGAACCCGGTCAGTCCTTATCACGAGTATGAAGGAAGCTGAGGAATTATATGGATTAGACAAGTTACCGGTAATTCGGTAAACTTAAGGGTGTGCTTTATTCATAATACGTAAGTTTAATAGAATGAAAGCATCATAAAGGGAACCTTCATTCAGTAGGGCTTTTCTTCCCCTACTGAATGTTAGTGGAACCAATCGGGCTGTTACTGATCGCGCGGAGATCCCATTTCTAATTGGTGGGTTCCCCAACGTTTGAGGTGGGAGTCCTGTAGCCAGTAACACTGCGATAAACAATGAAAAGGAAAGCGTGAGATACATGGATTTATACAAGAAAGCCGACAGGAAGTTTAGGCTGGAGATTGAAGGGTTACGGGCGGTTGCTTCTATACTCGTTGCCGTCTATCATATCTGGCTCGGAAATGTTTCCGGTGGGGTCGATGTATTCTTCGTTGTGGCAGGATTTCTAATTACAACTTCCTTGCTTGGGCGATATGAGCGATACGGCAAGATTGATTTCAGCGGCTTTATTCTGAGGTTGATGAAGCGATTGTTCCCGGCTGCTTTTACCGTCCTATTTATTACGGGGATTGCCTGTATCATTTGGCTGCCGGAAGTAAGATGGGATCAGACCGTTCAGGAATTACTTGCTTCCGCCTTGTATTTCGAGAACTGGCAGCTCGCGATTAATTCAGTAGACTATCTAGCACAGAATAATGAAGCTAGCCCATTCCAGCATTTCTGGGCAATGTCTTTACAGGGGCAGTTCTATATTATTTGGCCGCTCCTCTTACTTGTAACGATACTGCTTGCTCGTTTTATCTTCAAAAAGCAAGTAAGACCTGTGTTCCTCGGGACACTGATTGTCGTATTCTTTATTTCCCTTGGTTACTCGATTTATAAAACAGATGTGAATCAACCTTGGGCATATTTCGACACGTTTACAAGAGTATGGGAATTCAGCGCAGGTGGAATTCTCGCCTTACTGATTACGAACATTAAAGTGAATAAACAAATTAGTATTATCTTGAGCTGGCTCGGCCTTTTCGGGTTAGTAAGCTGTGGCTTGATTTTACAAGTCTCAACCATATTCCCAGGTTACGCGGCATTATGGCCAGTCCTCAGTGCACTGTTCATTTTAATTGCTGGAAATCAGGGTGGTAAATATAGTGCTTATGGCTTACTTAGCTCGAAGCCACTTGTTACATTCGGCGGCATTTCCTACGGGTTCTACCTCTGGCATTGGCCAATCTTAATCTTTTACTTCCTTATTACAGGAAATGAAACGGCTAGCCTGCTTGAAGGATTACTCATTATGCTGTTATCAGCCATCCTAGCTTATGTGACGACAGAATTTGTTGAGAAGCCAATCAGAAATAGAAAGAGCTTGAACGTGAAGTGGAAGACGGCGACGATTGCTATTCTCTTCATGATTCCGGTATTAGTCCTCTCCGGATTCTGGTCACAGACGATTGCTAAACAGCAAGACCAGCTGACAGATGTGGTGAATGAAGAAGATTATCCAGGAGCGGCAGTAACAGCTTTTGCTGATGTTAGCGGTGAGACGGGTGAACCGGTTGTCCCTACTCCGGTACAAGCCCGGAACGACCAACCAGACCTTTATGCAGATGGTTGTCACCAAGCTGTTGGAGAGACAGAAGTTATTGAATGTATTTACGGTGAAACGGATAATCCTGAATATACGGTAGCACTTGTAGGCGGCTCGCACTCTGCACACTGGCTACCTGCCCTACAAGGATTTGCAGAAGAGGAAAAAATACAGATCAACTCGTATACGAAGAGTGGCTGTCGTTTCTCTACCGAGGAATTTGATGAGGAAGATTGTACAGAATGGAATACAAACTTAATGGAAGTTATTTTAGAGTTGGAGCCGGATCTTGTATTTACAACGGCGGATGTTACCCAGCGTCAAGAAGTGCCTGACGGATATGTCGAGGCTTGGGAAATCTTAGAGGAACATGATATTCCAGTCTTTGCCGTTCGGGATAACCCGCGTTTTACCTTTGATGTTCCTTCCTGTGTAGAAGAAAACGGTGCGGATAATTTAGATTGTGCGGTGGAACGGGAGGAGATTCTCCCTGCTGATGCACCGTGGGATCAGTTAAACAATCCACCGGAGAATGTGCATTATGTTGACTTTACCGACCGATTCTGTGAGGACGACTACTGTAAAGCTGTTGTCGGAAATGTATTGGTCTATACGGATAGTCATCATATTACGGCAACATATTCAAGTACACTCGCTCCTTTTGTAAGGGAAGAGCTTGTACCGCTGTTAAAATAAGTTATACAAAAAGAGAAAATCCCTCATGAATTGAGGGATTTTCTCTTTTTTGTTCTTATCTAATACCTATTTTACTAGATTGATAATGTTGTTACGTACTTTGTTTTGAATTGCATTGTTTCCACCAAGGAAGTAAATATCCGGCTTCGTTGGTGTATTTGATTTCAACCAAGTATTTACAGATTTCGGTACTTGATCGGATAGTGTGAGCACGAGTGGGCTCCCTTTCTTCGCTGCAAGTGGGGCGGTGCTTAATGCGTCTGCTATATCCATCCCCTGTGCGACAAAGATATCATCTAATTGGTTCTTGTTGTAATACTTGTTGATAATAGCTAGACCCGTATCAAAGCGAGCCTTTCCAGAAACGCGTTCCACTTTACCAACTAACTTTTTCAGCTCATTTTCTACATTAGCGGAAACAGCTGTCTTTCCACCGATAATCGTTACTTTAGAAATCTTGTTTTTCGTAATAAAGTTTCGTGCTTCATCACTTAATTTCTTCTTATTCGTAAGCAGGATTGGAATATTCTTCTCTCCTGCGTACGGTGCGATCGCTAGTGGGTCGGATGACTTCTCGTCACCAGTTGTTACAAAGACTTCCGTTACTTTATTTTTAGAAGCGATGACTTCTGCCACTTTGGCAGCTGTTCCGTATCGAAGGTCTGCTTGCAGTCGTTCCACTCGGGAATTTTTAAACATACTCTTCAGCTGACTTTCGACGTTTGCGGAGATCGCACCCTTACCACCGAGAATATAAACATATTTCGGCTGGATTCGTTTTAACTCCTGCTCAACAGCTGGTGTCAAGCGGTCATTTCTCGTTAGTAATAATGGACCATCTAAACTTGATGCCAGCACACTTCCAGTTAGTGCGTCAATCGGTAAATCCCCGCGCCCGATAACGGCATATTCCGGTTGCTCCCAGTGCCAACCATGGTTTGTGATGGCGACACTTGTTTCAAAACGGTTCTGTCCTTCCAGCGGATAAACATCCACATAATCTCCAGCAGTCACATAACTGGATGATACCCAGCCAGTTTGTCCAGAGTTTGTCCGAACTGGCAACCAGACATATTGGTTGACCCGTGAGTTGTTTCCTCTATATTCTCCTGTAACCGTTAATTTCGTTCCTTTAGGTAGACTTGCGACGACATCTGAGCCTGTGCTCGGTCCTTTACGTAAGTTCAACGAGCGTGTATTCGTGTAAGCTGTATCACCTTTTTTAAGTGATTGGCTGGAATAGTGCTGCGGTCCAGTCATTTCATACTTGTTCGAACGGAAACGCAATTGTTCATTTGCTAGCTTGTATGGCTCAAGCGTATGTGTCGGGAATGGTGTAATATCGATTAGTGTTAAATCTCGTAATCTCTTAAACACATTTTCCTGATAAGCAGTATATGGGTTTGCTAATGGGTTATTCCTCGGTAGCATTCCGTTATAAGCCATAATAGCGAAATACCAGTTTTCAATAACCATCGGATCGCCATCATTCACGGTTGGAATAATAGGATTACTGCCATTTTTGTATTTCCATTTATCTTGTAAAATACGAATTCCTTCTTTAATGTTGAAGCGAATATCTTCTTTTAGTTTCTTAATATATTGGTCTTTTTCCGGACCTTCCTTCTTATACATATGGTTGGAAACTTGCATAATACCAATACCGATACAGTCATAGCCGAGCAGGGCATTCGTTCCGTCCCAAGCTAGTTTTTTACCATCTGTTACCTTACAATTATTTTTTACACGGCTTGGTACCTCGTTCCAAAACTGCTGCCAGTTACTTTCCTGATAGGCAATTGCTTTTACAATCTCTGGAGCAATTCCTGCATTCAATGCTTCTTCTGTTAAAATCTTGTTGATTTCCGCATAGGATGGGTTCTTATATTTATAGTTTACTTGTGCGGAAGCATCCTTTTCCAAGCTAATATCGGATAGAGAGGCTTGCCCAGCTTCCACTTGATTGCCTTTGATTTTAAAATGCTGCTCTACAAGTCCAGATGGTTCTGTCATCGCATCATCTTCCTCATATTCCGGGTATTCGATGGTAATTCCGTCATCTGTAACGGCATAAGTTGCCCGTTCAAACACTTCAGAAGTATATACTTCTTCAACGCCTGATGAGGATAGCTTCATTACATCAAAGTATAGTCCGTTTCCAGAACCATCGTAACGATATGTAATAATTCCATAAGTCTCATTCTCAACATTTACTTGGTACAGGTTCGTGACTTGTACGAGGGAGAGATCCTCCCGATAAAGTTCCTCGCCTGAATCCATAATCCGTATTGTCGAATTTTCTTCGTCATTAACTACTTCAATCGACAATGTGTCAGTCAGCTCTACATTGTTTTTCCCGAAGTCAAAGGTGATTGCGCCGGTCTCATCTGCATGCACTTGTTCGAATGAAAGTAGGCCTAATGCTAGGATTGCTACGGCTAGAACGAATAATTTGTTAACCTGTTTCTTCAATGCTCCGTTTCCTCCTCATTGTTTCTTTATCTTTAAAGATACCATAAATGATATTGGTTTTTCTACCATGCTTTGACATTTTTCAGACAAATTTTCCCTAACAAAAAAGAGGGGAAGTCTAATCCCCACGTTTAAGCTGTTACTTTAGATTTTTTCTCTTTTACTCGTTTCATGCTGAAGTGAACACGGCAGTAGTTGATAAACTCTTCGTATTCGCCTTTACGCATGGATTTTTCAAACATCTCGATGATTGGTGCTTTGTCGATTACCTTTTTGCGATAAATATCGTAAATTTGATAGAGGATCTTCAAGCTTTCTTCTGCTTCCTCCTCTTTCAAGCGCGGTACCCGGACGAGGTACCAGCCGACAAAGTAACTGTTGAATCGATTGGTGAGATAGAGATCGAGCAAACCTTCTTCCTCCAAAAACTCATATCTTTTTCTTTCCAAGATGAGATATTTCTCAAAGAAGCGTTTTGAGATGCTGTTCGTTACGGATGTCGTTACAGCAGCGTAGTAAATATGAATAATACGGTCGACTGCCTTGAATGTATTACAGTTCAAAATGAGTTGTTGGAAGAACAAGGTGTCTTGGCCGACTGCTCTTTCCACCATTTGCAGATTGTTGTCTGCGATGATTTTTTTCTTCACAATTAGCGCTTGGATACTTTGAGCACGGAGCATCGAGTCATGTAAGAACGCCCGAGTATCTGAGACGATACCTGAACTATCCCATTTGAATGCATTTTTCGAGTAGTTCATGACTTTTCGCTCGGTATCGTATTTGATAATATCCCCAACGACGAGGTCGAGATATGGATTCTCTTCCATTTCTTTCAATAAATGCGCATAGCTGTCATTCACTGCCTCGTTATCTGGATCAAGGTAAGTGATGAGATCCGCTTTCGCAAGTTCAAACCCTTTATTTCTTGGTCGGGATGCACTGCCACTTCCATTGTCATCGAATTTATACGTCTGGATATTCGGATAAAGTCGCTCGAGTCGGTCAACCATTTTCAATGTTTCGTTGTCCGTCGATCCGTCATCCACGAGAATAATGTCCATATCATGGAAAATGGACGAGCGTTTCAGACTCATAAAGCATTTGCTATAGAGATGGCGGCCGTTGTTATAAACTGGGATGATAACGGATAGTTTGTATGCTGCATCATCTTCACGCTCTACTACCGGGTTCACATCAAGCTCCAGGGAGTCAATGCTGTATCCATTCCCTCTCTCTAATGAACCATCCAGCTCAAGCAATTCTTTTAACGTAAAATCAGTTGTATCAAACACAGTTTTATACTTATCGTTTACAGTCGATACGAAGTCATGCTCTACACCTTCTTGCAGTTCTCCATGGTTGTAGTAGGCATCTTTCGTAACATACGAGGAATCAGTATATTTAAAGCCATTGATTAAGTCCTCTAGGTAGTATTCCCCGTATTCATAATCGGGATGGAAGAAGGTAATATAATCGAATTCTTCATAATAGTCTGCCACGTATTCCGCCGTCACAATTGTTTTATGTGGGTAGGATTGACGTTGGAAATTCTCCTGCGCCTTGTCATCACCTGGCTCGAATACGACAGCGATTTTACGGTCCTTAATAAAGGACCGCTCGTAGCCGATTTTTTGCAGTAAGTCGTTTAGCCTGTGGAATGTCGTGTGTTGTCTCATTACCGTCCGTACCCCTTCCATCTGATGCATGTACAGTTCCTTATCCGTCACATTATTCATAATGTCACTGATTTCCTCGGTACTGTCGATGATGAAAATATTCGGGAATAGGTTATTGATTCCGAGACTATAGTTTGAGAGGATCAAGTTCCCCATTGCCTGGAGTTCGTACACCCGGTTGGCGAACATCGTCTCACTCTTCTGGACGGAATTCAGGTTGATGACCCAGTTATACAGCTTGAACACTTTCTGTAATGTCTGGTGCTCAATGCTTGGTGATAGATGACGTATATATTCCCTTGGGAAGAAATGTCGATTCAAGTTCAGATGATAATTCCGGTCAATGATCTTTAATTCTTTATTCGCATGGATAACCCCGTCGAAAATCATTTTCGTATCTTTTTTACGGTGCGGATATTTCTCATACCAGGACCCGGCAAAAATCGCCCCATCCAGTTTCTCCGTCTGCTTCATTCCAACCGGGTTATTATAAATCGGGTTAAAGCCGAATTCGAGGGCGAAGACATTGTCATTATTACAGTATTCTTTATAGTCATTTATTTTCTCTTTCGCGGTTGTGAAGATATAATCACAGTGCTTCGCGATATCGACGAATGCATCATAATTCGTTGGGTCTTCTTTGGAATAGAAAACAATCTTAATATCCTTCGCCCGGTAATAGGAAATCATTTCGTATAATTCTTCCCGCAGGTTCGTGTTATTCGGATTTCCTAACCCTCTCCATGAGAGGTCAAGGCCTTTCCAAGCAGAAGCGACGATGAATACGTCAATGTCTTCATGTTCTTTGTAATTCTCTCTCGTGATATAAACCATGTTCGCGGCATTCTCGTAAGAATAAAAGAGAAATTCGTCAGCAATGATTCCAATTTTTAAATCAATCGGTTGATAGAAACGTCCGCCGTTTGTAACAGGGATCGTATCAAGGATTGGTTGAATTCTTTCTAAGAAATCGACATCACTCTTCTCATCCTTAAGCTGTTGATAACTCATCGCCAGTTCTGCTGGACTCATTTGTTCAATAGCTTTTTCAGAGAGCTTCAGTAAGCCAGGATCAAGCTCCACTCCTGCATCTTGAAGCATTTTCACTTCTTTCAGCATGCGGTTCAGCAGTTCCCTCTTCTTATCTTGAATTGTCTTTAGTCTTGTCTTATTGGAATACATCTAATTACTCCTTTTTCTTCGCCATTTCCAATATTTTGTCGTTAGTTTTCCTAGCTTCGATGACTTTAAGTTATTATATTTCATGCGCAGGCTCTTATATTGTTCTTCCAACTGATCGATTTTCTTGAGCAGTTCTTCTTCGGCCTGGTATTGCAGGTAAAGCTCTTGTTGGGCTCTTACCTTTTCCATCTTTTCCTGAAGGTATTTATCCTCTGCACTGTCTTTCAGCTCGTCCCGTTCTTCCTTTAATTCGAGCAGCTGCTTCACATATTTCCGTTCGTGTTGGACGAGAGCCGCCTCTAGTTCCGTAAGCATTGTCTCGTCTATTGGTTTATTTGTTGATGTGGCGTCCTTCTGGTAGAGTGCGCCGACCCAACCATTCAGGAATTTCACTTCGGATAGATGGAGTTCATTCGTCTGGAACGCGAATAAATCTTTCATATAATACGTATGTTTGTGGTCGAAGTAATCATTAATACCGAATGGTACGGTAATGATTAGCTTTCCTCCAGGATTCAGCAAGCTGATTGCCTTCGTGATAAAACGGTCGGGATCAGATAGGTGTTCAAGAATTTCCCCCATGACGATACAATCAAAGGTCGTGCTGAAGCTGTGACTTACAAAATTATCATGGATTAATTCGAGATGTCTTCTTGTTGGTTCTTCTTCTTGTTCGAGTTGTTCCTTGGCGTATTCGATCGCATCTTCTAACATGTCGATACCTACGACCTTCTTCCCTTCCCTGGCAAGCAGGATGGAAACAAGACCTTGGGAGCAGCCGACGTCAAGAATGGTTTCCCCTTTACTCGAGGCTAAAATCCAGTGGATTCGGTCTCTTACCTTCTTACCGAATTCCGATCCCAGTTCATCATAATATGCTTCACTTACTCGATCCGTATTTTTCTTCATGTGCTAGAACTCCAATCTCGCCTATATGTATTTCATCTGATTTGCCGGTGACCTTCTCGCCGGACGGCAGCATGATGAAGTATTTTATAAAATATCTGCCCGGCTCTTGTGGCGTGTAGGTCATCGTTTGCTTCTCTTGATACATTATTTTATCAATAATTTTGCGATTATAATAGGTGTAAAAAGCAAATTTAACATTCTGTTCTGTATCAAGGTTCAAAGCAAAGTGGATTGCAGCATCTTTTTGTTCAATGGTAGGATTGCAAATGACGTTCGTATCGCTAATAAAATGTTCTCCTACATCGTCACGGAATGCAGCAGAGCAATTCTTTACGAGGCAATAGGAAACTGTAATAATTGTTGGCTTGGATAAGTTCAACGGAAAGGTATGCCAGCCGTTGTCATAGTCCATTTCCCGCAGGACGTTATCGCCATCGTAAAAGCGGATTTTTGCACTGTAACCGGGTGGTGGCACCGTGTCTGTCGTAATCATAAATGCATCGTCTGAAAATTGATAGCTGACTGGTTCGACGGTGAATCCATTTATCTGGTCAAGCAGTTTATTGACAATAAAATCCGGGTAATGTTTAGCTATATCGCCGTGACTTTTAATGTTCTCATCCAACAATAAGGTATAAGGATGATTTCTTTTTTCCATCTCCTCTACGAAGGGAACGATATGATCTGGGTATTGTTTATCATGGACGCTCCCTAAGATGGTGAGGAGTGTTTCGTTATTGTTAGCAAGTTCATCAACAATCAGAGCGTTGAGCTGTTTGATCTTCTCTTCCTTACTCGTTTCTCCAATCACATGGGCTGCGGTTTCTTCGGCGTATCGTGTAATGTAATCTGCAATCTTTGTTTGCGGGGCGCCTGCAATTGCTTGACCCAACTTATATTTCAACGCATAGTAAATGGCTGCACTTCCCCCTTTTGAAGTGCCCGCCGTAATTACTTTTTCTTTATCTACCTTGAGCCTATCAATCGTGTCATGGATTAGTTCACTGACTGATTGTTCAAAATCAAAGCTCATCTCTTTCCCTAAATAATAACTGCCCCGTGGTCCGTCTTTGTCTAGGATGAACAGTTTGTGTGCGTCGACTCTTCTTAGAGTGCGAACATAATTGTAACGGTATTGGTTCGCAGCAGTTATTGGAGAAAAACCGGAGAAAACGATGATGAGATAATCTGTGTTATATTCCGCTTCCTCCAGTGTGTAGGTTACTTCCTTTGTACTTCCCTGATAAGTTGATTCATTAAATTTCATGCCGTCTCTCCCCTTTGATTTAAAAACTAATAACCTAATCCTAAGAGGACCCCCAGTACTGCAACAATCGATAGCATGACCCCGCTTGTGACGAGGTTTCTGATGTTTCTCTTTTTGATGTTTTCTCTTTGTGGAACTAATTCATTGTCTGGTGTACTTGTTTGGCTTGCGAGCATTTTATTTTTATAGGCTACTTTTTCTTCCTGACTTAATTTATTAAACCAGTTAATGAACTGCTGGTATTCTTTTTGTACGTCTCCTGAGTCGCCCATCATCTTCATTTCCCCGTAGTGAATCCAGATTGCTGTATCACAGAATTGCTTCACTTGGGCAGCGGAGTGGCTGATGAAGAAGATGGTCTTGCCGCGCTTTCTAAATTCATTCATTTTCTCTAAACTACGCTGGGCATAGGTAGAGTCACCGACAGATAATGCTTCATCAATGACAAGGACGTCAGGATCCGTATGAACGGAAATGGAAAACCCGAGACGGGAACGCATCCCGCTTGAATAGTTTTTCACTGGTTGCTTAATATAATCACCAATTTCGGCGAATTCAATGATATCCGGTGTGAGACGTTCAATTTCTTCATCTTTTAAACCGTGCATCATACATTTAAGCTGAATGTTTTCAATACCTGTCAGGTTATTGTTTAAACCTGCTGAAATAGCAATCAAGGAAGTCTCTCCATTGATTGTAATTTCACCGCTTGTCGGTTGGATAACGCGGGCAAGCATATTCGAAATGGTTGATTTCCCGGAACCGTTCAATCCGATAATCCCGACACTTTCTCCTTCATACACTTTGAAGGAGACGTCTTTTACAGCGACGAATTCTTTTCGCTGTTTCCTGCGCTTAATCGAAAAGAGTTCCATTAGTTTCTCTTTCTGCTTGGCATGCATTTCGAATGATTTATATACATTTTTAAATTCTACTTTTAATTTCTTTTCCATAAGAAAACCTCATTTAATTATAGATAATCTACGAAATTCTTCCGGAACTGCAAATGGACGCTCGAACCGATGACTAAAATTGTTAGGGTTAAAGCCCAGAAGTAGATAAGATAGAGTGGATCTTCAAAGAACCAGCCTCTCCCCAGGAAGGAATCCCTAAATCCTTCAATAATATAGTAAATCGGGTTCAATTGCAGGACGTCGGCCATCCAGTCTGGAACACGGCCTGCTGACGGGTCCCAAAGGATTGGTGATAAGTACAGAACCATCCGTACCATCGACTGTAGCAACATTTGATAGTCCCGTATTAGCGTTGATATTGTAGAACTAAGTAATGCAAAAGAAAACAGGAAAGCGAACATACTAATGATATAATAGATGATTTGTATGAAATAAATGGTCGGGGTGAACCCGTAAATAAATAGTACGATCATCAGAAGTGTCATTAAGATGAAGAACTGCAAGCTGTTACCGATAATCCGAATCGTCGGAAGTAAGCTGACAGGGAAGTTCATCTTGGAAACCATGTTCACTTTCTGGTAGACACTGTTGGAGCCTTGGATAATGGCTGGGCTGATGAAGAACCAAGGAATGAGTCCCATTAGCATCCACAGGAAAAAGGGAATTTCACCGGTTGATGTTTGTACCGGTTCTCCCCCTCTGATTCCTAAGCCAAATACAAACCAGTAAATGCTTACTTGAATGGCTGGGTTGATGACTTGCCAGAGTGATCCGAGGTAATGTAGTTGGTACATTCCTTTGATTTCAAAGCTGGCCATTCGGAAAATAAGATCTTTATGGTCAAGTTGTTCCTTGACTACTTGTCTTACTGAATTAAACATATGCATTAGCTTCCTTTATTTTTGTAATTTATAGTGGTGTATCAAAGTCAAAGGTTGGGAGTCAATACTAGCTTGAGAAGTAAATCCGAACAAGACATATTGGGTGCCTCTTATCTTGCTCCGGTAATATACATCGCTTTCCGTGGGCGGCTGGTGTTCCTCGACGCACAGGACGAGTTAACGCAGACGTTCCCACATACAAGCGTGTTCTTAGCCTGTCTCGCACGCTTTGCGCTCTGCGAGGTCTCACCACCTAGGCCGTCCGACAAACAGGATGTTCTAGTGCCGGCATTGGTCACAGGACGTGACCAATGCCGGCCCCCACTGAAGTCTCCGTATATTCCCGGAGCTGATAAAGACGTTGTTCGGATTTACATCTAGTTAAACAAAACAAATCTATTGCTTTCTTTAAAAACTCCCCCAACTTCTTCAAGCATTTAGAGATACTCGTATAAATTACCGTAGTTAATGTAGGCAATATCGTCTGAGTGTTTTTGGACGATGTTTTTGGTGTCGAATATTTGTTTGTTGTTCATTTTGTTGAATGCTTCGTCTGTTAGTTCTTTGAATTGGTTGTGGTCGCTTAGGATTAAGACTAAGTTGGATCCGTCAAGTGCTTTGTCTAAGTCTTGTTCGACGAAGCTCAACGAAACGTGCGGATCGTAGGCTACCACTTCATATTCTGATTTTTTGTTTAAGATTTCATAGATTTCCATTGCTGGGCTTTCACGGATATCATCGACGTTTCCTTTATAGGTGAGGCCGAAGATTGTGATTTTCTTACCGTTATGTTTTTTCACAAGACTTTCTGCGGCACTTACTACATATTCCGGCATGGAATTGTTTACGTCACGGGAAAGACTGATGATTTTTGAAGCTTCTGGCGCTTTGGATATGATAAAGTACGGATCGACTGCAAGGCAGTGTCCGCCAACTCCTGGTCCAGGTGTGTGTAAATTAACACGTGGATGTTTGTTCGCCATTTCAATTACTTCTAGCGCGTTGATGCCAAGCTCGTTCGATACTTTCGCAAGTTCGTTTGCCAGAGCAATATTCACGTCACGGTATGTGTTTTCCATTAATTTGGACATTTCTGCTGTACGAGCATTTGTTTTGATGAGTTCACCTTTAACAAATGTACTGTAAACGTCGGCACCTTTATCCGTACAAGCTTCGGTGATTCCACCGACGATCCGGTTGTTGTATATAAGTTCGTGCATGATTTGACCTGGAAGTACGCGCTCTGGGCAATGTACTAGATAGATATCTTCACCGATTGTGAAGCCCGCTTCTTCTAGGCGCGGTTTTACATAGTCATCCATCGTACGTGGTGCGATTGTTGATTCAACGATAACGACATTTCCTTTTTCAAGAACCGGAATCATGTTGTCGATTGCTTGCATAACATACGTGATATCCATTGAACGGTGCTCGTCCGGTTTATTTGGCGTTGGAACGGCGATAATAAATACGTCAGCTTGCTCCGGTGTTAAGGATGCACGGAAGTTTCCTTTTTCCATGGCTTCTTCTAATGCTTCTTGTAAACCTGGCTCTTCTATATGAATGGTTCCATTATTCAACATGTCCACTGCTTCTTTTTTCACATCGACGCCGATTGTTTCTACTCCATAGTTCGCAAACATAATGGAAGTCGGTAGTCCAATATATCCTAATCCGATGGTACATAATTTCACAATGAATTCCTTCTTTCTTTTTAGTATAGATTTTTTGTTAGTTTTGCGTGTTTCAGCAACGTCTAGCTCCAGCGCCCAGCGACTAGCGGACTTCCTTCACCTTCGTACGATAAGTCAACATCGACTCAAGGAGAAAAGGAAGGCCGACTAAGAACGGGACAAGGCCCAACTCACGTCTACCCCTAAAGGGGCATGTTTCCTTTATCTCCTACGGGTAAAATCGGAAGTCCGTACGTCGCTACGACGCACAGGATGTGCTAGTGCAAACGCCCTTCGGTGGGACGAGTAATCGCAGTCCCAGGTGTTGCGAAACAAATCGCGTTTTTAACCTGCAAGGGCGCTTCCACTTTTGATTAGTATTTCTCGTAAACTTCAAGCAGATACTTTTGCTCTATCTCCCAATTATACTTCTTTCGAGCATTTTTGCAATTAGCGCTAAACTCAGAGCGTTTATCAGGGTTTTCAAGCAAATAGTTTACCCCTTTGGCGATTTCCTCCGGTTTGTGCGGGTCGATTGTGACGCCAACCTCACTTTCTTCCACGACTTTTTCAATTTCTGGGAAGTTACAAGCGACGACCGGGACTTCATTCATCATATACTCGAATAATTTATTCGATGAAGCGGACCAGTGGTTGAAGTTGATATTATTCAACACTTGGAACGCGAGATAGGCATTTTTCGTATATTTCGGCAGGTCTCTTACAGGAACCTTTGGAATGAAACGAATGCCATCTTCCAAGTTCCTTTCTTTCACTGTTTGCACAAGACTGTCTTTAATTTTACCATCACCGATGAAGACAAGAGTTCCTTCATTAAATAACGGATAGGCATCAACTAGCTTTTCTAGACCCCTTCCTGCCTGAATTCCCCCTTGATAGAGGAGAATTTTCTCATCTTTAGGGAGCCCAAGTATGCCATGCAAATCAACTTTTCCATCCACTTGCTGGATCTCAAGGGATGGATAATTGTGCAACACATGCGGGTAAAAACCGTAAAGTTCTTCATTAAATTTCGCTCGGGTGTCGTTTTCAACTATCATACTGTCCATACGATTAATGAAAAATTGTTCGAAGCGTTTATACCACGGACTATCATAACCTGTTCTGCTCGTTTGGACCTCATGCGAGTCGTAAATGAGCGGCTTCTTTTTAAAACGCCATTTCGCACTAATATAACCTTGTGGCATAGTATTCAAGTCATTGGAGTGATAGATATCATATTTGCCACGGTGCCCTTTGATGATCATGCGCAGGATTAATGCCCCGCGGATCCAAACGACTCGTACTTTTGTTTTTAATAATAGGCCAACTAGAATTGTTAGCAGAATCGTGATTATTGGGATAAAATAAAGCATCAAACCCCAGACTGCTAGGATTGGAAGAGCTGGCCATTTATGTTTTGCGGTGAAGCGATATGCTTTCTGAAGCAGTTCTAGTGTGACTGGGTATCTGCGCATCCGGTGAACACGGAAATGTTCATTCACTTCTTCATACTGCTTCACGTCCGGGTCATTCGGGTCATCAATACAGATGAGTTCGACGTCATATCCATTCCGGGATAATGTCGTACATTCCCGAAGCACCCTTGCATCATTCGTGAAATGATTCCATACAAACATTCCTACACGTTTCATTTATTTTTCCCTCATTACTTAATAATATCAATTAACTTCTTAATGTTGTTTTCCCAAAGAAAATATTCCTTGACCGTACGGATACCATTTTCCCCGAGTTGCTGTTCGGTTACTTTGTCGTTTTTTAAATCGACAATTTTCGCAACGATTCCCTCGACATCTGCCTGATCGAAGGTGAACCCGGTTTCGTTCTCTGTGATCATATCGGCGGCTGTTCCTTTCACACCGGCAATGATTGGTGTCTTGCATGTCATATAATCGATGATCTTCCCTGGTAAGACGGTGGAAAACACTTCTTCATCATTGAGAAAAGCGACTGCGACATTGCTGTTTTTAATAAGTTCAAGACTTTTCTTTCGCGTTGTCGGTTTATGAACGTGGACGGTGTTTAAATTATTTTCTGCTAAGTAGTTCACAAACTCTTCTGTCCGAACGCCATAACCGATTACATCAAAACGGATTCCTTCCGCGTGCAGCAAATTAGCCACTTGTTTGAGGTGGTCAATATCCTGGGCGAGTCCGAGGTTGCCTGTATAGACGACACGAAATTCCTTTGTCCCCGGTTTCTCTTCCGTAATTTCATACTGGCGGGGGCCGTTCGGCATATACGTGATCGGCTTGTCTTCCTTGAGTTTTACTTTGATATGATCATAGAAGCCGATACTATTGATCACAATGGAGTCTGCCTTTCTGTACATCTTCTTCTCAAGATAGCGGAAGATTTTAATGATCGGTTTATTATGGAAAGTCTTTACTCCAATAAGACTATCCGGCCAAAGATCACGAACTTCAAGAATCAGTTTCGATTTTAAGACGTATTTCCCGATAAAAGCGGAGAATACGATAAAGATTGGCGGTGTACTTACTAATATATAATCGTAGCCGTTCTTTCTCAGTTTCCATAGTTCGAGCAAGAAGCGGTACATGATTTCCAAATAAAAAAATAATCTGCTTAAAATATGATTTTGAAATCGATTATTTTTAATTGGAACTCGTATAATTTTATGTTTTTCTTCGTTTAATGATTCTTCATCCCAAAATTCGCTATCTTTGTACATATTCTTATTCGGGTAAGCCGGTTCGGTCGTTAATACATCTGCATCAATGCCGTTTTCATTCAGCAGTTGATAAATGTTCTTCATCCGATTGCCGGAGCTCCCGATGACGGGATAGAAATTCTGGGTCATGAGTAAAACTTTTTTTGACATGAATGAACGCTCCTAATCGCAAGTAAACACCCTTACTATTTTATCATAAATCTACACATTACGATAATTACAATGCTATTACAAATGAAATTCATATTCTTTATACACAAAGAGGCGAAGACATAACCTTTTCTATGTGATGTACTTCCGAATAAACTCAAGATTCAAGGCACGGTTTACAGCTTAGGGAATATTTTTGCTTTGCGGGTAGCTGGTGAGCCAGATAGATTACGCCTTTAGTCTATGTCATATTTTGTATTCAATTTTTGCTCTTATACTCAACTTTGGCACCTAAATCATTAAAGCAGTTCATCCCTATCAAGCATGATCCGTCAACATCGTGTATAACTAGACATGGTTTAGACAAAAGATTAGTTCTAATGAAAAGCTGATTGATTTCATTCTGCATGAGAGTGTTTCGCTGAAATCTTAAACAGAGTTCCAAATCTGGAGCAGTCCAGATGAGAGCATTGTTTAGCATGAACATGAGGTTAACAAAATTAGAGGCATTATTTGGAGAAATGGGACGAAGGGTCTATCCTGCTCGGTTCGTTAAGGATGGACTCCTTGTCCCACTTGGCTAAGTAATTTTAGCATTCGTTCGCGGCGCATGTATAAATTGTGGGCGAGCCCCAGGCTGACCGCTTCGAAAGTCAATTCTTTTCCTGGCTGAATTTGGGCTAATCTTGGTATGTCTTCTGTTATTACCGTGGCAATCCTTGTGTATCCGCCAGTTGGCTGCCGGTCAGCAAGTAGGATGATGGGCTGGCCATTTGCCGGTACTTGGATTGTTCCGGGGAAGGTTGCATCTGAAATAATATCCGCTCCCTTCGCATGGGTAATCTTCGGCCCAATTA
The DNA here is from genome assembly GCF_014647195.1 of Oceanobacillus indicireducens. Taxonomy (GTDB): domain Bacteria; phylum Bacillota; class Bacilli; order Bacillales; family Amphibacillaceae; genus Oceanobacillus; species Oceanobacillus indicireducens. The sequence goes on along the minus strand of NZ_BMOS01000019.1, from coordinate 12,209 downwards.
GACGAGTACCCATCCGGTCTGTACGGGACGTCTTCTTGTAGGTTCCTGTTAAAAATGTGCGTATTCCCTGCTTCGTAAAGGACTTGTCGTCGGGACCAAGAATAACGCGAATTCTCCTTGGTTTATCATAATCTGGTACTAGATTAGGGTGGAGCTGCCTTCCAGAACATCCCAAAACAGGATCCCCAGTTGGAAGGACGTCACCTTTTACAAGATATTGGCCATCCAATCCACCGATTTTTGCTTTGACATAGGTTGAGCGACTTCCCATAATTCTTGGTGTTTGTATGCCGCCACTCACTGCGATATAAGCATAAGAACCTGTGACAGGTTTTCCAAAGGATAGGATTTGTCCTTCAGAAAGGCGATATGATTTCCACAACTGAATCGTTTTACCGTCAATTGTTGGAGACAGGTCGGCACCGCAAATTGCAATGACCGTGTCTTTTAAAAAGCGTAGTTTCGGTCCCATTAACACGACTTCTAGACCTGCTGCACTTCGCCTGTTCCCAACAAGGATATTTCCAATCTGAAGAGCAAAGTGATCCATGGCACCTGCAACTACCATTCCCAGTTGCTGATAACCACTCCGACCTAAATCCTGCACAGATGTTGCGAGACCGGGCTTCAACACTTCAATCATTCTCTTTTCCATTTACTTCCCCACTCTTTTTATCGTAATCCCATTTTTGACTAATCCTTGTTGCAGTTCCATCACAAAGGCAAGTGCCGCATCTGTATCGCCATGAACACAGATCGTATCTGCGGTGATTGACACATCACTTCCATCTACAGCTTCTACTTTTCCATCCTTCACCATCCGGATTACCCGATCCACTGCTTGTTTAGGATCTTCAATCATTGCATTTGCTTCCCTCCGTGGTGTGAGTGACCCATCCGGCTGATAAGTGCGGTCGGCAAAAACTTCATTCGCAACTTGGAGACCAACCGCTTCCCCTGCTTTCACAAGCTCACTGCCTGCAAGTCCAAACAGGATAAGATTCGGATCGAAATCATAAACTGCATGAGCGATAGCCTGGGCCCGCTGGAAGTCTTTCGCTGCAAGATTATACAATGCCCCGTGCGGTTTCACATGACTCAATTCCTGATCAAATAGCTTTGCAAAAGACTGGACGGCACCAATCTGATAAACGATAAGATTATAGATTTCTTTAGGGTCCACATGAAGTAGGCGTCTGCCAAATCCCTGCAAATCCTGGAACCCAGGATGGACACCGATTCCGACATTGTTTTCGGCCGCCATTTTTACAGCGCGTGCAATCACATTGTGATCACCTGCATGGAAGCCCGCTGCAATATTTGCTGAAGTAATATATTTCATAACTGCATCATCTTGACCAATTTGGTACGCACCAAAGCTTTCGCCTAAATCACTATTTATATCGACGAGATATTTTTCCAAGCCTTTCACTCCCCTCTGTATTGTTCCACTTTCGGCTCATAAGTTCCAAGTGATACAGCTGTCTGAATTTCCTCATATTCTGTTTTTGTTATAGAGGAGAAACGAATATAATTCCCTGCTCGAAGTAAAATGGGTTGCCTATCGAATGGATTATATAATTTCACTGGAGTTCTTCCGATAATTCGCCAGCCTCCAGGGCTTTCCATTGAATAGATTCCCGTTTGGGCACCAGCTATCCCTACAGCTCCTGCTGGAACCTTTGCCCGGGGAGATGCATGCCGTGGGGTAGCGATTTCTTTTGACATCCCCCCAAGATATGGAAATCCCGGAGAGAATCCCATCATATAGATAAGATAATTGGTACCCGTATGAATCTGAATTGCTTCTTTGGTGGTAAGTCCATTATGTTCAGCGACAAATCCAAGGTCGGGACCATATTCCTCCCCATAGTAGACAGGTATCTCCGTAACTAGCGGTGGAGGCAATTCGACGAGTGAATGTTTTTCATAAAGGGATTTCATACGATTCACTAAGGAATCGTATGAAATCAAAAATGGATCATAATAAATCGACAATGCTGTATAGGCTGGAATCCATTCGATGATTCCCGGAATATTTTCCTTCTCCAAGAGAACAGAGAAATGACGAATACGCTCGTTCGTCTTTTTTGAAATCGCAGTTCCTAGTTGGATTCGAATTCCCCTATCACCGTACATACTGATTTCAAACATTGCTTTCACCATTTCTGTCATGATTTCACGTTTACCATGTGTATTCTTATTCTATCATGATTAGAATAGCTGTGGGATCATTTGAATCAATGTGCGGACTCCGAGTATTGTAGTTAAGATGACAACGAGCGCTCCAAATATCGTCAACCACACCGGGTGTTTGTAGTCTCCTATAATCTTCTTGTTATGGGCTGCAAGCAGCATAGAGCCTAATACGAGTGGCAGAATCAAGCCATTTACCGCTCCCGCAAGAACAAGCAAGGTTGTAGCTTCACCAATCGTCACAAATACGAATGTTGAAATGATAATAAATGCGATGATCCAGTATTTATGAAATTTATCAATGACCGGATGGAAGGTGCGCAAGAAGGATACGGATGTATATGCCGCTCCTATGACGGAGGTGATACCCGCAACCCATAGAACGATCCCAAATAATCGGTAACCAATATCACCAGCGGCTGATTGGAAAACAGTTGCTGCAGGATTGCTCGGATCAAGGGCAACTCTTTGAGAAACAACTCCTAACACCGCTAGGAAAAGTAAAATCCGGACGAGTGAAGCGACACTAATACCGAGTACAGCCGTTCTTTTCACTTCGGGAATCGATTCCTTACCTTTAATTCCTGCATCGAGTAACCGGTGGCCTCCAGAAAACGTGATATACCCACCAACCGTACCACCAACAATTGTAATAATCGCGTACACATCAAGCTCAAGTGGAACGAACGTCCGATAAATCGCTTCCCCCATCGGTGGTTGACTCACGAACATGACATAACCTATCAAAAGGACTAACAATGCTCCTAAAACATTTACAATCCTGTCCATTGCCGCTCCAGCTTCTTTTGATAGGAATATGAAGATTGCAAATGCAGCAGAAATCAATGCTCCGACTGTTGGATCTATTCCTAGTACAACGTTAACTCCTAAGCCTGCCCCGCCAATATTTCCGATATTAAAGGCAAGACCACCAATAACGATAAAGATGGCGACAACGAACCCTAACCCTGGCAAAACTTTATTCGCAATTTCCTGACCGCGCAGTCCTGAAACACTAATAATACGCCATACATTAAGCTGTGCACCTATATCTAATAGAATCGAAATGAATATGACAAAACCGAAGCTTGCCAAAAGCGATTCTGTGAATACTGCTGTTTGTGTGAGGAATCCCGGCCCCACTGCAGACGTTGCCATTAAAAACGCCGCTCCAATGAGGGATCTTCTACGAGCCTTCTGATCCTTCACGGAAAGTAATGTGTTTTCTTGTTTTAAATTTGACATGTTGACCTCCTTGAATTTCTAGTTGTTTGTCAAATACAGCGCATGATAAAAAACTTGTCAGTATCTTTAGTATGCTTCTTTGTTCCTGACTAGTTACATTTCTTTCAAAAAAGCAAAACCAAAGATTCGACAAGTCGAAAATATAATATAAGTAATATAACAAGGTCATGCAAGTTTGAAAATCGAGTTACGATATCACATAATATTGAGAAAACTTTGCATTGAAAAATGGCTAATCTTCATGCCAGTACAGAATAGACTGTGGATGGATCATGCGATTGAAAAGTTCAACTTAATTGATTGTTGATTATATATAGGGGGCAATATCCGAACTAGGGAAAGGAGCTTTCGGACGTTGAGAATTCCAATACTTAAAAACTGTCAAAAAAATAGCGGGTAAAATCATATTTTGATGATCTTACCCACTACTTTTACATTCAATTTCTGTCCAACTACCTACCAACCAGGAATGATCGATCCTCCATACGTTTCTTCAACAAATTGCTCCACTTCATCCGATTGATAAATATCGATGAACTGTTGAACGGCTGGATCGTCTTCGTTTTCTTTGCGTACCGCAATCAAGTTAACAAAAGTGGAATCTTGTTCAATGAAAATCGAGTCTTCTCCAGGTACAAGTCCTGCTTCCATTGCAAAGTTCGAGTTGATTGCTGCGATATCCACTTCACCAAGCTGACGCGGAATTTGTGCAGAATCGAGCTCAATAAATTCATAGTTATGTTCATTTTCTGCGATATCATTGACAGTAGCGTTTACGCCAAGTCCTTCTTCTAGCGTGATTAAGCCAGCTTGTTCAAATAATAATAATGCACGTCCACTATTTGTCGGGTCACTTGGAAGACCAATACTTGCACCGTCTTCTAAATCAGCTATATCTGTAACTTTCTCAGAATAAATTCCCATTGGGAAAGTAATCGTATCGGCAACTTTTACTAAATCCAGGCCACGTTCTTCATTCATATGATCAAAAAATGGCTCCGTTTGGAAACTGTTGATATCGAGTTCCCCTTCCGATAGACTCACGTTCGGCATTACATAATCACTGAATGACACAATTTCAATCGTCAAGTCTTCCTCTTCCGCAAGCTCTTTCACTTTTTCTAAAACTTCTTCATGCGGTCCTGCTGTTACTCCAACAACGAGTTTTCCATCTTCGAGCAGTCCTTCCCCTTCATCCGAGCCGCCGCCACAAGCAGCGAATAGAATTAATACACTTGCAAGTATTGCTGTTAATAATGTCTTTTTCATTTATTTCCCCTCATTCTTTCATATTTTATTTTCGACATAGAAGATTGCTTTTTCTAACATGTCTTCTGTCACTTTTTCTTCCATTAAATGGATTGATTCTTGTGGAAGTAAAATCTTTTTAATGATCCTTCCTAGTAATTCCGTGTCCTTTACATCTACGGATAAATCTTTTAATGATGTTGGAAGTTCCCATTCTTTATAAAACTGCAGCAGTTTGTCGAGTTCTTCCTCTTTTCCTTCTATCGCAAGTTGGACTAACGTACCGTAAGCAACAATCGATCCGTGCAAGAAATCTTTGACACTAGGTGCCTCCGTTAAACCGTTATGAACCGAGTGGGCCCCGGCAATCCTGCCCGCTTTTTCACCGAAGCCACCGACCATGCCGCCTGTCATAATAATCGTTTCGATGACGCGGGCAAGTGCGTCGGTAACTTCTTGCTTCGAAACCGATTCAAGTGCAGCTTTTCCGTCTTTTAATAAAATATCGCGGCATGCTCTTGCAGCGAACTGGGAAACTTGCAACCAAACTGGGAATTCTTGATTCTTGTAAAAACTGCGAACTAACGCGTCTGCTTCATAGTATTTTGCCAAAGTGTCACCGATCCCAGCCTTCAAAAATCGAATCGGTGAAGCTGCAATGATTGCTGGTTCAATCAGGACGAGCGTGTTCGCTACCGGGAACTCGGTATAGTGGGAATGAGTTCCGTCCGCTTCATAGAATACGCTAAGCGGTGTCCAGGCGGCACAGGTCGCTGCGATTGTCGGTATTAGAACCGACTTGATTCCAGCTTGGACGGCTGCTGCTTTTGCAATATCGAGTGCAGTCCCTCCGCCGATACCGATGACAGCATCCGCTTTTTCTTTTTCGCACATTGCTGCTAATTGTTCGCTCGTTTCTAATGTGCAAGGACCATCGACGAATGTTAATGCTTGGTGATCCAATTCTTCCGGAAGATAGGGTGATGTCGCTTGCCATGCCTTTCTGCCACTTACAATATGAATATTTTTTACACCTAAATCTGCCAGATGCGTCGGTAATTCTTTTAAAACACCGGAACCGGTCCGGTAATGGCCTGGTGCTCCTTTTACAATTGCTGTTGCCATCTAACGTGCTCCTTTTTTCGCCTACTTCGCTTAATCTTTCAAAATATGAATATTTCGCGCTGCCTTGACACTCGACGCTCCGGCAAGCGCAAGGGAGGATCTTGTCTGCTGCATAAAGTTTGTGAGTACTTTTTCAACACCGGCTTGTCCAGCGAGGGCTAGCCCATATGCGTAAGGTCTGCCGAGTAAAACCGCGTCGGCACCTAGCGCAAGTGCTTTAACGACATCTGCTCCGCGGCGAATGCCACTATCGATTAAAATCGGGACTTCCCCTCCAACCTCTTCTACAACTGCTGGGAGCGCGTCAATGCTAGAGATGACACCATCTAACTGCCGACCGCCATGGTTGGAAACGATAATGCCATCGACCCCGTTTTCAATCGCGAGTCTTGCATCTGTCGGATGTAGGATTCCTTTTAATAAAACCGGGAGAGATGTGCGTTTCTTCAGTTCAGCAACATGCTTCCAGCTTAACTTCGGATGGTAAATGTTTTGCAAAATTTCTTCTACGACAGATGCCTCGTCGTCCTGCTTTAATGTGGATAGAAAGGCACTATCTGTAATATAATTCGCTTTTCCGTAGCCTGCTTTCAGCGGTGAGAATCGGTTCGTCATGTCCTCCTCGCGCCAGCCGAACATTGTTGTATCGATAGTAAGGACGATTGCTTGATAGCCTGCTTCTTCTGCACGCTTTACCATATTAAAGGAAATATTTTCGTTATTGGACCAGTACAACTGGAACCATTTTGGACTACCTTCTGAAACCTCTGCCACTTCCTCGATTGCGTAACTGGAAACCGTGCTTTGTATATAAGGTACATCCAATTTCGCAGCTGCTTTTGCAACCGCAAGTTCCGCTTCTTCATGCGTAGTTTTCAGCATTCCGATCGGAGCGAGCAAAAATGGGTGGCGGTACGTATGACCAAATAGCTCAATACTTGTATCCACGTTGGAGACATCATTTAAATATTGGGGCAGAATAGAATATTTCTCGAATGAAGCGGTGTTTTTCCGCAACGTCTCCTCCCCTCCGCCTCCTGAGCGGGTGTATCCAAATGCATTTTTCGACATTTTTTCTTTCGCTTTTGCCTCTAATTCTTCTACACGAAAAGGAAAAGTCTCCGTTGTTTCTAGGTTCGTAATGAATGCATCTTTCGGCTTTGTAGTCGTCAAGACTTCTACCTCCTAAAGTTGGCTTTCTTCCGTTTAATCCTTTTTCAAACGTGCAGCGATCCGGTTACCAAGGGACTGGATTCCTTGGACGAGGATGATTAAGATAAAGACCGTTGCATACATGACATCTACTTCATAACGTAAGTGTCCGAAACGATACGCAAGATCTCCGAGTCCCCCTGCACCGACTAGACCGGCCATTGCGGTCGCACCGATCAAGCTGATTGTAACAATTGTTAAGCCTAAAACGATGGATGGACGTGCTTCCCGAAGCATGACACTCCAGATGATTTTATGTGTTTTAATCCCCATTGCTTTATATGCTTCAATAATTCCGCTATCCACTTCGAGTAGAGAACTTTCCAGTAAGCGTGCAAGATATGGTGCGGTGTAAATAACGAGTGGAACGATAACACCTTGCACGCCAATCGTTGTGCCGACCAAGAATTTCGTAAATGGCAGAATAAAGAATAATAGAATAATAAACGGAATCGAGCGGACTATGTTTATAACGAGATTCAATAATTGATAGACGAATTTATTTTCCAATGATTGTCCCGGGCGTGTCAGTACAACAAGTATGCCTAAAGGCACCCCAATCAAAATCGCAAAAAATAAGGAAATGATGACCATTTGAAACGTTTCAATGATAGCTTGGCCAATAATAGGCAGCCATTGTTCGATAAAGTTTTCCATTTTATTTATTCACCCTCCACTTCTTCTGTTACGACCCCTTGATCGTTTAAGAACGTTAAGGAGGCATTGATTTGATCCTGTTCACCAACAAGATGAATGATCAGATTTCCGACGATTCCGTTTTTCAATTCCATAATATTCGCCGTTAAAATATTCGGCTTCACTTTAAACTTCTCAATCACTTGTGCAAGTAAAGGCTCCCCGGCACTCTCTCCAATAAAGGTCAGGCTTGTCACCGTACCATTTAGTTTCAATTGGTTGATGAGTGATGCGGATAATTTACGCTGGGAAATCGTATCTAAAAACTTCTTTGTCGTCTTATGACGGGGATCGGTGAACAATTCGATACTGGAGCGCTGTTCAACGATTTCTCCATTTTCAAGAACCGACACGTCGTCACAAATCTTCTGAATAACACTCATTTCGTGGGTAATGAGTAAGATGGTTATCCCAAGTTCTTTGTTAATCTTAAGGAGTAAATCAAGAATTGAATTAGTTGTTTCGGGGTCAAGGGCACTTGTCGCCTCGTCGCTCAGCAGGATTTCTGGTTCCTGTGATAATGCGCGTGCAATGGCTACCCGCTGCTTCTGTCCACCAGATAATTGAGAAGGATAGCTGTCCTCTCTGTCTCCTAAATCAACAATTTTCAAATATTTTTCTACACGTTCTTTCACTTCTGTTTTGTTAAGCCCTAGAAGTCTTAGTGGTGTTGCTACGTTCTCATAAACGGTTGCAGTCTTCATGAGATTGAAATGCTGGAAAATCATTCCGATCTTCTGTCTCATTTTCCGCAAATTTTCATTTGATAGGGCTGTTAGCTCTGTGCCATTGATTGTTACCGTTCCACTGTTCGGCTTTTCCAGTAAATTGACGAGCCGGATTAAGGTACTTTTACCAGCACCACTGTAGCCAATGACACCGTGGATTTCACCTTTTTTTACATGAAGGTTAACATTGTTTACCGCTGTAACATTCCCATTTTTAGATGGGAATACCTTCGTGATGTTCTCTAATTTGATCATCTATCTACCTTTCCCTTCCAATCGTCTTTAGATTAAGAAATAGTTGGTATAAACAAAGGCGGAAGCGCCCTTGCAGGTTAAAAACGCGACGTCCTGTCGCAACACCTGCACTAGCACATCCTGTGCGTCGTAGCAACGTACAAACTGGAGCACTCCGGAATGAGATAAAGGAACCATGCTCCTTCAGCGGTATCCCGCCGTTGGGCTTTAGCCCGAATTTAAACGGCCCTCCTTTAGTTTTGAGCCGATGTTGACTTATCGATTGGAGGAGTGTGAAGTTTGGGAATGCGCACTGCTCGTCCCACCAAAAGATCTGCTAGTTGCTGGGCGCAGAGCGGACGTGGCTGGCCCTGGACACCTAAGTTATCACAACACTTTTACTTTATAGTTGCTTATACAATAAAAATAGCCTCTCTTTTCTAAAGAAAGAGAGGCTTTGTATGTATTCAGAGGTCCTCTCTTATCTTTCAAAACATCACGTTTTGCTGGAATTAGCACCTCTTTTATGGTTGACATAAAAAGGTTGCCGAGCTTCATCGGGCCAGTCCCTCAGCTACTCTTGATAAGAGATAAAACTATTTAATTATATTGATATAGACTACAGCAAAAGTTACGTGTCGTCAACTCTTATTTTAGTAATCTTTCAGACTAAGAGAAAAGTTTAAGTTTTTCAATCCGTTCGACTGCTTCTTCAAGACGGGCTTCATCAACTAGTAAACCGATCCGGATATAACCTTCCCCGTACGTCCCGAAGCCATTTCCGGCGGCGACAGCAACATCAGCCTTTTCCAGTAGCAAATCAGCAAATTGCTCACTTGTATACCCACTCGGAACCGGCAGCCATGCAAAGAACGAGCCACTAGGAGCTTCAACTTCCCAACCAATCCGTTTACATGCCGCGATTAATGCATTCCTGCGCCCTTCATACAGCTCGACTAATTCCTCCACACTTGATTGCTCTGCAGTTAAGGCAACAGCCGCCGCATGTTGGACTGCGGGGAACAGACTAACGAATAAATGATCTTGCAGGAGATTGATCGCTTCAATCATTTTCGCGTTCCCAACAGCAAATCCTACTCGCCAACCGGCCATATTGTATGTTTTCGATAAGGTATAAAGCTCGATCCCGATATCTTTAGCGCCCTCTACCTCGAGGAAACTAACCGGTTTTTTCCCGTCAAAGCCTATTGCACCGTAAGCAATATCATGGACGATACCGATACCGTGCTCCTTGCCTAACTGTGCCGTCTCTTCGAAAAATTCTTTGGAAGCGATGGCTCCTGTAGGATTATTCGGATAATTTAAGTAAAGTAATTTCGCTTCTTCTAATTGTTTCGGCGTGAGCTTGTCATAGTCTGGTAAGAATGCATTTTCTCGAAGTAATGGCATTACTTCATGCCGAACATTCGCAAGCTTGACGCCAGATAGATAGTCCGGGTAGCCTGGATCTGGCAGTAACAGCATGTCGCCTTCGTTCATTAAGGCGAGGGGTAGTTCGACTAAGCCAATCTTCGTCCCAAATAAAACAGCTACTTCCGCTTCCGGGTCTAAATCGACATTGTATTCCCGCTTATAGAAATCGGCTGCTGCTCGTTTCAATTCCGCTGTGCCACGAAACGGCGAGTATTTATGTGAATTTGGGTCTGCGGCAGCTTCTTGCAAAGCTTGCACAATATTGGGTGGAGTTGGTTGATCCGGGTTCCCTTGCCCCAAATTAATGACATCGCGACCTTCTGCGTATGCTTTTGTCACTTTTTCTACGAGAGTTGCAAAAAATTGAACGGGCAACTCCTTTAGGCGATTCGAAAATTCCATTGACATAACCTCTTTATTTGTATATTTAATATAACTCTGGGACACGGCTTTCAAAGATTGGGACACTTTTTCTGACTTCAATTACCCTGTCCGGATTGATTGTGCCTCGTAATGTTTCTTCTTTATCTTCTGAACCTTTTACGAGAACATCTCCCCAAGGGTCTGCGATTAAAGAAGTTCCGGTGTATTCAACCTCATTCAGGGTGCCGACATTGTTTGCAGATACGACATACATTTGGTTTTCAATTGCGCGGGCTATTTGCAGGTTAACCCAATGATTGGTACGCGGTTTCGGCCATTCGGCAGGGATAAATAATACTTGCGCCCCGTCTAACGCCAACTTGCGCGTGAGTTCTGGAAAACGCAGGTCATAGCAAATAATGACACCCATCCGAATCCCATCGAGTTCAAAAGTTTGCACTTTTTCCTTGCCACCAGTCAAGTATGCTGGTTCGTTCAACATCGGTACGAGGTGCATCTTGCTATATTCATAAACAAGGTTGCCGGCGCGGTCAAAAACAAGACTCGTATTATATAATTTGTCATCCACTTTATTCGCAATCGAGCCACCGACAATATTAATCTTGTATTCCTTCGCCAATTCACTTAAAAAAGATTTAGTAGGCTCTAATGCATCATCTGCAATTGTTTGGAGCTCTTCCAGCACATAGGATGTTGTCCACATTTCCGGCAATAGGATGATGTCTGGCTTATCATTCTTTACTTCTGATCCAACCCAACGCTTCACCTTTTCCCTGTTATCATGCGGGGAACCTGGTACAAGTTCCATTTGGTAAACAGCAACTTTCATCATATCCATCCCCTTTCAAATATATATCATATTAGCACACTTCCACCTATCATACATAAAAAACATGGACAGAATATCGTCCATGTTTCCGCTGGGACATTGGGGTTGGTGGGACATTGGGGTCAGAGCGAGTGTCCCAGTTATGAGCGGGACATCGGGGTCAGTGCAAGTGTCCCAGTTATGATTAAGATAGTATGGAACGCTTGGTTACGCTTGATCAGGTCGGCTTCATACCATTTGGTACGCAGTAAAATTATTCTTTAACATTGCTGGCGATTTTTTGGATTTCTTCTTGTGATAGACCAGTTATTTCTTCGATGATATGAGGATCTAAGCCTTTTTTTATCGAGTTTTTAACCAGTATTTCTTCCATTTCCTTTTTACCTTGTTTTTTACCTTCCTCTTTACCTAGTTCTTTACCTTCCTCACGAAACATATCAGCCAGGCTCATAATAATTTTGCTCCCTTCTGGATAACTGTTATTAATTTTTTCCGTAATTTAATCCGTATTTCCCAGTGTGACATTCGTCGCCGCGCTGAAAATATAGTACAGCTTCGTCTCAAAGTATTCCATACCCGTCTGTTTATCATCCAACTCCTGCAAATAAGAAATACTTCTTTCAAGGATCCTAAGCAATTCTTGAACCGATTCCGCCTTACGAATATCGCGGAACATCGTAATTAAAATCCGGATACGAGCTTCACCCTTGATTTCTTCATCTGGAAAATTAGTGAAATCAAAAAGCAAAAATTTGTAGTTGGGAATAAATTGACGTATTTCCCGCGGCAAGTCATCATAATTTGCAATTGCCTTACGAAGCATATCGGAAGTATTCCAACTTGTGTTTCCGTGATACATAACTAAAGGAATAACGGGT